>NZ_JBALDZ010000253.1:0-3527 GCF_036917155.1 Nostoc sp. | reverse complement strand
CCAGCAGGACTTTCACGAGGCTCATTGGGTAACACTCCTGGACTTGTGAGTGGGAAAAAGCGCGCCCAGTTATCAATGACGTGATGACTCGGTAGTGGCTCGAATCCTAATAAACTGTCATCGTCTGGGTTTTTATTATCGCTACCCGGGAAAATGCTAAAGCGTTTATCATTGTTGAGACGATAACCAAAGCGTACTCCAGAATGTCCAAAGCGGTAAGCTGCTACTACAAATTCGCGGGGTAAATTCTCGCGTTTGTCTTCTGTGTAAAGAGCATAGTTTTGGGCGCGCTGGTCACGAGTTTTGTCTTTTAGACCTTCTAGAACATTTGCGTTAACAATGCGCGGCAAAAAGTCTTCTATCACTATCTTTTGATAAGCCCAGCGTACTTCGTTTTGTGCTGCTTCAAACAAAGCAGTACCTGTCAGTTTCTGATCGTCTTGCAGTTTCTGATTGTCTTGTTTGAGCTTTGCTACTACTGCATTATGATACTTGACAAAAGACAATTGGATTTGACTAATGATCGAGTTTTCATCATTACGTTTGTCACCAACAATCGCGCGACCATTGGGGCTACGCAGTAGGTCTTGAACTGCCTGATTTTTAAAGTCTTCAACTAGCTTTGTATTACTGGCGGTAGGTTGAACCTGATTTTCAGTACCGTTTTTATATAAAAGAGTAGCCCCGTCCTCAGCGTATATAAAAGGGTTAGCATCAGGTCCGTCACCGTATAAAGAGTCCAAATCAAAACGTGGAGTCCGTAAGTTAGTTGGGAAACGCTCTTGAGAACCAATATCTGCTGGATTCAAAGATGATGTGTTGTCAAAGGTGAGATCGTGATCAATGAATTGACCAAAGTATGTATAACCTGCTGGTAACAGCAAATTTTCTTCAGGATCAGGACCATCTTTCACGGTATCTGGCTCTGACTTGATGCTGTTAGCAAGTTCTAGCAGTTCATGGGTCGCATAGCTTTTTGCTCTTAAAGGCAGTAAATGTGTAAATGCTTGTTCTCGTGTGCCGACGGAACCGTGACCAAATCCACTCATATAATGCTCCAAAATTAAGGTAAAGTTAATTGATTGAATGACTATTGCGTTAAAGCAATCTGCACTTGAGATTTCGATAAACTTATCAAAAGAAAGTGATTTTGACAGCTTTGACACTTTTGTAAGCAGAGATGGCATAGCCTAGTTGTCAAATTAATGTCGGCTAGGATGTATCCCTGTCTATCATCAGATTTCCTCCTTATAGATTTGTTTACTTTCTGAAAGCTTCTTATCACTCTTTAGGAAGAGACCAGAGTTTGATGGTTTTGTCGGCACTGCTGCTGGCTAGCATGTTTCCATGCGGTCTGAAAACTACTGACCGCACGCCTCGCTCATGCCCGATCAAATTCTCCAAGAGTTTGCCTTCAGGCAACCCCCATAACTTGATAGTGCTATCATTGCTACCACTAGCTAATCTCTTGCCATCGGGACTGAAAGCCACTGACCACACAACTCCTTCATGTCCAATTAGGGAGTGCAACAATTTACCAGTGGGCATTTGCCAGAGTTTGACTGTCCTATCAGCACTGCCACTCGCTAAAGTCCGTCCATCAGGGCTAAAAGCCACTGAGCGCACGGCTTGTGAATGACCATTCAGGGTTTGTAGAACAGCACCATCCATGATTCGCCAAATTTTGAGTGTGCCACCCTCATTGCCACTAGCTAAAGTCTGCCCATCCGGACTAAAAGCAACAGTTCTTACCCACTTTCCATCCAAGAACTGATGCACTTCTACGCCAGTCTGCATGTTCCAGATGCGGATGGTTTTGTCAGCACTACCACTGGCTAACCACTTTCCGTTGGGGCTGATGGCAACAGCTTCTACATCATCTGTATGGCCATCTAAAGTCCGAAGCAGTTGCCCCGTCTCCAGATTCCAGAGTTTAATCCGGTTATCCCAACTGCCACTAGCGAGCAGCTTGCTATCTGGACTGATGGCAAGGCTTACTACTGCATTGCCGTGTCCTTCTAAAGTATAAAGTAAGGTGTTACTAGCCAGATCCCAAATTTTTATTTTTTTATCGTAACTACCACTGGCGAGGAAGCGTCCATTAGGGCTAATTGCGAGGGCGTAAACCCAAGTTGAATTTCCTTGGAGAGAACGTAAGGGTTTAGTAGTTGTAACAGAGATAGTAGCAACAGTAGCGTTTCGGAAGTGGAAGAATAGGCTAGCACAACTGCTACCAACCAAGATTGTTAGGGTGCTGATTGCCAATGCTGCTGAAGATTTCCAGCTAATTTGTTTCGATCTCATAACGGGACATTCCTTGTGCGAGTGGGAGAATAATCTGACTTGCACCCACTGCGTAACGGTGTCGGAGACTAGCGGTACTATAGAGTAATTTTTTCTGGAATTTGAGATGATAAGGCTTTTTCTCTCGCTTTTTGTTGTTTATTTCGATGTTCAATCCAGCGTCGCATTAGAAATAAAAGGGTTGTCGTAACAATCCCTACTAGCGCAATCGGGGTTAAATAGCTCCAATGCTCTGACATTTTGTCCCAAACGTGCCAAGTGAGCAGGAACATGGCTAAGTAAGTCAGGGTATGTAATCGCTTCCAATTTTTTTTCAGTCTTTTGACACTCCAGTCATTAGAAGTAATTGCCAATAGGGTAAAAATTATGAAGGTAGATACACCCTGGATATAAATCCAATAAGTATTGGGATCTAAAAAATCAAGGTCTCTCTTTTTCACTAAGAGGAAACCGTGAAGCAAAGCCAAGCAGAAAGCCAGAATACCGATAAGTCTTCGATATTTTAACAGCCATTTGGGAAGGCTCGCTTGTTTAGTTTGAGGAAAAATTATTCTGAGATTCGTGGGCATTAAGGTAAGAATATAAGCTCCTAAAGCTAGAAATCCCAGGCTGTTTTCTAACGGTGCTGTATCGATTACTGTCATGACTAATCCTCATTAATTTTTCAATAAAAGCCACTTTTTTATAAGTTAAATATTTCCTACACCCAAAGGAGCGAGTCAGGTCAAAGCTTGCCAGCGTCAGACTGGTATATTTATCTAACTCCACTGTTAACTGAGTTAAAGCCTGAGATTTCCTGACTCATTTCTGACTTGTGACTACTTTTGTTATGACTTTTATCATGTAAGAATTGAACAGTCGTCATGAGAGGATGTTTGTAAAGCCTGGGTACTTCTGTAGAAGTATCTACGCCTAATTAGATATTTATGCAGTTTTGCAAAAACTGGATTGATTTTTTTCGTAAGACATACTTTTAAACGATTGTAATCCCACCCAAATCAGGTGTTTTTTGATAATATTCTTAATAAGTTTGCCCAGATGGAATCCATTTTTTGAGCCTTTTCTTCTTGTAATAAATGGCTCAAAAAATAAATAGAATTGCGTCCCAGACTCTCATCTTTACTTTCTTAGTGTCCATCCGATGGTTCAGGGCTTGGGGTTTCAACTTTCAAGTTGTCTCCCTGCTTGCTCACTGAAAAGTCCGGCTCACTTTTGCCAGTTTG
>NZ_JBALDZ010000252.1:0-38130 GCF_036917155.1 Nostoc sp. | reverse complement strand
CGTAATAGCCAGAGATGTCAAGATAATCATTGCCATCGCCCCCAGAGAGCAGGTTATCGCCTTTTGAACCGCTAGCATTCAATGTATCGTCACCTGCACCTCCTTCTAGGGTGTTATTGCCAGATGACCGAGAGTCGGAGGAGTTACCGTCGATATAGTTGTAGTTGCCATAAAATTCAAGATAATCATTGCCATCGCCCCCAGAGAGCAGGTTATCGCCTTTTGAACCGCTAGCATTCAATGTATCGTCACCTACACCTCCTTCTAGGGTGTTATTGCCAGATGAACGAGAGTCGTAGGAGTCGCTGGGGACGATAGAGCCAGAAAAGCTATAATAGCCAGAGATGTCAAGAGAATCATTGCCATCACCTCCAAAAAGCAGGTTATCACCTGTTGAAATGTCAGCACTCAAAGTATCGTTACCAACTCCTCCATTGAGGGTATTATTGCCTGTTGAAATGTCAGCAGTCAAGCGATCGTCACCAGTACCACCAAGAAGGGAGTTATTTCCCACACCGCCATCAAGGGTATCATTTCCCTCACCACCAATGAGAGTATCATTTCCCGCACCACCTCTCAAAAGGTCATTACCACTTTTGCCATCAATGATGTCGTCACCCCCTTGACCATTGATAACATCATTGGAGTTGTCAAAACCCGTTATATTGTTGTCGAGGTCATTGAGGAAGGTAACAGTGTTCCTGTTGAATAGGCTAGTTTGAGTGGAATTAGCATCAAACACATCAAAACTGTCAGTGATGCTGGTTTGTCCATCAAACAAGATATTGCCAATAGCTAGTCGTGAAGAAGTTGCTGGCAGATTATCTAGATTTTCTAATTTGAAGTTTTGGAGAATGACTTTGTTATTAGCGACATTTTCAAAGGTGATTTCTAAGTTGTTACCATTTTGAGTTAATTGCAGATTTTGAGCAGTCAAGCCACTACCGATAAATTGCAAGGTGTCTAAGGAAGCAATCACGCTTGCTGAAGGATTTGAGCCTTTACCAATGCCACCGAAATCGGTGATAATATCAGTGCCAGTGTCAAAGCTGCTGTCTAAAAAGTTATAAACAAATTCATCATTGCCCGCACCACCAGTTAGAATGTTGGTACCATTTCCACCTGTCAGGATATCATTACCGGCACCGCCAATAATTGTATCATTACCATAGCCCCCAGAGAGCGTATCGTTACCACTGTTACCAACAATGTTGTCATCGTAACTTGTACCTAAAATATTTAATCGCTCGATATTTTTGTAGCTAACCCGATTCGTACCTGCCGTAATTGCTCCAATGTTAGTAGTAGTATTGAATGTTGTTGTGATCCCTCCTGAAGAATTGCTGTAATCGACAGACAACACATCGTCACCCTTACCTCCATCTATCGTATCCTTGCCACCAGTGCCCGCAGAGAGTGTATCGTTACCACTATTACCAACAATGTTGTCATCGTAAGCTGTACCTGAAATATTTAATTGTTCGATATTCTTATAGCTAACCCTATAAGAAGTGCCCGCTGTAACTTCTCCAATGTTAGTAACAGTATTGAATGTTGTTGTGATCCCTGCTGGAGAATTGTTGTAATCGACAGACAACACATCGTCACCCTTACCTCCATCGATCGTATCATTGCCACCATAGCCCGTAGAGAGCGTATCGTTGCCATTGCTCCCCACAATTTTGTCGTCGTAGGCTGTACCTGAGATATTTAATCCTTCGATATTTTTATAGCTAACCCTATAAGTGCCTGCTGTAACTTCTCCAATGTTAGTAACAGTATTGAATATCGTTGTGATACCCCCTGTAGCTAAGGTGTAATCTACGGACAACAAATCGTCACCCTCACCTCCATCTACCGTTTGAGTCACTAAATCAGAGGGCACAACATCTGGGGATGCGCTGCTTAGATAGAAGAAATCATTGCCATCGTCTCCTGAGAGGAAGTTATTGCCTATTGAATACTCAGCACGCAAGGTATCGTCACCAGCGCCCCCGTTGACGGTATTATTACCTGAGGAGGGGAAAAAATTCTGTCCAATGGCGTAGCCAATCGCATAACCAGAGATAGAGAGGTAATCATTGCCAGTGCCTCCAGAGAGTAAATTATTGCCTGTTGAATATTCAGCACGCAAGGTATCGTCACCAGCGCCACCGTTGAGGGTATTATTACCTGATGAAGTAAAACTATCAGAGTAGGCTCTATAATAATTTACACCTGAGGTGGAGAGAGAATCATTGCCATCCCCTCCAGAGAGTAAGTTATTGCCTGATGGAGACTCAGCAGTCAAGGTATCATCACCAGCGCCTCCTTCTAGGGTGTTATTACCTGAGGAGGGGTAATAGATGTTAGGATTTACACTGCTATAAACGTTAGAGGCGTTAAGAAAATCATTGCCATCTCCCCCAGAGAGTAAGTTATTGCCGGATGTTGCCCCAGCATCCAAAACATCGTCACCAACGCCACCATTGAGAGTGTTCTCGCCTGTTGAAAATTCAACATTCAAGTAATCATTACCTGCACCACCAACGAGAGAGTCATTGCCCGCACCACCAACGAGAGAGTTATTACCTGTGGGGAAGTTATTCGCCGCACCACCAACAAGAGTATCATTGCCCACACCACCAACAAGAGTATCATTGCCCACACCACCAACAAGAGTATCATTGCCCACACCACCAACGAGGGAGTCATTGCCTGTACCACCTCTCAAAAGGTCGTTACCACTCTTGCCGTCAATGATGTCATCACCTCCCTGACCATTGATGACATCATCTGAGTTGTCAAAGCCGTTAACATTGTTGTTCAGGTCGTTAAGGAAAGTGACTGTGTTTTTGTTGAAGATAGTATTTTGGGTGGAGTTGGCATTGAAGACATCAAAGCTGTCAGTAATGCTAGTTTGCCCATCAAACAGGATATTGCCCAAGTTTACAGTGGCTCCTGTAGATTTGCTGAGATTATCCAGGTTTTCTAGGGCAAAGTTTTGCAGGATGACTTTAGGACTAACAAACCCCGTTTCAAAATCATCTAACCCTTCAAAGGTGATTTCTAGATTGTTACCATTTTGGGTCAGCAGCAGATTTTGGGCACTTAAGCCATCGCCTACAAATGCTAGGGTATCCACTTCGGCAATGACTTCTGCTGTCGGGTTTGTCCCTTTACCTACGCCACCAAAATCGGTGATTACATCAGTATTATTATGGTAATTGACGTAAATAAATTTATCCTGACCGCCTCCACCAGTCAAGGTATCATTGCCACTGTTACTAGATATAACATCATTGCCTAATTTACCGTTAATCGTATCCGCGTCAGTGCTACCATATAGGGTATCATTACCGTTGGTTCCAATGATATTTGCCATAACTTTTACCTACCTGAATGGATTTTTTCAGTAACTTCAGTTCTCAATTTGCCGTTTGTGCTGTTTTCAGGCACAAAAAATCACTTAAGTTTGACGTTTTCGGTATGCTGACTTTTGAATTCTTCTTCAACAAAAGGCTTGCATGTATTACTTGCTTAACTATCTTCAAACTATCTAAGTCTTAAGCACTGTACAAATTTATGAGCGTGTGCATTCATGATAATCGTTGATCTCAGACTTTTTTGAGCATCACTTATTAAGTATAAATTACTTAAAAATCATCGAAAAACATAGCTTGAATGCCCGAAAGATCACCCTTCGCATTTGATTTTTTTTGCCCACGCCTAAGTCCTACTAGAAGAGAAAATAGTCAACGATTTATTCTTAATTGGGAAAGAGATTTTTATATCCTCCTTGTGGGCTATTCACTGTGGGGTCTAGCTGGAAAATAGAGGACATCTCAATAGCCTCAAAATAACTACATAGTCAATATCTTACTTAGATGTCCATACTTAAATAACTATCTTTGCATACTCTTCATATTATTTGCCAATAAATGTATACAGAAATACAGAGCTTTGTCTATTCTTTATATTTTTCTATAGCAATCCTAAATCATTCGTAAACAATGAGATCCCCGACTTATTAGAGAAATCAGGGATCTCACCCTTGTGATTTCTTGCAAATCAGATAGAATTGCTATGGTTTCTAGGCAATAAGAAAGCAGAAAAGATTAGGCAAATGTTTAAAGAAGAATTCAGGAGCGGAGCCGGAGACGCTCCGCCTCCGGTCAGCAATCTTGACGCGATGCTCGTTCGCTCTTAGCGTCTCCCCTTCTCACATTGGGAGAGGCTAACGCCAAGGGAGAAGACTCGCTACCGCTACTACGCTATCCGCTAGTCGCACAGAATTCATTCTGTACATGGATAGCGGGGCGTTTAGCCCATTCTGACTCCTGACTCCTGAATTCTGTTCGATAAAAAATACATATTAGACATCTCCGAAAAAGAATGTAGAGACGTAGCAGTGCTACGTCTCTACAAGGGTTATGGGTAACGCATATTTAATTTCTGGAGATGTCTATTTTATTTTTTGAAGGCTGCGATACCTGCGGTGGTCTACACCTGAGTAGGGTTATATCTAAACTATGATTAAGAGCGATCGCAATCTATTGTATCTGAGCAATAATCCCTCAAGATTACCAAATTACCAACGCAGACATGATCCGACTGAGCCAAGAACACTTGCAAATCATCCGCACCCATGCCGAAAGCACTTACCCAGATGAGTGCTGTGGTATAATTTTAGGCTATCTGGCTAATGAGGGCAAAACTGTGGTAGAAGTTATACCAACAGAAAATGCTTGGAATACAGAAGCGGCATCTGAGTTTCCAGGGGAACGGACAACAGAAAGTAAAAGACGGCAATATGCGATCGCACCTGAAGTTATGCTAAAAACACAAAGGGAAGCACGGGAGCGCTCACTGAACATTATCGGCATTTTTCATTCTCACCCAGATCATCCTGCTATCCCTTCAGAATGCGATCGCCTATATGCTTGGCAGGGATACTCGTATATAATAGTATCCGTCCAAAACGGTAAAGCTGGAGAACTCAAAAGCTGGAGCCTTGACGATCGTCATCAGTTTCAAGCAGAGGAAATTAAAAATATAATTTAAGGGCTTAGTTTAAAGACAGTCACTTGTAGCAGTTTTCGCCGCTACCACTGATAAAAATCCGTCTTCCATACTCCCTATCTCTATATAAGATACAGTTTTTCGATAGGATTAATATTCCGCTCTCCCACATCATAACTGCTATGCTAAATCCCAATCTGGACGAAATTCAGTTGACCAAAGACGATTACGAACGCTACTCCCGACACCTGATTTTACCGGAAGTAGGACTAGAAGGACAGAAACGCCTAAAAGCCGCCAGTGTACTGTGTATCGGTACAGGTGGACTAGGCTCACCACTACTTTTATATTTGGCAGCGGCGGGTATTGGACGCATCGGGATTGTCGATTTTGATGTTGTCGATACTTCCAATTTGCAACGCCAAGTAATTCACGGTACATCCTGGGTGGGTAAACCTAAGATTGAATCCGCAAAAAACCGCATTCACGAGATTAACCCCTATTGTCAGGTTGATTTATACGAAACTCGCCTGAGTTCCGAAAACGCCCTAGAAATCCTCCAACCTTACGATATTGTAGTGGATGGCACTGATAATTTCCCCACTAGATATCTAGTTAATGATGCCTGCGTATTACTGAATAAGCCCAACGTCTACGGTTCAATTTTACGATTTGAAGGGCAAGCCACTGTATTTAACTACGAAGGTGGTCCTAACTATCGTGACCTTTTCCCAGAACCACCACCACCAGGAATGGTTCCTTCTTGTGCAGAAGGTGGCGTATTGGGAATTTTGCCCGGAATTATTGGTTTAATTCAGGCAACGGAAACTGTCAAAATCATTTTGGGACAAGGTAACACTCTTAGTGGACGATTGCTGCTATACAACGCCTTAGATATGAAATTCCGGGAATTGAAACTGCGTCCTAACCCGATTCGCCCAGTGATTGAAAAGCTGATAGACTACGAAGAATTCTGCGGAATTCCACAAGCTAAAGCAGAGGAGGCAAAACAGCAGTTGGAAAGTCAAGAAATAACCGTCAAGGATTTGAAGGAATTGCTGGATAGCGGTGCGAAAGATTTTGTACTGCTGGATGTCCGTAACCCCAATGAGTACGACATTGCCAAAATTCCGGGTTCAGTGTTGGTGCCTTTACCAGACATTGAAAATGGGAATGGCGTTGCGAAGGTGAAGGAAATATTAAACGGGCACCGCTTAATTGCTCATTGTAAAATGGGCGGGCGCTCGGCAAAAGCCCTCGCCATCCTCAAAGAAGCCGGGATTGCTGGGACGAATGTCAAAGGTGGAATTACCGCTTGGAGTCGAGAAATCGATCCTTCTGTTCCAGAGTATTAAAAACGAACTGCTTTCCCTGAGTGGATCAGGGGGATGAGGGGAGGGGGATGAGGGGGATGAGGGGGATGAGGATGAATAATCATTAATTTTTCGCTTGCTTCCTCATCTCCCTCATCTCCGCCTTCTCCCTCATCTCCCCACTCACCACTTCCCCATCTTCTTATGACGAATTCAAAATCTCATCTCAATATTTTATGGGTACAAGTTTGGGTATTGGCAGGAGTACAGGCAATACGGTTCGGATAAGGTTTTTTGATGACAAGCCTGATTATTAGACATCTCCAGAAATTAAATATGCTTTACCCATAACCCTTGTAGAGACGTAGCAGTGCTACGTCTCTACATTGTTTTTCGGAGATGTCTATTGTAGAGACGGCGATTTATCGCGTCTCTTGCCTTAACCGAACCGTATTGGGAGTACAGGGAGCAATTACTCTCACCTGGTTAATTTATACCTTTGCAATCGGTTCTTTCGTCATGCTGGGGGCGGCAGCTATGTTGCGGTTAGTCAATTCCCCAGAAACACCAGTAGATATAAACCAAGCAGAAATAGTCAAGTTGCCCTTACAGAAATTGGCGTTGATTTTAGCAACTGGTTTCGGTGTCGCGTGGGGTATCCGATTTCTCATGGATGTCTTGGGTAAAGTGCTAAAAACCCAACTGAATACTGATAATATTGATATACAAGCTGGTGTTTGCATTGCGGGAAGTGGTATTTTTGAAACGCAAAGTGACGCAGAGGTTTAACGCAGAGGAACGCAAAGTTATCTTCTGCGTCCCTCTATGTATGAATTACGAATTACGAATTAGCTACGGGTTTAACTTGACTTAACAAACTGTGCAGTTTTTCCCCTTCAATGACCTCTGTTTCTAAGAGTTGAGTAGCTATCGCTTCTAGCAAGTCTCGATTCTGTCTGAGAATCTCTAGGGCTTGTTCGTGGGCTGTTTCTACGATTTCCTTGACTTCGCTATCGATAGCTTTCGATGTTTCTTCACTCACTGCCCGTCGGGGATTACTAGCACCATTACCCAGAAATGCTGCTTGTTGCCCTTGTTGATAAGCTAATGGCCCTAAGACTTTGCTCATACCATAAGCTGTTACCATCCGTTCTGCCAAGTCAGTTGCTCGTTGCAAATCGTTGGAAGCACCTGTGGTAATACTGTTAAACACAATCTCTTCAGCGGAACGCCCACCTAACAGAGTCGCAATCTGACCCCGCAATTCTGCTTCATTCATCAAAAAGCGGTCTTCAGTTGGTAATTGCAGAGTGTAGCCCAAAGCTGCCATCCCACGAGGAATAATCGAAATCTTTTCTACGCGACCGTTTCCGGTTGTGAGTGCCCCCACCATTGCATGACCAACTTCATGGTATGCAACAATCTTTTTCTCAGTCTCATTCATCACCCGACTCTTCTTCTCTAAACCGGCCACTACCCGCTCAATTGCTTCGGCAAAGTCTTCTTGAGCAACCCTTTGACGGAGATTGCGAGCTGCCAATAATGCGGCTTCGTTCACCAAATTTGCCAAATCTGCGCCAGCAAAACCAGGGGTACGAGTAGCGATCGCTTTTAAATCTACATCATCTCCTAATTTTACCTTTTGAGCGTGAATCTTGAGAATTGCTTCTCGATCTGATAAATCAGGACGGTCTACCAACACTTGGCGGTCAAAGCGGCCCGGACGCAGCAATGCTGGGTCTAATATTTCGGGGCGGTTGGTCGCTGCTAGGACAATTACCGTTGCATCGCCAGCTGCAAACCCATCCATCTCAGTTAGTAATTGGTTAAGGGTTTGTTCTCGCTCATCATTGCCACCGTAGAAGCCATTACTGCTACGAGATTTACCGATCGCATCCAATTCATCAATGAATATAATACAGGGAGCTTGTTTTTTAGCCTGCTCAAACAAATCCCGGACTCTGGAAGAACCCACACCAACAAACAGTTCCACAAACTCGGAGCCAGAGATGCTGAAAAATGGAACTCCTGCTTCTCCTGCTACAGCTTTTGCTAAAAGTGTCTTACCAGTACCAGGAGGGCCAACCAACAACACACCTTTGGGAATTCTAGCGCCAATTTGCGTAAAGCGCGCTGGAGTCTTGAGGAAATCCACAATTTCTACTAACTCAGTTTTTGCTTCTTCGACCCCAGCCACATCTGCAAAGGTGATTTTCGCGGATTCGCCTTCAACATAAACCTTAGCTTTGCTCTTACCAATGGAAAGAGCGCCTTGGGGACCACCGCCACCACCACGGGCGAGAAAAAACTGCCAAATGCCAATAAAAATTAGTGGTGGAATCACCCAACTCAAGAGGGTTGTAAACCAGGTATTTTTCGGTGGAGGTGTAGCAGCGAACTCAACTCCCTTTTGTTCTAGCAGTTTGGGTAACTCTAAATCAAAGATTGGTGTAGTTGAAAACACCTGTCCCGGTTCAGCATTTTCTGTTTTGAGTTGGTAGAGGATCTCGTTTTGACCAACGGAAACGCGGCTGACTTCCCCTTCCTGTACTTGATGAATAAATAGGCTGTAGGGAACACCAGTAGGTCCAGAAGTAAATAAACCAGGCAAAAATAAATTTAAGAGCAGAAATAGCCCTGATACTGCCAGCAATATATTAGCAATGATCCGAAACCGAGGTGACTTAGGCTGTTCTTTAATTGCCATAGATGTTACCAATCCTTAAAATGAAAACTAAATGGAGAATGAGAAATGAGAAATAGAGAATAGGCATTGGTTCTTCTTCCCCTACTTACTCATCTTCCTTAACGCTTTGAGAAAATTAATTAAAGACTGGTCAAAAATGCTGCTATATTCGCCCAATCTAAGCAATTTCTACAACTCTACAATGGACTGTGATGCTGTGTGAGCTTACTTCCCCAGGATGTGCTATTGGTGACGCAAAGTTGTTCAGTTTGCCTTGATTGTCAAAAATACTACCGCTTCTCATAATTTCTCCTGTTTAGCAATGTTTGCAGCATTTATTTATTTATGTAACTAAACTTAACAATTAAATTAATCTTTGGGACTAACGAGTAAATACGGTTTACCGTACTCAAAGAATTAACACCACTCGAAATAAGTTGAAGAAGAATGATGCTCAGGTACGTTCAGAAGCGATCGCTTGACTAGCTGCCAGAAATTAATAGTCGCGATCGCAGAGACTTTTCCCCTGCACTAAAAGTTGATTTTAAAACTAAACGGTTTAGTTTTAAAAAGTAAATAATAAATTTTTGACTTGCTAATGACTAATAATTTCTTCAGAAGTTAGGATGAAATCATAACCGAACTTCAGTTGAGATATTTTCTACTCAGGCAAGTAAAAAAATCAAACAGCAACACTTGTTTCGTCAAAGTTTTATCAATTTATAGTAAATTTGAATTACCAATCCCATGCCAAATCGTGATTATCCTCCCGCCTACTTACGCTATCTCAGAGCCAGGTTATGGAATTTAGGGCGACCTGGTTTTTGGGGAACTGCAATTTTTTTATCTATAATAGGGCTAGTAACCTGGGAATACTGGTCAAACCCAGATATTTTCGTTTATAAGCAAAAAAACGAAGTCACTTCCCAAAAACCTGTTGATTCCTCCCTGTCAGAAGAAAATAGAGCCATTGCAGCGGATATTGATAACCTGCCAGTTTTGTTTAATGACTTTGAACAAGCATCTCTCTCATTAACAGCAGATACCCCTAAAGAAAAGGCTAAGGACAACAAGGGCAAAGGCTTCTTAGAGGATGTAATTAAAAAACAAAATTCTGCTAGTGATACCAAATTGAATCCTGCTTTAGGCGTTAATGGCGACACCTCCCCAGCCGTGCAAAATCCCTTTGTTCTACAAACAGAAAATTTATTGCGTACAGGGACGGTGGATGGTGGTAATCAGTTTCTAGGTCTTAAAACCTTAAATGCGGCGTCTGAACCAACAGGGGGGGAACAAACATCCTCTAGCCTGGATATTGGCTCGACTAATCAAACCAACAAGAATCAAAATTCTCTCTCTATCAGCCCTTTGCAAGCAGCACTAAGCCAATCGACAAACCAGAAATTATCTAGCTTCAATGGGATCACTCCAACTCAGACAAATGCTTTGGGTCGAGTCTCTGACCCGGCAACAACGCTAATGCCACCCATCAACAGCTTACCGAATCAGAATTCTCTACCAACTACTGGCTTAACTCCTGGGACAGTCTACACATCAACGGGTACGAACTTACCACAAAATCCCTACAGTAATTTAAATAACGGTCAATTAATGCCTAATAATGGGTTAACTACGGGTACGAACTTACCGCAAAGTCCCTACAGTAATTTAAATAACGGCCAATTAGTGCCTAATGTCGCACCAGTGACACCCCCAGTCACCTCGATCGCACCAAGTAATATTGCACCTTACTCTAGCCAGAGTCAGAGTCAAAGTGTTGTCACACCCACAAGCCCTTTAGGATACAGTAATTATGGGTTGCAACAACCGACGCAAGCAGCACAATCTAATTATGGGAATTATATGCAACAGCAACCAACACAGTCTAATTCCTTATATCTTCACCAGATTCTAAACAAGTATAGAAGTCCTGGTCAAAACTGATTTTAAGTACGTCGGCTAGAAAAAGTCTAGCTAGTACAACACAGCGTAAATAAACCACCCATTTAAACTAGCCAGAAAGCTTACAAAATAAGCATTCTTTCTTTTTACTTTTGCCTTCTTGTACTAGGGTGATTGTGGACTATTTGGAATCACCGGAACCTCTGGTGTTTCGGGTTGTCGCTGTTGTCGTTGCAAATATTTACTCAATACGTAAGCCATATCCCCACGAGTCACAGGTTTTAATGGGGAAATATTGCCTTGAGCATCTGTGTTCAGAAATCCCTCAGTAGCTACTGTAGCGATCGCTTTTCTAGCCCAAACTGGGATAGACTTTTCATCTGGATGGGAAGCCAGAATTTCATTTACAGCCTGATCAGGAAATTGAAATACACCATAAGCCTGGGCGAAAATAGCCAGAGCCTCTGCCCTTGTCACCTTTTGGTTAGGGAAGAATTCATCACCCCGATAGCCTTTCATGATGTCAGTCTTTAAGACTGTTTGAATATCATTAAATGCCCAATAAGAACGAGGAACATCTGGAATCACTAAATTTTCTTTGTTAACACCTTGTCTTTTATCTAACCGAAATGCTTTCACCATAATTGCCGCTAATTCTGCTCTACTCAGTAACCTTTCTGGATAAAATTTGCCATCGGGAAAGTTCGTCATCCATTTGGCAGCAGTTACCTGTTGAATAGAATCAGATGAGATTCCAGAAGTAGATTCTGGTACTTGAGCGATGGCTGGCAAGCTTTGTAGTAGTGCCACTAAAGATAGAGTAATTGAAAGCTGACGCATTATGATGACCACTTTTAACTGCTAACGTGAATTTAAAAAACTACGTTACTGAGGTTAACGCAAAATTTAGTCTCAGTGGGTGACGAATTTAGACGGGACAATGTTGCGTAGCTACGTAGGGTGTTAACTGATTTTGATAATCAAGAGAGTAGAAATCAGCAAAAACTTGTTTTTTACCTTTCATCTTTTGGCGTTATCGGCCCACTACTATGGACTATAGTCAGTTTTTCAGGAATTTTGGGAATGACAACAACAGATCCCGTAACGTTGATGAAGCAAGAAGTTGGCAAAGCCGCCGCCGCCCTGGTAAAATCGGGTTCCATTGTGGGGTTGGGTACGGGGTCAACTACAGCATATACAATTCAGTTTTTGGGCGATCGCCTCAAGTCTGGCGAACTCAAAGATATTATTGGTATACCTACCTCGTTTCAATCAGAAGTGCTGGCGAAGCAGTACGGCATCCCTCTCGCCACCTTAGATGCTGTTGATCACATCGATATTGCCATTGATGGTGCAGATGAAGTCGATCCGCAGAAGAATTTGATTAAAGGCGGTGGTGCAGCACATACCCGCGAAAAAGTCGTAGACTACCTAGCTGAACAGTTCATCGTTGTGGTAGATAGTGGTAAGTTAGTAGACCGCTTAGGTTCTAGTTTTGCTGTGCCTGTGGAAGTGATTCCAATGGCAATTACTCCTGTCACCAACGCCATCAAAAAACTTGGTGGCAAACCAGAACTCCGTATGGGTGTCAAAAAAGCTGGCCCAGTGATTACAGATCAAGGGAACTTTGTCTTAGATGTCAGATTTGACTCTATTGAAGATCCAGCCGGACTAGAAAAGACATTGAATAATATTCCCGGCGTTCTGGAAAATGGTATCTTCGTTAACTGTGTCGATTTAGTTTTAGTTGGCGAAGTTAAAGATGGTCAGCCATTAGTGCGGCAACTGTAGAATTTTGGATTTTGGATTTTAGAAGCATCTAAAATCCAAAATTGTTATAGTTTTAGATTTTAGATTTTAGATTAAACCCAGCAATCAAGTCACTGGCTCTGTGAATTAATTTTATATTTTGTCGTAAGGAACGTGGATTAAATTAAGATGCAAAATTCAAAATCCAATACGGTTCAGTTAAGGCTAGAATCCTTTTTTTTAACGTAGACGCGGAGCGGCTTGCCGCAGGCTACCGCAAAGGACGCAAAGGAAGAGAAGCTTAACTGAACTGTATTGATTTAAAATCTAACATTTGATTAAGCAATCATTCCCTTTATCCATGTCAGTGCGAGCCTACACGTATGCTTTCTTCGTCGAGATTTTCTGGTAGAAATCCACCTGCCTGCATTTTCCATAATCTGTAGTAAGCACCGCCAAGTGCCAGCAGTTTAGTATGGGAACCATCCTCGATAATCCGACCTTTGTCGAACACCAAAATCCTATCTAGATGGACGATAGTAGATAGTCGATGAGCCACTACAATGACCGTTTTCCCATTCATTGCTAAGTCGAGAGTATCCTGGATTGCTTTTTCGGTGATTGAATCGAGGCTAGAGGTGGCTTCATCTAAAATCAGGATCGGCGCATCTTTGAGAATTACCCGCGCAATCACAATCCGCTGTCTTTGCCCTCCAGAAAGCTTGACACCACGTTCGCCCACCAAAGAATTGTAACCATCCTTGCTTTGGGCGATGAAATCGTGAGCATGAGCCTTTCGGGAAGCCTCAATCACTTCCTCATCAGTTGCATCCAAGCGTCCGTAACGAATATTTTCTAGCAAAGTGCGATGGAACAGAGATGGATCTTGGGGAATCAAGCTGATCTGAGCGTGTAGCGCATCCTGAGTCATATCTCGAATATCGACCCCATCAATAATAATCTGTCCAGATTGTGGGTCGAATAAACGCAGAATCAGATTGACAAAGGTGGATTTTCCAGAGCCGGACAAGCCTACCAGTCCGATCCGTTCTCCCGCTTGGATGGTGACAGAAAGGTTGTTGAAAACTTTCTTCTCTTCTGTGTAGTTGAAATTCACTCGCCGAAACTCAATTTTACCTTGGGTGATTGAGTGGGCGATCGCACGATCGCGATCAATCAACTCGTGGGGTTGAATGATGGTGAAAACACCATTGGCAACATTACCAACATGTTCAAAAAATTCCAGAAAGCGGCGGCTCAAATTACGCGCTTCACTGATAATCAACAGCGACAGGCTGGTTGCTACAACAAAGTCAGCAGTAGCGATCTTTCCTTGACTCCAGAGGGAGAGCGAGTAATACAGGGTGCTGATTTTCAGAATAGCTGCTGAGATGAATTGAAACCAGCGAATGCGCTCCGAGTACCAGTTGGACTCTCTCACGTGTTTGATTTCGCGCCTTAATTGCTCATTCAAATAGCGTCGTTCAAAACCAAAGCGAGCAAATAGTCGGCTACTAGTGAGATTTGTGACTGCATCTACAATGATGCCAGTTGTCTCACTTCTGGCGGCTGCGGCTTTTCGGGAGTAAAATCGGCAGCGAGTTGCCAGCCAGAACGAAATACTGATGAAGAGAACTGCCCAGATCCCCACGAGTGCAGCCAGGGGAGGGTAGGCGCGATACAGTATCGACGTGGCGACGCTATACACAACGATTACTGGCATAAATTCAGTAATCATCATTTGCATCGTCTGGGTAACACCCAGAGAAGTTTCGCTAATCCGATGTGCCAATGCTCCAGAAAAACTGCTACTCAAGTAGCGATGCGAATGGTGTTGCAAGTAGGCATATAGCGATCGCACAATATGCTGTCGATGGATTGGATGGAGAATCGTCTGCAAGAGTCCAGCCGAGCGCCCGAAAACCACTTCACCTACACTCAAGCCGATGAACAGCATTAGGGGTTGCTTCATGGCATCAAAAATGGGCTTACTGTCGCCCGTTGATCGCGTCACACCCCGGATGATCTCACCAATAGCATAGGGCAACATAATGCCACAGGTTGCGTGTATGATCTCCAGGATCACCATTAACACATACCACCAGCGGAACTGGTTCACAAAATAGCAAATGAACCTGAATGGAGTTGATGGCAAATCTGGTGCATCAGGAGCGCGTTGAAAGGATTTGGATTGTCTAGCTTTTTTCGTCATGAAAGTCGATCTCTTAGCATCATTTTAGCTTTTCTACAAGATAAAAATGGACGACTGGATAAGCCGTCCGATGGCATTAGAGACTTCTAGAAGTACTCCACTAGACCATTATTTCTGGTGGTGTGATTGCAGCATAAACATCAGCAGGAGTAACGCTTCCTGAATATTAATTTTCTTTGGTATTACACCCTCTTGAAAAAACAAATCTGCCACACGCTGTTGTTCTTTAATTTACGAATTAACGCAGAGAATCTCCCCTTCGGTATTCGGCGGTTATGTCGTCTAACTTTTGTTTCAAACTGTCATCAAGTTTTAGTTCTACTGCTTTGAGGTTGTCAGTAAGTTGTTCTGGGCGGCTAGCGCCAATGATGGGCGCAGTGATAATGGGATTAGATAAAACCCAAGCCACCGCTAGGGTAGTGAGGGACAATCCGGCGAGATCCGCCACTGTGCGTAAATCTTCGACAGTATTAAACTCGCGATCGTGCCAGTAGCGATCTTGATAACGTTCTGCGGCAGCACCTAACGTAAAACGAGTGCCTGAGGTGGGGCCTTGAGCGAGAACGTGTTTGCCAGTCAGCAGACCACCCGCCAATGGATTGTAGGAAATTACACCCAGTCCTTCTTCTTTGGCCAAGGGCAATAGTTCTCGCTCAATTTCGCGGAATAACAGGTTATAACGGGGCTGAATTGAGATGAACTTAGTTAAATTACGTGTCTCGGCGCGACCCAAGGCACGGGCGAGTCGGTAGGCTAAGAAGTTGGAAACCCCGATGTAGCGCACCTTGCCAGCACGAACTACTGCATCCAGCGCTTCCAGAGTCTCATCAAGAGGGGTTGACGCATCGTCGGAGTGCAACTGGTACAAATCGATATAATCGGTTCCTAACCGCCGCAGAGAAGCATCGATCGCATCCAAAATATGTTTCCGCGAAGCCCCCTGATCCCAAGGTGCAGGGCCAACTCGACCGACGCATTTGGTAGCCAAGATAAAATGTTCGCGTTTGCCTTTCAGCCAGCGCCCAACGATTTCTTCGGTGCGTCCCGCAGTAGCAAGCCCGCCACCGAGGGGATAAACGTCGGCTGTATCCAAAAAGTTGATTCCGCCATCAGCAGCAGTGTCAAGGATGTGCCTGGAAGTTTCTTCGTCAGTCTGCAATCCAAAGGTCATGGTGCCGAGACAGAGGCGCGAAACAGTTAATCCAGTTTTACCGAGATTGGTAGTTGGTAAGGTCATAGATATTTTCGTAGTTTTTGATTAAAAAAAGCAGAATTCAGAAATTAGGTTTTTTTGGTAAATATTGCGATCGCAGATTAGTCAGGCTGTATTGCCTTACCCCACCAAACTCTTTTTAACAGCTTGCCTGTTTGCTCATGCAATATTTCGTAATGTTTTAGCTCTACATCTTTCCAGTCAGATAAAAGGTCTAGCAAATATTCTTTAGAGAAAAAATGCATAGTTTGTCCATCATGTTCTAGAAAGTAATTTGGCTCGATTTCGCGTATGGGTGGGTGGCGTTCTGCCCGAACTAAAGCGTCTTCTGTAGAATTAACGTGGAAAACAAATAATCCGTTGGGACGTACTATTCGGCGAATTTCTTTAAACAACTCGCGTGTAATCTGATCTGAAAACATGTGGATGGCAACATTGGACATGACAGCATCCAATGTTGCACTATCAAAAGGCAAAGGTTTTGCCATATCCGCAACTACAAACTGTGCGCTTAGTCCTAGCTTTTTTGCTTTCTCGCGTCCTTGTTGCACTGCTTCATCTGAAAAATCCACACCAATTACTGTGAAACCTTGCCTTACAAGACACACGTCGTTCCCTGTCCCGCAACCAAGGTCAAGCACAGTTTTAACGTTGGCGGATTTGAGGAACGGAAGGTGAACTTTCGTCCATTGGGTTCCCCAATCGAGATCGGTGCCAGCATCCTTCCATTTAGCGAAGACTTGATTCCAGTGATCGGGTGGTGCGTAAGACATAATCCATTAGACAACTACAGAAATTTCACGTCGGTTCTGAGAAATTAGCCACTGTTGCAACTTGGGATCGCCGTATACCTCATCTGCAATAAAATGATCGCCATCGGGCAGTATTGTCAAATCAACTTTCCCCCCGACTTTGCGTAAGCGCTCAACAAATTGCTCTGTATCCTCAATCGGCAGATTTTTATCCTGTCCACCTTGGAATATCTGAACGGGAATGTCTTTGAGTGCAGCTAGTTCGCTTTCTTCTAATGTTTTGGGTACTCGTCCAGATACAGGTACTAAACCTGCGAAGCGATCGGGATGCAAAGCAGCAATATGCCAGATCCCTGCCGAACCTAAGCTGAATCCGGCTAATATCACCCGCGCTGGATCGACGGGTTGGGAAGCGATCAGTTCATCAACCAAAGCAAGCACATCATCGGCTCGATCTGCCCAAGTCTGTTCAGCCGGAATCTGGGGTGCAGCAAATACATAAGGTAAGGAGTTAGATGAATCCACGAAACGAGGTAGACCCCA
This sequence comes from Nostoc sp., assembly GCF_036917155.1. Lineage (GTDB taxonomy): Bacteria > Cyanobacteriota > Cyanobacteriia > Cyanobacteriales > Nostocaceae > Nostoc. The sequence goes on along the minus strand of NZ_JBALDZ010000252.1, from coordinate 20,759 downwards.
TTTCAGCAACACATTCAAATCTGTGCCGCGATCGCGTCCTCCATGCAAAAACAATACCAGGGTTGCGGGTTTGTTGGCATTGTCAGAAACAGGCGAAAAAAGATAAGGCAATGAACCATTGTTGGTGTCGTAAGAGCGTTGTTCAACAGGCATAGTTTTGACTCCTAATTTGATTTTGGCATGGGGCATTGGGCATGGGGCATTGCGTACAAAAGGCAGAGGGGAAAAATTTACTGCAACTTCTCCTCTGCTCCCCTGCTCCCCTGCTCCTCTGCTCCCCATTCCCCAGTCCCCTACTAGCTAACTGCCGCCTTGACAGGCTGTTTCCACACTGCGGCGGCGTACAGTGAGGCATCGAAGTCTGGTGCGATGTTGTCACTTGTGATTCGTGTCTCGTGCAGTGCCCAATCGGTGAAGAACAAGTCATGAGTGATGCGCGACACTATTGTCGGGACATCACGCCGGATGCTGGGCACGTCCCCGATGGGCAGACCGAAACTCACAAAACCGGCTGGGTTGAAGACGTGGATATCCTTGAGGTAAGGTGCGCTACCGGGTACTTTTTCTTGGTATTCGTGGGCGCTACCAAGGTAGGGGTGTGTGCCCAAGTCGTCGGCACGTTGGTGGGCTGGTGGCTCGTAGCGATCGCGCCAAAGTGCAATATGCTGTGCAAAATCAGCCAGTTCTGGCCGCTTTGTCGGGTCCACAAAATAGCCCGTGCCTGTGATCGCAAAATCGAACTCGAATACATCGTCGTTCACCTGGGCGACGATGCGGCTACCTTGTTCGTGCGCCGATCTCCAGTTTGCAGACAGGTGTAGGTGGAAGTTGGGAAATGCGATCGCCCGTTCAATTGCGTCGGCTGGGGGTGTAGAACCAATTTGACGAAAACGCCAAGCCTGGAACCAGCGGGCTGCATCGGGTAGTTCTGGATAGTTGTAGTAAGCGCCAGAATACCCGCGCACGCGATTTATCGGCAGCGATGCGATCGCTGGTCGCCGCGCGAACAAATGCACCGCCTTTGCACCCGATTCCAGCGCCACCCCTGCGGCATCGAAAGCTGAGGCCGCAGCACCCAGCACTGCTACAGTTTTGCCGCGCAATGCGGCGAAATCGATGGTATCGACGGTGTGGGCATACAGCCTGCGTGGTAGACTATCTAACACTGGTGGGATGTATGGGCCGCCAGTACCAGCCACGCCGTTAGCAAAGATAATCTTGCGCGTCGTCTCTACCTGTGGGACACCGTTCACCTCAAGGTGCAGGCGAAAAAAATCTCCGGACGGCTCAATCCGCACTAGCCGTGTCTGATACCGAACTGGGATGCCCAAGAATTGCCGATACCAGCTAAGGTACTCAGCCCATAACAATCTGGGGATGCGGTCGATCGCTGCGTAGGCATCAGCACCGTGTCGCGCCTCATACCATGCCTGGAACGACAGCGCCGGGATACCAAGCTCAGGGCCGGGCAAGTTCTTTGGTGTGCGTAGTTTATTCATCCGCGCTCGGTTGAGCCACACGCCAGCATGGGCTTCATCGTCCGCCGCGTCGATCACCGTCACGCGACCGATGCCGGCGCGCCGTAGTGCAAATGCAAAGACGCTGCCGCTACCGCTGCCACCCACAACCGTGACGTTGTGATCGATGCCTTGGCGATCGGGTATCCAGTTATCAGGATCGGGGCCAATTAGGCGTAGCGCCTCGCGGGCCCCAATATCAGGATCAGTCGTTATTGTCATGTCGATCTCCCAAGGTGAAACACTATGAGGATGAGGGGGATGAGGGGGATGAGGGGGATGAGGGGGATGAGGGGGATGAGGGGAATGAGGGGGATGAGGGGAATGAGGAAGAATAATTTTTATGTTTCTCCCTCATCTCCCCCAACTCCCCCCACTCCCTCATCTCCCCCCACTCCCTCATCTCGCCTTTTACGCTACCATTAGGCTCTTGTCCACTTGTTGAAATTCGATGTTACTTACCTTAGATTCGATCGCTGTACCCTTGAAGAATTCCGGGTTAGCTTGGGTGTAAAACTTGTAGGGATTAGCGAATACATAGGATTTGAAGTCGGCTTCGGAAATAACGCCTTCTTGCACAAGATCCCAGCTTTCAGCCAAGGGAGAGGTCAGGTCTGGTACATCCCAGTGACCAACATCGGAGGAATAGATGGCGTTGATCTTGACTCCCAAGGGATTGGCTTTGTCATTGAATGCCGTAGCGATCGTGCGATCGTCGGACTCGGAACCAAAGAAGAAACTGTTCACCCAGCGATCGCGGATGTCTTCAATTGTTTCAATGCCTGCTGCGGCAAAATCGTTCAATTCGCTACCGATGGGCGCGCGGCTATGACGGCTGAATGAAGCTCCCAGTACAGTTTTGGTCAATTCATCCTTATCGAGGGAATGCCCTTGAGTAACTTCTGCACCGTATAGCTCAAATATCTCAAATAGCTCATCGGCATTGGTCAAGGCTGGATTGTAGTTTTGCAGTGCCTTGATATTGCGCTTCAAGAACCGATCCACCAAATGGATGTAGACACGGGCACCCCAATCTGCACCACCTTCTAGCATCGCTACACGCAACTGTGGAAAACGCTTGGTAACACCACCAAAGAACAGCGCCTTGGCAAATGCTTCCGAACCATCGGCGAAGTGACCGATATGGTTGTTCATGTAGTTACTGATGGAAGAGCGACCAGTCCAGCCCTGACTGCCGTAATGGGTGGTGACGGGTACACCCAGTTCCACGACTTTCGCCCAGAAGGGATCGTAGTCGTATTCACTATCTAGTCCGTAGAAGTCGATATAAGAAGCATACTTGGCGATTTCGGGGAATTTATCGGCTGGATATTTATCAGCGATCGCTTTGATTGGCCGTTTTACTCCACCAGTGATATTAATCACCTTTAAGCCAAGTGTTTTCACGGCAAACTCTAACTCTTCAATGCCTTCTTGGGGAGTAGTTAATGGGATACCAGCTACCGGCGTTAGGCGATCGCTATATTTCCGGTAGATATCAGCATGATAGTGATTGACCGCGCGTTGTAGTGCCTGACGATTCTCTGCACTGGCTCCAGCCGGTGCCAAAACATTGTTGGGAAACAGCACCGAATAGTCTGATCCTTGCTCCGCCTGACGCTCATAGAGCAATCCGGGGAGGGTGTAAGTAGCAAGATCCAGTGTATTTTTAGTAACTCTAGCCCACCAAGGCGATCGGATTGTCCGGTTGTATTGACGTTCTTCAGGGGTTTGTTGATACCAGTCTTTACCGTTGCTCTTAGAGTTGAGACGGGAAGCTTCAGTCTTACGTAATTCGTCTACAAGTTTCACACCGCCGTACTTAGCGATGTAATCCTCAAAAGCTGGCGTGAAATCATTGGTATGAACATCGGTGTCGATTACTGGATAATCAAGGGTTGCTCTGATTGCAGCAGAGCGTGAGGTCTTCAATCGGCTATATTCAGTCATGTTTTTTTCCTTCAAAAAATTACAGAGTTTTCTCAGTATCCAATGCTGCTATTAACAAATACATTTCCTTTCCTGTAGAGACGGCGATTTATCGCGTCTCTCCACAATCGCGTCTCTCCACAATCGCGTCTCTCCACAATCGCGTCTCTCCACAATCGCGTCTCTTCACAATCGCGTCTCTTCACAATTTTCAAGTTCTGTAGGGCGGCGATCTACAGAAGGTGCAATTTAAAAGGTTCTGTGAAAAATTCATTTACGCCACCACCAGATTCTTGTCTAATTGTTGAGCGGCAAGACCATTACCCGGCCGACGCAATCCAAGGTTTTCACGCAAGGTAGTGCCCTCGTATTCGGTACGGAACAGTCCCCGTTTCTGAAGGACAGGAACGACTAGATTAACGAAGTCATCTAATCCTGTGGGGAGAATTGGCGGCATGATATTAAAACCGTCTGCTGCACCGTTGTTGAACCATTCTTCTAGCTGGTCGGCAATGGTTTCGGGAGTACCAAGTATGGTGCGATGACCCCGTGCGGTAGCAAGAGAGAGATACAACTGGCGCAGTGTGAGAGTGCCACGAGTAGCCAAATCTTTGACTAGTTTGAGACGACTTTTGTTGGTGTTGGTGTCGCTGGGTAGTTCGGGAGCTACATCATCTAAAGAATATTTCGACAGATCCACACCTTTGTAATAATTCTTTAAAATGCCCCAGGCGACATCGGGATGGATTAACGATTGCAAGAATTCGTATTTCTCTTGAGCTTCTGATTCGGTACGGCCAATGATTGGGAAAGCTCCAGGCATAATTTTTAGATCGTCTGGCGATCGCCCATATTGTGCTAGCCTACCTTTGATATCAGCATAAAATTCTTGGGCATCAGCTAGGGTTTGATTGGCGGTGAAAATCGCCTCGGCAGTGCGTGCAGCTAAATCTCGTCCCGATTCAGAGGCTCCAGCTTGGACAATCACTGGGTAGCCTTGGGGCGGACGACCGACGTTTAGCGGCCCTTTGACAGAAAAATATTTGCCCTTGTGGTTCAATGTATGCAGTTTGTCTGGGTCAAAATAGATTCCAGATTCTTTGTCACGGATAAAAGCATCGTCTTCCCAGCTATCCCATAGACCTTTCACCACTTCCACAAACTCTTCAGCACGTTCATAACGCTGACTGTGTTCCGGGTGATGCTCAAGTCCGAAATTAAGTGCAGCATTCTCATTGCCTGTAGTAACTACATTCCACCCCGCCCGGCCTTTGCTCAAGTAGTCTAAGGAAGCAAACTTACGTGCCAGGGTGTAGGGTTCTTCATAAGTGGTCGAGGCGGTGGAAATGAAGCCGATGTTTTGGGTTACAGAGGACAAGGCCGAGAACAGGGTGACTGGCTCGAAATGGGCGATTTTACCGTTACGATGCTGAGTTTCTGGAGCGCCGCCCCAGACTCCTGGACTATCTGCCAAGAAAACTGCATCGAATAAGCCGCGTTCAGCAGTCTGGGTAATTTCTTTGTAATGCTCGAAATTCAGTCCTGCATCTGCTTGTGAATCAGGATGCCGCCAAGCAGAGACATGGTGTCCGGTGGCTTGAATGAATGCACCTAAACGAAATTTGCGTGTTGTACTCATATACTTTTTTCTTTTCTTAATATTGCGTTAAGGGACTTTCAAATCAAAAAACATCCCAAATTTTTCTTGTGGGATGGGTGAAAACACACATCCCATATTCAGCAGACTTTGGCATGAGCTATCAGTCGAACGCTGCTCGCCCCAGAAGATGGATAATTTATTTCTTGTCAGTCCCTAAGTCCGAAAAATGCTCGAATAGCATATAGATAAAATCTTTTCCCCGTAAAACTTTGAGGTATTGGTGTCAAGCACTCAGGCATTCACATCTTGCTACACGCTGAATGTAATCATGGAATACTCTCTAGCAACCAAACTTGCCGAAAAATCAAATAACCGAACTGTAAGTAAAGTTAATACCACAGCAGAATTAGGGATGCTGCTGCTTGGCGATCGAATTACCATAAATTTATCTAGTAATTTTACCCAGCAGATAGAGCGTACACGATCAATCCAAAAAAAGATGTACTGGAAATCACAATAACATTAAAATCTAATTATTAGCTTCTCGAACATTAAGTATTGCAAACTATTGATGTAGTATATGTAGGGATGCTAATACGGTTCGGTTCAGGTTTTTCGATGAAAACTATAGATCGCAAAGATGCGATAAATCGCCGTCAAGACGAAAGACTGATTCTTGTAGAGACGGCGATTCATCGCGTCTCCTGTCTTAACCGAGTTTTTTCACGCCATCAAATACAATTCCCATACAAGGGTTCTCGTACCCTGCGGGAAGTATGTATTTAAAACAAATTCCCAGGGAAGATTCTATAGTAATTGATACACTAAATTAAGTAGAATAAAATATATCCGTAGACTGAAAAGTATTCCAGAAGCCTTAGCAAATTTTCATTTGCAGGAGTCTAAGTAAGTCGGTGCTAATATTTCCAGCTATGTTAAGGAATTTTAATGTCGGGTGTGTTGTCGCCAAGCGCCGCACCGTCAACAATCTCAGGTGCGTTGCTATAAGGCATAACACACCCTACAGCTACTAATTTATATTTATTCATATACATTGAATTTTTCTCACCGACTTACTTACACAATACTGTTCGGTTAAGGCAAGAGACGCGATGAATCGCCGTCTCTACAAGAATCAGTCTAATTATCATCATCAATCGGTTGCTCATGATTAATATCGAGACTTTCTGCTGTCCAATTATCATTTGCTCCAGGAGATTCAGAAACTATCACAAATTCAGTCTCTTGTGTATGATCATTTCCCCATTTATCCAAAACATCTTTAATTAACACTTCTTGTAACCAAATCTTAGCGACAACAGTCAGAGGTAACGCCAGAAATAACCCTAGAAAGCCAAAGAAAGTCACGAAAAATAGCTGGGCAATTAAGGTTATAGCAGGTAGCAATGAGACTTGATGCGCCATCACAACGGGCGTGATGAAATTACTCTCAATCTGTTGAATGATAAAGTAAGTAATCAAGACGGCGACAGCTTTCCAAGGTTCATCCAAGAAGGCGATCGCCATTGCAGGGATGACGCTCATGGTTGGGCCCAGGTTGGGAATCAAATTGAAAAATCCGGCTAAAACTGCTAAAGCTACTGCTGCTTTTATACCCAAAATTAATAAGCCAATGAAACTCATCACCCCCACTACACAAATAGCAATAAAAGCGCCTGTAATCCATCCTTCTAAAGAGACTTCACATTTATCTAAAATTCCATCTACCCGCCGCCGATAAAATGAGGGGAAAAGCTGCACAAATACTTTGCGATAAGCTAGGGGATCGGCTAATATCATTCCTGTTAAAACCAAGACTAGCAAAATCTTGAGAACAACTTCCAAAGAACCAGATACAAAGGCGAAGGAGTTTCCTAGCACCCGATTGACGAAGGGCTGTGCTTGTTGAATGAGGCTATTGATATCTGGAATGTAAGTCACTAATTGGTTAGGAATCCGAGTTCTCAGGGCATCAAGCCAATCATTAAAGCGCTCAAACCCTTTAGGAACCTGATTGGTTAATTCTTGAAATTGCTGTGCAAATGGCGGCACAATTAGCCAGAAAAAACCCACTATACCTGCAAAAAAGATAGCCACTGCTAGGAGTACGGCGAATCCACGTCTTATCCCAAAGCTTTGGAAGCGTTTCGCTAGCCGATTTAAAGTAGTAGCTAACACAACTGCGGCAAACATTAGTAAAAGCACTTCCCGAATTTGCCACAGGATGTATAAAGAAAGAACTATGGCGATTAAGCCGATCCATTGACCAAGTTTCACAGGCTGACTCCCAAAGGTTGGCGAGATGCAATGTTCTGGTAATTCAGCTAGGTTAACTGATTTTAGTAACTTGTAGTCATGGTTTGAGCTAATTTTGTTTCTGTGCTTGGAATCGCCATAGTAGCGCGATCGCGATCATCACAATCGGCAACAATACTATAATTAGCGCGTTGGTTGCTGTCGCCGGAATTGATAGACTTGGCCCTGCATACTTAATTAATATCGATAACAAAGCTGAGAGTAAAAGCAGTTTCAGAACAAATCCTAGTTGATTTTCCATAGAAGCACAGCAATACAAATTTTTATGGTACATACGAATTGGCGCTGTACCGTCCAGTTTCTACAATAAACCTACAGATACAATCCTTTCCAACTTTCTCTAGGAAATGCGTTCGCTTTTTTACGTCAAACTCAACCAGCCAAAAACTTGCTCTCCAGTCAGTTCCAACTCGATGCCCTCCAGGATGGGTAATTTCTCGAACAGAATTCAGGAGTCAGGAGTCAGAATTCATTCTGAATTCTAGTACATGAGGCTTAATTACCGAAACCTTCCCCCTTCACAGCAAAGCGCCACCACAACTAGAACCACACCCAGCAGTACAACCATAGCAATAAGCAGCAGTTTGTACCTCACTAATCAGGTCTAAACTACCAGCTTCTAACAATTTGCCAACTGTCAAGGTTTCACCATTGCGAGTTTTTGCAGGTAAATTCATCATTTGGTTAAAGTCACAATCATATACATTGCCCAGATAATCAATTGAAAGTTCGTCACGACACATTAAATGTTCAACTGTGCTGGGATTAAAATGCAACTCTAAAAACTGCAAATAGCTGGTGTATAGTTTTTTCCGTTCTAAATGCATTTTAGTTCTACCAACTGGTAGATTGGTAATGGTGAAGAGGTTGTTAAATACAATATCAAAATGTTCTTGCAAGAACATTTTGTAATCTCGTTCTAGGTTGCCCTGATCGGGAGCTAAGGAAAATTTTTCCCCGCTGGGTAATTGGGGATTAAATACCAAGTCCAAAATTAGATTTTGGTCTTTACCATAGCCAAGTTGGTTAAGCCAATGCAAAGCTTTGACTGAACTATCAAAAACACCCGCACCACGCATTTTATCAACATTATCTGCTAGATAGCAGGGTAGAGAAGCCACAACTCTTATCTGGTGCTTAGCAAAGTATTCTGGTAAATCACCAAAGCCATATTCAAAATAAATAGTCAAATTAGACCGGACAATCACTTGTTTTCCAGTTGCCTTTGCTGCTTCTACCAATGGCTTAAATCCATAATTCATTTCTGGTGCGCCACCAGTCAAATCCACAATTTTAATTTCGGGAAATTTCTGAATTAGCGAAATCAATTGTTCGCAAATTTCAGGAGAAAGTTCTTCTGTACGTTTTGGCCCCGCTTCGACATGACAGTGTGTACAGGCAAGATTACAACGCTTACCTAGATTAATTTGTAAAACAGTGATTCCTTTTTTTGTCAAAGGGGAACTGAGTTTGTGATTAAACGGTGTTACTGTTGTATCTAGTGTAATTATTGATTGAGTTTGCATTGTTTAATAATCCTTAAAAATTACACAAACAAATATATTTAGACAATTTTTTAACCTTGCAATAATCTATAGAGTATTCCACTAATAATTGCAGCAGTTGGTAAAGTTAAAACCCATGATAGTAATATCTGAGAAAAAACACGTCTATTAGCTTTTTTGCTAGTCAATCCTACACCCAAAATAGAACCAACTGAAACGTAAGTGGTAGAAACCGGAAGCCCAAATCGGCTAGCTACAATAACCAAAACTCCGGTTACTATGTTGGCTGATAAGCCTTGAGTATGATTCATTGAGGTAATCTTTTCACTCATGGTGACAGCAACTTTTTGAGAGTTGAGTAACCCGCCAAGTGCCATTGCGATCGCTATTGTGATCATTCCTCCTTGAATCGAGAAATACTCAATAATCAGAATCAGTGAAACAAGCTTAGGAGTGTCGTTAAATCCTCTAACAAAACAGATAATTCCAGCACTGATAAAATGGCAAGTACCAATCATTTTTTGGTTGATTGGTAGATGCCATTTTGAATTAATATAGCCACATAAGCTGTAAATTCCTGCTCCTAAAGGAATAGCCATGATTGGACTGAGTAATAGAGGCAAAATAAAGGAAGTTCCTAAAGTTGCAAAATTAAGTTGAAGTCCGATCGCCACTAATCCAGCGCCAACAATTGCACCTGTTAAACTATGAGTTGTGGAAATAGGAAACCCCATGAGGGTAGCTATGAGTACAGTTAAACCAGCAGCGATCGCTACTGCAATATGAAACTCTGGGGCATTAGCGATCGCATCAGGTAATAGTCCTTTTCCAGAGAAGTTTTTAATTAGTGTCCGTGCTAAAAAAGTTGCAGTTATTGCGCCAGTAAAAGTTGTAAAAGTTGCCCACAAAATTGCTGTTTGATAGCTACTTGTTCTACTACCAAACAACGTTGCTACACCCTTAAAATTGTCATTTGCACCATTTGAATATGCTAAAAAAAGCGTAGCTAAGAACAGACTAATTAACAACATTTCGGGGTTTATCAAGAAGAAATCAGAATCCAGAATGGAATTAGTGAAATATTTAAATTGTGCATTCATTTCCCAGTCGTACAGAATTATTCTGAATTCTTTCTGAAAAATTTAACAGCAACCACCACCGCTATAGTGCCAAGTTGAATTAGTAACAATAATTTCTTGTGGCTTGATAGCGGCAAGTTTAGCAGCGGTTTTATCACAAACTGCTGCGGGAATACCTCGCTGAAGTAGATGACCTGCTGAATCATCAAACAAAGGTTCAGTACCAGCATAAATTGCTGTTTTGCCAGTAAAAATGCAAGCACCATCTTCTGGAATTACAACTTTAAAAGAGACAGAATCTAGACTTTCTAAAAGTAGGTTTTCTTCTAAGTTATAAGTTTGAGAATCTAGAAGACGGTAAGGACGACGGGCGCGAATTTCAACTTGACCAAAACCAGCATGTATAATCTGTTCAGTATACTGTTGATATGTGAGTGCGCCTGATAAACACATAGCTCTCAATCGTTCATCTTGTTGGAGATGTTCTGGAATTGGACGAGTCGCAATTGGATCGCTCATCTGCAACCGTCCACCTGGTCTTAATACCCGATATGCTTCTTTTAAAGCAAGAGTTAAATCTTCTGGTTCAAAGATGTTGAAAAGGCAATTCTGTGCCACAATATCGACGCTAGCATCAGCAACAGGTAAGTTAAAAGCATCACCTTCGCGGATTTCTACAAAGCTGGGGTCAAACCAAGGGTTTTCTTGAGCCGCAATTTCTAGATTACGTGTGGCTGCTTCCCGCATAGCCGCAACCGGTTCAATGGCAATTACAGCACTTGTATAGCGGGAAAAATAAGCAAATTGCAACGCTTCTAATCCACCACCAACGCCAACATAGAGTACAGTAGGCTGGTTTCCTAATTCTGTGGGGTGAAGAGTGGTACCACAACCATAATTCATTTCCTGCATTGGCAAAGGAATTTTCAATCCTGGTAGTTGCAGGGGCGTACTTTGCACACAACAAAGTCCAACTTGAGGAGTTTGGGCAACTTCGCGGTAAAACTGCGCTGCTGTTTCTAGATAGGTCATGCAATTTTGGATTTTAGATTATGACAGCTTTGTGCATCCTAATATAGTTAACTTCGAGTTGGATGAGTTTTTGCTGAGATTGCCAAAAACCCTAAATTTTCATATAATAGAGGGCTTTGGGGATTGGGAAGAGGGATAGGGTAGTTTCATAGGAAAAAACAAAAATATGGAAGTCTTTATTTCTCGTGTATAATCATAAATTTTGAACCCTTTTCCAACCTTTCCCCGAACGGTCAAGAGGCTTTAAAAACTAGTGGTCTATCGCATTAATTTTGATAGGTGAATCAAATTTCAATTTCTCTTCTTTCCTTCTTCCTTAACGGGGGATTTAAACCCCGACTGAAATGGTTGCTACATGTAGATTGCAGGTTCTTAAACCCTTTAATTTACGATAAATAAATTTAGTTGCTCTGTATCCTTTACTTTTTCGGTCATGGCTTGATTCCTCAATCATGCAAATTATAGCAACTTCACTTGTATTTAATTCATCAATATTAATACTCATGAATTGGTATACTTTAATTCAATCAAAGTTGCGAAATTGTAATATTTAGCAGCTAATTTTTGGCTGAAAGACTAGAATTTGGGTGGTAGCTTCCTCAGTTTATATGTATAACATTAGGAAGCCTACTTCAAGCTATTTTTTAACGGGAGGTCAGGTAATGGCGATCGCCACCATTAATCCCGCCACTGGGGAGACGCTCAAAACCTTTGAGGCGCTCAATGATACAGAAATTGTCGCTAAACTCAATTTAGCTAGTCAGACTTTTGAACAGTATCGTCAGACTAGTTTTTTGACGCGATCGCAATGGCTAGAAAAAGCTGCCGACATTTTAGAGCAAGACAAAGCAGAATTTGCTAAGTTAATGACTCTAGAAATGGGTAAGCCATTTAAAGCTGCGATCGCGGAAGTCGAAAAATGCGCCCTCGTCTGTCGCTACTATGCCGAACACGCCCCTAGTTTTCTCGCTGATGTCAGTATAAAAACTGATGCCAGTCAGAGTTTTGTACGTTATCAACCAATGGGTGCGATTCTTGCGGTGATGCCGTGGAATTTCCCATTTTGGCAAGTGTTCCGCTTTGCCGCACCGGCTCTTATGGCGGGGAATGTCGGTTTACTCAAACACGCTTCTAACGTGCCGCAGTGTGCCTTGGCAATAGAAGATATTATCCAACGAGCAGGTTTTCCTGGAGGTACGTTTCAAACTCTATTAATCGGCGCTGCCAAAGTTGCCGATTTAATTGCTGATGACCGCGTAAAAGCTGCTACCTTGACAGGAAGCGAACCAGCAGGTATATCCCTCGCCGTCGCCGCCGGTAAACAAATTAAAAAAACCGTTTTGGAATTGGGAGGAAGTGACCCGTTTATTGTGTTAGAAAGTGCTGACTTAGAGACAGCAGTTGTCACAGCAACTACAGCGCGGATGTTAAATAACGGGCAATCATGTATTGCAGCGAAACGTTTTATTGTCGCAGATGCGATCGCAGACAAATTTGAAAAATTGCTTTTAGAAAAATTTGAGGCACTAAAAGTAGGCGATCCTATGCAACCCGATACTGATTTAGGCCCACTGGCAACACCTGGTATCCTCCAGGATTTAGATCAACAAGTACAAAACGCCATCAGCAACGGTGGTAAAGTCCTCACCGGTGGACATCCTTTATCAGATCGTTCTGGAAACTTTTATCCGCCAACGATTATCATAGATATCCCGCCTGACACACCAATCGCAAAAGAAGAATTCTTTGGCCCAGTAGCCTTGTTATTTCGGGTTCCAGATATTGATGCCGCCATTAAACTCGCTAATGACACCCCCTTTGGCTTAGGTGCAAGTGCTTGGACAACCAACAACCAAGAGAGCGATCGCTTGGTTGAGGAAATCGAAGCCGGTGCCGTGTTTATCAACAGTATGGTCAAATCCGATCCTCGGTTGCCCTTTGGTGGCATCAAGCGTTCTGGATATGGCAGAGAATTGAGTATCCAGGGTATACATGAGTTTGTCAACGTGAAAACAGTCTGGGTGAAGTGATGATTAGTCATTGGTCATTAGTCATTGGTCATTGGTGAATAACAAATGACGAAGGACAAATGACTAAATAAATAATTAGGAAATAAAATGAATACAGCAGAATTATTGGTGCAGTGCCTAGAAAATGAAGGAGTGCAATATATTTTTGGACTCCCTGGCGAAGAAAACCTGCACGTTTTGGAAGCGTTAAAACATTCTTCGATTAAATTTATTACGACTCGTCATGAACAGGGCGCAGCATTCATGGCCGATGTCTACGGACGCTTAACTGGAAAAGCTGGTGTGTGTCTTTCTACTCTTGGCCCTGGGGCAACCAACTTGATGACTGGGGTAGCAGATGCTAACCTTGATGGTGCGCCCTTAGTGGCGATTACCGGTCAAGTGGGAACAGATAGAATGCATATTGAATCCCATCAATATTTAGATTTGGTGGCAATGTTTGCACCTGTTACCAAGTGGAATAAGCAGATTGTGCGACCGAGTATTACACCCGAAGTAGTGCGGAAAGCATTCAAGCGATCGCAATCAGAAAAACCTGGTGCAGTTCACATCGACTTACCAGAAAATATTGCTGCCATGCCTGTAGAAGGCAAACCTTTGCGTAAGGATAATAGCGAAAAAACTTATGCATCTTTTGCTAGCATTCGGGCAGCAGCAGCCGCAATTTGCCAAGCAGTTAACCCATTAATCTTAGTCGGAAATGGGGCAATTCGCGCTCACGCCAGTGATGCCGTAACGCAATTTGCCACCTTGCTGAATATACCTGTTGCTAATACCTTCATGGGTAAAGGCGTGATTCCCTACACACATCAACTGGCTTTGTGGTCAGTGGGATTACAGCAAAGAGACTTCATTACCTGTGCCTTTGACAACACAGATTTAGTAATTGCGATCGGCTATGATTTGATTGAGTTTTCCCCCAAGAAATGGAATCGTAATGGTGAAATTCCCATTGTGCATATTGGGGTAAGTCCAGCAGAGATTGATAGTAGTTATATTCCCAACGCCGAAGTCGTGGGAGATATTTCAGATTCCCTCTATGAAATCTTAAAATTAGCAGACAGACAAGGCAAACCCGATCCTTTTGCTATTAGCTTAAGGTCAGAGATTCGAGCTGATTATGAACAATATGCTAATGATGACGGATTTCCCATTAAGCCGCAAAAGTTAATTTATGACTTACGGAAAGTGATGGGCCCAGATGATATCGTTATCTCTGATGTTGGCGCACATAAAATGTGGATGGCTCGTCATTATCATTGCCATAGTCCTAATACTTGCATAATTTCCAACGGCTTCGCGGCTATGGGTATTGCCATTCCTGGTGCTTTAGCAGCAAAACTCGTTCATCCCAAGCGCAAAGTTGTTGCTGTCACAGGCGATGGCGGCTTTATGATGAATTCTCAAGAATTAGAAACAGCCTTACGTGTCGGTACGCCTTTTGTCACCATAATTTTCAATGATGGCGGCTATGGGTTAATTGAGTGGAAGCAAGAAAATCAATTTGGTAAAGGAAACTCATCTTTTGTGCATTTTAGCAATCCTGATTTTGTCAAATTTGCCGAAAGTATGGGTTTAAAAGGCTATCGAGTTGAATCAGCTTTAGATTTGATTCCCACTTTGAAAGAAGCCCTCGCTCAAGATGTACCCGCAGTGATAGATTGTCCTGTAGATTATCGGGAGAATCACCGCTTTAGCCAAAAAGCCGGCGAGTTGAGTTGTGCGGTGTAAAAATTAGAGACGCGATTAATCGCGTCTCTACAAGAGTTAGGATTTAATCCACGTTCCTAACTGGTGCGCCAACTCTCACGGCATCAGATTTTGTGTTGCAAGCGTAGTTCGTCCAGAACACGAAACTGAATCCTTTAGGGACTTCCAAATAAAAAAATAATCAATCGCTTTGGGGAGACTTGGGAGAGATATTGCTACCTTGTCCCCCTTGTCCCCCTGCTCCTATTGGATGCAAAAATTGAGTAATTTAATTTTTGGATGTCCCTTACTAACAACGCTGGATTATTTAGCTAGACGAGTCATTTCAAACAATTGCTGGGCATTACTCCCTAAAAAAGCATCAAAAAGTACCTGCTTTCCAGATTCCACTTCTACTAGATAGCGCTGGGCAATTTCATAATAGGCGTAAGTCCAAGGAATCTGAATTTCTGCACTACTGTTATCATCTAATACTGTCACCATTTCTGTGACTGCTTGAGTTGCAGTTTGCCGTAAACCACAAGTAATATTTCCCTCTATCTCTGCTTTCATTGGTACACCCAGGTTAACCAAAGCATTGGTAGTAGTATCAATATCTGGATATTTTGAAGTATTCTGGCCGTTGACGTAGCCTGTAAAGTGGTTGACAGCATATCCGTGCAGCAAGACCCAAGCCCCATACTGAGTAACCTGATTCACTTCTTCGACAACAGAACGCTGGGGAGGTAGCCAAGGGCGGGTAAAGACTTGCTGGAGTTGTTTGGCGATGGTTTCAACATTCCCGTCTTTTTGTTGTAGAAGAATCAGGGGTGAGGTCAGTTTCTTTGGGATTGAAGATACTGTTTTAGAGATGAGTTTGGCAATATTGGTAGGTAATTCATCGACAATCAACTCACTGATAAACAGCTTGGGTAAGTTAAATTCCTCTTGCTGTGGATGACGATAATGACGAGCGTACAAATGAGTTTGAGCAAAAGTATACTCTCCAGCCACAACGTAACCTAAAGCTTCTGCAAGTTCTCCAAGGTAGTCAATTCCCAAGTTAACTTGACCTTGTGGAGTATCTACTAATAAACGCAAAGACCGAAAGGCAATGTGGTCGTTGGCGATAGTGCCACCCGCAGCAGTAATCATTTGTTGGTAGGTACGGGCATGATTTACTCTGGCGCTGTATTCTTGCCAAAGTAATTTCCATAAATCAAGGGCTATTTCGGGTTTCATAATGAATTGGGGATTGGGGATTGGGGATTGGGAATTGGGAATTGGGCATTGGATTAAGTATTAAAGTTGAACTAATTTTTTCCAGTCCCCAGTCCCCAATCCCTACAATTTTTCAAGAACTTAAAATCTCGCTGATAATCTCAAGGGCTATCTGAATTTGGTCGCTGTCGATAACTAGAGGGGGACAGAAACGAATTGCGGCTTTACCGCAACCTAGTAATAATAAACCGCGTAAAAAAGCTTCTTGGATAATGCGATCGCGTAATTTATGATCGAGATTACCCACTTCATCCAATAAATCCACCGCTACCATCAAACCCTTACCTCGTGGCGGCGATACTCTCGGAAATCTTTGATGCAACTCGGTCAGACTAGCTTGCAATAATTCGCCCATCTGGGTAGCGTTGGCCATCAAACCACTTTCCAAGAGTCGCAGTGTGGCAATACCAGCAGCACAAGCTACAGGATTACCGCCAAATGTAGTAGCGTGAGAACCGGGAGGCCAAGTCATTAACTCTGGTCTGGCTAGTATCGCTCCTAAGGGCATACCACTGGCAATACCTTTAGCTGTGGTAATGATATCAGGCATCACACCCCAATGCTCGATCGCAAATAACCGACCAGTCCGCCCCATCCCCGCTTGTACTTCATCCACTACCATCAGAATACCGTGGCGATCGCAAATCTCCCGAATCCGTTTTAAAAAACCAGCTTCGGGTACGATATATCCACCTTCTCCTTGAATTGGTTCAACTACAATCGCCGCTACTTCTTGCGGTGGTAAAATTGTCGTAAATAGCTGTTGTTCCAAGTAATCTAAGCTAGCATGAGTGCCGTAGGGGATATGAGTTACCCCAGGAACTAAAGGCCCAAAATTAGCTCGCTGCACTGCTTTGGAACCAGTGAGAGACATTGCCCCATAGGTGCGTCCGTGAAATGCGCCTAAGAATGCCACAATTAGCGATCGCTTGGTGTAATATCTAGCTAGTTTAATTGCTCCTTCGTTGGATTCTGCCCCGGAATTGCTAAAAAATATCTTTGCGGGAAACACAGCATTACTCTGTGGCTGGGGAAAAGGGGCACGAATCGCTAACTGCTCGGCTAGTTCCACCATCGGCTCATAATAAAAATCCGTCCCTGACATGTGCAGCAGCCGCGCCGACTGTTCTTGAATTGCCTTGACAACTTCCGGGTGAGCGTGTCCGGTGGCGGTAACGGCAATACCTGCGGTCATATCTAGAAATACATTACCATCCACATCTTCTACCATACAGCCCTGACCGCGAGATACAACTAACGGGTAATCGCGGGTATAAGAAGGAGAAGTTACAGCGCGATCGCGTTGTACAATAGCTTGAGCGCGAGGCCCAGGTAAAGCAGTTATTAAATGGGGTATACGAGGTAAATTTAGGTTAATAGGAATACTTAACATATTGTTTTCGGTTTTTTTAAAGATTACTGATGATTAAACGCTAAAGATTGATTGCTTACAGTAACATTTGATTCTATTGCTGTAAGAATTACGCATTTACCGAAAAATCAGAGTATACGTCAGCGACTCAGGAAAAATACAGCTAATCTTTCCTGAATCCTCAAAAATATTTAACGAAAAAGCTTGATATTAAGCCCTTTTGTATTGTTTAAGACTCTTGCCCGTTTTTATAACACAACTTTTAGAAAATATTCCCTATTCCCTGTTCCCTGTTCCCTCTATGGAAACCACCAACCTCTACCATTGCTGTAAAACTGAAACCGTCCAAAGCCAAGAAATTGACCGTGAGATTTTTCACCCACAGGGAATGCTGTAACACCTAATAAGTAGACACCAGAAAAGCTGGGATTACTTACAGGGCGGAGGGCGATGGTAATTGTCTGTCCTGGAGTTACAGGCGGGTCAAAGTTTACAGAAACCGTGCGTGTGTCGCGGTCGTTTGTGACTGGGCCTAGTTTCAGTTGCGTTTCTTTGCGTAGGCGTAGCCCGCCGCAGGCATCGCGTGTTCCGACAAATGCACGGGTATCATCAAGATTGTAACGGATGTTTTCTGATCCTTCTTTTTGTGCGATCGTTACCTTCTGGAGGGATTCTCCAGCATTTTCCGGCACATTAATAGTGAAATAGTAAGTTGCACTCAAAACATTAACATCGTTGTAAGTGGTTGTCGCTTCAACAAGTTTTGGCGGTTGGACAAAATAGACTAAGCCATCTCTAAGCTGCACAGCTTGAGTCACCGGAAGCGTAACTTCTCCAATACCTATTGCTAACGAGAGTGTTATTCCAAACAAAGTTGCAACGCGCATGATGTCAGATATAAAAAACGCACTTATACCGTTTCTTTGTGAAGCTGCATATAATTCGCCCCCCGGCTATCGCCGTCCCCCCAAGGCATCGGGGGGAGTACGGGGGGGTATTATTATGTGCATCTTCATACAGAATTGGTATTACTTTGATTCTAGTTCTTTAGGAATCAGTGACTTAGTACACATCACCATAAAAAAGGGTCGGAAATAGAGGAGGATATTTTTTGTAGGGTGGCATAAAAATCAGACATGCAAGGACCTATCTCAAGTATCCGGGTGGAAATGACCGGTAAGCAGCAAGATGTACTAAACAGTTGGTTGCGTAAGTCAACAACCCCATTGGGTTTGGCAAAACGTGCCCGTGCAATATTAATGTTGGCATCAGGAGAAACTTTCAGTAAAACCAGTCAGTATGTTGATATAGGAGAACGTCACTTGAGAAAGTGGGCAAGACGGTTTATTGACACCTTGAGAGTATCGTCTAAAATAGACTCTGCCATAAAAGCTATTTGCTGGGTAAATTGGGATATAGATGCGGAAAATTTTTCTGTGTAAACTTGACCAGCAAATGGTAATGAAAAACTATTATCAAGATTTTATAATTCGTGATTGGGTGGAAAGCGATCGCACGAGAGCCGCCGAAGTCATCAGTTATGTATTATCAGAATACGGTCTAGGTTGGGAACCAAACGGTGCTGACCGAGATGTGCTGCGAGTAGAAGAATATTATTTAGCTACTGGGGGAGAGTTTTGGGTAATTGAACACCAAAGCCAGTTAGTCGGTACTGGAGCATACTACCCCATACACCGAGGCAAAAAAGCTGTAGAAATCCGCAAAATGTATCTTTTGCCCAGCATCAGGGGTTTGGGATTAGGGAAATATTTGTTACAACAGCTAGAAGCAGCGATCGCAAAGCGTGGTTTTCAGCAAATTTGGATTGAAACCGCCAGTGTTTTGGTGGAAGCAGTCAAGCTGTATGAAAGCAACGGCTACACCCCAGCAACGGGAGTAGAAACAACAAGGTGCGATCGCGTATATGTGAAGTTACTGCAAAACAGTTAATAGTTATGAGTTATGAATTTTAACTCCTAACTCCTAACTCCTAACTCCTAACTCTAAAAATGCACACTTGGATTAAAAATCTCACAGGCTTACTCAATCTTTTTCTCCAATCCCATTGCCCCCTATGTCAACGCGCAACTTCTCAAGAATTCTGTCATAACTGCACCAGACAACTGCAAAAATGTCAACGTAAAGACCCAATTTCTCTATGGCAAGAGCCAATACCAGTGTTTGGCTGGGGGGAGTACGGTGGCCCAGTGAAACGAGCGATCGCGGCGATGAAATACGAAAATCAACCCCAAATAGCTCGTCCTTTAGGTCAATGGTTAGGAGAAGCATGGTTGTTAAATTCACCGAGGCGAAATAGCCAGCCTGTGGTAGTTCCCATCCCACTTCACGCTAGCAAACAAAAGCAACGTAAATACAATCAAGCCGCACTCATAGCACAAAGCTTCTGCGAAATAACTGGATTAAAATTGAAACTAAATGGTCTAGTAAGAGTGCGAGAAACTGAAGCGCAATTTGGTTTATCGGTATCTAAACGAGAAAAAAACTTGGCTCAAGCTTTTGCTGTTGGGAAAGAATTTCGCCATCGTCCCCCAAATGTTCCAGTGCTGTTAGTGGACGACATTTATACTACTGGTGCTACTGCCAGGTCTGCTGTGCAAACACTTCGTCAGTATGGAATTGTAGTCTTAGGATTAGTAGCTGTAGCCACTGCTGTTAAAGACGGATGAAAGACTGCCTTCCTTGATAAATTGACCGAATTACCCTATTTTTGTAGTGAAATGTATGAATAAAGTTTTTGCGGCAGGTTTAAAGCAACTCATCATCATTCCTGCCACATTGCTGGCAATAGGCATAAGTATAAGTGCAGCTTTTGCTCAAAATAAGTTGTATAGTCCAATTCCTTTATCTAACAGCGCTGAAATTACTGATAGCCTCTCAGACAAAGACATTCCCACTGGTCAAGGTGGGTTTGCTCGTGATTACACAGTGAAGTTACAGAAGGGCGATAATTTAGCAGTTGACTTGTCATCAGAAAGCTTTGACACCATCATCACAGTGTTGGCACCTGATGGTTCGACTCTCGCAGAAAATGATGATGGCCCTGATGGTACTAGCAATTCCTTACTATTTACTCGCATTGTAGAGACAGGGAATTATGTGATTCGTGTCCGGTCTTTTGGGGAAACTGGGGTTGGGCCTTTTAAACTCAAGGTGACAAAGTTGCAACCGATTAAATAAAGTTAGGAGTTAGGAGTTAGGAGTTAGGAGTTAGGAGTTAGGAGTTAGGAGTTAGGAGTTTGGAGTTAAGAGTTAGGAGTTAGGAGTTAGGAGTTTGGAGTTAGGAGTTTGGAGTTTGGAGTTTGGAGTTTGGAGTTTGGAGTTTGGAGTTTGGAGTTTGGAGTTTGGAGTTTGGAGTTTGGAGTTTGGAGTTTGGAGTTTGGAGTTTGGA
>NZ_JBALDZ010000251.1:0-12276 GCF_036917155.1 Nostoc sp. | reverse complement strand
CATGGTCTTAATCTCCTCGAAGTTATTACTGATGCTTTAGAAGGTAATGTCTCTGTTTTCCTTTCCTCTATTACTACTAGCTAGGCAGTTACGTACAAAGCCATATATCAAGAGAGTTTCAACCCTATTCCCTGTTCCCTACTGTAAGTATTCATGGGGATATGATAGGACGTGTCAAAAGGGCGTAATTGCTTGTAGATGCAGGGTTTTTTCTAACTGCGGATGCTTGAAGCGAAGTTCTCTGGC
This sequence comes from Nostoc sp., assembly GCF_036917155.1. GTDB lineage: Bacteria > Cyanobacteriota > Cyanobacteriia > Cyanobacteriales > Nostocaceae > Nostoc. The sequence continues at coordinate 12,030 of NZ_JBALDZ010000251.1, read as the reverse complement.
GTGCAGATGTAACCGACTAATAACTGCACAGCATCCATAAAGGCGATCGCCTAAAATAGTTCTCCCAAGTCCTCGCGCATCAGCTGCATGAACTCTCAACTGATGAGTGCGTCCGGTGAGTGGCGTAAATTCTACGCGGGTGTAGTCTCCTTCTCTCGCTATTACCTGGAAGTGTGTCAAGCTGGGTTTACCATACTGCCAATCAACTTTTTGCTCAGGGCGATTTTCAGGATTTCCCCACAGTGGCAAGTCAATCACACCTTGCTCAACTGTTACAGCACCGGCAAGTATGGCTTCATAAATCTTGTGAACCTGGCGTTGCTGAAACTGTTGGCTGAGTCGTCGATGGGTTTGGCGATCGCGCGCTAACAACAAAATCCCGGAAGTTTCTTGATCTAGGCGATGCACAGATGCAAGTGCCATACCATCCGGTAACAGATGACCTAAGCGACTCAAGACACTATCTTGGCGATCGCGATAACGACCAGGCACCGAAAGTAATCCAGCAGGTTTGTTGACAGCAATCAGCCATTCGTCTTCATAAATAATGGGGATTTCTCCCTTAATAGGCGAGAAGACTGGGCGTTTTTCATCGGAGGTACACAAATGTGTTAATGTACTTATCAATAATGGGGTATCTGTATGAAAATCCCTATTAGACATGGAAATAGATTTCAAGCCTGAGAGCAAAAACCCCATCAATGGCTGACATCGCTCCGCACATGCTCCATAAAATTCTCCCTGAATTTTATCCTGATTTACGGAAGACGCACCCCACCAAAATTCTGCCATTGCCAACGGTTTGAGATTATGTGTTGCTGCATAATGAAGCAGCTTTGGGGCACAACAGTCTCCTGTACCAGTGGGCGAACCTCCTGGCATCAATTCTTGCAATGATTGCGATCGCCCAGAAAAATTAGTCAAGCTATAGCTAGCCTGCATTTGAGCTTGTAATTGACGGGACAGTGCTTTACGCTGTTGTTTCAGTTCACTGATTCGCGCATCTGTTGCTGCAATTAACTGTTGCAGGGGTTGTAATACGGCATTTTGCTGGCGTTTAAGTTGTCGTCGCTCAATTCCCTGTTGACGACTCTCTTCATCGAGTTGTTCAAGAGCAATAGTGAGTGCTTCTGGGCTGAGTTTCTTGCAGATTTGCTGACGTTTTTCCTGTCGTTGATGTTTGCAATAGCGATGGCGATCGCTCATTGCTTGCAACTGCTGCTCAAACTCATTTAATAGAGTTTCATACTGCCGACGTTCGGTCAGTTGCTTCAAGGTCAGAAGTTCTTGCTTAATCGCGTCTAACTGCGCCAAAGTACGGGCTTCCTCGAAAGCAACTTCGTCTCTGCCTGGAATTGGTGGCACCCAGCCCTCAGCAACACTACAACCATTTAAAAGACCGGAGAAGGCTTTTAGTACCCATTGTTCGCCATTAGGCAGTTCAACCAATAGAATTCCATACATCTTGCCTTCACGAGAATAACAGTCATTATTAGCTAAATCTTGCATTAGTCCGTGGGCGATCGCTTCAGACATTGAGGTGCGGGGTAATTTTAGGCGAAGGCCGCTTTCCAGACAGCGGCCTTCGTACCAATAGCTACAAGATGAGTCGCTGATGGCAAAATCGCAGTCGATGAAATCTGAAAGTGGGTGCAGAACTACCATACAGGCTTCAACTCTCTGGTAATTTAGCAAATGCCTGTTCAACTAACTCCTTTGCCTTCGCATCCAAACGCAGCCAATCCACTTCACCGAATTCATCAATTAAACTAGTATCAACATCAGCAGATTCCTGAACTGGGCTGTATTTAAGAAAACACACTTGATAACACAGTTCCCACAAATCGATACTCGCTTGCTGCTGTTGACGCTCTAAACGTAGATGATATCCTGGATGGGGCATCGGCAGACGAGCCAGAGTCTCTCTGATTTCATCTGCTTCTTGGGGCGTTGCAGTTTCCATTGCTTGCAACAGTTCAGTCACCAATGCTTTGATTTCATCAGTGGTGCTAGGCGGCCAAATCAGGACATCATGGTAAGTTCCCGTCCAGGAAGATTCATCAAGCAGCTTGCGGAGATTGTCGATAACCCGAATGAAAGCAGGCTGCATGAGGATTTCAGCCTGTTGCCATGCAACTGAGTTTGTTATTTTAGGTGGCATTGGTAGTAAACAGGGGCACTATAAAGAAAAATAAACAGTCTATGTTTATTAAAAAGCTGCGTTTTTAATCTAAATCTTTTCTCAAGATAGCGGATTTCATTGAAGAAAATTTGGAGATATTTATTACTAGCTGGAAAATTAGGTAAGAACTCTGGGGAGGGAATATGATAGGCAAGCTACTAGATCATCGTTACCAAGTAATTCGAGTCCTCGCGATGGGAGGATTTGGTCAAACCTATATTGCTCAAGATACTAGACGGCCTGGCAATCCCATCTGTGTTGTTAAGCACCTTAAACCCGGAACTGACCCCAGAGTTTTTGATACTGCGAAACGCCTATTCAACAGTGAAGCCGAAACCTTGGAAAGACTGGGCAATCATGACCAAATACCCAGGCTACTAGCGTATTTTGACGACAATCAAGAATTTTATCTAGTACAAGAATATATTGAAGGACATACCTTAGCTGAAGAACTTATCCCTGGTAAGCGCTGGAATGAAAGCCAGGTAATTCAACTGTTACAGGAAGTTTTAGAAATTCTCGAATTTGTCCATCGCCAAGGCGTGATTCACCGCGATATCAAACCGGATAATATCATTCGTCGCGCTTCCGATAATAAATTAGTTTTAGTAGATTTTGGGGCAGTGAAGCAACTGCGTACACAGATGGTAGCAGTAGGCGGACAAGCCTCGGCGACAGTGGTTATTGGCACTCCTGGCTATATGCCCACAGAACAAGGGCAAGGTAAACCCCGTCCCAATAGCGATATTTATTCCCTTGGTGTGATTGCTATTCAAGCATTAACAGGATTACAGCCAACAGAATTGCAAGAAGACCCAGAAACAGGCGAAATCATCTGGCGTCATTCAGTAACCGTGAACCATCGACTGGCGGCAGTGTTGTCTAAGATGGTACGTTATCACTTCAAAGACCGCTACCAAAGCGCCACGGAGGCATTGCAAGCGTGTAAAGAGGCGATTAATCCTGTACCAGCACTTTCCACCTCTCAAGAAGCCGCCAATAATTCCAGCTACCAAGCAGCCAAATCCCAGCCTCAAGTATCTCGGCTGCAAACTGTTGCAGTTGCACCGGCAAATCCTATCGGCGCGAAACCTGGGCGTCAAGATTCTCATAAATCCGACCCATGGCCGATATTAATTGGCATATTATTGGCGGGTGGTGCGGCTGCTTTGGTAGCCAATGTATATCCAAATGTGAAAAATTTCGCTTTAAATATTACAGGTAATAATACTGCCTTAACAGACAAATGCTTGGCTATTGTTGTGGGAAATTCTAATATCCGTTCTAAACCTAGTTCGATAAATTCTAATAATGTTTTGCGAACCGGGAGTGATAACACCAATTTCGAGGTGACTGGCAAGCGGACAAAAGGAGGTTGGGTAGAAATTAAACTTAAACCTGGTCGTTTGGCTTGGGTAGACTCGGATGAGATAACCAATAATCAAGAATGGAGTTATTGCCTGCGCGAAAAAGGCATTGCAACAAAGATTCTAGATGATAGTAACTCGATTGCGAATCGACCGACTACCAAGGCAAAATCAAAATCGCGGAATGTGGCAACTTCATTACCAGAAAAGTCGAAGGGGTCAGCTGACGATGCTGGGAAATCAGAACAATCGCAGCCTAGTGATAATAGTGCCAATATTATAGAGCAAGCAAGACAGAAGTATGATTCAGGGGATATAACCGGAGCGATCGCACTTTTAAGGTCAGTTCCGGCAAATGCTGCTTCTGGTATCCAAGAGACGGGCAAAATGATTTCCCAGTGGCAGCAAGATTGGGCGAAGGCTGAGGCTTTGTCTAATGAGATCAATAAAGCAATAGATGATGGTAAATGGGATAAAGTTTTAGATTATAGAAACCATCCAGAAAAGCTGCCTAATACTCAATATTGGCGAAATAAAATAGAACCATTATTTAAACAAGCAGCCGCAAATCTGGCAAAACAGGCACTAACTAGGCTAGAAAGTCAAGGTAATCAAAAGAGTACCGAACAGAAAGTTCCCGATACTAAAAAACCTACCACTACAGAGAGTCCTAATGCTATAGAAACTCCTAAAAGTGGCTTTTAAGAGGTTGCGAAATTCCCCATCTTCTCTACGAGACGCTAACGCGAACAAGTTACTCCGAAGATGGGGATTGCAAAGGCAATTAATTTTTTACGAAAAAGATAAGGTTCAAAGCCGTACTTCGTCCCGCTACGCGCTTTCGCCCGCAAGTGGCGCGATAGCTCCCTTGCTCCCTAGCTTCCTTGGTTGAAGCCCCACCCGCAAGTGGCGTGGTTTTTCTCCTCTGCTCCTCTGCTCCTCTGCTCCTCTGCTCCTCTGCTCCTCTGCTCCTCTGCTCCTCTGCTCCTCTGCTCCTCTGCTCCTCTGCTCCTCTGCTTTTTCACACATCGCTAACTTGCTGCTAAATTGCCCCAACCTACATAAGGTAATTTTGCAGCCGTTGCCCGAACTTGGTCAGCGTTAGCCACCAACTGACCGCAAGCGTCCCAAGTTCCAGAAATAAATGTGCTTCTTGTACCTTCACCAATGGTAACTGGGGCGGTGTAATCACCAATTTGCACTTGCAAGGTTTCCAGATTTACTGTCACCGCAGCTTGGGGATTAGCAGCGACTAACTCTTGTAGTTGTTTAACAGTAACAGCATCGGCTGTCACACAAGGTATGCCCATTGCCACACAGTTACCAAAAAAGATTTCGGCGAAGCTTTCACCAATTAAAGCTTGGATTCCCCATTTAGCGATCGCTTGGGGTGCATGTTCCCGTGATGAACCACAGCCAAAGTTACGGTTGACTATTAAAACATTCGCCCCTTGGTATTGGGGTTGGTCAAAGGCGTGTTCACCTTTAAGTGCTTTCCGATCATCGATAAACGCGGCTTCGCCTAGGCCGTCAAAGGTAATGGCTTTCAAATATCGTGCGGGAATGATGCGATCGGTATCTATATCATTGCCCACTAAGGGTATACCGCGCCCTGAAACCGTTTTAACTTCACTCACCATAATTTTTATCTATTTTTTCAATCTGTTGAAAAAGGGATTGGGGAAGGTGGGACCCCCTCTGGGGATAAGGGGTAATGGGGACTAGGGACTAGGGAAGATGAGGGAGTCGGGAATAGGTAAACTTTCAATTCCCAATTCCCAATCCCCAATCCCCAGTCCCCAGTCCCCAGTCCCCAAAATTACAGCAACTCGCGCACATCAGAGACTTCGCCTTTAATGGCAGCAGTGGCAACCATTGCCGGACTCATTAACAATGTGCGACCGGAAGAGGAACCCTGTCTTCCTTTAAAGTTGCGGTTGGAGGAGGAGGCACTGATTTGTCTTCCTTCTAACTTATCGGGGTTCATGGCCAGGCACATGGAACATCCCGGTTCACGCCACTCAAATCCGGCTTCCTGAAAGATTTTATCCAGTCCTTCAGCTTCCGCTTCTTCCTTCACCCGTTCAGAACCGGGGACAACGAAGGCTTTGATTCCTTCTGCAACGTGGCGACCTTTGGCGATTTTTGCCGCTTCTCGTAAATCACTAATTCTGCCGTTGGTGCAACTACCAATAAAGCAGACATCTATTTTGGTACCCTTGATGGGTTGACCAGGATATAAATCCATGTAGCGGTAAGCTTCTTCAGCAATAAATCGGTCTTCTTCTAGCAGTTCTTCTGGCTGAGGTACTGACTGATTGACACCGATACCTTGACCGGGAGTAATCCCCCAAGTAACGGTAGGAGGAATTTCCGCCGCGTCGAATACCACCACATCATCGTACTGGGCATCAGCATCGCTCTTGATGGATTCCCACCAAAGTACTGCTTGATCCCAATCTGCATCTTTGGGAGCAAAATCTCTGCCTTTGAGGTAATCGTAGGTGACTCGATCGGGATTGACGTAGCCGCATCTAGCACCGCCTTCGATCGCCATATTGCAGACAGTCATCCTCTCTTCCATATTCATTTGTTCAAAGGTCGTACCTGCAAATTCGTAGCCATAACCCACACCACCTTTCACGCCAAGGGTGCGGATGATATGTAAAATTACATCTTTGGCGTAAACTCCTGGGTTGAGAGTGCCGTTAACTTCTATTTTGCGGACTTTCAGTTTCGAGAGGGCAAGGGTTTGGGAAGCGAGAACATCCCGAACTTGACTAGTACCGATACCAAATGCGATCGCACCAAATGCCCCATGACTTGATGTGTGACTATCTCCACAAGCGATCGTCATTCCCGGCTGGGTAATTCCCAGTTCTGGGGCGATGACGTGAACTATACCCTGACTGCCAGAACCAATATTGTAAAAAGTTATGTTATTTTCTTGACAATTTTGTTCAAGTGCTTGAATCATTTCCTCTGCCAAGCCATCGGCAAAGGGGCGCGCTTGATTTTCTGTGGGCACAATATGATCGACCGTGGCCACAGTTCGTTCTGGAAACAGTACTTTCAAATCCCTCTCGCGTAACATAGCAAAGGCTTGGGGACTGGTGACTTCGTGAATTAGATGAAGCCCGATAAATAGTTGCGTCAGCCCTGAGGGAAGTGTACCAACGGTGTGTAAGTCCCAAACTTTGTCAAACAGGGTACCTTTGCTCATACGTCAATCAGTATTTAAAGAGTCCGGCCTTAAATGGTATCAAAAAAGAGTCTCGGTTTTTGCAGATAACTTAAATATTTTTAAACGCAGAGGGGCACAGAGGTAAGCGCAGAGGTACGCAGAGAATTAGCGATGTCATTCGATCGCCTTTGAGGTAGTAGATGCGAAAATTCTCCGAAATATTGAGATGCAAAGATGTAAGTAACTTTATCCTTTTGCACAAGATGTGTTAAGACAAGACGAGATAATTGCACTACCAGGTTATGTCCATAGATTTACGGGAATTTTATCAGGCTAGCGATCCCAGCAGAACTCTGTTTGTCAACAATAGCTCTGATGGCAAGTATTATATAGATTTTTCCTCGGTACGAGGTGGTGATATTCTTGGCAAGCTGAAGCAGAAGATTACTTTTTTTAAGCCCAATGAACCCACTTGTACTTTATTTACTGGGCATATTGGTTGTGGAAAATCGACAGAACTATTACGGTTACAGGCAGAACTGGAGAAGTTAGGCTTCCATGTGGTCTATTTTGAGTCCAGTGATGACCTAGAAATGACTGATGTTGATATTGCTGATGTGCTGCTGGCGATCGCTCGTCGTGTGAGTCAAAGTCTGGATAAAATTACCCTGGAGGCACCTAACAAGTTTAATGAGTTGCTGCAAGGTGCTTGGAAGGTCTTAAACTCCGAGGTGACGGCGGGAAAAGTTAAGCTTCCGGTGCTTGGTGATGTCGGTTTATCCGCAGATAAAGATAAGTTTTCTCTGTCTGTGGGCATTGGTGAAATCACCGCGAAGATGAAAAATGACCCAACGCTGCGAGAAAAACTTAATCAGTATTTAGCACCGCAGAAAACTAAGCTGCTGGAAGCGATTAATCAAGAATTATTAGAACCTGCGATCGCTAAACTCAAACAACAGGGTAAAAATGGTTTGGTGGTCATTGTCGATAATCTTGACCGCATAGATAATCGTGCCAAACCTTGGGGTCGTCCGCAACAGGAATATTTATTTGTCGATCAGGGTGAGTTTTTAACAAGGCTGAATTGTCATCTACTCTACACTATGCCCTTGGCTTTAAAGTTTTCCAATGATTACGGAATGCTCACCCAGCGTTTCCCAGAAGACCCCAAGGTGTTACCAATGGTACCTGTACAATGGTCTAATGGCAGTGTTCATACACAGGGAATGGCACTCATGCAGCAGATGGTACTAGCAAGAGCTTTTCCTGACATGACGCCAGAGGAGCGTTTAAGTAAAGTTACTGAGGTTTTTGATAGTGCTGCTAGCCTAGAGCGTTTATGTCAAATGAGCGGTGGTCATGTGCGGGACGTGCTGAGGCTGCTGAATACCTGGATTATGGAAGAGATGAGTCTTCCCCTAACTCGTGAAACCTTAGAGCAAGTTATTCGTTCTCGGCGGAATGAAATCATGTTGCCGATTTCTGAGGATGAGTGGCAATTGTTACGCCATGTCAAGGAAAGGAAAAAGGTGAGTGATGATCACGGATATCAAAAACTGATCCGCAGTCGGTTTGTGTTTGAATATCGGGATGGTGGCGAGTCTTGGTTTGATGTTAATCCGGTTTTGGCGGAAGCAAGAGAGTTGCAGTGAAAACAATTCAAGAGTCAACTTATAGCCAGGGCGAAGGTCATTCGCAGCTACTATACAAACATTCGCCTTTGGCGTTCCCGCAGGGTAGCCCACCTGCGTGGGCTAAGAGAAAATCAAAGTTTTATAACCCACGGAGGTGGGTAAAGCCTCGTGTAGACGCGGTTTCTAACCGCCCTTTTAACAACTTATGACAGACTCTTATGACAGACTCGCAATCATCAGAAAATAACCATGTAAACTACGACCGCACTCTGACCCAATTAGCTTGGGCGATCGAGTCCTCTGTGGGACAGTTTAAGCTGATTTTGGCACGGTGTAATTATGGTAGCCTGCGCGATCGCTTAATTTCCAGACTGCGGGAAATTTGTCAAGTTGAAATTCGTATCTTGACGGTGCAGCAATCGAACAGAACTCTTTATACTGCAATTCGGGAAGAATTCGGCGAAGAAATACCAGCCTGTGTGATGGTTATGGGTTTGGAATCAGTGCAGAATTTGTCTGTGATGTTAACTTCTGCGAATCAGGTGCGGGAAGAGTTTCGCAATAATTTTGCTTTTCCCTTAGTGTTGTGGATTGACGATGAAATCTATAAGCAACTAATACATCTGGCGCCAGATTTGGAAAGTTGGGCAACTACGAGGAATTTTCCCATATCAACACAGGAATTAGTCGCTTTTATCATCGAAATGGCTAATCAATGGTTTAGTAATAACTTAAAATTTAGCGTAGATATATATCTTCAACTGGAAAATGAGTTAGAAGCAGCGCAAAGATATTTAATCAACAAGCCAGATATTTATAATTTAGATATTCAAGCTAATTTAGAATCTTTATTAGGCTTTGTTAAACAGATAAATAATCAAAAAGATTCGGCGCTACAGCATTATCACCAAGCTTTAGAGCTTTGGCAGCAAAGTCATAATTTAGAAAACCAGGCAAAAATCCTTGGTGAAATTAGTTTTGGCTATTATCTCAAGGCTATTAAACATAAAGATATAAATTGTCAAGATTGGCATAGAACTTGGTATTATGTTCAAGAGTATATAAATTTTGTTAGCCAATTTAAAAGCCCAGATTTAATCGCCAATTCAGTAGTAAAATTTGGTGATATATTGCGAGACTTGCAAAAATGGGAAATTTTGTCTAGTCTTTCTAAACAAGCTTTACTAGTACATAAAACTCACAACCAGCTAAGGGAATTAGCTAAAGATTACGGTTTTTTAGCTGAAGTAGCTTTGGCTCAAAATAATTGGGTTAATGCAAATCAGTTAGTTAAGCAAGCCTTAGAAGTTTTTGCTACAATTCCCAATCTGGAATCAGCCAATATATCAGAGGTTTTATCTGATATTCCCAAAAAGGCTTTAGAATCAAAAGATTTGAGCTTATATCAGTTTATTTTAGGTCGTTCTCAATACCATTTAGGTCAAATTCCACAGGCAACTATTAGCTTAGAAACTGCTAGGGATGTGGGTAATCCCTTAGAAGATGTCAGGCTTTACTTGGATATTCTCAGGTTTTTACAGCAGCTTTATTTTGAGCAGAAAGAATATCTCAAAGCATACAAAATCAAACAGCAACGCCGTTCTATTGAACAGCAATTTGGTTTGCGGGCTTTTATTGGTGCGGGTAGGTTAGAAGCTACAAAACAGGTATTTGTCGAGACATTGCGCTCAAACTCTCCCCAAGGAAATATTGCTCCAGAAATTGCTGCATCTGGTCGCCTCTTGGATGTAGAACGTTTGATTGAACGCATGGGTCGCCCTGATTATAAGCTGATAGTCATTTATGGGCAATCGGGTGTAGGCAAAAGTTCCCTAGTGAATGCGGGACTCATACCAGCTTTAAAGAATAAAGCAATCGGTACTCAAGATTATTTGCCGGTAGTAATACGCGTTTACACCAACTGGGTGGAAGAGTTGGGGAGGCTTTTGAGGAGAGATAAGGGGGATGAGGGAGATGAAGGGGACAAGGGGAAGTTAGAATCTCGTTCATCCACCTCGGAACTCCGTTCATCCACCTCAGAACTGGATTCATCCACTTCAAACACTCAAACTCCTAACTCCTCACTCCTAACTCTTAACTCCTTACCCCTAACTCCTAACTCCTCACTCCTAACTCCCCACTCCCTAATCACTCAACTCCGCGAAAACGAACAGCGCAACCTCCGCACAGTGCTAATTTTCGATCAATTTGAGGAATTTTTCTTTGTTTACACCGAACCTACACAAAGAAAGCAATTCTTTGAGTTTCTAGGAGAGTGTCTGAATATTCTATCGGTGAAAGTTATCTTATCGCTGCGGGTGGATTACATCCATTACTTGCTAGAGTGCAATGATTTGCCCAGTCTCAAGATTATTGGTAATGACATTCTCAGTAATAATGTGCTTTACAAGTTGGGGAACTTCTCACCTGCTGATGCGAAGTCAATTATTCAGCGTTTAACTGAAAATACTAGTTTTCAATTAGAACCTGCTTTAGTTGAACAAATGGTACTGGATTTAGCCGGAGAATTGGGTGAAGTTCGTCTCATTGAGTTGCAGGTTGTGGGGGCGCAACTGCAAACGGAGAATATTACAACTCTGGCAGAATATCGGCACCGTGGCACTAAGGACGAATTGGTTAAGCGTTATTTGAATGAAGTTGTTAATGATTGTGGTGAAGAAAATCAGCAAGCAGCAAATATATTACTGTATTTGCTGACCGATGAAAAAGGAACTCGCCCTCTGAAGACTCGCGCTGAGTTGGAACGCGATTTGCTCCCGTACTTCTTCGAGACTCCTCCAATTCCCCTTAAAAAAGGGGGCTTTATTCTTTTTACACCCTTTTTAAGAGGGTCGCCGCAGATGGAGGGATCAGAAGCTAGGGCGGAACAAGCTTCTGAAATCAGTAAATTAGATTTAGTGTTAGAAATTCTTGTCCAATCCGGCTTAGTGGTTTTGCTACCAGAAAACCCCGCCGACCGTTATCAACTGGTACATGACTACATCGCTACCTTTATCCGCCAGCAACAGGAACCGAAGTTAAAGCAGGTAATGGCGGAACTAGACAAGGAACGAGAACAAAGAAAACTGAGTGACGCAAAACTAAATAACTTTCTCAAACGCTCCCTTTTTGGTTCCATAACCGCAGGTTTAGGATTTGCTGTTTTAGCAGGGATAACATGGCAGTGGGCAATAGAGGCAAATGTTAATCAAATTAACGCCATCAATAATTCTTCTGAAGCCTTTGCTGTCTCTGAACAATACCCAGATGCTTTAATAACAGCATTAAGGGCAAGTAACAAACTCAAGCATACAATTTGGGCACAGCACAGAAGCGATATCTCAATGGTAACTGTAGCAACTTTACAGCAAGCGGTTTACTTAAAGCCAAATGAAAAAAAAGAAAACCGCGCCATTGAGGTGAATACCTTAGAAGGTCATAGCGATGCGGTCAATAGCGTCACCTACAGCCCCAATGGACAACAGTTAGCTTCTGCGAGTTCTGACAAGACGATCAAAATCTGGGATGTCAGCAGTGGCAAACTCCTCAAATCCCTGACTGGTCATAGCGGTGGGGTCAATAGCGTCACCTACAGCCCCAATGGACAACAGTTAGCTTCTGCGAGTTCTGACAAGACGATCAAAATCTGGGATGTCAGCAGTG
>NZ_JBALDZ010000250.1:0-16093 GCF_036917155.1 Nostoc sp. | reverse complement strand
GGATTAACTTCTGCCTTTAATTGCTGTAACCCCTTCACCCATTCTATTTTGCCTGATTTCAGCAACTAATTACCCCTGTGAACGGTTACGTTTTTCATATCAACTTAAAATAGTTAGAATTCAAGATTGATGAATAAATATAGGACTTACGCACTGTACAAATTTATCGTGATGTGTATTAACGAAAATGGGTTGTTTCAGGCTTTTCTAAATTATCCTTATGATTGCCAATTGACCACGCTGTAGGGGCAATTCATGTAGACGCAAAGCGGCTTCCCGCAGGGTATTGCCCCTACGGATGTACCTCACGTGAACGAGAACCGCTATATGAGACAGAGCTAACAGGTATCTTAATTACAAATTCTGCACCTTTTCCTGGAACAGAAAAACACTTAAGTTGTCCGTTATGTTTTTCAACTATAATCTGATAGCTTATATATAGCCCTAGTCCAGTACCTTTACCCACAGATTTAGTGGTGAAAAAAGGATCAAATAGCTTTGAACGAACTTGTTCATTTATCCCTAAACCATTATCAGCAATAGTAACCTCTATCCACTTTTGATCGATTAACTCAGTTTTTATTTGAATTTTAGGATTATTATCTGCGAGTTGTTGATTGTCAGTAGTTTGTGGATTTACGGCTGACCAATGACCATTATTAGCCCATAACTCGAGGGCATCGATTGCATTACTAAGAATATTCATAAACACTTGGTTGAGTTGACCAGGGTAGCAAGTTACATTAGGTAATTGACTGTATTTTTTGATAACTTTGATTTCTGGGTACTCATGCCTAGCTTGCAGACGATGCTCTAAAATCATTAAAGTACTATCAATTCCTTCGTGAATATTAACTTGCTTAAATTCTGCTTCATCAAGTCTGGAAAAATTACGTAGCGATTTAACAATTTCTTGAATGCGTTCTGTTCCCACTTTCATTGACTCGAAGAGTTTAGTTATATCTTGAATCAGAAAATCTAAGTCTATTTCTTCTACTTTTGCTTGGATTTCTGGAGGAATATTTGGACAAATTTGTTGATAAATTTGCACCAATGTTAGTAAATCCTGAGTATATTTATGGGCGTGGTGAAGATTCCCATAAATAAAACTCACGGGGTTATTAATTTCATGGGCAATACCAGCGACCATCTGACCTAAACTAGACATTTTCTCAGCTTGGATAAGCTGAGTTTGGGTAAGTTGTAGTTCGTTTAGTGTTTCTTGTAAATCAGTTGTGCGTTCCTCAACCCGAACTTCTAGCTCTTGATTAGCTTTCTTAAGTGCTTCCTCCGCCTGTTTACGTCTTTGCACTTCCTTTGCTAACTCATCAATTTTTTCGTTTAACAGAACAAAATTACTGCTAGCTACAACTCTATTTTCCAAGCGTAAGAGAATTAAAGCTGAAGATTCAGCAGACCAAGGTTGAATAACTGCTCCTTGACTACGACATATTAAGGTTTGTCCATCATTTTTTCGTAAAGTCAAGGAGCCAATCACCATTGCTCTGCTACTTGAACAGGCTTGCAGATACTTGACAACATCTTTGGTAGACTCAGTTACAAGTTCAAAGAGCATTCTTTCCCGCAGTTCTTGACGGCGTAACCCCAACATATCTGCAACTGGTTGATTGGTAGCTAACAACTGGCCCTCTCCACTCACCAGAAGTAAAGGTTCTGGTAAAACTCTGGCAAGTTCAAGAAATTGTTCAGGAGTCATGAGGCTTCCAATTTCAGGGTTCAACTCTACTTTAGATATCTGCACTCAAGTTTATATCCTGGGGTTGGTTTAGTATTTAAGGGTTTAGACAGATTCCAGTCCCCGAAAGTATTCTCGACCTTCTGCATCTTCTGCTTCTTCTGTAGGTTTTAAGTAAACAATAACTCTACATCCAGAAGCACCCTCGGCTATGGTGTCTTGCAATTCTACTTTCGCATATCCCAGGTTATTAGCTGCGATCGTCCCAAAGACGTTTGAAGTCATCATACACATAGCAGGGCGATTAAGTACTTTTTCGGCAAATGGGCAGACGCGATTGCCAAAGACAATTTTTTCATCATTCTGCTCAATGACATAAAAATCGCCCTGGATTCGTTTTTTTAAATCAATCAAGACATCAGCCACTTGCTTACGAGAAAGGCTGGAAACTTCCAGGGCAGATTTATAATCTTGGTCAATCTGCCTACCCATTCTTTCACCAACTACGCTAATAAATCCAGAAGCTTCTTTTAAGCCAACTACATCCTGTAAAGTGCCAGATAATTCTCTAATTAATGTACGTAAAAATATATCGCGTTCTAAAGAAAGATTAAGGGTAGCTATCGAGTGGTCAAGTGCATTACTCATAAGTTTTGAGGACATAATCTTGGAACTACAGTTATAGAGTTCCCAAAAATACATCTAAAGTAACTGCTTAATCTCTTTCTTCAGAGAATTTGATGCTTGCTTTTGTTTATAAGACAATACAGTTCAGTTAAACTTCTCTTCCTTCTCTTTCTTTACATCCTTCTCCCTTGGCGTTAGCCTCTCCCTTTGGGAGCTACGGTGTACACACATCTTGGTAATGAAGCCCAAACTTTGGATTTACCCCCCCTTAATCCCCCGATGCTTTGGGGGGAATATCCGGTTCTCCCCCAAAGCATCGGGGGAGTTAGAGGGGGTGAAAAGGACTTGTGTGTACACCAGAAGGGGAGACGCTAATGCGAATGGGGTAGCCTACGGCAAGCCGCTCCGCGTCTACGTTAAAAATTTGACTTTGATAACAGAGTTTTAGCCTTAACTGAACCGTATTGATTTGTAATAAACCGGAATAATCATCACAATTTCTGAACCTTGTTGTTGCAACAGTTATCAACTGGGTAAGGTTTCTTTTCACTTACATCTTCATCTGTAATTAAATACAAATTATTACATCGTGATGATCTATGATCAAATTTAACATTTATTTCTCCTATAGGAATCCTATTTGATTCCCGAAAAAATCTAAGTATAAGTATATGTAGTAGTGTGGCAAGGCTAAAACGTCGTAAAAAAATTGTAGGTTGGGTGGAGGCTTTGCCAAAGCCAACATCCTGATATATGTTGGGTTGCGCTCCGCTCCACCCAACCTACGTCTAATGCACTATTTTTTTGCTTTCATACCCTACGTGTATTTCAACAATCAAATAGGAGTCCTAGACAATTAATTTTAATAATTAATATAGTTGCTACTTCAAAAAATTGGAATAGTGATTCTAAATTCAGAACCTGCTCCTAACACAGAATTTACTTCTAGAGTTCCTTGATGTTTTTGGACAATTATTTGATAAGCAATTGATAATCCTAATCCTGTTCCTTTTCCCACAGGTTTAGTTGTAAATAAATGGTCAAACATTTTTTGTTGAACATCAGATGATATTCCCACCCCATTATCTTGAATCCGAATCGAGACATGATTGTTATCTTCAGTTAGGGCAGTATGAATAGTAATTTGATTAGGATTTAGCTTAATCTCATCAAAACCCAGTCCATAATTAGACTCTTCTAAAGCATCAATTGCATTTGCCAATAGATTCATAAATACCTGATTTAGTTGTCCTGGAAAGCATTCAACTAGAGGAAATTCTCCGTAATCTTGAACTAATTCAATAGCAGGGCGAATTTTATTAGCCTTCAAACGGTGCTTGAGAATGATCAGAGTGCTATTAATACCTTCATGAATATTAAACAGAACTTTTTGTTCTGTATCTGCTCTAGAGAAAGTTCGCAGACTATTACTAATGTTGGAAATACGATCCGTGCCTTCTCTCATTGAGGAAATGAGTTTAGGTAGATCGTCGCGCACATACTCCAGATCAATTAATTGAATTGTTTCTTCAATTTCCTGAGATGCTTTAGGATAGGTTTGCTGATAGAGGTTAATGAGATGTAACAAATTCTGAATATACTCTTTAGCTGGAGTCAGATTACCTGCTATAAAGCCAACTGGGTTATTAATTTCATGAGCTACATCTGCGACAAGACTTCCCAAAGTAGACATCTTATTTTGCATTATTTGAAGATTAAGAAGCATTGTTTCGAGTTCATGACTCCTTTCTTCTAACTTATATTGATATTCATTTAATTCGTCAATTACTTTTTTGAGCAAAAATTCTTTTTTCTTATTTGTCTCTTCGAGTTTTATCCGGTCTGATTCAGAGCGTTCTAATTTTTTTTGGATAATTCTATTCGCTTTTTTTAATTCCTTAATTTCTTGTTGACAATCCAATATTTCCATCAGTTTTTACCGAGTTCCCAAAATTAAAGTTACAAAAGTTTCATTATGAAATTGCGTCTGACTAATTCGATCTATAGGAGCAATCTCTCCATAAGAATAAAATCCACAGGCAGGTAAATAGTCAGTCAGACAAAATTTTGTATTTTGATACTCTTCTTGTGCCCTCGTACCAAGTATTTGCCGACGAGCTACGCATGAAAAAAATAAAACAGCACTTGGTTTCGCACCTGGATAATTATCTAAAGCATTCATGAATGACGCCTTGGATGCTGCCAAAATATCTTCATGATCTGCTTCTGAAATTTGAATAACTGCTTGATCGGGAATATCTCCAAAAAAAGTGATGCTACCAGATTCGTGATTATAAGCAATAGGCGCTCTTACATAAAAATTGTCTCCATTTTGATCAAACACTGCTAGTGGATATTCCATTGAAGGAGGAAGCGAACCTAGATAATGATGATAAAAATCTAAAGCTGGCTTGCCATCTATTTCATAGACTATGTTCTTATCTACCTTAGTCACTTTGCTTGTTTGACCAATAGGATGCCAACCACTTGCAACAGCGTGGGAAAACAATATTGTTCCGGAAAAAAGTAGAATTGGTACAGAATCACTTAATACTTCTGTTTGAAAAAATTGATATGTACTTTGATACCTTGACTGATCGCCTGCCAAACCACCGAATATCGGCACATATTGACCAAGAGCTAGCTTTAAGCCATTTAATATAGAGATACCACTAGTTGTGAGGCTCTCTGGATGAGTTAAACATAGCTTTGGGGGTGCGGTACTTTTTGCTTTAGCTTGCTCCACAGCTTGTTTAGTTGCAGTAATTGAATCGCTTGAAACTTTGCGTCCAATTCCTGCATGTATTTCAACTTCGTCTGAGCAAAACAACATCAAGGTGATTGAGTCCTGCTGAAACTCTAAGACGGAAGAAATTTCTCCATCTGTTGTTCCACCAATCAACTCAATACCAGGAAAAGCCTGATGAATTTGCTGCAAAATGAGAGCATGTTCAAAGTCAATTGCAGCAAAAATAATTCCAGCTTTTGGTATATCTCCTGCAAGAGAACTAGCACATTGCAGAATAACTTCTTCAACTGCTGATAGAGAATCTGGATCGTTACTGTGACCTACTACTGCCTTGAACATAAATTTACTTATTATGTTGATGAACGTGATTTGCTCTGATTTTTAAATGGGAAGCCTGATGATAAACTCTGAACCTTTTCCTAGTACTGAATTTACCTCTAGAGTTCCGCCATGTTTTTCGACAACAATTTGACGGGCAATTGACAGTCCTAATCCTGTACCTTGACCCACAGGCTTAGTGGTAAATAAATGGTCAAAGATTTTTTGCTGAATATCAGCCGACATTCCCACGCCATTATCTTTAATCCGAATCAATATATGATTTTTATCTTCAGTGAGTAGAGTCTGAATCAAAACTTGATTGGGATCTGCTTCAATTTCAAGATAAGTACGTCCTATATTAGACTCCTCTAAAGCATCAATAGCATTAGCTAATAAATTCATAAATACCTGATTTAGTTGTCCGATAAAGCATTCTAAGTCTGGCAATTTATCGTAATCTTTAATTACTTGAATATCAGGACGATCCTCTGATGCTTTTAAACGGTGTTTGAGAATCATAATAGTGCTGTCTATACCATCATGAATGTTGCAAGAAACTTTGCGATCGCTATCTGCTCGAGAAAAGGTTCTCAGACTAGTACTAATATTACGAATGCGCTGAACACCCTCTTTCATTGAGGAAATTAAATTAGGTAGATCGGAAAGCATATACTTCAAATCTATTGCTGTAATTTCCTCTTGAATTTCTGGAACCGGATTAGGATAGTGCTGCTGATAGAGATCAATCAGGTTAATCATATCTTGAAAATATACTGAAGCGTGTCCGAGATTGCCATGAATGAAACCAACTGGATTATTAATTTCATGGGCGACTCCTGCTACTAATTGACCAAGAGCAGACATTTTTTCTGTCTGTACAAGCTGGAGTTGAGACTCTTGTAGGTCTTTTAATGCTCTGGATAAGGCTGCTGTTCTTTCTGAAACTCGTTTTTCTAAAGTTTTTGTGAGATTTCGTAATTGAAGATGGGTTTTAATTCTAGCTAATAATTCTTCTTCATGAAAAGGTTTAGTAATGTAGTCAACTGCCCCGATATTTAGACCCTTTACCTTACTATCAGTATCAGAATTAGCCGTCATGAAAATTACGGGTATATCACAAGTAGCTGAATTTTCTTTCAGCATTTTACATGCTTCAAATCCATCTATTCCTGGCATCATTACATCTAATAAAATCAAGTCAGGTAGTGTATCTTCAACAATTTGAATTGCCCTCTTGCCATCATTTTCTATAATTACTTTGAAGCCAACATTAGTTAATATATCAAAGACAATTTTTAAATTTGTAGTAGTATCATCAACTACTAAAATTAGATTATCTTCTGGTTCATCAAGTATTTTCATATCTGGCTTTTCATTCATGTATTTAAATTGATTTAACTCCTTGTTAGTTATTCACTATTCGTCTGGCGATCGCAGCTAAGTCTCCTCTATTTTATTGTCGGACTGACTAACAATTTTCTAGTCTGACAATCCTATAGTTCCCAAAAATTCTTACAACAGCAACATTCTCACACTAAATTGCCTATAGCTTATAGCTGGGGCGATCGCTACAGCATGGAAATTCACTACCAATCTTCACTTTCGCCGGAGTTGAAGATCCTCTTTCATGAAAGCGATCGCTCTGAAATTAGTCATTATTACCCTTGTCTTTTTATAAAATGAGCGCTAATTGGAACAATATTTTTGATGTCATACGTTAACTTTTTCAGTTAGTCAACAGCATTTCTCGTGAATGAATATACACAGAGATAGCTATTTTTATTAAAAAAATATAATTCCAGATAATTACGGTTATTTTTTAATAAAAAACATTGAACAATATTGAGATAACTTTTAAAACTTCATATAGATTTACATAGTAATAATAGTGGCGTAAATCATATTTACGCACTTGAGAAAACATGGAATCAGTGTGAATTTTTGCAAAAGTTTTTTCAAAGACTCCTAACAGTATTGTCTTTGTTCTACTGTGATGGATTTTTTTGGTACTTTAAACTAATTCATTTTTTATGAATCAATTAACTTACCCAGATTTATACTGCCCATTTCCATCCCAGATCAATAAGCACATTGATATTCTAGAAGACCACGCCCTTGAATGGGTAACTCGCTTTGACCTCTTGGCTAATGAATCATCTTATGAACGTTTTTGTAAATCAAAATTTTTCTTTTTAGCAGCGAGTGCCTATCCTAACTGCCAGCTTGAAGAATTGAAAATTGCAAATGATTGGTTGAGCTGGGCGTTTATTTGGGATGACCAGTGTGATTTATCAAATTTAGGAAGACAACCTGATGTTCTCAAAGATTTTCATAAGAGATTTTTGGAAATATTGAACGGTGCAGAACTCACGAGTAAGGATATACCACTTGCTTATGCCTTAAGTGATTTACGACAACGGATACTTCAAAGAGGTAGTCAAGAATGGTTTCATTACTTTGTTGATCGCTATGAAGACTATTTCGATGGCTGTGTTCAAGAAGCAGTTAACCGCGCACAGGAAATTACACCCGATGTTGACAGTTATATGCTTATACGTAGATTAACTTTAGGTGGATATGTTTTCCTTGCATTGATGGAATTTTGCAATTATTTAATAATTCCTGATTCTCTCAGAAATCATGAGGTGATGAAAGAGTTAAAAGCGATGACAATTAACATTCTTGCTTGGTGTAATGATATTTTCTCCGTACATAGAGAAATGTCAAGTGGCGATGTTCATAATTTAGCATTGTTAATTTATTATCAACAAAAGGTTTCTTTAGAACAAGCAATTCTCACAGTTAGCGAAATGCACGATCGAGAAGTACATCGCTTGAAAGAGTTTCAATTATCTCTTCCATCTTTTGGAGAGCAATTAGATGCAGAACTTGCCAAATATATATCAGGACTACATAGCTGGATATCTGCCAATCTGAATTGGTATTCTCACTCTGGTCGCTATCAAACTATAGACAGCTTGGAGTTAAATCAATAAATTCTCACTCTATCTTTATAAGAAAATAGGATACCTGTTAGGTATCCTATTTTGCTGAAAGCTCATCATAGATGAACCCATATTATTCTGTTAAGGGTTTATCCTCGCTAATACAATTTTTCGATTTTGGTTTGGACTTAAAATTCATATGCAACTACCTAATCCTCTCAAAACCCCTTCTTTGCTACAAAAGTTTCAGTGGATTACTGACCCTGTGGGCTACATGGAAAACGCAGCTCAACAATATCCCGACATTTTTACTGGTAGGACAATTGGCTTTGGCGATACTGTAGTATTTGTGAATCATCCTCAGGCAATCCAAGAAATTTTAACGAATGATAGAAAGAAATTTGTCGCTGCCGGTGAACTCAATAAAATTACTGAACCCTGGTTAGGAAAAAATTCAGTTCTCATACTTGATGGCAGTCGTCATAAACAACAACGACAATTGATAATGCCTTCTTTTCATGGAGAGCGAATGCAAAGCTATGGCCAACAAATCTGTAATATTACCGAAAATGCCTTTAGTCAGTTACTACTAAATCAGCCCTTTTTGGCTCGTAACATAACACAAGAAATATCTCTACAAGTTATGTTAAAGGTTGTCTTAGGGTTGTATGGGGGAGAAAGATTTCAAAAACTTAAGCATTCACTGCCATTGCTGTTAGATCTCTCTCATTCACCTATCACTTCTAGTTTTTTCTTGCTCCCATTCTTGCAACAGGATTTAGGAGCTTGGAGTCCTTGGGGAAAATTTCTGCGCGATCGGGAGACAACCGATAAATTGTTCTACGCCGAAATTGCTGAACGCCGCCAACAACCTAATTCAGAATGTGTCGATATCCTTTCCTTGCTGATCTTAGCTCAAGATGAAACTGGTCAATTTATGACAGATCATGAATTGCGCGATCAGTTAATGACCCTAATAATTGGCGCTTATGAAACTACGGCATCTGTAATAGCTTCGGGATTGTATTGGATTCACCAAAAGCCTCTAGTCCGTGAAAAACTGCTCCAAGAAGTGGACACTCTCGGTGATTCCCCAGACCCTATGAGCATTTATCGACTGCCATATCTTACGGCTGTCTGTAATGAAATCTTGCGAGTTAGCCCTGTTTTACCGTTCTGTTTCCCAAGGGTAGTACAAGAACCCGTTAAACTCTTGGGACATTCTTTAGAGCCTGGAACAGTATTGCTTCCTAGTATTTATCTTACTCATCAACGTGAAGATTTATATCCCCAACCTAAGCAGTTTCGACCCGAACGTTTTCTAGAACGCCAATTTTCTCCTTATGAATTTCTGCCTTTTGGTGGTGGTGTCCGTCGTTGTATTGGTGAGGCTTTGGGTTTGTTTCAAATGAAATTAGTATTGGCAACCATCCTATCACGCTATCAGTTAGCGCTAGTTAATCAGCAATCTGAGCGACCTCAGCGTCGAGGTCTTACCCTGGCATCTGCAAGTGGAGTCAAGATGGTAATTACAGGACGACGACGTGAGGCTCAAGAGTCTTTAGTGAATAAACTCATCGGCATTTAAGTTACATAATCAGGGCGCTCATGTTGTCCACCCCACAAGATATTGAGAATTTAATATGCAAATTAGATGTATTTTAGCTTATGACATTACATCGATATCCTAGTAGCTTGTCAGAGTTGTTTTGATGAATTTTAGAAATCACCCAGTTTGTGTGACAAACTGGGTTTTTACAATTGTAGATTGGGTAGAACGCACCTTACTTAACCGAACTTTGTATCTTAATAGAAGTGTAGGAATTACGAACAAAAAGATCCCCGACTTCTTGAAGAAGTCGGGGATCTGAGCCTCTCACTGGAGAGCAAATCAAATAAGATTGCCATAGTCTAGATATCTGACTGTTGTATCGGTATCTCAATCACGAATTCAGTCCCCTTTTCTAATGTGGAATCACAGGTTAAGCTACCCTTGTGTTTGTCCACAATAATCTGATAGCTAATCGACAAGCCCAACCCCGTGCCACTTCCTACTGACTTGGTGGTGAAAAATGGGTCAAATATTTTTTGCTGTACAGCTTTGGTCATACCCGAACCGTTATCAGCAATCCGAATTATCGCTGTATTAGAATCTGTTAGTTCAGTAAAGATGTGAATTTGTCCTACCCTATCAGAAACGGCTGATGCTTCTATGTCCTTTGTGATTTGTTCTTTATTATTTACCAATGATGGATCGCCAATGGCAAATGACTCTTCTAAAGCATCAATCGCATTACTCAGGATATTCATAAACACCTGATTTAATTGACCAGGGAAACACATAACCTCCGGTAATTTGCCGTATTCTTTGATGACTTCAATTTCAGGAAAATTGTTCTTTTCTTGAATTCGGTGTTGTAAAATCATTAAGGTACTGTCTATTCCCTCATGAATATCTACAGGCTTCATCTCAGATTCATCTAGACGAGAAAAGTTGCGTAAGCCCAAAACAATATTGCGGATACGCGAACTTCCTATTTTCATTGAATCTAGAATCTTTGGTAAGTCTTCTGTGAGGAAATCTATGTCAATTTCCTCATATTTTTCCTCAACTAAAGGCGAAGGACGAGGATATTCCTGCTGATAAATAACTACCAAATCCAGCAAGTCTTGGACGTACTCACTAGCATGATTAATATTGCCATGAATAAAGTTAATAGGGTTATTGATTTCATGGGCAACTCCTGCTACCATTTGTCCCAAAGAAGACATTTTTTCACTTTGAATCAATTGGATTTGGGTACGTTGTAATTCTTGTAGAGTTTGTTGTAAAGAGTAATTTTTGTCGTTGAGTTCCTGCGTTCTTTCCTGGACTTTTTCTTCTAGAGTATGGTTGTATTCCTCCAAGCTTTCTTTAGCTTGTGCCAAATTTTTGTAGAGGATAGCATTCTCTAGAGATATTGCTGCTTGAGTGGTGAGGAGTTTGAGAATTTCTACGCGATCGCGTGTAAATGCTCCTGTCGTCAAATGATTTTCTAGGTAAATAATCCCAATCAATTTACCTTGATTTAGAAGAGGTATAGACAACAAACTCTTAGGTTCTTCACTCAGAATATAGCTATCATCTGCTAAAAAGGAAACAGTCATTGCATCATCAATAACCAAAATTTCTCTGGAGCGTTTAACGTAGTTAATCAAAGTAATCGGAACATCGTAACTGGACTCCAAGGAAGTTGACGAAAACTCCGTGTAGGTATGGTCAAAATTTGAACTTGAACAAACCGCTGTAACAGTTAATGCTAAGTTATCACCTTCACTTAAAATTAAAGCGCATTTAGAAGCTCCTGCATTCTCCATTACAACTTCCATCAAAGTAGAAAGTAATCGCTCAAGCTCGATTTCGCCGGAGAGTGCTTGAGATGCTTTAATGAATGCGGCTAAATCCAGAGAATCAGAAATACTTGTCTTCGAGGCAATAACAGTTTGTTGATTACTCAGGGTAGATAAAGATGATATAGATGTGTTATTTGAAGAAGTGCTTTCCTCACTGGAATGGATACTCAGTTTTTCTTGCTGAAATATAGAAGCCAGTAATTGGGGATAGCGTTTTGCCAAATCGTCAACTTTGGCTAATGCTCCCCAGCGAACATAGCTATAGTAAGCATCTGTTAGATAGGTTTGGGCAATCTTATGTTTACCCCATTCTAAATAGAATTTGGCGGTAAGTTCTTGAGCGAGGGCTTCTTCATTAATATACTCATTTTCTTTGGCAAGGAAGATGGCGCGATCGTAAAATTCCATTGCTTCAAGATATTGACCACCAATCCGATAGCGTTCAGCCTCTACAAGATAATATTTGTGTAAATAATTCATTGGGGCATGATGTGCCCAATGCTCCATTTTTTCTTGATTGGCTTGAACCCGATCGAGAATACATTTTTGCTCAGATTCGGATACCTCAAAATACACAGCTAGACCTGCCAAAGAATCATAAAAATGGAAAACTGGAACAACTAGATGTCCTATTGCAGTATCTAAATACTTTTTCGCTAGTGTGGCATTTTCAACTGCCTGATGAAATTCTTGAAATAGATAACAGAGATGAAGTTTGCTGACATAGAGATATAGAAGTCCAAGTCCATCTTTAGTTTCCAAATGGATCGGCAGCATTTTATCTTCGTTATAAACCTCACCAATTAAAGAACAGGAATTTTCTGCACACCCTAGTAGATTCAATACGCTCTGCCGATAAATATTACTCCATTGGAATACTGTTTTTTGCTTGAGTTGTCTGATGGCATTATTATAATTTGCCATTTCTTGTTCTAGCTCTGAAAGTTCTCTACCGATAAAATATGAGCAGTAAGAATAAATGTGTAGAGAATAAGCTGCATATTCTAAATCTCCTGTTTCAATACCGATAGAATAAGCTTGCAATAAAGGTTTTAATATTTCCTTGGCGTGCTCCTTACAAGGTCTAATAAGTGAAAGAAAAGATCCAAGAACTTTCGCGCTAATTTCTTTAATTTGTAACCTAGATAAAAGATTTACAGCTAGTTTACCAAATTGATAGCCAGGCTCAATATCTCCCACTAGCGCAGACAGTATTAGTCCATAATTAACATAGGCAAAGGCAGACGATGGTGCATTGCCATATTGTAGGGATAAGTTTATCTGTTTAACAATAATCAGTGGTAATAGTTCAGGAATAGCTTGATAGGTTAAAGCATGAATACTCGATAAAATATTCATAACTGCTAGTGTTTTAGCTTCTGTCATTTCTGGTAGGTCAATTAAATCTTTAATCTGCCTACCAGCCAGATTTGATGCTATTTCTGCCATTACTAGCTGAACATCAGATTGGCTTGGATGTTCAGGAAACTCTACTCCCAAAAGCTTCAAAAAGGCTAGTGCAGTATTAATTCCTTTGAGTGCTTGGTTCTGTGCCCCAGATGCTTTAATTTTTACTTCGTAAACTTTAACTTTATCTATAAGAGTTTTCCCTCGTAGCAACACTATCTCTGCTAATTGCTCGGTTTGTTCAAAGTCGCCGTCCAAGTATGCTGCCTCTGCGGCTGTCTGATGCAAAGCTAGGATTAGCTCATATTTCGTCTCCCAACTATCATCTGTCAGCAATTGAATACCAGTAGTTAAATACTTAACGGCAGCGGGATAAGCTGTTGATGCTAAAGCTTTACGTCCAGCAATTAGATTCATCTGGGCCAGTTCATCTCGTTTAGCTTGAGGAGAGATGAATTCCACTGCGGTATTAAACTGATTGACAAGCTCGAAAATCTTTTCTTCCTTTTCGGCAACTGGAATATTGTTCAATAACAGTAGCCCAATTTTTAAGTGAATTGGCTTTTTTTGTTCTTCAGGAATTAAAGAATAAGCAGCTTGCTGGACTCGGTCATGTACGAATTTATATTTAGGTAGCTGTAAATTAGAAGTTGAAAATTGCGTAGATTCTATTCCATGAGTAATAAATTCATTAGCATCATCTTTTGAAAAGATGTTGTAATTTTCAGTCTGTGGTAAAATTAGCCCATCAAGTAATGCTTGCCACAAGTCTGATGCTGTATCTACTACAGATTTTTCATTGACGATCGCTAGAGTTTTTAAGTCAAATTGACTCCCAATGCAGGCAGCCAGTTTCAGAACTTTTTGGGTATATATTGGCAATTTTTCTATTTGCAGGGCGATAAATTCTACAACATCATCTGTGAGAGCTAATTCTTTGACTTTTAAAATATCATACTGCCAATGACTAACATCAAAATTTAAGAAAATTAGCCCATCATATTGTAAAGATTTGAGAAATTGAACGGAAAAGAAGGGGTTGCCTTTAGTTTTTGCAAACACCATCTGGGTGAGAGGAACCGCAGCGATTTCAGGACAATGAAGGGTATCAGCAATGAGATGATTTAAATCACCCTGATTTAAAGGTGTTAGGGTAATTGTATTAATATTTACTGCTGCTTGTTCAATCTCCTGTAGTGTTAAATAAAGCGGATGTGCCTTGGAAACTTCGTTATCTCGATAGGAACCAATTAACAATAAACCACCCTGATTTTCATCCAATTGTTCTATCTCTTCAGATAGAGAAGACAACGTGTTTTCACACATTAATAACTGAATTAATTTTAGAGAAGCTGTATCTGCCCATTGCAAGTCATCGAGAAAGATAACTAGAGGGCGTTCTTTCATCGTGAAGATTTGGATGAATTTTTGAAACAATAAATTGAACCGATTTTGGTTAGCACTGCCAGAGAGTTCTCTAACTGGAGGCTGCTTGCCAATGATCTTTTCAAGTTCAGGAATTACATCAATAATCACCTGAGTTTGTGTACCCAATTCCCGTATAATTTTGGCTTTCCATTCTTGAATTTGGGCATCACTTTCTGAGAGCAGTTGCCCGATTAAGTCTCGAAAAGCTTGCACCAATCCTGATAAGGGAATATCGCGTTGAAACTGGTCAAATTTTCCTTTGATGAAGTAACTACGCTGCCGCACAATAGGTTTATGAACTTCATTGACCACAGCAGTTTTGCCAATGCCAGAGAAACCCGCGACTAATATCATTTCTGTTGCCCCTGCTGTTACGCGCTTAAAAGCCGCGAGTAGGGTTTCAACTTCACTTTGGCGACCATAGAGTTTTTCGGGGATTATGAAACGGTCTGAGATGTCTCTCACGCCTAGTTCAAAGGGTGCAATATTTCCTGTTTCTTGCCACTGGTTTTGGCACACCTCTAAATCATGCTTTAACCCCAAAGCACTCTGATAACGGTCTTCGGCATTTTTTGCCATCAACTTGCTGATGATCTCAGACAAAATTGGCGGAATATTAGAGTTAATCCGGCTGGCTGTTGGCGGTTGTTTGGCAATGTGAGAGTAAACCAACTCCGTCGGATCTTTGCTGGTGAAGGGTAACTGTCCGGTGAGGAGTTGAAAGAAGGTGATACCAAGGGAATAAAAATCAGTACGGTAGTCGATACCTCGGTTCATCCTGCCGGTTTGTTCTGGGGAAATGTAAGCCAGAGTACCTTCTAAGATGTTGGTATTGGTGAGAAATTGAACTTCTCTTGGTAGGAGGGTGGCAATACTAAAGTCGATGAGTTTTATTTCATCTGTGGTAGGGTTTATGAGGATGTTGGCAGGCTTGATGTCTTTGTGAATAATGCGATCGCGATGCAGTCTTTCAAGGGTAGAAGCAATTTTAATCGCAATGGGGAAAAATTCGTTGAGAGAAAGCCAGTTTTCCTTCTTCCCCTTGTCCTCCAGTCGCCAGTCTTGGAGGGGAATGCCACCAAAATCTTCCATCACTAAGACGTAGCTGTTACGGTAGTTTTCTAAGCTATAGGTTTTGACTATGCCAGGAATATCAAGGTTTTTGGTGATGATATATTGATTTCGGAACTGGGCGATTTCCGCAAAGGTAGGATATTCATTCCGCATCAATTTGAGAATGACTGATTTTTTATCTTCTTCTCTGATGCCCCGATAAACTAGGGTTTTACTGCCTGAGTAGATTTGCTCGGTAATCCGATAACCAGGAAAGGAATATAATGTATCTAATAGTACTAACATTGCAGACTATGCATATAATTATTGTTTCTATGGCTTATTATTCCCGTGCGAAGACTATCCTTATCATTCAATAGCAGGACTTACGCAACTGTCACAAGCAATGGCGCGGTTACACCGCGCCGCGCGCCAAACAACTACATGATAAACATGGGAACAGCAGGACGTTTT
>NZ_JBALDZ010000249.1:0-79813 GCF_036917155.1 Nostoc sp. | reverse complement strand
AATTACCGCAATACAAGGTTTAGTCAATCAACATACCGAACTTCTCTCTGTGCTTGAGTCTCAAGCCCTGAAATACCAATTAGATAGCTAGGGAAGCTCCGCCCATATTTTGTGCCAGTTGCGTAAGTCCTGGTAAAAATACATAACGTTTTGAATGTTAGTACTTAATATTACAAGTCTAAAAAAAGTTTCTTAAACTGCCAGCAATAATTGCCAATTCCCAATTTTTTGTAGCCAGAATCTAAGAAAATAAAAACTGCAATAGAGACTTAATCGATTCGCTGCAAAACTTCTATGACTATTAATCGACGCAATTTCTTGTTTATATTCACAGCAGGTGCAGGTGCTTTTGCATTAGATGCTTGTGCATTAGCAGACAAATCTCCTGAGGGAAATACTGCAACTCCCGATACAACACCAAATACAACAGGTGCTATCCAACTGCCCCCTTTAGCTTACGCCTACGAAGCACTGGAACCGCACATCGATGCCAAAACGATGCAATTTCACCACGATAAACACCATGCAACTTATGTAAAAAACCTGAATGCAGCCTTAGACAAACACCCAGAACTCAAAGGTAAAACTGTTGAAGAACTGTTGCAGAAACTTGACAAAGTACCACAAGATATTCGCAAAACAGTACGCAATAATGGGGGTGGTCATGTCAACCACTCAATGTTCTGGAAAATTATGAAGCCAAAAGGTGGGGGAGAACCAACAGGAGATATAGCCTCTGCTATTAATAAAAACTTTGGCTCTTTTGCAGCTTTCAAAAAACAGTTTAACGAAGCTGGTGCTGGTCGTTTTGGTAGTGGTTGGGTTTGGCTAGTACGTAACAAGAATGGCAAGTTGGAAGTGACAACTACAGCTAATCAAGATAGTCCCTTAAGTGAAGGCAAATATCCTATCCTGGGTAATGACGTATGGGAACACGCCTATTATCTCAATTACCAGAATCGCCGCACCGATTATTTAGATGCTTGGTGGAACGTAGTTAATTGGGATGAGATTAACAAGCGGTTTGCAGCCGCAAGTAAATTTGCTTAAACATTGAGACAAGGAGAAAAGCAGGAAGAGATAGAAAAAATAAAAACTTGATCTTCCGCTCCTGTCCAAATAATTTGTAATTACGAATTAGCAAAAAAAATTGTAGGTCGGGTGGAGGCTTTGCCAAAGCCAACATCCTGATATATGTTGGGTTGCGCTCCGCTCCACCCAACCTACCTACGTCTAATGCACAATTTTTTTGCTTGCCACGCCACTAAGCATTTTTTCAGAAAGCGAACTACTCCGCCGTAAGACGGACGTAGCTCTCCTAATTCATCAGGAACAGCCTCCAGAACTCCGTAGTACTAGAAAGTCTGACATTCCCTCCTCTTGTCAGGAGTCCTGGTTCCCAAGACCCAAATCTTCTTCTTGCAACATATACCTATTAGCTTGGTTTTCGCTTATGGCATTGATGGTCAAGACCAAATAATTCTATCAGAAAATCCCCCGCTCACAATCCCCACCTTATGAGTACATTGAAGGTGGAGACTTCCGCGACATGTTAAACCGGATTCCTATAGCTTTGTACCGTTTGTAATTACGAATTACGAATTACGAATTAGTTAAAGAGGTTTTTGGGTAGGTACACCAATAGCACGAGGAAATTGAACTGGTGTGGTGGCTACCTTACGCAAATAGACACAGTGGCGGATGCTGTGACTCAGAGGTGTTGTAAATTGTTCGATTGATTCAATCACGCCACCCAACTGCTTCACAGCATTCTGCAAAGCAGTTGTTTCATCTTCTGTCCAATTACCGCGATAAATTATGGCTAAACCTCCCTGTTTGAGCAGTGGTAGGGTATATTCTGCACAGACCGAGGCTGTACCGACAGCACGAATCAATGCAATATCGTAAGCTAATCGATACTGGGGATGATGACCAATTTCTTCCGCTCTACCAACAAGAGTTTTAGCATTGGTAAGGGCAAGTTCAGTTAATATATTGTCGATAAAAGCAATTTTTTTCCCAGTGGAATCGAGAAGAGTAATTGTGCAATTAGGTAGAGTAATTGTCACTGGAATACCTGGAAAACCCGCACCTGTACCAATATCGATGAGAGCAGGGGAAGCAGTAGAGAAATTTGCTGATAACAGGGGTGCAATTCCTCGCAGAGAATCCCAGAGATGTTTTTCCCAAAATTCTTGGGGGTCAGTGATGCGAGTTAAATTTAGTTGGCGATTACCTTCTAGGATTAACTCATAAAGCTTTTGAAATTGCGCTTGCTGTTGGACAGTTGGTTGCCAATTGAGAGTTTGCTGCCAGATTTCTGCCATCTCAGGCAATAAGTTTGTCATTGGGCATGGGGCATTGGGCATTAGGCATTGGGCATGGGGCATGGGGCATTAGGCATTGGGCATGGGGCATGGGGCATTTATTCTTTCTTCCCCCACTCCCCACTCCCTACTCCCCCTTTCATACTGCTGGTAGAGGTTCTTTAGCTTTGGCTTCTAGTGTCTTTGGGTCTACTGATTCTAGTTCACCGTGGTTAAGTGTCCAGCAACGGTCTGCGATCGCTAGCAAATCCCCAGCATCGTGTGTCACTATTAACAGTGTCCAATCTTGTTTCAGTTTCGCTAATAAATTTACCAGTTGCCGACGCATTGACCAATCTAACCCAGCTGTGGGTTCATCTAATAACAGTAAATTTGGCTGGCGAATCAATTGCACTGCCAAAGCTAAACGTCGTTGCTGACCACCACTCAAAGCATGAGGGGCAACGGAAAGCGATAAATGCTCTAATCCCACTTCACTCAGCGCTTGTCTGACTCGTTCTGACCCTAACTCAGGATGTCCTAAACGCAATTCTTCTAAAATCGAACCGCCGCAAAAGTGCCGCTCTGGAAACTGAAATACCAACCCAGCCAATTGTTGTAGCTGTTCGGCTATCAGTTCTTGTTCCCGCCAGAAGAGTGCGCCGGTTGTGGGTTCGGCTAGTCCCGACAAAATTTCTAGTAAGGTACTTTTACCTGAACCACTCGGGCCAATAATCAGACCTAGCTGCTGGGGTGCTAATTCCAAGTTGATCGATTTGAGAATCGCTGTTGGGCACGCTGTAGGATGATAATTTACATTTCGGAGATAGAGCATTTGTTAAGATTACCAAAAAGTCAGCAAATTACTGATTAACTACACTAAGAGTATCTAGAAAATTCTGGAAAAATTTATAGCGTATTATCTGCCTTAACACCTTAATCTCGCAGCAAGAATCATTTACATTTTCTCTATTGTGGCAGACTCACCGTAACAGTGCTGAGTAACATTAGCGATAGCGGGGCGTTTAACCTGTGCTGAGTAAAAAAGTAAAATTAAACTTAACCATTTTTTGTATTCTAAGTAACGCATACAACTATTTCAACCGCAATTATTCTGAGGGTTAAAATGACTAAAAGGTTTTCTTCGCCTCGATTAATAGTGTCTGCTCAACTCATTACCCTTGCTCAGACTGCTTTTGCCGCTGCGTTCGCACTTAATTTTTGGGTAAGTCCTTCTCTAGCTGGTGATCCGTTTCGCAATAACGAACCTCATCAAATTGGCGACCTAACAGAAGCAGCTTTTAAAGCAATTTTCCAACAAGGTAATTATCCAGCAGCAGATCGCTATCTGCAACAAGCAATATCCAAAGAGCCAAACGAACCTCTAGCTTATGCCATAAAGGCATCTTTAGCATACGGAAATAAGGATTGGGCTAAACTCGACACCTACAGCCAGAAAACTTTAGAAACTGGACAAAAACTAATTTCTAGCGATCCGTTGCGTGGTAATTTATACACTGCTGTTGGTCATTTTTTAGAGGGTGCAGTAGTTATCACCCGTGAGGGTACAGTCAAGGGTGTGCCGCAAGCCTTTAGTCGGTTGCGACAAGTTTATGAATATTTAGATAAAGCCGAAGCCATTTCTGCCAACGATCCAGAACTGAATTTAATCAAGGGTTATATGGATTTATTATTGGCGGTTAATTTGCCTTTTGCTAGCCCAGATCAGGCAATTGGACGCTTAGAACAAAATGCTGCTCCCCAGTATCTAGTAGATCGGGGTGTTGCTCTTGCTTACCGAGATTTAAAAAGGTATGCACAAGCACTAGAGTATGTCAACCGAGCGATTAAAACCACATCCGATAATCCAGAAATTTATTATCTCAAAGCCCAAATCCTGAAAGAACTGGGGCAAAAAGAAAAAAGCCAGCAGATGATCCAGGAAGCGATCGCTAATTTTGACAAAGCATTGACTAAAAAATCCCAACTCCCAGGCGATTTAGTCAAACAAATTGAGCATGAACGCAAAAATGCTGTTAGCCTTAACAATCCTGGGTAATTGGGCATTGGGCATTGGGCATTATTGGTTATTCTCCCTCATCCCCCTCATCTCCCTCATCTCCCTACTTTGATATGCTTATTTGCAGAACATTAATTGAGATATTAGACCAAAATGGAGATTCAGTTTCGCGAAATTAATCCTTTTGATGTGTGGATTTGGCTGAAATTCAGCACAAATCCTTCTGCGCGTGAAAAGCAGTATGTAGAAGAAGTTTTCAATTCCTGGTTTTATCTGGGTAAATTGGGTGCATTTAATGCAGAGAATCTTCAGGTGCAGGACACTGGACTCGATATCAGCTACATGAATTATGATGAACAAGGTTATGACAAAAGCCTACTAGCACTGATGCACAATATTGGTGAGTTTGAATACGAGGGTCAGTGGGGACGTTGTTGGTTTGACTTAGGAACCAGTGATGCGATCGCTCTGGATATTTTAATCAACGCCCTCACACAGCTAAGTCAGGAATATGTGACCATTGAAGAATTGTACATCGGTGGCGAAAATCCCGATTGGCCTATTGAGGATAGTGAAAGTCGTCCTCAGTCTATCTACGATAATTAGTTATAAAAATGAATAAAGCAGGTGAAATTCGGGTAATAGCCTTGGGGCTAATTAGGAATGGCGAACGCATATTTCTTTCTGAAGGCTACGACCCCGTAAAGCAAGAAACATTTTATCGGGCTTTAGGCGGTGGTGTTGAATTTGGTGAAACCAGCCGCGCCGCCTTAGAACGGGAGTTTCAAGAGGAAATTCAGGCAGAATTAACGAATATTAAATATCTCGGTTGTATAGAGAACCTGTTTATATTTAATGGCAGGCAAGGTCATGAAATTATTCAGCTTTATCAATGTGACTTTGCTGATTCAAAATTTTATCAACTAGAAAGTTTAATTTTTTCCGAATCACCACATCATAAACATAGAGCGTTATGGATAGATATATCTCGCTTGAAATCAGGAGAATTCAAATTAGTACCTGAAGTCTTTTTTGAATATTTATAAATTATCTTAATTTGCTCATTGAGAGATGATACTATATATAGTATCAAAAATTTGAGGTATAAAAAAGCGATCGCTCTAATTAACAGCAATCTATGTTAATTCTGCTTTAGATTTTGCCAGCCTTCCTGCACGTTAAGCACTCATCTTTTGATCCAAATTAGGTATGCGATCGCACTGCGTAACTACAACTGAGAGAGCAACTTGTTATACTCTGTGTGTGAACCAAGCCAAAACCAAATAACGGTATCTCCATTTAACTGTCCAACCGCTCGATAATTTTTGCTAATCCGTGCTGAATAAATTGGTAGTTCTGGATGTACTTTTTTGAAGCGCAAGCTGGGATGGCTCGGATCTTGTTTGAAGAGGCGGTATGCCTGACGCGTTTGCTCTTGAACTTGCTCAGGAAGATCAGCAAACCCTTGACGAAACTGAGCGGTTATACGTGACTTCACAACGTATCTGGATCTAACTCTTGGGTTTTTCCTGCGAGGTATTCAGCCATTGCCTCAGTTGCCAGGAAAGCGAGTACATCAGGGGAACGGGCGAAAGCTTCATCCCAAGAGCGCTCATCTTCTAGTTCTTCTAAAATCATTGCCGCGATCGCATCTTGTTCATTGGCAGGCAAGTTTTTTAGTTTAGCGATCGCTTGTTCAAGTAGCTCTGTCATGGCTGTCAATCGTTACGAAAGTCATACTATAAATGATCTCTGCTTGCACTCTGTTGGGGTTGTTTGCGATCGCCACTTACAGTGGACGTTTATGCCTGGACTTAACCTAAGAGAATACCGGACTCTTAACACCAGACCATTGACAATGTAGCCCCAATACTTCAATTAATGACAAATAACGCATTCGGCCAAACGTCGGTAGAGTTCTGATTACTCAGTCTGGTTTAACTTTTTCCTAAAAATTGCTTCGACTTCAGTTTTGGGATCGGCAAGGTCGAAAGGATATGGTTGACGATTGGCTGGATTACGGCGACTCATCAATATCTCCAATGCCGCCTGGAAAGCTTGCTGATCATTTCTGTGTTCAGAAAGGTACTCTTTTAACTCAGTATTTGTCATCTCAGACAGATTCGATGTCATAGAACAAACTCCCAACTTCCATCTTCATCGATCACAAGTGCAATCTCATCACTGACCCCAGCTTGAATGTAAATGGTCTTGAATTTCTGGTCGTAACGAAAAACTTGAATTGGCTGGTATAGACTAGAAAGGAGTTGACAGACAAATATGGCAGTATCTGACTGTTCTCGTGTGGGCAAGCTGGAACCTCCTCGTATGTGCCAATAATAGCCTATCAGGAGTGAGTGCGCTAAGTCCGAGTTTTTTCGCTAGCTGTTTGAGTTCCATGACTCGCAAAAGTTGATTTGCAGAGATTGGTAAAGTACCATAGCGATCGCTCTCAATAGTAGAAGTAGTAGAGTTTGAGACAGTTCTACAATAAAAGCAAAGACGTTGAGGTTGAACTAATCTAATGGGTGTACCCGAAACAAACCCAAAGATACCAATGCCTTCACCAAGCCTCTACGAAACTGATTTTTACGCTTGGACACAGGAACAAGCAACTTTACTTCGCAATGAGCAGTGGAGTCAGATTGATCTGCAAAATCTGATTGAGGAGATTCAATCTTTGGGTAAACAGCAACGTCAAGAATTACGAAACCGTCTGAGTGTGTTGATTGGACATTTACTAAAATGGCAATATCAGTCAGGGCGTCGTAGCCGTAGCTGGTTGGCAACACTTCGTATTCAACGCTTAGATATTGCTGAACTGCTTGAAGACAATCCTAGCTTAAAGCCCTACCTTGAAGAAGCACTTCGCAAAGCCTACCTTAAAGGTGTCGAATTGGCTGTTGGAGAAACAGAT
The DNA here is from genome assembly GCF_036917155.1 of Nostoc sp. Lineage (GTDB taxonomy): Bacteria > Cyanobacteriota > Cyanobacteriia > Cyanobacteriales > Nostocaceae > Nostoc. Next base: position 72,570 of record NZ_JBALDZ010000249.1, on the reverse strand, counting down.
TTGCCCAAGCGGACTTTTCCGGTGGAGTGTCCTTACAGTTTGTCAGAGATTGTGGACTATGATTTTTACCCTGGTGAACCAAGCAAGTTAGTGGATGAATCAGAGCAGTAATTTGAAATTAAAGTAAATCCTCTTCAGATAGCTGGGCTATTTTCATCAAAGCTTTCAAGGTTCCAACTTTCAAATCTTGATTGCGGTGAACAAGAATTGACAGGATTTTTTCTACTTCGGGGTTTTCATAAATATGATGACTGCCAGTAATTCTTTGCAAAACCCAACCTTTTTGTTCCACAATCTTACAAAGTTGCTTGCCAGAAATCGATTTCATACAGCAATTTCGACAACTTGATCTGTTGACTCAATTGCATTACGACTGTTAGCAACTTCAAGCCAACCTTCAATAGCATCCTTTAAATTAGCCATCACCTCTTCTATGGTGTCTCCTTCAGTGATACAACCGGGAAGCGCGGGAACCTCTGCCCAATAGCCGCCTTCTTCTGCTGGATGAATGATTGCTCTGATTTTCATAAACCTGTTGAGCTAGTTTGTGAGAATATACTAATAACCATAACTGTTTGCTCTTAACTGTGGCTACTCAAATTAATGTTATCCACTCCAACAGAGTGTTAGGCTACGCTAACGGACTGCCTACACTTCTCTTTAAAGTTCAAGCATATCCATTGGATAGGTATTAACGTGTGTAGGGCTGTGCCATAACAAGACCGGGAATAACACGGTAATGTTTAACATTGAATGTACAAAGTGTTGCACCTTGCCCAACAGCACAAGCAGCTATCAGCGCATCTAACAACCCTAAACTGTGAGATAAATGGTAGGTCGTAAAGTCAGACAAGGCGTGAGTCAAGTCAGCCTCAGTAGCCCAGACTACAGGTAGCGGCGCAACCAGTTTTAGAGCATTACTCAACTGTTGCTTGTTTTGAGAATCCTGAATCATTTCCATGACTACAAAGCCGGGCACACTGGGCAACTCTGATAGACTGGCAAACCAACTTATTGCAGGAGCATGACCTCGTTGAATATCAATAGACATCTGGTGAAAATGAATGTAGAGACGTAGCACTGCTACGTCTCTACAAGGACTCTGGATAACGCATATTTAATTTCTGGAGATGTCTAATCAAAACGTCGGTATCTAGCAAATACATCTACTTTACCTATTCTCGCTCACGGGTTTGGGCCTCGTGGCGTAACTTACGAGCGTATGCTTGACTATCTGTAATATCAGGTCGTGAGTTTATCACACCTTCGCTCTGCCAATAAGCAACGAGTTCGGCTCCTGTCCTCGGTGGATTTGCTAAAACTTGCCTCACAGAAAGAATCCGAAGAATGTATTCAGAAATAGGAAGGTTTAGCCGAGAAGCTTCAGTAAAAAGCTCGTTTTCTAGCTCTGGCGGCAAATCAAGATTAATACTCACTCTGGTTATCCTCTGTAGATTTGGTTCTTAATTGATAGAAACTTGAGCAAAACTTATCAAACAATAGCCGCCTCTGGAATTGCACCTTGCATTCTCCCGAAAGCATCAATCAAATTCTGCAATTGTTGATCTGCTTTAAAAACTCCTAACCCGCGCACCGTCACTTTACCTGGAGAATACACAAAGCGCGTCTTGAGATTGTCTGGTAAATTCGCCGCCAACAAATTCCAAGCTGGTTCTTCCATTGGCGTTTCTAAAACGACATGCTGCTTTTGTTCTGGCTTAATGCGGCTAAATCCGAGTTTTTTCGCTAGCTGTTTGAGTTCCATGACTCGCAAAAGTTGATTTGCAGGGACAGGTAAAGTACCATAGCGATCGCTCCACTCGGCTGCAATTAACTTTAATTCTGATTTAGATTTGGCTGTGGCCACCGCCCGGTAAGCACTCATCTTTTGATCCAAATCGGTAATGTAATCTGCTGGGATAAATGCCGTCAGGTTGAGATCAATTTGGGTATCCTCCACTTTCGGAATTTCTTGTCCTCGGATTTCCCGAATTGCTTCTTCCAGCATTTCCATGTATAAATCAAAACCGATGGCATCCATTTGACCGGATTGTTCAGCACCTAGCAAATTACCCACACCTCTGATTTCCATGTCGCGCATCGCTAGTTGATACCCAGAACCTAACTGAGTAAATTCCTGAATCGCTCGTAATCGTTGCCGTGCTGCATCAGATAACGTCCGTTGCTTCGGATAAAATAACCAAGCATGAGCTTGGATACCTGCACGTCCCACACGACCGCGTAATTGATACAACTGTGCTAACCCAAAGCGGTGAGCATCTTCAATCAAAATCGTGTTGACTCGCGGAATATCTAAGCCAGATTCAATAATTGTCGTACAAACGAGGATATCTGCATCGCCATTGCTGAAAGTGAGCATGGTTGATTCTAACTCGCTTTCATCCATTTGACCGTGAGCGATCGCAAACCTAGCACCTGGTATCACTTCTCGTAAATTGGCTGTTGTTTCTTCAATGCCGTCCACTCGTGGAACTACATAAAATACCTGTCCGCCTCTGTCTAATTCTTGACGAATCGCAGTGCGGATACTTTCGGAATTAATCGGTGACAAATGGGTTTTAATCGGTCGTCTGGTTGGGGGTGGCGTGGTAATCAAACTCATTTCCCGAATTCCTGACAAGGACATATACAAAGTTCGGGGAATGGGAGTGGCGGAGAGGGTAAGCACGTCCACTTGAGTTTTCAAGCTTTTAATTTTCTCTTTCTGGTTTACCCCAAATCGCTGTTCTTCATCCACCACCAACAGCCCTAAATCTTTGAATGCCACACCTTTACCCAAAAGTTGCTGTGTGCCAACAACTACATCTAGTTCACCAGTTGCCAATCGTTTTTGAATATCGCGGCGTTCTTCAGCAGAGCGAAAACGGTTGAGCAAACCGACATTTACGGGGTAAGGTGCAAAACGTTCTTTGAGTGTATGGTAATGTTGCTGTGTTAAAATAGTCGTTGGCGCAAGGAGTGCCACTTGTTTACCGGCGGTGACTGCTTTAAAAACAGCACGAATCGCCACTTCCGTCTTTCCAAAACCGACATCGCCACAAACTAAGCGATCCATTGGGCGATCGCTTTCCATGTCGCGTTTTACATCTTGAACAGCTTTGAGTTGATCCGTCGTGGGTTGGTAGGGGAAAGAATCTTCTAGTTCCTCCTGCCAAGGCATATCACTGGGAAAGCTAAAACCTTGTTGTTGCGATCGCGCTGCATACAGTTTCAACAAGTCCACCGCCAATTTTTTGATAGCTTTGCGGACTTTATTCTTGGTATTTTCCCAAGCTTTACCAGTCATTCTGTTGAGTTCCGGTGCTTTATCACCTCCGGCGCGGAACCGGGATAAAGCACCTACTTGATCGGCTGCCACTCTAAGTAAGCCATCAGCATATTGCACCACCAAATAATCACGGGTTTCGTCATTAATCGTCAAACTTTCCAGCTTGACAAATTTGCCAACACCATGATTTCTGTGAACTACATAATCACCGGGACGCAGCTTATTGGGATCAACTTGCTTAGAAGTAGCTTTGTGGCGCTTGCGGATATAGCCGGGAGTGGCCAAGGAATGCTGCCCAAAAAATTCTCGATCTGTAACGATTACTACTCGATAGGTAGGCAGGATAAAACCTTCAAGTTCCGCAAGACCAGAATATTTTAGGGCTATAGGAATATGGTTGATTTGCAGTTTATCGATCGCTTGGTAGTCGCGGGGATTGGGGATAAACTGAGCCGGACAATCATGTTCTTGCAACAGCGAGACAGAACGGGAAGGTTGAGCAGAAAGCAGCCAAATCGAGAAATTGCGATCGCGTTCTTGGCGGATGGTTTCAGCTAGTTTAGCAAACTGGTGTGGCGTAGCTGGAACAGGACGACTAGCAAGATTGATCCCACTATTTTCCTCTGACAGTTCCGATAAATATAATGTTTTAAATTTGGCAACATCAGCCAAACACTCATCAAACGAACGGTGAATTTTCGGCAATGTTAGGGGAGATTCTTCCCCATACCCAATACTCCATTGTTCTTGGGCATTTTCTACCCAGCGATCGCTATGAGCATGACACTGTTCTGGCTCATCAATGGCAATCAGGGTATTTTCTGCTAAGTAGTTTAGCAGAGATGCTGGTTGCTCAAACGCCAACCCCAAAAAGCGACGACTACCCTCAATCAGCGATGAGTTAGGAGTTAAGAGTTCTGAGTCAGAATTTAACTCAGCACTTAGCACTCGGAACTGGGCACTCTTGTTGAGTGCCGCCATCACCACAGGAGTAAAGCTAGTGGGGGTAAGAATTATCTGGTCAACTTTGTCGAGGGCAGAACGTTGGGTTGCGGGGTCAAATTCCCGCATTTGCTCAATTTCATCGCCAAACCATTCCAACCGGATTGGTAACTCAGAAGAAACCGGAAAGACATCAACAATATCGCCCCGCCGGCTCCATTGTCCTTCCATTTCCACTAAAGGCACTCTTTCATACCCCAAAATAGTTATTTTCTCACTGAAGGCATTCAAGTCTAATTCCATCCCCTTTTTCAGAGTAAGACAGAATTGCCCAAAAGCTTCTGGTGGAGGTAAATGAGGTTGCAACGCCCCTTGAGTAGCGACAATCGCCAAAGGTCGCTTCGCTCCAGGATTGGGGGTTGGGGATTGGGAATTGGAAAGAGATAAAGGAGTAACTTTTTCACTAATTCCTCCTTCTCCCCCCAGTCCCCAGTCCCCATTACCCCTGATCCCCAGAGGGGGCCCCACCTTCCCCAATCCCCGATCCCCCATTCCCAAATCCGCCAATACCTGCATTTGCCCCCAACTCATCTCAGTTTCCGGGTCAAAAGGTTCGTAGGGAGAAGCCTCGGAGGTGGGGTAAAAATGTACTGTTTGCCATCCCATTGCCTCCAGTTGTGCGTAAACGCGTCCAGCTTCTTCCAGCGTGGCGCAAACCACAAATAAATCCTTGCCCTGAGCCTGTGCTAATGCCGAAGCTACCAGAGCTTTAGGCAGCCTGGGAATGCCATTTAACCGCAATTCTTGTTGTCGATTCAGCTTAGAAATAAATTCAGTAGTGAGCGACGATCGGCCTAAGGCACGCACAATAGAAGAAAATGACATAAGTACTACTAGCGATGGGAGTCTATGGATTAGAAAATCTTGAGGCAGTTTATGTCAACCATTTTAAAAGTGTTAACAGCTTTCTTATTCCTTCGATGGCAGAATAATGCACAGCAACTAATGAAAGGGAACAGGGAAATAAGCCACCCACTAGGGGCAGTGGGGTTTCAACCTACCTTGCGATACAAGGATTTTTTCTCTGAGGAGACGCTAGCGCGAACACGCAACTTGCGGGTGTTCGCGCAGCGGGATTTTGCGGTAGCCTCTCGTAGAGAAGTACGGTTTTGAACCTTTACTTTTTTCATAAACTTAAGAACTATAACTATTACTTTGTGTATAGTCAAAGCATTTATTGAAGCACCTTTAATACTAGATACTAGGGATTGAGCTACGTTCGCTCTGATAAACCGCAATTTTAAACATGTCCTCCATAACTTTTGAAATTTTAATCATTTTGGTGCTAATTATTGCCAATGGCGTGTTTTCGATGTCTGAGATGGCGATTGTCTCGGCACGGAAAGTTAGGCTACAGCAGCTTGCCAATCAAGGAGATGCTAAGGCAAGGGTCGCATTAAAACTAGCTGAGTCTCCAAATCATTTCCTGTCAACCGTCCAGGTGGGTATTTCCCTGATCGGTATCCTGACTGGTGCTTTTGGAGGAGCAACAATTGCTAGCCGAGTGGCCATCTACGTGCGACTTATTCCCTTATTAGCACCTTATAGTGAACCGATATCCTTTGGAATAGTGGTTTTGCTCATTACTTATTTCTCACTCATTGTTGGCGAATTGGTACCGAAGCGTCTGGCATTAAACAACCCAGAAAGGATTGCCTCGATTGTAGCTATTCCGATGCAAGCCTTGGCGGCGCTCGCTTCTCCTGTAGTCTTTCTCTTAAGTGCATCTACAGATTTGATCCTGCGATTACTGGGAATTACAGCTTCTACCGAGCCGCAAGTTACTGAAGAAGAAATTAAAATTTTAATTGAGCAAGGGACTGAGGCGGGAACCTTTGAGGAAGCTGAACAGGATATGGTGGAGCGAGTCTTTCGTTTAGGCGATCGCCCTGTCAGCTACTTAATGACACCCCGTCCCGATATTGTCTGGCTAGACTTAGACGGTTCTCCCGAAGAAAATCGCCAAAAAATGGTTGATAGTGCCTATTCTCGGTATCCAGTTTGTCAGGGGGGACTTGACAATGTGCTGGGTGTTATTCCTGTCACCGACTTATTAGCCAGGAGTTTCCGAGGGGAACCACTAGACTTGACCATCGGATTGCGACAGCCCGTATTTGTGCCAGAAAGCACCCGTGGCTTGAAAGTTTTGGAATTGTTCAAGCAAACCATCACTCACATGGCGCTGGTAGTCGATGAATACGGCGTGATTCAAGGATTAGTGACTCTCAACGACATCATGAGTGAAATTGTCGGTGATGTTCCTTCCACAGATGGACAGGATCAACCACAAGCTGTACAACGCGAAGATGGTTCCTGGCTTTTGGATGGGATGTTGCCTGTGGAAGAGTTTTTGGAACTTTTCGGTATGGAAGAATGGGAATCTGACGAACGCGGCAGCTATCAAACCTTAGGTGGTTTTGTCATCACCCATTTGGGTCGTATTCCTGCCGCAGCAGACCATTTTGAATGGCAAAGTATGCGAATTGAAGTGATGGATATGGATGGTAATCGGGTTGATAAGGTGCTAGTCGTACCTAAGGCAGTTAAATCAGCAGATACAAAAAAATCTGATTAGGATTGGGCATTGAGCATTGGGCATTGGGCATTGGGCATTGATATTATTGTTTAGTATTTGCCGACACCATAGCCAATGCCCTATTTATGTAATTTGTCAAGTGCGAGATAGACGTTTGACCTCTTCACCCGCCAACAACTGATGAGCTTGTTCTAGAAATTGGGGGATTTTATCGGCGTGGGGATTGCGGGCGAGAGATTGCCGTAAGTCTAATTTCTCTAGCCGATCGGCTTTGTTGCCGGGGAACCAGTGGCCACCATTGCCAAGGAGGTTGTAGCGCATTTTAGCGTACTCTACCAGATCGTAGGCGATCGCTAAATTCCGCAGCCACAAAATTACCCGAATATTTACCTCACCAGGTGTTTGGTCAAAGGTTGGTAGATTTGTTTGCCAGGATTTTACCCAATCTTCTCCCAAAGTAGCGATCGCTTCTTCTTCCAACCTGGCTAAAATTGGTGGCAAAATTTCTGATGCCTGATCGATTAATTCTAAAGTCTTCAGGTGTTCATCAAAATCTTGTGGTTTCGCTGCTCCTATACTTAGGGTATGCACCTCTTGATGACTCAAACAAAACAAATCATTAAACACCATTGGACTCAACGGGGCGCAAAGATTTACTAATTTTTTTGGAGGTTCATACAACAGACCGCCTTTATTAGATGGGCTAATAATAAACACACCCATATCATGGCGTTTAGCTGCTTCAATTGCCGCCCAATTCCATTGATTAATGTAGTACCAGTGCAGGTTTACATAATCAAATTGATTGGTATTAATTGTTTGCACAATCATATCTGTTGAGCCGTGTGTAGAAAAGCCAATAAATCTAACTTTTCCCTCTGCTTGCAACTGCTGCGCTACTTCCAAACAGCCACCGGGACGGATGCTATCATCTAACGACTCAGGATGATTGATACCGTGCAACCCTAAAAGGTCAACATAATCTAGTTGAAGATTTCGCAATGATTGTTCAAATGTCTCGCGGAATTCTTTCGCATCTGCCTTTGGGCTGATTTTGGTCTGAACAATCAACTTTTCACGGGGAAGCTTGGGTAATATTCTCCCCAATTGCATTTCAGAAGTGCCATAGCCACGGGCAGTTTCAATATGATTAATTCCAACTTCAACCGCCCTTTTAATAGTCGCTTCCAGATTCGCCTGCTTATCAGCAGGAATTTCATGATTGGGAACATCCTCCCATTTGAACTGATATCTCATGCCACCGCAGGAAAACACTGGCATCTGTAATTCGGTGCGTCCAAATCGTCTATATAACATCAGTGGATTGTGGATTATTTAGCAACGTGACATCTCCCGCCACTGAACGGAGTACCGTTTCAGTGGGGGCTTCCAAGACAATCCGGCTACCGCTTAGGAGGCTCTTGGCTTTTGAGAACGGAATGCCCTACCGCTCTATTCTTTTGTTGGTCAATTCCTCATTGCCCACCTTATATCCCGCCACTGACCTGGGTACAGGTTCAGTGGGGGACTTACGGTGTAAAGTTAAAAAAAAGGATTTTAGCCTTAACTGAACCGTATTGCCCTATAGCAATCTTATCTGATTATAAAAATTGCAAGGCTGGGATGCTCGACTTCTCTAAAAAGTTGAGCATCCCAGTAGTTTTGAGTTGTGAGGAGGTAGCCGGTTGTCAGATACCCTTCTTAATTCTTTGGGGACTGCGCCTGGATTAAGCAATTTTTCAATTTTTCGGCTAACACTTGTACGTTGGGTTCATTAAGTAGGTCAAGGTGAGATCCGGGAACATAATGGATATCTAATCCTCCAGCCACCAGGTCGCCCCAGCCAAATTGTGGGTCGTATTGTGTGCCTATAGCTTCATCCCGATTTTGATCTTCTGTCCGCAAGAGGATAGCTTGACCAGCATAAGGTGAGAATGTATATTCACTACCCGCTTGAATATTAGCATCTACGCTTTTTAAGTGCTTGTCAGTTTTAGGTAAATTAAGTACCTCTTCTAAGTAACGGTTATATGTATTTTGGAGATGCTGCTGACGCCAATAGCTCCATCTCACAATCTTTTTCCAAAGGTAGATAGGCCCTTGTTTAACTATATTATTTAAATGCAAAAAAGCTCGCTTGAGAAATGGCGCTCGCCAGCTATAACCTAAACGACAACTATCAAACAGAACCAGAATACCAACTTGTTCGCCTTGCTCTTGGAGTTGTTGAGCCATCTCGAAGGCAACTACACCTCCAAAAGAATAACCTCCCAGAAAATAAGGCCCTTTGGGCTGAAGAGTCTTGATTTCTTGAATATAGTGAGTTGCCATTTCTTCAACTCGCCTATGGAAAGGGTATTTTTCATCTAGTCCTTGTGGCTGTAGTCCGTAGAATGGTTGCTCTGAACCCAGATGCAGTGCCAATTCACGGAAACATAAGACTTCTCCACCCAGTCCGTGGATGCAGTAAAAAGGTGGCTTGGAACCGTTGGGTTGAATTTCTACCAAAGATGACCAGTTAGATTTTGATTTGTCTAAGGTATTTACTATAGCCAAGTTTCTTGCTGCTATTTCTTCTTGGGAGATTATTTTGGCTAGAGCCTCTACAGTACCTGATTGGAACAGAATGGCAAGAGGTAGATTTTTACTAAATGTCTTCTCAATTTGCCAAAACAGTTTTACTGCTAGTATGGAATGTCCTCCTAGCTCAAAGAAGTTGTCCCTAACACCGATAGGCTGGACACCTAAAATTTGCTCCCAAATTTTGGTTAGTTGCAATTCTAATTCATCACGGGGAGCAACGTAGGTGTTTTCAGAATCAAGCCTGGTTGAGTCTGGTGCTGGTAAAGCGCGGCGGTCAATTTTGCCGTTGGGGGTTAGGGGTAAGGTTTCTAGTAAAACGAAAGCACTAGGCACCATATATTCTGGCAGTTGTTCTTTGAGGAAATGGCGCAGTTCGTCTGTGTTTGGTGTCTGTTCTGAGTGAGGAACGATGTAGGCGACTAGTCGCTGGTTTTCGGGATGATCGACTCTCGCTGTCACGACAGTTTGCTGTATGGTAGGGTGCTGTGCTAGTAAAGCTTCGATTTCTCCAAGTTCGATCCGGAAACCACGAATTTTTACCTGATGATCGATTCTACCGATATATTCAATGTTGCCATCGTGAAGGTAACGGGCTAAGTCTCCAGTTTTGTAAAGTTTTTCACCTTCATTAAAGGGATGGGAAATAAATCGCTCGGCTGTTAAGTCTGGACGGTTCAGATAGCCTTTGGCAACTCCGATACCACCAATATAAAGTTCGCCGATCGCACCCAAGGGAACTGGTTGGAGATGGGAGTCGAGAATATAAAGTTGAGTGTTGGCGATCGCTCTGCCAATCGGTACACTTTTTAAGTTACTCTCTCTTTGACACTGCCAAAATGTGACATCAATTGCGGCTTCGGTAGGTCCATAGAGGTTGTGTAGTTCACATCCCATCGGTTCAAAAAACCGCTCCTGGAGGTCAACTGGTAAGGCTTCTCCACTACAAAACACCCGTCTTAAAGATTTGCAATCTTCTAGCCCTTTGGTTTCTAGAAATATCTGCAACATGGAGGGTACAAAGTGCAGGGTTGTAATTTCCTCTTGGGTGATGGTGTTGATTAAGTAAGTTGCATCTCGCTGTCCGCCAGGTTTAGCCATCACTAAACGCGCCCCTGTCAATAGGGGCCAGAAAAACTCCCAAACTGAAACATCGAAACTAAAAGGCGTTTTTTGCAAAACGCGATCGCTTCCAGTTAGCTTGTAAGCATCTTGCATCCATATTAAGCGATTGCAAATTCCCCGATGGGTGTTCATCGCGCCCTTGGGTTTGCCAGTAGAACCGGAGGTGTAAATTACATAAGCTAAATCTAGAGGCTGGACGCTGGAATTGGGATTGCAATTGCTTTGTTGTGAGATTGTTTCCCAATCGGTATCCAGACAAACTTTCTGGCTACTTGTAGGCAGACGATCGACTAAATCCCTTTGGGTTAACAGCACCGCAGGTTGACAATCGCCTAGCATATATGCTAGACGCTCTTGAGGATATTCAGGATCAAGAGGTACATAAGCGCCGCCAGCTTTGAGAATCCCTAACAGTCCGACTACCATTTCTAAGGAACGCTCAACACAAATGGCTACTAATACATTTGGCTGGACTCCACAAGTTTGCAAGTAGTGTGCTAGTTGGTTGGCACGACTATTTAGCTCACTGTAGGTAAGGTGCTTGTCTGCAAATTTTACAGCGATCGCATCTGGTGTTTTCTCTACCTGCGCTGCAAATAACTGGTGTAGACATTCAGATAAATCGTAGTCAGTTTGGGTATCATTCCACTCTACTAGTAGCTGATGCTGTTCGGCTGCTGTTAACAGAGGCAAATCTGCAATATGCTGTTCTGCATTGGCGACGATGCCTTCAAGTAAAGTTTGGAAATGCCCTACCATTCTAGCGATCGTTGTCGCATCAAATAAATCTGTGTTGTATTCAATTCCACCTTTGATCCCCTCTGAAGTTTCTGACAAATCGAGGGTAAGCTCGAACTTGGCTGCACCACTATTAACTTCTAGTGGGGTAATGTTCAATCCTGGAAGTTCCCAGACTTCCCTTGGGGTATTGTGGAAGGCAAACATTACCTGAAACAGGGGTGAGTGACTCAGATTTCTTTCTGGCTGTAGTTCTTCTACTAGCTTCTCGAAGGGTAGGTGTTGGTGGGAGTATGCTCCTAGTGTTACTTCTCGAACTTGACTAAGTAACTGCCGGAAACTTGGATTCCCAGAAAGATTAGTGCGTATGGCTAGGGTGTTGACAAAGAACCCAATCAACCCTTCGGTTTCAACTTGGTTGCGACCAGCAATGGGAGAACCAATGAGAATGTCTTCTTGTCCAGTGTAACGGTGCAGTGTTGTCCCAAAAGCTGCCAGCAATGTCATGAATAAAGTGACACCCTCCCGACGAGAGAGTTCTTTGAGCGCTGCACTCAATGACTGGGGTAGAATCAGGGATTGCACTGCTCCCTGGTAAGTTTGGACTGGTGGTCGTGGTCGGTCAGTTGGTAATTCTAATACAGTCTTGGCACCTGCTAACTGGGTTTTCCAGTAGTTGATTTGGTCTGATAGTATTTCACCTGATAGCCATTGGTGTTGCCAGACAGCAAAATCGGCATACTGGATGGGCAATTTTACCAGGGGCGAAGGCTTACTGCTCAAAAAGGCTTGATAAACGGCCGCTAACTGCTGCCAAAGAATGCCTATTGACCAGCCATCTGACGCGATGTGGTGCATGACCAACAGAAGTATATGCTGCTGTTCGTCTATTTGGAGCAAGGTAGCTCGCAGCATCAAGTCAGTTTCTAAGTTAAAGGGGCGTTGCGCCTCTTGATTTAGAAGACATTCTACTTGCTGTTGTGTTACCTTAATTACCTTCAGTTCCACTGACTGAGGCGTGCGAATTACTTGTATGGGGCTACCATCAAGTGATGTAATAAAATTGGTTCGTAGTGCCTCGTGATGGATAGCGATCGCATCTAGTGACTGTTGCAACACTACCGTATTTAACTTGCCCTTTAACCTCTGTGCATTGGAGACGATATATGCGCGGCTGTCGGGTTGCAACTGTTGCAAAAACCACACTCGCTGCTGGGCAAAGGATAAAGGGGCTGACTCCCGATTGGCTATTTGGGGAATAGTCTGATTTTGGGGATTATTTTCTTGAGTCTGATTTTGGGCAATCGCTTCAGCTAAAGTAGCGATCGTTGGATTTTCAAATAAGAGTTGCAACGGTATTTCTATTTGAAAGGCTTGGCGAACCCTAGACATCACTTGAGTAGCCAGCAGTGAATGACCTCCCAATTCAAAAAAATTGTCGTAGATGCCTACTTGTTCCCGACGCAAAACTTTCGCCCAGATAGTAGCCAAGACTTCTTCTGTCGAATTTTGAGGTGGAACAAAGTTAGTTGACAGCCTAATATCAGATGTATCCGGTGCAGGCAAAGCGCGGCGGTCTATTTTCCCGTTAGGATTTAGTGGTAGGGTGTCCAAAAATACAAAGAAACTAGGCACCATATATTCAGGTAGCTGTCCTTGCAAAAAGCGGCGCAATTCTACCTGGCTAGGGATTTGCCCTGGACTGGCAACAATATATGCCACAAGTTGCTTATCCCCAGTCACATCCTCTCTAGCTATAACTAAAGTCTGCGTCAGTGCTGGATGTTGACCTAATATGGTTTCAATTTCTCCTAATTCAATTCGGAAGCCACGTATTTTAACTTGGTCGTCAATGCGACCAAGGAATTCGATATTATCATCGCTCAAATAACGTGCCAAATCCCCAGTTTTGTAGAGGCGTGCCCCAGGTTCAGAGCTAAAAGGGTCGAGAATGAACTTATCTATGGTTAATTCTGGACGGTTGAGATAGCCTCGCGCTAGACCAATACCGCCAATATGCAATTCACCTGATTCACCAACAGCTACAGGTTGCAGGTTTTCATCGAGGATGTGAATCTCTGCATTCGTAATGGGGCGACCAATGGGAGCAATTGCATAATTAGTTCCGCGCTGGCAAGTCCAGAAAGTGGTATCAATAGAAGCTTCTGTCGGGCCGTAACAATTATGCAGAACATTGTCCAAATTCAGTTGGGCGAAAAAGCGTTCTAGGAGTTCGCCAGGTAAAGCTTCACCACCACAAATAATATGTCTGAGGAATCGGCAATTCTCAATTCCCTTCTCTTCTAATAAGACACGCAGTATAGAGGGTACTAAGGCCAGAACGGTAATTTGCTGCTCAGTAATCACCTTTACAAGGTAGGCGGTGTCCTGATGTCCAGCAGGGCGAGCCATGAACAATTGCCCTCCAAAGCACAATGGCCAAAATATCTGCCATACTGAGGGATCGAAGCTAAAAGAAATAGTCAGTAAAACTTTGTCTGCCTGAGTTAATCCAAAGGTTGTTTGCTTCCAGTGGAGTTGATTGCAGATACCACGGTGAGGAATCATTACACCCTTGGGCTGTCCTGTAGAGCCAGATGTGTAGATTACGTAGATGAGATGATCTGGGGTCGTTTCATTTACAGGATTTTCTTGACTGTTTTGGATATCCTCTTGCCAGTTTGAGTCCAGACAAACTACTTGCGCCTGATGTGGTGGTAGATTATTGAGAAATTTTTCTTGGGTTAGCAATACTGGTGTCTGCGTGTCTTCCAAGATAAAGGCTAAACGTTCTGAGGGATATGTCGGGTCTAAAGGCACATAAGCGCCTCCAGCTTTCAGAATGCCTAGTAGTCCTACAATCATCTCTAAGGAGCGCTCTAGGCAAATGCCCACAAGTACTTCAGGCCCAACACCTAAAGCACATAAGTAGTGCGCTAGTTGATTTGCCCGTTGGTTTAATTGCCGATAAGTAAGCTGTGTATTTTCACATACTACAGCAATTGCTTGGGGCGATCGCTCGACCTGCATCTCAAACATTTGATGGATGCACAGATCCCGATCATGAACTACTTGGCTATCATTCCATTCTTGTAGAACTTGAGTGCCGATGATGTTAGCTAAGGTATTTAACGGAATATTTTGCTTATACTCAGAAGCCTGGCTATTTATCTGCATTTTCTATATATCAACTCCATCAGGAAATTGCATTCATTTTTTGATTTAATTTATTTATTGTATAGTTGTGTTTATAGCAAATTCTATGTGAAACTGCATATTAACGCCTTCAGAGTAGCAGCTTTTGCCTACAGGAACGAAACCTAGCTAGCCTTCAAAGCGTTACGCTGCAAATAGTTTGACTTCCACAAAAGATATAGCTTATGATTTACCATACTCCAAACTAGTAAATATATATCTTCAAGTTAAATTTGCATTTTAAGTTATAATCATCGATTTACTCCTAGCATAATGTCCCTCATATTTTTACCAATACTTTGTTCTCAACTGCAACTCTAAAATATGATTAAAATCAAAATTTTTTATTCTCATTTTGTTGACTTACAGGCAGAAACTAGCATTTTGTTTACAGTCTTATCTTTAGTTAACAGATATTTTTATTGGTTTTATTTCAGCCAAGTAAATAAAATATATGTACATAGCTAAAAAAAGTTTATCCTTTTTTATAAAAATTTGCTGAAGTCAGAAATAATTATTACTAAATCTTCATTGTGTTTCTAGCTATGTAAAAATCCTGTAAAGTCATGATTATCATTTGCTTAAATAGTTAAGTAAGTAGCCAGTAGCCGCAATAAACTGGATACACAAAAACATAAGATAGCAACTGGGCACTGGAAATTACAGCCAGTATTCTTTACTTAGCACTCAGCAACAAGTCTCTGATTGTAGCAAATAGAAATGTTAATTCATCCTACGGCTATGAAAACATCGCAAGTCTTTACCGACGCACTGCTGCGATCGCTCGTTTTCATAAAAAGCCGTGGGAAAATCGAAGTCGTTAGTACCAATGACCAAGAACAGTAGATCAGAAAAATTTACTCTCTCTCATGATATAAAAATATCTACAACGTATATATGACAATGCTCACAGATATCAGGCATTGTTCATCTTA
This sequence comes from Nostoc sp., assembly GCF_036917155.1. Classification (GTDB taxonomy): domain Bacteria; phylum Cyanobacteriota; class Cyanobacteriia; order Cyanobacteriales; family Nostocaceae; genus Nostoc. The sequence goes on along the minus strand of NZ_JBALDZ010000249.1, from coordinate 57,170 downwards.
CTTTCAGTTCTTGGAGTTGATTTTCATTAACCTGTTACCAATTATCTAAAAAGATGCCCATGAAAATAACCCAAGTTCAACCCTGATACTTAGATTATGTAAATTTTTGTAACAATAATCAAATTTTTGATGCTTTTCGTTATACGTTATCCATGTAAGTTTTGTGAATCAGTAATTATGCGTAAGCAAACCAAAGAAACTTTTAAGCAAAACTGAATTAGTCTAGCTAAACATGCTACAGTAGTTTATGAAGAGATACAAATTGTATCATTCATAAAAATGTGAATCTGCAATAAAACTCTAGTCATACAGTCCAATTATTTATTACGACCCCTAAAAATTCTATATTTCCATCTAACCTGATTAATTATTAATGCCAGGGGTTTTTATTTTCATTTAACTATTAAGATTGGCTCACCAAAAAATTCTTTCCTTGGCATCAAAGCTCAAAGTGTAAGGGCTAAACCAGGTGCTAATCTACAACAAAAGTTAAGCATTCGGGTAGTAACTGCAATTAGGAAAGATCAACCCTAAGATATGCTTTTTATCAATAAAATTAAAGTTACTCTGAAGAAAATGGTTAATAGTAAACTATAAAGGACAGGTTTCTTTGATAGCAAATGTGAGATACCCCACTTGTATAGGTTTTCATCAAATTTTAACTACACAAAGTGTTATTAACTATGAGTAATCAAAGCATTGCAACAAATCATAAATTGAGTGAAGTGCCTTTAGATTTACGTGCATCCGCATTTGTCAGGGTACGTAAAGGATCATGGTGGTTGAGATTAACAACACTATTTTTAGTAGACTATACTCTTTTATCCTTAGCTTGGATTTTAGCTGGATATCAATCTTATTATGATTATGAGGATTTGACTCGCTATATACCGAGTCATTATTTACCGATTTTAATAACTATTGGAATTCAAATAGGTTCACTAGCTGTCCAAGGTATTTATCGAGAAGGTCAAAAACGCTATGACTATTTGAACATTATTAAATCGCTAACTTTTGCTCATGGATTAATACTCCTTGTTTGTTTTTTGTATAAACCAGTTGTTGATATTACACACCCAAGATTAATATTATTATCTTGGTTGCTAAGTATATTATTTATTTGCACTGGTAGATATACTGTAAATATTACTCTCGAATATCTCCGCAAGCAGAAAAAAATAGTTCGTTCTTCTGTATTTATTATTTGTGATCCTCAAGATCATGAGCAGATTGCTAGCTTTATAAAAAAAGAGAAACATTATCTAGTATCTGGAACTGCAAATGCTAATTCATTAGACAGATATCAACGTCAAAAAACATTGAATCAACTTAATGAATTAGGTGTGACAGAAGTTTTTATATCTTGGGATGCTCTAAAAAATAGAATGTTTTTGTGCTGGTTATTTCAAGCATCCGGCATTCAAGTACATATTTTACCGATGGAATTAAAACCAATTTATAGAAACATAGAATTTAGCAAAATAGGAGGAATGCCTTGCCTGAGTTTGGATTGCCCAATAATTACAGGTAAAGATTTTTGGATAAAGCGTAGTTGTGACTTTTGTTTCGCGACTTTATTTGTAATGTTATCATTTCCTATTTATATAGCTATAGCTATAGCTATAAAACTGGACTCTCCCGGCACAGCATTTTATAGGCAAACACGTATAGGCTTACATGGGCAACAGTTTAAAGTCTGGAAATTCAGAACCATGAGGTTGGATGCGGAAAAATTACAGAAAGAATTAGAAGCTTTAAATGAAACGAAAGATGGGATCATCTTTAAAATTAAAGATGATCCTCGTATTACCAGTGTTGGTAAGTTTCTCCGTCGTTACAGCTTAGACGAATTACCCCAACTCTTTAATGTTATTCTTGGAGAAATGAGTATAGTAGGACCTCGCCCTTTACCTACTAGAGATGTAGATAAGTTTTCTGAACATCATTTTATTCGACATGAAGTTTTGCCTGGTATTACAGGTCTTTGGCAAGTCTCAGGGCGCTCGGATATTTTAGATTTTGAACAAGTTATAAATCTTGATCTTAGCTACATTGAAAACTGGTCTCTTGGATTAGACTTTGAAATTCTACTCAAAACAGTTATGGTAGTTTTGAAAAAAGAAGGTGCTTACTAATTTGATGAAAATAAAATCAATCATAGTAGATAGCAATAATTATATAAATTATAGGGTTTATGTATTGATATAACTATTGCAATTTACAGTGAAGTTTTTCACTCATTAAATTTAGATTTTCCTACTTTGAGTAGTTAATTATTTTCTGAAGAGACACTTAAAGTATTTGTTAATTTAATAAAATATTGATTGTGAGGAATGCCAAATTCAAGATTATGATTTATGGAAGCTAAAAAAATGTATTTTTGTACTTAACTTGTATGACTGGTATGTATGAAAAATCTAGGAAAACTTCTAAGATTTTATCAGTATTGGTGATTTAAAACTAACGATATAGGCTGATTAATAATTCAGAATGGTAGAAAAGTATAAATTAATAAGTAATTCCCTTTCAATGATAGTCAATCGGTTAGCACAAAGCATTACAGCCTTTGTATTAACCGCTGCTATTGCTCGTACTCTAGGAGCTGAGGCTTTAGGTCAGTATCTACTAGCGTATAGCTACTATTTTATTTTTGTGGGCATTGCTTCACAAGGGCTAAAGACATTATTTACCAGAGAAATAGCCAGTGAACCACAAAAAACATCAGTCTATTTAATTAGTGGCACTTACTTACAATTAATATTTACTTTTTTGAGCTATGGGGCTTTAGTTATTGTAGTATTTTTACTTCCCTACAGTTCCAAAACCTCTACTGTTTGCTACATCATGGGCTTAACCATCATTCCATTTGGACTTTCCAACGTAACGGAGGCAATTTTCCAAGCTAAAGAAAAGATGCATTTGATTGCTATTGCTACAGTCCCAGTATATGTGCTACGCGTACTAATAATGATCTGGGCAATGAAACTGAAGTATGGAATTGAATATCTAGGAGCAATACTATTTTTTTCGGAAACATTAATTCTGATAATTGAATGGATTCTGATTACACGGTTCGTCAAAATACAATGGCAGATCGATAGAATTTTTGTATGGAATATAATTAAGACCGCACGGACATTTTTTGCTATTGAAGCAATATCTGTAGTTAGTAGCAGAATTCAAATCTTGATTCTTTCATTGTTAGGCAATGAGTTTTTAGTAGGTCTTTTTGGTGGAATAGTACAACTGCTGCAACCTTTTTTAATTATTGCCAACAGTATAACTGTAGCAATGTTTCCCAGACTCTCCAAAGTAGTAGACCAAGGGCGGCAAAAGCAGCAGCAAATCACTGAAAGCTTTATTGAAATTCTACTAATTATGGGATTACCCCTATTCCTTGGATTGTTATTTTTTGGCGAAGATTTACTCATTTTTATTTATGACTCTAGCTTTGCCCAAGGAAGTTTAGCTCTTAGTATAAGTGCTGTATCACTTCTTTTACTGCCATTCACACGCACACTCTGCTATCTACTTGTTGCCAATCATTTTGAGATAGTCAACCTACGTGAAGTGGTTATTACAACTACATTAGGAAGCTTGGCAGGTGTGGCATTAGTTTCACAATATCAGCTACTCGGTGCAGCTATCATGGCATCGCTAATGACTATTATTGGCTTTAGTCAATATGTTTACTTCAGCTATACTCTCCTCTTTCCATTAAATTTATGGCGAATTGTTCGCCGTCCCTTTATAATTGGCGCTTTAATGCTAACTGTATTCTTAATTTTAAAGAAAATTAATTTAGACTTTTCATTAACTCTTATTATTTCGGTTTCATCCTATATCTTATTTGTTAGTTCTCTGGGTATTTATACTTTAGGCGGAATTGATTTTGTCTTGGAAAAATTTGTAAGAAAGGGATGAAGCTTTAATCACTAATCTTGTTTCTAAAACAGGAAAATTGCAAAAATTAAGATAAGTACTAGAGCAATGAATATTGAATCTTTTCAATCAGAAAAAACAAGAAACCAAGAATTAGCAATGGTAAATGAAAGTAACCAAACAATAGTTAGCGTCGTAATTCCTACACGCAATAGACCACAAATTGTTGCTAGGGGTGTCACAAGTGCATTAAATCAAACGCTGCAATCAATTGAAGTGATTGTGATCATAGACGGTCCCGATCAGGAAACAGTGAATGTACTATCTCAGATAACTGATCCAAGATTAAGAGTGATAGAACTATCAAAAAATGTTGGGCCATCAGGGGCCAGAAATACTGGCGTGAGAGAAGCTAAAAGTGCTTGGATAGCCTTTTTAGATGATGATGATGAATGGCTTCCACAAAAACTGGAGCGTCAACTTGAAGTAGCAAATAGTTCCCATTATGATTTTCCAGTTGTTGCTAGTCGTTTCATTTCCCAGACTCCAAAAGGTGACTTGATTTGTCCTAGAAGGCTACCTAACATCTCTGAACCTCTAAGTGAATATCTTTTCGCACGTAACTCATTTTTTAAAGGAGAGGGCTGCATACAAACATCAACTATTTTTGTGAAAAAAGAGTTAGTGCAAAAAATGCCTCTAGAAGAAAAATTTTACAGACATGAGGATTGGGAGTGGTTGCTTCGGGTTACTGCTATGGAAGGTGTAGGAGTTGAGTTTGTGCCTGAACCTATGGCAATTTGGCATTCAGATATGGGAATCAAGCGCTTAAGCAACATCAACGAATGGCAATATTCCTTGGATTGGATTCGTTCCACTCGCAATTTAGTAACACCAAAAGCTTATTCAGGCTTTATTACAACAATTATTACTCCTTCTGCATCCTTAGTAGGTGATTGGAAAGCCTTCTTTCCTTTGTTGGGGGAATCTATACGCTGGGGCAATCCCCGACCCATTGATATATTCTTGTACTTAACTATGTGGCTGTTCCCTCAGCAACTCAGGCAGCAAATTCGCTCTGTTTTCCTCAAAAAGCCCAAAATATAGGAGACTGTTTCCAAAAAGAAGGCAGAAGATAAGAATAATGACAAAAAACCTTAAAGCGTGAATTTCAAGTCTCCCAAAAAAAATACTTCTAAAGATAAGCATAGCGCGATATATAAAGCCTCTTTGCTTAATTTTCTAGCTTTTCAGTGCGGATTAGTTCTATCTTCATAAAAAATAAATGTCAATCCTAAAAATACAGCGAACTCGTAAAAAGTGAATGCCTTGGACGGGGTAGTTGGCTATAAATAAAGATGGGTATTAGTTCCACTTAGTTATGTCCGCGTTATGGCTGATGCTATAATTTGTTTATTAAGTGATAACGTGCAACAAAGAATACAAATTACGGCATTAGCCTTCAGTTAGCAAGGTTTGAGTTGCTGAAATATTACCTGTTTGAACGGCAATATTTCTCACAAAGATATAAAAAAATAAATGTTTTAGTCAATTTATGAAAATATGAAAAAACTGCTAATTTTTGCTGAATATGGATTCACTGTTGTAACGTTGCTGATTTATTCAGGCGCTATCTTCACCCTTATCCTTTCAGGAGGAGCATTACAGCAGGAACAGGTAGAATATGATAGCTCCTCAATTCGGATTATTTATGCCTTAATCTACGCAGTTACATTCTTACTACTAGTTTTGCGTTGGAAGAAAACTCTATATATCCTGAGTAAAGGACTCTGGTTTTATCCAATATTCATATTGGCAGTTGTTTCTATTCTTTGGTCTGCTGAACCCTCAACAACATTAAAAAATAGTTTTACTCTCATTACTTCCAGCTTGTTTGGCGTGTATTTTGCCTCGCGATACAGCTTAAAACAGCAATTACATTTATTAGCTTGGGTTTTTGGAATTATTATAATACTTAGTGTCTTTTTTGCCGTAGCTTTGCCTAAATACGGTATACAGTCCGACGCAGGAAAGTGGCGTGGAGTATTCACTCACAAAAACGGTCTGGGAGGAAGGATGGTTACTAGTAGTATAGTTTTTTTAGTCCTTGGTTATCAAAGTAAAAGATATGGTTGGCTTTTCTGGGGGGGAGTTAGCTTGTCAATACTGCTATTACTACTTTCTGGTTCAGCTTCATCTCTAGTAAATTTAGTAATTTTAGTATTGGCATTTTTTGCTTTTCAAGTTTGGCGATTGTCATACTCGATCATGATACCAACCCTAATAATGATGGCAATCATAGGTCAAATTTTATATTTTTGGTTGTCTAACGGTGTCGATGTAGTATTCACTGCACTTGGTAAAGATTCAACACTAACGGGTCGAACAGATTTGTGGCCACTAGTGATGGATATGATTTGGAAACGTCCTTGGCTTGGTTATGGTTATGGTGGATTCTGGCAAGGATGGAATGGTGAGTCTGCCTATATTTGGCTTAATGCAGGATGGCTGGCACCCCACCCCCACAATGGTTATCTTGCTCTTTGCCTTGATTTGGGTTTTTTAGGATTGGGGGTATTCTTCTTAGGATTTTGGCGCACTTATCTGCAAGGATTGAATTGGGTGCGTGGTAGTAAAACAGCATTAGATATTTGGCCACTTATACATATGACATATATAGCCTTAGCTAGCCTTACTGAATCTGCCTTGCTTGAATCTAATAGCTTGAATTGGATTCTGTATGTAGCGTTATCTTTCTCAGTGAGAATGACAGATGAAACAAGAATAATAAATGCAAAAAAGCAATTTACAGCATAGAACTTAATAATTAATTGTAAAAACGTTCTAAAGTAATTGTTTTTATGGTCGTAATCCAGAACATACTAGTACCACTATGAGCATAGATATGAAAATTAGCATTTTTGGTTTGGGATATGTCGGTGCTGTAACAGCAGCTTGCTTGGCACGAGATGGGCACGAAGTCATTGGGGTAGATGTCAATCCCGAAAAAGTGGATTTGATTGCCAAGGGAGAGTCACCCATTGTAGAGCCAGGGCTGAGTCAGTTACTAGTTGATGGAGTGGCAGCTAAGTTAATCACAGCTACTACAGATGCGGAAGCGGCGGTACTAGGATCAGATGTTTCGCTGATTAGCGTCGGTACACCTCCAATGGAGAGAGGAGAACCCGATCTTACTTATGTTTGGAATGTGTGCAAGCAGATTGGGAAAGCCGCCATCCATAAGACTGAAGGCCATGTAGTTGTGTTGCGTAGCACTGTCCCCCCAGGAACATTGGAAAAGTGTCAAAATCTGTTAGATGGTATCACAGGTGATAATTCTATTCATCTGGCATTTAACCCAGAGTTTTTACGTGAAGGTTCGGCTATCAAAGATTACGATCAACCACCGTACACCATTATTGGTACTGAATCTCCTGTAGCAGAAGCAGCAGTACGGCAGATGTATGCCGCTGTGGATGCACCGTTCACTGTAGTCCAGCCATCTGTGGCGGAAATGGTTAAATATGTGGCCAATTGCTGGCACGCTACCAAGGTAGGGTTTGCTAATGAAATCGGACGAGTCGCTAAAGCCTTTGGCGTAGATGGACGGGAAGTAATGAACATCATCGTGCAGGACACGAAGTTAAATATTTCCCCTGTTTACATGCGTCCTGGATTTGCCTACGGTGGTTCCTGTCTGCCTAAAGATCTGAGTTCTTTGCTTTACCACGCAAGGAACATGGATGTTCCAGTTCCACTACTAAACGCCCTCCCAACTACTAACAGCCTTCAAGTGGATTTGGCTGCCCAGCAGGTGTTACGTCTTGGAGTTAGACAGGTTGCTGTTTTGGGATTGGCATTCAAACCAGGTACAGATGATTTAAGAGAAAGTCCAGCGGTACTGTTAGTCAAGCGGTTGATTGGGGAAGGCTGCCAGGTGAAAATATACGACCCTGCTGTATATGAGGCTCGACTGATGGGAACCAACCTTGCCTATATCCAGAGTAACATCCCTCACTTTGAGGCTTTGCTAGTACCAAATTCCCAGCAAGCTTTAGAGGGAGCAGAACTGGCAGTAGTTAACCATGCTACACCAGAATTTCGCCAAGTACTACTTGAGGCTCCCAAAGAAATGCAAATTTTGGATCTAGCCGGGGTCTTTAATCAAACAAGTAAGGAGTTAGGTTATCATGGCATTGCTTGGTAGGGTACTGATTATTGTCGAGAACCTCCCCCTTCCCTTTGATCGGCGCGTATGGATGGAAGCAACTACCCTGATAAAAGCCGGGTATGAAGTTTCGGTGATTTGTCCTAAAGGTAAAGGATTTGAACAAGAATATGAGGTTATTGATCAGGTTCACATTTATCGTCATGAAATGCCACCTGATATCAGTTCGGTATCAGGTTATCTAAAGGAGTATGGTACAGCGCTTTTTTGGGAGTTTCGCCTTGCCCATCGGGTGTGGCGAGAGCGAGGTTTTGATATTGTCCACATTTGCAATCCTCCAGATTTGCTATTTTTGGTGGCGGGATGGTTTAAGTTATTTAAAGGTGTAAAAGTCATATTTGATCACCATGATATCAATCTGGAGATGTACGAAGCCAAGTATGGACGAAGAGATATCTTCTACTATGGACTTTCTCTAGTTGAACGATTAACCTTTGCAACAGCAGATGTAGTTATCTCAACTAATGAGTCTTACCTTTCAGTAGCACTTACCCGTGGGCGTAAAAGTCCAGAGGATGTCTTTGTTGTTCGCAGTGGTCCTGATCTTTCTCGCTTTCAACCCGTACCGCCCAACTCAGTCTACCGTAAAGGTCGGAAGTATTTGGTGGGATATGTTGGCGTCATGGGAGAACCGGAGGGAATCGATTATCTGCTGCAATCAGTGCGCTACATTGTCTATGAAAAAAAACGCCAGGATATTCACTTTATGCTCATCGGTAGTGGGCCGATGTTTGAGAAGCTTCAGGCACTTTCTGAAGAGTTAGAAGTTAATGAGTTTGTAGAATTTACGGGGCGTATTCCTGATAATGAACTTCTGGCAAGACTTTCTAGCTGTGATATATGTGCTAATCCCGATAAAAAAATGCCTTACAATGACCGTTCGACAATGAACAAGATCATGGAATACATGGCAATGGGAAAACCTATTGTTCAGTTTGACCTTTTGGAAGGAAGGCGATCGGCAGAGGGAGCATCTGTTTATGCCAAAGGCAACGATGTGGTGGATTTTGCCGAAAACATTCTTGAACTTCTAGAGGATAGTGAGCGGCGACAAAAGATGGGAGAGCTAGGTAGACAAAGAATGGAGGAAAAACTAGAGTGGCGACATCAAATACCTAAGCTGTTAGAGGCTTATGATAAAGCTTGGCAACCTAAGTAGGAACACGACAGATGAAAATATCGTGAATAGGACTTACGCACACTCTACGAATTCTCGGCGCTCTTGGCGTCTTCTCTACGAGACGCTGCGCGTTGGCCTCAGCCTCTCGAAGAGAAGGCGGTTCGATAAATTAAGCTTTTTAGCAATTTTTGCGTAAGTCTTAGTGAAATTATATTCTGAACTCAAGGAGGTTAAGCAATCAGGAGGAAATTTTGATCTTCAAAAACCTCAAATTGACTAAAGCTTTTTTACGGCTTTGAGCAGCAAATAATAAAGACTAAGTTATGAGAGTTATATCTGGCTCTTGCGTTGGTTTTATGGTAGGGCATTAAGATCGCAGTTTTATAGAAAGGTTCAAAAGGTTAATTAAAGCATAAATGAAGGATGAACTGTTATCGTATGTATTTTTAATGATGCTCCTCTACACTCCTAAGTATTGGCTATTAGATTCCTGAAACCAAAGCCTGTAAATGATTTCGGGTTTTTTTACCTAAATAGTCTATACTATATGTCATATTGTAAAATAGTATCACTAGGTGTGCTTTGTAGCTAATCTGAGTAGATCAATATTGAGTTTCTCCTTTAAAACCTGTACTTTGGAAGATTTATGTCAGAAAAATCTATGGAATCTAGAGAATCTATTGATTTAGACCTTAATCATTACTTATTGATATTGAAACGATGGTGGTTACCTGGTACTGCGATATTTGTAGCAACAGTTATGTTGAGTGCTGTAGCTATACAATTTATGAAGCCATCTTATGAAGCAGAAGGAAAACTGTTATTCAAAATTCCCTCTTTTAAAGTAGCAGGAACTAATCTTTCGCCTGGCACCTCTGAAGGAGGAGACTCAGGAGATTTGAAACCCTTGGTAGCAACTCAAAATCCCATAAGCAGTCAGATAGAAGTTATTTCTTCCCCTACTTTATTGCAGCGAACAATAGACAAACTAAAACTTAAAGATAATAAAGGTGAACCTCTGCAAATAAAAGGGCTACAAAAATCCCTGACCCTCAAAATTGTGGGTGGGACAGATGTATTGCGAATTAGCTATAGCAGCCGTGACCCTGAAGAAGCAGCGGCAGTGGTCAACACAATTATGAATTTATATTTGGAAAATGATATTTTGACAAATCGCTCTGAGGCAGGAGCAACTCGTCAATTTATGGCCAAGCAGCTTCCTAAAACTCAAGCGGCTGTTAATAATGCAGAAGTAGCGCTACGTATATTTAAACAAAAGCATCACATTGCAGATTTAACAGAGGAGACAAGGTCAGCCGTTGCGACTATTGGAAATTTAGACAATGAGATGAATACTGTTAAGGCTCAACTGGATGAGGTAAACGCCCAAACCAATGAACTGCGACAGAAAGTAGAGCTAAATTCTCAGGAAGCTATGGCAGTAAGTGCTATCAGTCAGTCACCCGCAGTGCAGGGAGTCCTTACACAACTTCAAGAGACCGAGCGGCAGTTAGCAATTGAACGCAGCCGTTTCCTAGATGACAACCCCGTAGTTGTTAACCTAGAAGCAAAAAAAGCTAGTTTAAAATCCCTCCTGCAACAGCAAATTGGTCAGACTGTTGGCCATCAAACACAAGTTCCCCAGGGTCAATTACAGATTGGAGAACTCAGACAAAGTCTGATACAAAATTTTGTCCAGTCAGAAATACAGCGCTTGGGTTTAACTCAAAGACTCTACTCTCTATATAATTCCCGTTCTAGCTACGAACAGCGGATGAAAATCATACCCCAGTTGGCACAAAATCAGCGGGAGTTAGAACGGAAAGTTGAAGTTGCAGACTCTACCTATCAAACTCTATTGAAAAAGGTTCAAGAATTACAGTTAGTTGAGAATACAAATACAGCCAATTCCCGAATTATTGCTCAGGCTTTAGTTCCCGAAGACCCAGTATTAACTAAAAAAATAATTGTTTTGGTGCTAGGAGTGATGTTCGGTTTATTTTTTGCGACTACAACCGTACTCTTCCTTGCTATGAGAGATAGATCTCTAAAAACACTAAAAGAAGTTAGAGATGTATTTCGATATACCTTACTGGGAATTATTCCTTTGTCTGTTAAAAAGATTCGCTCCCGTTATTCCAATGCAGAATCAACAGCTCAAAAAATTGCCGTTAGAGATACTCCCCACTCTTTAACGAGCGAAATGTACCGGATGATTCAAGCCAATCTGAAATTCCTGAGTTCAGATAAAGTACTCAAAACTATCGTGGTAACTAGCGCAGTTCCTAAGGAAGGCAAGTCTACAGTTTCAGCTAATTTGGCAGCGGCGATCGCTCAACTAGGACGTCAAGTTTTACTAGTTGATGCAGATATGCGAATTCCTTCTCAGCATCATCTCTGGCAACTAACCAATGCAGTTGGTTTGAGTGAGGTTCTTGTAGGTCAGGCTGAATTTGACATTGCTGTATCTAAGGTAATGGATAACCTTGATGTTTTAACTGCTGGAGTTAGACCTCCGAACCCACTTGCTTTGCTTGACTCAAAACGGATGGCATCACTAATTGAAAATTTTTCATCTCAATACAACTATGATTTTGTCATTATTGATGCTCCTCCTCTCCTTTTAGCAGCTGATGCTTTGACTTTAAGCCAAATGACTGATGGGATTTTGTTAGTAGCTAGACCTGGGGTAATTGATTCTAATAGTGCAGCTGCGGCTCAAGAAATGCTAGAGAAATCCAGTCACAACGTCTTAGGTTTAGTTGTGAACGGTATCATTGATAAAAATGAATCTAGTAGTTATTTCAACCATGCCAAAGAATACTTTACTGATCAAGATTTGAGAAGAGAGGTTAAGCAACAAAAACGTATTCCGAACAAAAGCTCTGTCTAAAGCAGGATTTTGTCTTACTAATGAACTGAATACTAGTGAACTGAAGAGCATAACTTGTATATCATGTCTATTTAATTAGCCAAAAAAGAACAAGCCTGCTTTTGCAGGCTTGTTCTTTTTTGGAGCTGTAGACTTCAGTTTGACATCACTATGGGCAGTTACCTATATTCGTATGCCCCAATATCATATCCACTACCAGTAGGACGAGGGTTACCTGCATAATCAGTTGTCAAACCACTCCAATAGTAACCCCTATTGATTGCTGGACTCGTTGCTTGGAGTCTAAAGTCACCACTTGAGGGATTCACAAACTGTGGGTTTCCAATAACATCGTGAAGACCTCTCACAACGATCAGGGCACCATTGGGGTAAAGATTGTAGTCATAGGTGACGTTGCTATTCATCACGTTGCTGTTCGCATTTCTACCAGGAGAAGGATAAATAATGTTGTTTAAAATCTTGATATCAGATGCATAACCACCATAAATGTCCCCCTTATTTTTAAGCCCTGGAGTTTGCTGATTCAAATATGCCGTGTTGTTGACAATATCCACATGCTGGCTTTCATGGGCATGAATACCCGAGCCACCATTCCTGTAGCTAATATTGTTGGCAATTAAAGTCCGTCCTCTATATGCACCATTTGTACCACTTTTTGAAATATCTACAATAATGCCATTACCATCTGTGATAGTTCCAGTTTGAATCCAGGGAACGTACATACGATTGTTGTATGCCCTGTTGTTGGTTGCAAACATCTTGTATCCCTGGTTGTTGTCAGAATTCCAATTCTGTAAGAAGGAAATGCCGCTAGTACCATAGACACTGTACCAGGCGTTATTATACACAGTGTTATTATCCACTCTCACATAATCAGCTCCGGCTACTGAAATACCAGCTCCTCCACAGTCATGCACTTTGTTGTTCAGAATATTTATGTGATGAACGCCACCACCATTGCGTCCGTCAATGCTTATGCAGTTTCCGTTTGTCAGGCTATTTGATGAGTTACTCTTCTGACTTAATGCATAAGCAAGGGTGACATTGGCATTGTTTCCTATGACCTCTAACCCATTGATCTCAATATATGAAACTCGCTTTCCAAACCCGATACCATTCCATGTATTGTGCCGAATTCTTGGAGAATGGCCAGGATAGGCTTTAAATTTAATCCAGGCATTTGCAGTTCCAGAACGACTAATGCTTAGTACAGATCCACGTCCGGGTGCATTCCTGTATTCCCCGTTCATAATCAGTACTGTGTCACCAGGGTTGGTAAGGTCTGCGGCCCTTTGAATTGTCTGAAAAGCGGATGAGGTAGTGAGTCCGCTATTTCTGTCATTTCCTGTAGCGCTAACATAGTATGTCGCAGTTGAAACCAGGCTGATCAGCTTGCGGCTAGGTAGTGGCATTTGCTGAACGGTGGATGACTGGCGAACATCTTTAACTAAAGACTCTGTTATTTTCTGTCCTTGAACCAGACCTGCTAATGCCCAGGGAAGTACAAGAGATGCGCTCAAACTGAGAAAACCTAAACCATGAATCATCATAGGGAAAAAATAGGGTATGTTGCAAAAACTAAATTGTCAACGGTCAGTAACTCTAGCCTTAGTCAGTAACTCAGTATTGGATACGGTCGTATAACTGCTATTTGTAAGTTTATACACGGTTTTCTAGGTTTACACCTGCGAATTTTCGCGTAAATATGGCTAAACTGCCTTTCTAGCTTGTGTTCCAAAAAATAGCATCTACCTAGTGAAAATACTGAGAGAAAATTATCAGTATCGATAGCAGCTCTATTAATGAACACTAAGCAACCGTACAAATAGCGTCATTTCCAATTGCAAATCATTCTACTGTGTATATGCGGTATCTGTGGTTAAGATAGTATATCTGTCATCAATTGGTGAATTTAATTAAATAATTCTTATGATAATAAGAATCACTAAATTGCGAATAAGAAGGCAGGGAATGGGCTATATTGCCTATCCCTTTCAAAAGATTATCATTATCATAATAAATTTGAGTATCTATAGCAAAGTTTGCAAAAGCCTATCAATGCACACTAAGAATTTTTAGTGGGTATTTTAGAGTCTATGCAATTTGTCAATGAGTAATATTACTTGATTTTTTATAATGAGGGATAGAAAAGACAATTTTGGAAGAAGCGATGCCTTCTCTGCAAGGCGCTATGCGTAGCAAGGCCCCGACGCGTCATGTAGTCTATATCATATTAATCCTCCACAGATTACATTCTGACTCCTGAATTCTTCTTCAATTAATTTGCAAATTTTCATTTATCGAATCGGTAGCTCAATGATAAACTCTATGCCTTCACCTGGTTTTGAATCGTATGTGAGCTTACCATGATGATTATTAACCACAATTTGGTAAGCAATAGATAGACCAAGCCCGGTTCCTTTGCCGACAGGTTTTGTTGTGTAAAAAGCATCAAATATTTTTGTGTTATCTGCATTATTTATACCTGAACCATTGTCGGCAACTCTTAAAATAACTTGCTCTCCAATTGCCTCAGTTTTAATTCTAATCATCCCAGGATTTTGATAAATTGTATCAATATCTTTATTTTTATTTTTTTCTTCAATGGCATCGATCGCATTACAAATTAAATTCATAAAAACCTGATTGATTTCGCCAGGAAAACACTCAATAAGTGGCAAGTTTCCATATTCTTTAACTAATTGGATGGTTGGGTGATGAGCATTTTGTTTAAAGCGATGTCCGAGAATGAGTAATGTACTTTCTAACCCTTCATGCAGGTTAGCTAGCTTCTTACCAGCTTCTCTGTGGCGCGAGAAGTTGTTTAGATATGACACAATTTCTGTAACGCGATCTGTACCAACCTGCATGGATTGAATAATTTTAGATAAATCATCTAACAAAAAGGTGAGATCGCTTTTTTGAATTGCGGTTTGAATTTCCTTTGGTGGATCGGGCAGATATTTTTGATAGAGATGTAGTAAATTAACTACCTCTTGTACATACTGTTCCACAAAATTTAAGTTGCCAGCTATGAAATTGATCGGATTATTTACTTCATGAGCAATTCCTGCTGTCAGTTGTCCTAAAGTTGCTACCTTTTCTGCTTGAATTAGTTGAGTTTGAGTTTGTTGCAATTCGGCATTTTTCGCGATTAAGGTTTTCGTCAAATTTCTTAGTTTTAGGTGGTTTTCGATTCGCACCAAGACTTCTTCATGCTGAAAAGGTTTGGTAATGTAGTCTACGGCTCCCAATTGCAAACCTTTGACCTTATCAGCCGTTTCTGAGAGTGCTGTCATAAAAATGACCGGAATATCTTGGACACGAGGATTGGTTTTTAGCTGTTTACAGGTTTCAAAACCATCTATACCCGGCATCATCACATCCAACAAGATTAAATCAGGTAAATCATCATTTTCTAATCGCTGAAGGGCTTTTTCACCGCTGCGTGCTGCCCAAACTTCAAAGCTAGACTGATCCAGAAAACTGGATAAAACTTGTAAATTGGTAGGGTTATCATCAACGACTAAAACAATTCCCCTAGAAGGAGTATAATTGATAGAATTCTTTTGGTCTTCAATAATCATTTTCATACTGTTTCCACCGCATATTTAGTCAAAAAACTTAGGATTAAATCTTCATCAAATTGCCTTGCTAGTTGCCGTAGTTCATTAGCAAATAGTGCGAAGATTGTGTCTCTTTCCTCAAGTTGGTCGGCCCACTTGAGAATGGCATTAAAGTTACCTTTACTAGCTAAGGTAACTAGTTCCTGCAAGATTTGGGGCGAAGGAGGAGTTAATTGAGCAGATTGGCTATTTGCTGTTATTGCTTCTTTAGCTTTTTCTCCATCAGGCTGAGATTGCTTGTAAATCCATACCAAATTTAAGTATTGTTCTAGTTGATGCAATAATTCATCTACCTGTATAGGTTTAGTTAAGAAGGCGTTACCTCCGGCTTGCAGACTGCGATATTTGTCTGCTTCAAAGACACTAGCAGAAGAGACGATAATCAATACATCCTGAATTTCTGGAGTGTGACGCAGGTGTTTAATTAATTCAAACCCATCCATTTCTGGCATCAGCAAATCTGTGATGATTAAGTCTGGTTTGAGAGCGATCGCTATTTCTAAACCTTCTTTACCATTGCTGGCTTCAACTACATTAAAACCCAGTGGTTGCAGTAAGTTTGTAATCACTGTGCGATTCTCCCAGCGATCGTCAACCATCAGGATGGTGTAGGGGCTACCCTCAAAGCCAATGATTTGTTTCTCTGATGCAGTCATCGCAGATTGTACCCAGTCAGCCGCTTCGGGAATCTCTAACTCAAACCAGAAGCTACTCCCCTGGCCGATCTGACTCTGAACATGGATATCGCTACCCATCATCTGTATTAACTGCCGAGTAATAGCTAAACCCAGCCCAGTGCCTTCAGCTTGGCGCTTTTTCTCTCCTACTTGTTCAAATGGCAAGAAAATTTTGCTCAATTCTGCAGGAGTTATACCAATTCCCGTGTCTTCTACGGTATAGCGAAGGCGATATTTCACTGTTTGCCCATCACTGGGAGCTTGATCGATGACTTCAATACTGAAAGTAACCTGACCTTTATCTGTAAATTTGATGGCATTTCCTAAGAGATTCAATAGTACCTGACGGAATCTTTTGACATCGACATGAATTCCTGTAGGTAAGTTGATCGCAGGTTTATAGACAAAGGAAATGCCCTTTTGTTTTGCCCGAATGTGGCATATTTCGACAATTCCTTGAAGAAAGGAGGGGAAATGCACATCATCGGGATGCAGTTCTAACTTTTTTGCTTCAATTTTGGAGAGATCCAAAATGTCATTAATTAAAGTCAGCAGATGAGAGCCGCATTGTTCAATAATATTGACGTGATATTGCTCTTGCTTAGGTAAAGCTGAAGAACGCAGTAAAATTTGGGCACAACCGAGAATGCCATTCAAGGGCGTTCGCAGTTCATGACTCATGTTAGCCAAAAATTCGCTTTTAGCATGGTTGGCTGTATCAGCCGCAGCTTTAGACTTTTTCAGTTCACCTTGTTCAAATGCTTGCACCTGCCACAAGACAGTAATCATAGTGACAGTCAGTCCACCGACAATTAAGGCAATTAAATCGAGGAATTGCAATCGAGATTCGATATTTTGGCGGGGAATCACCAAAGCCACAGACCAATTAGCTTGTGTCAACGGTAGATAAGCTACATACTTTTGAGTGCCGTCAATTTCCATCAACTCAATTCCCTGTTGTTTGTTTACCATCCGCCGGGCGATCGCATTTAAATTGCGATCGCTTATTTTCAGCAGGCTGGGTGCAGGTTTTTCTACGGTTGACATTAACGCCGAGTTTGGATGGACAATCGCCTGTCCTTGGGAATTGAGAGCAAAAGCATAGCTGTTTGTGCCGTATTGCAGCGAGTTGACAACCTCTCCAATGTGATCGACTTTCACATTGCCGTGGAAAGTCCCTATCGGTGAACTATTGCTAGCAGAATTTGACCAAATCGGGGTGGAGATGGCAATTAAAGGAATTCCTGTAGAACGGCTAATGAAGGGATCGGAAATGTCACTCTTTCCCGCAATTGCTTTTTGAAAGTAATCTCGATCCTGAATATTTTTATTTGATCGACCAACTTTTGTATTGGAATATGAACCATCTGGGGTAGCTATTTGGAACAAGAAAAATTCATTTATCCGCTTCGCTTCTGCTTTTAAATAGGGTTCTGCCACAGACCAGTTTAAGGAGCGTACAGTTGAAGTATTAGCCAAGGTTTCTACCTCCACTTGGCGAACATGTAACCACTCCTCAATTTCTGCAACTCCTCTCTGTACCTCTAAAAAAGCGCTCTGTCTCAAATCTTTGAGCATCAGATTTCTAGTGGCTTGATAGCTGAAATAAGCAGAAATACTGACTATCAGGGTAGTACCACCAAGAATAAATCGAATCAGTAAATTTCGCGATGGATGATTTTTTTTATTAGATGCCGATAGGCTGGAGTTTTGTTGTATCAAGGGTTAGCTCCTTAATCACATAGTTCGGTAAGAAAAAATTCTAGGTTATCTTTAGACTTCCCCAGAAATTACCGATGCTCACAGCTTTTGGTAAAATAAACCAGAAATTTATAGTAATGCCACGAATTATAAGTTTTTATAAGAAGAATTCAGGAGTCAGAATTCAGTATGAATTCTGTACGAGTGGGTGATAGCGCAGCGTTAGCGAGTCCGCGAGCGTCTGAATATTGGTTAAAACCGTACTTCGTCCCGCTACGCGCTTTCGCCCTTGGTGGGCGAAAAAATTAAAATATTCTCGCCTTAAAACTCTATCCCTTTATGGGTAGAGTATTCTGAATTCTGACTCCTGTTTTATCTCAAAATATGCTTTCAAATAAACTAAAATTCCAATTATTGCTTCTAATTACGAATTGTTAACGTACTATAGGACTCCTATTTGATTGTTGAAATATATGTAGGGTATGAAAGCTTAAAACAGTGCATTAGACGTAGGTTGGGTTACGCAAAGCCTCCACCCAACTTACAATTTTTTTACTGTATTCATTTTTAATTTTTAATTTTTAATTCCCTTGCGGTGGATTGGTGGAATTAGGAAATGGGAGAACTGGCACAATTACAGGCTTAGGCTTTGATATTTCGCCTTGCAGTTGAATTTGAGCTTGATTACGGCCGTCTATTGCTTGTTGGTAATTAGACTTGTATTTTATTGCTTGATCGTAAGAGGCGATCGCATCTTTAAACCGCTTCAAATTTAATAGCGCATTGCCTCTGCTATACCAGCTTTCAGAATGATCTGGTTTATAACGAACTGCCTTATTATAAGATGTGATCGCATCTTCGTATTTCTGCAATATGTATTGTGAATTCCCTAGATTATACCAGAGTTGATAGTCATTTTGCTTAATTGTTGCCGCTTTATTGTAAGATTTTATTGCTTCTTCATAACGTTGGTTTTGATGCAGCGACCAGCCCAAATTATACCATGCTTGGTAGTTTCTAGGATTGGATTTAATTACTTGATTAAAAGATTCAATCGCTTCTGGATAACGTTGTAGATTCAGCAGTACATTACCTCTTGACAACCAAGCTTGGTAATAATTTGGCTGATATTGTACTGCTTTATCATAAGCGGTGAATGCATCTTGATAGCGTTGGATCTTCACTCGATTATTTCCCAAGTTATACCAAGCTTGCTCGTAGTCTGGTTTGAGTTCAACAACTTTTTCCAAGGCTGCGATCGCTTCTTCATATCGTTTAGAATTCTGCAACGCTAATCCTTTTTTGTACCAAGCTTCGTAATTATCTGGTTTGAGTTCAATTGCCTTTTCATAAGACTTAATTGCTTGGTCATATTGGTTTAAATTACTGAAAGCTTCGCCCTTAGCATTCCAGACTTCTGAGTTGTTGTTATTTAATTGTAAAGCTTTGTCAAAAGAAGCGATTGCTTCTTGATATCGTTGTAAATTTCCTAATACAAAGCCTCTTCCAACCCAAGCATCTAAATAATCTGGTTTAATTTGAATTGCTTTGTCATACGCCACTAATGATTCTTTGTACTTTTTTAATTTATCTAACGTTTTGCCTTGACCATTCCAGCCTTGAGGATAATCTGGTCGAATATTAACGGCTTTTTCATATACTTCTAGCGCATCTTGATAACGTTGCAAATCAAAAAGCGTATTTCCTTGCTTAGATAATTCTATGGCATTATTTGAATTAATATTATTCCAAATAAATATTGATGCTACACCGCCAACCCCAAGCAAAAATATTGATAGTAAAATCTTACTCAATGTACCTTTTTTCGGCTGAGGTTTGTTAATATTTTTTGGCGGCGAAATGGGAGTTAAAGCTATTGTTTCTGTCGGTGGTTGTGTTAATTCTTTCAGCGCTTGTAATGCTACCGTTGCCGAAGCATAACGTTGACGAAAATCGTAGCACACCATTTTATCTAAGAATTGAGCGAATTCTGGCGTAACCGTGGCTTGATTATGCCAGATAATTTCATTAGTATCAGCATCTTTGACTATTTCTTCTGGTGATAATCCAGTGAGAGCTTGAATAGCAATTATTCCAGCAGCATAGATATCACTGCTTAATTTTGGTGTCCCATGAGCTTGTTCACTAGGAATATAACCAGGTGTACCGATAGCTACTGTTGCAATAGTTTGACCTTGGGGAGTAATAACTTGAGTAGCAATTTGTTTAACCGCACCAAAATCAATTAAAATTAGTTTGCCATCTGGTTGGCGTCTGAGAATATTTCGCGGATTGACATCACGATGAATTACATTCTGTTGATGGACAAATTCTAAGATTGTCAAAAGTTCTTGTAAAAGTGAAATTACTTGCTCTTGACTTAGGGTTTTACCTGGTGTTAATTCTTGACTCAGGTCGTGGCCTTCAATTAATTCTTGTACGAGATAAAATTCGGCATCCTCCTCAAAATAAGCTAAAAGTTGGGGAATGCGATCGTGAGTTCCTAATTTATAAAGAACTTGTGCTTCCGTATTAAATAAACGCCTAGCTGTCTCCAAAGTTACTGGATCGCTTGCCTGGAGTTTGAGTTTCTTAACAACACATAGAGGTGAACCAGGTAATTGAGTATCAGAAGCCACAAAAGTTTCACCAAAACCCCCACCTCCCAAGTTACTAATAATTTGGTATCTTCCTACAAGTGTGTTTCCCAGCATCTCGTTTACCTAATTAAGTGCGATGCGATCTGATTTCAATCTTGCCACACGTTAAGGAATAGGGAGATGAGGGGGATGAGGGGGATAAGGGAGATGAGGGGGCAAGAGGAGAATAAGCAAATACCTAATGCCCAATGCCCAATGCCCCATGCCCAATGCCCCATGCCCCATGCCCAATGCCCCAAATCTATATGATTCCTATTAGTGATAATATTCGTTGTCGAAGTAAGCCGATTATTAATTATTGGTTGATTGGCATTAATCTGGCTGTGTTTTTATGGGAACTTAAACTAGAATTTAATGATGAATTGGGCTATTTTATCAATACTTTGGGTGTAATTCCAGCGCAAATTAGTGGGGCAATTACAAATGCACTCTTTTTCAACAATGCTGCTTGGATAATTGTAATTTGGCGAGCATTTTCGCTACTTTTTGGAATATTTCTGCACGGCAGTTTTAGTCAAATATTAGGAAATCTGCTATTCTTGTGGGTTTTTGGGAAAACTGTAGAAAATCTTCTGGGACACAAACACTATCTCGGATTTTATCTAGCTGCTGGCGTGATTACAGAGGTAGTCCAAATTCTGACTGAACCGAGTTTGACAGTACCATTGATTGGGGCGAATGGTGGGATCGCAGCTATATTAGGAGCTTATGTTATGAAGTTTCCTAAAGCTAAAATTGACACGATTTTACCGTTAATAATCTTGTATATCCCTATCCAAGTACCGGCCTTTTTCTATATATTTTGGTGGTTTGGGCAACAATTATTTTATGGTATCGGCAGCTTAAATATTCCTCCTGTTGGCGTAAATCAATCGGGTGTTGTTTTCTGGGGGCAGGTAGTGGCATTATTAATAGGTGCAGCCGTCATGCGATTAAAGAGATAAACTTTCTTTAGCTACTTTTGTAGGGTGGGCATTATTGACTGGTGCCGAAAACCTCAATTTTGATATCTGTGGCAGTACTTACCCTACAGTTATTGAGACTCATATATGCCTTTTGACTGAAATTTATCAGATGCTTTTGCTTAAAAAAACATATAGTTGATAGGATAGATTAAATGATTGCTGTGATAATATTTTAAGTTTGGAATTTTTAAGTGTTTATATACCTTTTGATAGATTGTATTTTTTTTAGCTAAAAATTCCTAGATTGAACTAGGGGATACCGACTCTTCAAGTCGATACTATTAAGTATGAGTGGTGTACAAGATGCCAAATGTTGATAATGAATTAGCACTTTTATGGCAGCGTGTGGCTGAGTTAGAGCAATTAGAGATATCTTATCAGCAAAGGCAAGCAGCGCTTGAGGAAGAATTAATAGAATTAAAAAGAAATCTACCAGAAGAAGTAGAAAATCCTCATATTCCAGTTGTAGAGTTACATATTGAGAAGGATACATCTACTATCAATATACCAAAAAATGTGGAAGTGATTTTACAACAACTTCAACAAGAAATTGCCAAGCGAGAGCAAGTAGAAGTAGTTTTAAGAGAGAGTGAAGAACGGCTGAGACTAGTTCTAGATGTTTCTGAGATGGGCTTGTGGGATTGGAATGTTGTTACCAATCAAGTAATCTGGTCTGAAAATTATGAAATGCTTTTTGGTCTAATTCCAAGTAGTTTTGATGGTCCTTACGAGACGTTTCAAAAGTGCGTTTATCCTGGAGATAAGCAATCTGTCATGCAGGCGATCGCTCACGCTTTGGCACACAAAACTGACTACAACGATGAATTTCGTATAGTTCGGTCAGACCAAAGCGTACATTGGATTTCTGCTAAAGGAAAATTTATTTATGACGTTCGGGGTCAAGCAGTGCGAATGATCGGTGTTTGTATGGAAACTACTGTGTGCAAGCAGGCAGAAGAAAGCACTCGCGAACTAACAACCCAAGTCCAAGAACAGGCAAATATCTTAAATGCTATCCTTACTGCCTCCGTCGATCATATTTATATCTTTAATCGTAGAGGTTGTTATCAATATATCAGTCGTGACGGAGCAACAATACTAGGCTTAAAACCCCAAGATATTATCGGCAAAACTTTGCCAGAATTGGATTTACCCGCAGACCTAATAATGCAGGTAGATCATCAACGACAAGCTGTAATGAAAACTGGTGAGCCGCTCAAGGATGAGTGTAAATATGTTTCCACTGATGGCATTCATTATTATGAATACATCCTCACCGCATTACGCAATATTGACCAAACAATTGAAGGCGTAATTGCTGTTTCTCGTGATATTACCGAACACAAACGGGCAGAAAAATCATTACGTGAAAGTGAAGCACGATTTCGGCGTTTGTTTGAATCTAACCTCATTGGGGTCGCCTTTTGGACTGTAGATGGATTAGTTATTGATGCTAATGATGCCTTTCTTCAACTAGCTGGCTACACTCGTGATGAGTTTGCCACTTTAGGTAAAATTAATTGGAGAGAACTTAGTCCTGTTGAGTATAAAGATTTAGACGATCGCGCCATTTTAGAGGTGCAAGCCAAAGGAATTTCCAAAATTTACGAAAAAGAGTACATCCACCGCAACGGCAAGCGAGTACCAATTGTCTTGGGGGTGGCCCTGCTGAATGACTCTCAAGAACATGGTGTTGCTTTTGTACTAGATATTACCGATCGCAAATTAGCAGAAAAAGAATGCGATCGCCTCCTCGAATGCGAAAGGACAGCACGCCAACAAGCAGAAATCGCCAACAAAATTAAAGATGAATTTCTAGCAGTTCTCTCCCATGAACTACGAACCCCACTCAACCCGATCCTGGGATGGTCGAAAATGCTGCGGACTCGCAAATTTGACGAAAAAACTACTAACCACGCCTTAGAAACCATTGAACGCAACGCCAAGTTACAAACCCAACTAATTGAAGATTTGTTAGATGTGTCTCGCATCCTCCAAGGAAAATTAAACTTGAATGTCTGTCCAGTTAACTTGGTAATGGTAGTTGAAGCCGCACTAGAAACGGTACGACTAGCAGCAGAAGCCAAGTCAATTCAAATTCAGACCATATTTGATGTAATTTTGGGACAAGTGATGGGCGACCCAAATCGGCTGCAACAAGTTGTGTGGAACTTGCTCTCCAATGCAGTAAAATTTACACCAACAGGAGGACGGGTAGAAATTCGACTCATGGAAGCCGCTAATCAGATTCAAATTCAGGTCAGTGATACAGGTAAGGGAATTATCCCAGACTTTTTGCCTTATGTGTTCGATTACTTTCGCCAAGCTGATGGCACAACTACGCGGACATTTGGCGGACTAGGTTTAGGACTAGCCATCGTGCGTAAGGTTGTAGAAATGCATGGGGGAAAAGTTCAAGCCGAAAGTCCTGGAGAAGAAGCGGGTGCAACCTTCACAGTTGAGCTACCACTTTTGGTTAGAAGTGAACAGGTTCGACATGAGGAGAATCAATCTTTACCTTGTGAGACTGAATCCTCCTTCCTTTCGGACACTCAAGTTTTAGTAGTAGATGATGAACCCGATATTCGCGACTTAGTTACCTTTATTTTGCAAGACTACGGTGTAAAAGTAACCGCCGTAGCATCAGCACAAGAAGCACTACAAGCACTATCTGAGTCGATACCAGATGTTTTAATTAGTGACATTGGAATGCCAAAGACAGACGGTTATATGCTGATGCGGGAAGTGCGATCGCGATCGCCCCAACAAGGAGGAAGCGTACCAGCGATCGCTCTGACAGCTTATGCTGGAGAAATGAATCAACAGCAAGCACTAGCAGCAGGATTTCAAATGCATATTTCCAAACCAGTAGATCCAGATGTATTGGTAAAAGCGATCGCTGATTTGATCAAGTAGTCATTGGTCATTGGTCATTAGACATCTGGTGAAAATGAATGTAGAGACGTAGCACTGCTACGTCTCTACAAGGATTCTGGATAACGCATATTTAATTTCTGGAGATGTCTATTAGTTAAGCCTCAAAAACACTCCGGGGTAGGTTGGGTCTACCTTCCTCCATCCAACCTACACATTTCAAGGTTTTTGGCGCTAACCCAAGCGTATTGAG
Organism: Nostoc sp.; assembly: GCF_036917155.1. GTDB lineage: Bacteria > Cyanobacteriota > Cyanobacteriia > Cyanobacteriales > Nostocaceae > Nostoc. The sequence continues at coordinate 32,291 of NZ_JBALDZ010000249.1, read as the reverse complement.
TTTTCAGAACCATTAACTTGCAAAAATTGTGCGCGATCGTGGTTTCCGGTCATAAATTGTCTACTGCTCCCAATTCCTTAGATTGTAACTCCAGGGAAACCAAGTTTGACAGTACGATAAGTATAGACAGGATGTATTGAATTCTATCAACCGTTTTCATGGGAATGACTGAGCAAGATGATTCTCAGCAATTGAGTGAACCGACCGATGGAGCAACTACCAAATCGGTCGATAATTCCTGGACAAACCGCCTCGGTGGTGTCTGGAACAAAGCAACAACACGTCTAACGCAACTCCTACCCGTAGAACAAGTGGCACAGACGGTTGTGGAATGGTTTAGTGTGAGTGAAACTCAGGTTGCAGAGATTTTAGAGAAAATCCGAGCCGAACTACCAACCACAGAAGCCCTTCTAATTGGTAAACCCCAAGCCGGAAAAAGTTCAATTGTCCGGGGATTGACGGGAGTTTCTGCCGAAATTATCGGTCAGGGATTTCGTCCTCATACGCAACACACCCAGCGCTATGCTTATCCTTCCAATGACCTGCCGTTACTGATTTTTACTGATACGGTGGGATTGGGTGATGTCAAACAAGATACTCAAACAATCATTCAGGAGTTAGTTGGCGATTTACAACAGGAAACTCGTTCCGCCAGAATCCTCCTTTTGACCGTTAAAATCAATGATTTTGCAACTGACACCCTACGACAAATTACTCAACAGCTACGCCAGAAGTATCCAGACATCCCCTGTCTCCTGGTAGTTACTTGTTTGCATGAGGTTTATCCTGCCGATACCGTCGATCATCCCATCTATCCGCCAGACTATGAGGAAGTCAACCGCCCATTTGCCGCAATCCAACAAGCCTTCACAGGAATAACTGACCGCTCTGTACTCATCGACTTTACCTTAGAAGAAGATGGCTATACTCCGGTATTTTACGGCTTAGAAGCACTGCGAGATTCCTTAGCAGAACTACTCCCACAAGCAGAAGCCCAGGCGATTTATCAGCTATTAGATCGAGAAGAAGTAGGTCAGCAAATTAGCAACCTCTACCGAGATGCTGCACGCCGTTATATTTTGCCATTTGCAATTATGTCTGCCACCCTCGCCGCTGTACCTCTGCCATTTGCCACAATGCCCGTACTCACTGCCTTGCAAGTATCAATGGTAGGTCTGTTGGGTAAATTATATGGGCAGACAGTTACCCCATCTCAGGCGGGAGGTGTTGTAAGTGCGATCGCAGGTGGTTTTTTAGCACAGGCCATTGCACGAGAATTAATTAAATTTATACCAGGTTTTGGGAGTGCGATCGCCGCCTCTTGGGCAGCCGCTTATACCTGGGCACTAGGGGAAGCAGCCTGCGTTTACTTTGGTGATTTAATGGGAGGTAAAAAACCCGATCCCCAGAAAATTCAGTTGGTGATGCAAGAAGCATTTCAAGCCGCGCAAGAACGGTTTAACGTGTCGCGGAAGTCCCCACCTTCAATGTACTCATAAGGTGGGGATTGTGAGCGGGGGATAAGGATTGCATCTGGAATTGATTTTTTACCTGCAAAGATTAAATTACCTCAAGGATGGTCATTTCACAAGATCGAGTTAAAGGTTTCCAAAGGAGCTTCTGGAAAAATCAGATTGATGTATTTAGTCAATTGTATTGACTGCGTAAGTGACATCTCCCGCCACTGAACGGAGTACCGTTTCAGTGGGGGCTTCCAAGACAATCCGGCTACCGCTTAGGAGGCTCTTGGCTTTTGAGAACGGAATGCCCTACCGCTCTATTCTTTATATTTATCGCTGCATTATGATCGCGGTCAAGACTACACCCACAACCAGGGCAATCATGCCATCTTTCATGCAGTTTTTTGGGAACTTTCACCCCACAACTAGAACAATCTTGACTCGTGGCAGATGCTTTAACTGGGATAACACATAATCCAGCGTTTTCGGCTTTGATTTGTAGTATCGACAGAAAGCTTGACCATCCAGCATCAAGAATAGACTTTGCTAATCGTGTTCGTGCAAGTCCTTTGACGTTCAAATCTTCAACCGCAATAACATCGTATTTTTTCAACAAATTGTTCGCGGTTTTGAAATGGAAATCTTTTCTTTTATCTGCAACTTTTTTGTGCTGGTTACCTAATTGTTTGATAGCTTTTTGCCTACCAACGCTCCCTTTTTTTCTGCGGGATACTCGTTTTTGAATGACTCGCAAACGTTTTTGAGATTTGCGGTAATACTGTGGGATTTTGACCACATCATGATCAGAGGTAGTCAAAAATTCTTTCAAGCCAACATCAATCCCGGTTATAGAATCAGGGTTGAAGTCAGACTTAATTGTAGGTACAGTCTGATCTTCTAAACTAAGAGTTACATAATATCCATCAGCCTTTCTTGTGATAGAGCAAGTCTTAATTTTGAATCCGTCGGGTATTGCACGATGTAGTGTCAGCTTCACTTTTCCAATCTTAGGAAGAGTTATGAAACCTTTATCGATGCAATCGGCTTTCATCGATGGATAGGTAAAAGTTTTGTATTGGTTGGGAGATTTAAACCGAGGTCTTCCGCTTCGTTTTCCGTTACAATCTCCACTTAGAAATCTATCAAAAGCTAACTCTACTCGTTTTGCTGCATTTTGCAGAACCTGCGAGTGAATTTCTTTGTACCACGGCCTATCTTTTTTTAGTTGAGGTAATGAGTTTTGTTGGCTGTAGTAGTCAGGATTATCTCGTAACTCTGGTAAATGACAAACAAATAAAGAACAAGAATTGATAGAGCATCTATTTTCTTCATACCAGCGAAAACGATCAGCTAACAAATAATTGTATTGGTATCGTAGCATATCTAGCCATCTATCAATCTGAACTATTTGTTGTTTTGTTGGGCGCAATCGATACTGATATGAAGTTCTCATTTGTTTTTCCTCCTCAAATTAGGATAACATAAACGTGTGTCAATTGGGTGGACTTAATGAAAGAATGTAGAATAAGCTTGAGAATTTCCATTAGGAGAATGAGTAAGTTCAGGAACTATGCAGTGAATCAAGACAAGACCTTGACCCAACTAATAGAAGAATATATTGATTCACTTCCAAATATGAAGATTGGCAATTCGTCATCGACCAACGTTTCTGAATAACCTGCGGTTATTGTCGCTTGTTGGTCAATTCCTCATTGCCCACCTTATATCCCGCCACTGACCTGGGTACAGGTTCAGTGGGGGACTTACGGTGTAAAGTTAAACTTGTATGGATTTATAGTCACGAGCAGTTTGCAAAACGTCCTGCCGACACAGATATAAAAAGCATCATCAAGGACATCTTAGACTCTTAACCCTTCCTGGATGTCCTTGCCCTTTCACTTATGCTTCAAATGTAATTAACTGAAGGGGTAACAAAATCTAATTAGCCCTCTATGCCTCAATACAGTTCAGATAAGCTATTTTTTCCCCCCCTGCATCCCCTGCATCCCCTGCTCCCCCTGCCTGCCTCAACGGATAAATTTCTTAACCCAAGCGTATTGCTCTATGCCTACACCTTCTCCTTTGCTGCTGGCACAATGCCAAACTTATTTAAACCTGCATCGATTTCCCTCAGTGCCTTAAAATCCTCCTCTGGTAAGGGATAGCTACTACTGCTAAACAAACCCACACTGACAGCAGGCTGCTTTTCCAAAAAAGAGAAAGCTTGGCGAAATTGCTGCGGTTCGGCTTTAATCGGTGAATCAAAATGGCAGGGAATAATCCACTCAAAGTCCCAACTTGCAACTTTATCAGCCCACTCAATGGTTTCTTTGGGTGCGCGGTTCAGAATCAATGTCTGTAAAATTGGGGCGACAAACAAACGCCCATTTCCTCGCAAAGCATCAAACGATCGCTGCCAGTCTGGATGCCATTTAAAAGGATACAATCCAAAATAGGCTTTTCTTGAGCGTTCTGGTGCTTTCAGGGCATCTTGCAACACCTGACTCCATTGGGGTATATTTAGTGCCCTTGGTTGAAAGTACAAAGCAAACAACGAGATGCGCTGCCAACCCTTACGGCGATTTTCCTGAATGTCTGCAACAAGATCAGAAGCACGATCCTTGGCATGAAATAGCAACGGATATGGATCTAATAGAACGATCGCAGGTGGATCGTCTGGGATCGAAAGCACGGAATCTGTTACTAAAAGAGTATGCGATCGCTTGTGAAAAAAAGCAACTTCCGCAAATCGACCAGTCCCAAGAGCGATGGGGCCCAGCATTGCATAATCAAACTCATCAGCAAAGGGTGTTTTGCTACTATTTTCTGGGAGTAATTGAGTTCGTTTTGGGGGTAAGCCAAGCCAGCTAAGGGGTAGATTTAGCGGAAAACTCCACTGGTGGGGAGCCACAAACACCTGTGCAGTTGGAAAGTATCTGGCGAAGGGGCCGACAAAAACCTTGTGTTCTATACCAGAGATAGTTGGCAGGATGATGTACTTAACATTACCGTGTTTTGCCACCAACTCATTCACAAGCCGGATGCACTCTGGGGTTGGCGCAACAGGCGCATAAACGAGAAGACCCCCCGCTTCGAGCTTAACAACAGTCATGCGAATCGGTACAACAACGTAGAAAATGCCCTGAATCTGGTCAAAATTCCAAATTGTGTCCTTAAGGACTTCTTTACGGATTGTCTGCCGCCTGCCATAAGGGTAGAGTGGCAAAACAGGCCATAATCCCCAGGAAAAATCCCTTGGATAAATCTGCTGTCTATTGACTATGCGTTCATCATCAGCCACTCTGCAACCCCCTCTAAATTCCCTGCTCAAATTGTTTTTATTTACTATCCCTAAAGTTGGAGTTTAGCAAATTATTGAGATAACAATAACAATACCAATTCGTAATTCGTAATTCGTAATATCTTTGATGTAGTTCATTCACGATAAAAATTATGAGCAAATATAAAATTTTAAAACCTGAGCAAAGTTACACTTTTAGTCAATATTTTTTGTTGCCTAATCCAACCATAGATGTAGTAGCTGAGTTTGAGTATGGCTACGATCGCACAGAGCTAGAATTACCAATATCCTTTGCTGATATTAGCTATTTAGAATTTTTACAAAATTACTTACAGCGCAATATAAAGCTTTTTAACCCAATGGCTGAGATATCAATCAGAGAATTTATGATTGCTCCCATCCTTGCTGAAATTTGCGATCAGACAAAAGCTCAACTATATAGTGAATATCCACTTCATGTGGATGAAAAGCTCAAAGGCACTTTAGATTATTACTTACATAAATCTAATTCTCTATTGGTGATTGAAGCAAAACAATCAGATATCAGAAGAGGCTTTACACAACTAGCAGTAGAATTAATAGCTCTGGATCAGTCTCTAGACGATCAATCATCAATTGTATTTGGCGCAGTTACTAATGGAGATGACTGGAAATTTGGTACACTCAATAGACAACAAAAGTTAATTACAGAAGATATTAAACTTTATCGTATTCCTGAAGGTTTAGAAAATTTGGTACGAGTACTTGTAGGCATCCTTTCATCTGAGACTTGAGGGAAGTGGAAAAACAGCTTAAATACTTATTGTTTGAGGGGACGTTCTGACGCAAAGGTTTTTTTGATAAGTGATTAGGCAGATATGATATAGGACTCATATCTGATTTTTGAACAAGATTTCAGATAAAACCCTTATAAAACAGGCTTTTCAGTCTCAGTATATTTTCAGAAATCAAATCGGAGTCCTATATGACTGAAAGAGAAAAGGATACAGAGCAAGTAAATTTATTTATGGAGATTATTAATTTTGAATTTTGTTAGCGAATCTGTGAGCGTCATTTTGAATTTTGAATTGGAGCGTTCGCCCTTGGCGTCTCGTAGAGAAGCGACATGACTCATTACATTTTAAAAGCTTCAAAAGAAACCGTGCATCTGGGTGGCTTCTCCCATCGACTAGAACCAGCACTCATTATTGACTCTGGCGATACCGTTGACGTAGAAACTTATACTGGTTACTACGTTTACGACAAAGCACCACCTGAGTTTCTCACACCAGAATTTCTCGACATCTGCCAAAATCTTCTACCAGAACGAAAAATTGCCGAGGGGCCGCATTTACTCACAGGGCCGATTTATGTACGCGATGCCGAACCAGGGGATGTTTTAGAAGTACAATTAGATGCGATCGCACCTCCTTTACCTATCGGTTTCAATGCTATTCGTACAGGTTGGGGAGCTTTACCACACCAGTTTCCTCAACCTGCTTTGAGATTCATCCCTCTAGATTTGGTAAACAACATCGCTGAATTTCCAGTAGGTGCTGGCATAAAAATTCCCCTCAAACCGTTTTTTGGAATTCTTGGTGTCGCTACTCCAGAAACCTCTCGAACTTCCATCCCACCAGGTTCTTACGGTGGTAATATCGACAATCGGGAATTACAAGCTGGTTCTCGTTTATTTTTGCCAATTTTCGTACCAGGTGCATTATTTTCCATTGGTGATGGACACTCGGCACAAGGAGACGGCGAAGTAAATGTCACCGCCATTGAAACTTCCATGAACGGTAGAATCACACTGAAACTTCGCAAGGATTTACAACTAACAACACCAATTGCCGAAACTCCAACTCATATCATCACAATGGGCTTTGCTCAAACCTTAGATGAAGCCTTAGAACTGGCTTTAAAAAACATGATTGATTTTCTGGAACGCTTTGTAAATTTGTCGCCAGAAGATGCTTATGTATTATGTAGTTTAGCTGTGAATTTTCACATTACTCAAGTTGTAAACAGTCCCCAAAAAGGTGTACATGGAATGCTACCCAAATCAATTTTTTCTAAGCTAGATTTTATCTAAATCAAGGGAAGAAGGGAATAGACGTGTACTGAGTTTTTCAACGGGTCGCGCCAGGATTCCCCGACTTCGGCGTCTCTTGTCGGGGAATCCTGGCGCTCCGGGACTGGGGACTGGGGACTGGGGACTGGGGACTGGGGACTGGGGACTAGGAAGAGTTTTTTTAAAACTTGGTTGGGGTCTGAATCCCCGAACAATTTTCCCAGTCCCCAGTCCCTAATCCCCAGTCCCTAGTCCCTTTTTCAAAAATCAAATACGAGTCCTATAAATATTTAATTTAACTTTTTAAGAGATAGCCTGTCACTGTAACTGATGTATCATAAAAGACATTAATCTAGAAAAAGATGAAGGTAAGTAGAGGGTAAAATAACTCTCGACTACCAAGTTTGAATTTTGTTTGCGGAAATTCAGTAGCAAGATCCCGAAAGGTGTGCCGGATCTGGCTACTGATTTTTCAGTAAGGTTTTTGGATTGGGTGTGTTTCTCCTGGTTTCGCCAAGCTGTATCCGGTCAATCCCAAATCCCAAATTAATTGACTATTGACTAAAGCAAAATCTTCTTCTTTAAGATTTATCCATCTAGGAACTATAATTGTTACGATAATTTCAGATTAGATGTTGAAACCTTGATCCAATCTGAAACCTTAGAACTATTAGAATGGCATCGCCTCTGCCAGCACCTTGCCACCTTTGCGGCAACTAAGCTAGGGGCGACAGCTGCGCGTCATCTGAAAATACCCGATTCTCAGATCCAAAGCGAACAGTTGTTAGAGCAAACCAAAGAAGTCTACCAACTGGAAAATCGCCTGACTACGGGGCTGTCATTTGAAGGAATTCAAGATATTGGCGATTCCTTGGAACGTGCAGAACGCAGTGGGACTTTGACAGGGGATGAACTGTTAGCGCTCGCCACCACTCTCGCTGGTGCGAGAAATTTGCGCCGTGTCATTGACAATCAGGAAGATTTGCCGATACTCACTGATTTAGTTGCCGATTTGCGGACTTATCCCGAACTAGAACAAGAAATTCACCGCTGTATTGATGAGCGGGCCCAGGTAACTGATCGCGCAAGTCAAAAACTGGGAGAAATTCGCACAGACTTACGGCGATTACGCAGCCAAATTACTCAAAAACTGCAAAATATCTTACAGGCAAAATCTGGCGCAGTTCAAGAACAGCTAATTACGCAACGCAGCGATCGCTTTGTCATCCCTGTAAAAGCACCCCAAAAAGATGCCATCCCCGGTATAGTCCACGATACCTCTACCAGCGGTGCAACCTTGTACGTGGAACCGAATTCAGTAGTGCCTCTAGGCAACCAACTGCGGCAGATCATCAGAAGAGAACAAGCCGAAGAAGAAACCATTCGCCGCGTTTTGACGGAACAAGTAGCCACAGTCAAAGCAGATTTAGAGAGATTGTTAGCGATCGCCACCACCTTAGATTTGGCAACCGCGAGATCGCGATATAGTTACTGGCTAGGGGCGAATCCCCCGCGATTTATCCAGCGGGAAGACAAGGAAATCATTACCTTGCGGAACTTACGACATCCTCTGTTAGTGTGGCAACAACAGCACGAACAAGGGCAACCAGTAATTCCTGTAGATTTGTTGATTAGTCCGCAAATTCGGGTAGTGACAATTACCGGGCCAAATACTGGCGGTAAAACTGTAAGCTTAAAAACCTTGGGATTAGCAGCATTGATGGCCAAAGTGGGTTTATTTGTCCCCGCCCGCGAACCAGTAGAAATACCTTGGTTTGATAAAGTGCTGGCAGATATTGGCGATGAACAATCCTTACAGCAAAGTTTATCCACATTCTCTGGACACATCCGCCGAATTAGTCGGATTTTAGAAGCATTGGGGAAAGGGAGTGGGGAGTGGGGAATAGGGAATGGGGAAGAACAAAATTTAGAAATCCCCCCTCTCCCCCTCCCCCCCTCTTCTTCTATCCCCCACTCCCCACTCCCCACTCCCTACTCCCTAGTCTTACTTGATGAAGTCGGCGCCGGCACTGATCCAGTTGAAGGTAGTGCTTTAGCGATCGCCTTATTGCAATATCTCGCTAACCATGCCCAGCTAACTATTGCCACTACTCACTTCGGCGAACTGAAAGCCCTAAAATACGAAGACGATCGCTTTGAAAATGCCTCTGTAGAATTTGACGAAAGTACTCTCTCGCCCACTTACCGTCTGCTGTGGGGCATCCCCGGACGTTCTAATGCTTTAACTATTGCCCTGCGCTTGGGATTAAAACCTGAAGTAGTACAACAGGCAAAAACCCAAGTGGGAGAGGCCACAGATGAAGTTAACCAGGTGATTGCTGGCTTAGAAGCGCAACGCCGCCGTCAAGAAACCAAAGCTGCTGAAGCCCAAGTTTTGTTGCAGCAAGCGGAACGTTTATACAAAGAAGTATCCGCAAAAGCCGCAAGTTTGGAGGAAAGGGAAAGCAGTTTGCGGGCTTCACAAGAAGTAGCAGTGCAACAAGCGATCGCTCAAGCAAAAGGTGAAATTGCCCAAGTGATTCGTCGTTTGCAGAAAGGTACGCCCACAGCCCAAGAGGCGCAGCAAGCCACCAACGCTTTGAATCAAATTGGCCAGCAATATCAGCCAGCAACGCCAGCAAAACCAAAACTTGGATTTATGCCCAAAGTAGGCGATCGCATCCGTGTTCCAAAATTGGGACAGACAGCCGACGTAATCACCGCCCCTGATGAAGATGGCCAGTTAAGCGTTCGCTTTGGGCTAATGAAAATGGCTGTAAAGTTAGAAGATATAGAATCTTTAGATGGTCAAAAAGCCGAACCAGTCGTCAAAGCCAAGCCAACCCCAGCAGCAGTAACCCCGCCACCGCAAAGTGTCCCAGAAATTCGGACTTCTCAAAATACCATCGATTTGCGTGGTAAACGGGTAGCTGATGCCGAATATATTTTAGACAAAGCCATTTCGGAAGCTACAGGCCCAGTCTGGATTATTCACGGGTATGGCACTGGTAAGCTACGACAAGGCGTCCACGCCTTTTTGCAACAGCATCCCAGAGTGAAGAACTATGAACCAGCAGAACAAGCAGATGGCGGCACAGGTGTTACCGTTGCTCACATCAAATAAAGAGCAGGAAATTTGCGATGTTACTTGAACTCAATCAACTAATTGTTAGAGCCGGTCATCAGTTGTTGATTAAAGATATCTCCTGGTCGGCATACAAACGCATTTTAGCAGAATTGGGAGACAATCGCAGTTCGCGGATAGCTTACAGTCAAGGGGTGCTGGAAATAATGGCTCCATTGCCAGAGCATGAAGTAGCTAAAGTTATTATTGGGGACTTGGTAAAAGTTTTATTAGAAGAACTCGATTGGGAATTTTGGAGTTTGGGTTCTACGACTTTTAATAAAGAAAGTATGGATGCTGGGGTAGAACCCGATGATTGTTTCTATATCCAAAATGAAGCTAGAATTAGGGGCAAAGATAGAATCAATTTAGAAATCGACCCATCTCCAGATTTAGCTATTGAAATTGATATTACCTCCCGTACTCGTTTTAACAATTATCAAGCCTTAAGAGTACCGGAGTTGTGGCGATGGAATGGAACCAAATTGCAAATAAACGTGCTGTTCAATAGTCAATATGTAGAATCAAATATCAGTTCTATTTTCCCTAATCTCCCCATTTGCCAAGTGATTCCCGAATATTTGATGCTGAGTAAAATCAATGGCAGAAATGCCACAATCAAAGCATTTCGTGCTTACATAAGACAGCAAGTTAGTAGCCTGATTTAGTTGAAATTGTCAAAAATTACTCCTCAAAAAGTTTGTGCCTAATATCCATATTGAACCATAGATTTTGGTAAAAGGGACTGGGGACTGGGGACTGGGGACTGGGGACTGGGTGCCAAACCCTTAAAATTATGGTGGGGGCTTTTACCCAAATTTTCGGTAAGAAACGCCTTTAGCAAACAGGCAAAAGATTTGTATAGTAATTTTGTATACATGAAGACCAAGTAATAAACATCAAGAAATTTCAAAATTTAAAACTGCAAATAAATTATGAGGTATTCTAAATGATTACTTAGTGATAATTAGCGGTTAGCATTCAAAACAATAGTTTATTAATACTCTTGTACGGAGCTAGCACCAAAAGTCAAGTAAACCTTAACTAGAATTGATAATTTTCTACTTTGTCCAAAATAAATTTTCATCTAGAGTAGGACAAAGATACTTACTGTTCACCACATAAAAAAGCTAGCTAGAGCCTCTGGCTCATAGCTATGGGAAACCAAGCTTGATTCTGAAGAGTCTGGTTTCAAAATGGGTAACAGCAACATCCCCTATCAGCTTGATCACCTATGCTAAAAGTTATGCACTCGGCCGCCAACTCAGCCACTTCAAATTCCCAGTGGGAGGATTTAATCAAGCTTCCAGCCCCAAACACAGTCCAATGGGACAATATCAAAACCCAATTAGACTTGGTGCTGTTGGCGCTAGAAACCTTAACTGGGATTGGTTCAGAGGCTATGCTTTCGGCGGCAACTGATCTGAATTTAGAGTCAAGAGTGCCAGACCGCGTAGCTTTATGGCGACTGCGCCAATCAAATCCCCTACGCAAAGGTCAAGGAGGGCGGAAAAAGCTAGATGTCGAAGAAGCGCGATCGCTTGTTTTGATCATCTGCTATCTAGCCAAACAGCACCAGGAATTGATTCGCCGCGCTGTCGGTCTGTTAGAACAAATGGCAGAAAATAACCGGGAACCTCACCAGGCTGCTTTACTTGGAGACTATATTGATGCTTTTTGCAACACCTACCAAGAGCGGATGGAAGAGGACGAGAAAATCTCAACGGATTTACTAACCAACCTGGCTCTAAAACTGCTTGTAGATTTACTTTTTTACAGTGCTGCTGGTGGGCATCGCCGTCTCTGGCTAGCACTTATAGACCGTTCAACAAAATTTTAGATTTGAAATTTCTCAACCAAAATTTACTTGTGATTTGTTTGCTAGATCAGAAAACCCTTTTGATGGTCATTAGCTTTTTGGGCGATGCACTGTCAGCACTGTTTCCTCCTTCCACACCAGTTTGCATAACTGAAGGAACCTGACAAAGTTCTAAGTGGAGGAATCCGCCGTTCCAACTTTTCTTTGCAAGCAACTGGCTCAATTTTTTGCAAAATCCCAAATAGTCTTCCTTGTTGTTCCTGCTATGCCTCTATCAAATTCTGTCATTCGTCGCTACACACCCCCGACTTGCACGCTAGAAGTATTCGCGCAAAGTTCACCTCTGTCCCGTTGGATGGGTAAAACTGTCCTCAAACACCTAAGCTTTGAGTTACGTTTTGACGATCCCCGATTACCAGAAGAAAACAGAATTCCAATTCGGGGCGATCGCGAGCAACTCGAAGCTTTATGTGATGCTGTCACCAGCTACGTACAGCAATTCCTCCAACAGTCTCCAGAAAGCTTTTGGGTCAGTTTCTCCGGTACCCAGCAGTCAAGCACAGTATTGGATGAGCCGGAATTAAAGTCTTCAACAAAAACATTAAATGCCTTTAATACCCAGATTCCAGGGGCAAATATCCACTTAGAACCAAGCAGCTATTTAACTCACAATCTATTTCTCGGTTCTCTTGCCAATTACTCATCTGGCCCTGTAATTCAACTCAGTCTGCTACAACTATTTGATTTGGCAAGTGCTTTAGATGAATACTCGACTGATGTCATGGCACTCCCAACTCTCAACAACACTAGTTCGACTCTGAGATTCCCGACTTGGGCGCCTATTGCCGCAGTATTAGTAATAGGTGTAGGTTTTTTACCAGTTACTTGGCAATATGCTAACAATCTTAGAGAAAAGCAACAGCAAACAGCCAAAACATCAGATTCAGCAGCGGTAAAGACTGCTTTAGAACCTTCATCCTCACTAAACTTTCCTACGCCCGATCCTGGGCTAACCACTCCAACCAATCCATCAGATAACTTGCTAGGTTCTACTCCTCCACTTGCCACATCCACTTTACCCCAAGCACCTCTAACAGTCCCTAGTTCTAGTTTCTCTACGCCGCCACCTCTAAATACATTGACAATACCTCAGGGGACGACTGCAACCCTTCCCAAAAATAGTGCAATCGCACCATCTAGCAAAAAACTCCCAGGTCAGGAAATTGCCATATTACCAAATCTGGGGCAAAATCCTACAAGGTCAAGTTCCCAACCTGGTGCTATCCCTCAACTGCGAAACTTGCCACCTAGACTATCTTCTAACGCCAGCAGCTTACCAACTAATATCTCACCAGTTCTTCCTCCATCTCTTGACACCATACCCAATAATAATCGTGTCAATGCTCCTACCCAACCCGCCCCACTAAACTCACAACAGCTAGATGAAAGAATTAATTCCCTACAGCAACCTTCTTCTAGAGAGAAACCTGCTTCACAAGTTCCCTCCTCTAGAACTGCCGAGAATAATCCTTTTATCGATCAATTGGGGGACGCACGCAAATCTCCCACATCCACAGAAGTAGCTACTGGCACATTATTTGATACACCTCAAGTAGCAGAAGCTAGAGAATACCTAATAAAGCGTTGGCAACCACCCACTGGACTAGCACAAACATTAGAGTACAGTGTGATAGTTAGTGTTGACGGCACTGTTGAACGAATTTTTCCCCTGAATAAGGCAGCAAGAGAGTTTGTTGATAGCGCTGGGATGCCTGAAGTTGGTAAACCTTTTGTTTCCGCCAATAAACGCGGACAAAATGTCAGAATTCGAGTCGTTCTCAGTCCTGATGGCAAGGTACAGACTTTTCCAGATGAGTAAGTAAGCTAATCCGTTTAACGGGTCGCGCCATTCCTCCCCGACTTCGGCGTCTCTTATCGGGGAGGACTGGGGACTGGGGACTGGGGACTGGGGACTGGGGACTAGGAAGAGTTTTTTTAAAACTTGGTTGGGGTCTGAATCCCCGAACAATTTTCCCAGTCCCTAATCCCCAGTCCCTAATCCCCAGTCCCTAGCCCGCATTTCTCACAAGCTTGAGGGAAGGGGCAGAGGGGCAGAGGGGAAAGAACTTGTACAATAACTCTCCCCTGCTCCCCTGCTCCCCTGCTCCCCTGCACAAGCACAGGCTTTGAGCATCGGTGAGAAATCCGGGCTAGTCCCTAGTCCCTAATCCCTTTTTCAATGCCACTTGTATAACTGGTACAAATCTTGTGCCAGTTTCTATTTAATCCAATTGCTCTTGAGCTTGCTTTTGAAGTCCAGTTATCAAACTGGTCTTACTATTGATACCAGTAAACCTACTAGTCAATACAATTACTGTTAATACCAATTATCCAAAATTAAACTACAGATAAAAGTCTGGAAACCCAGATTAAATCTTAAACTTCTTAATTAGTAATTGGTATAAATAGCTAATATCAAAGGTAGTAAATATGCAAACAATTGGTAATCAAAAAGATAGTGCAGCTTGGATTATTCAAACCTGGGCAGCTTTTATGTTGTCAATTTCTATGACCACCTTCGGTATTGTAAACTTACCTGTAGATAGCTGGGTGAAGGGCTTTATGGGTATGGGTTTAGCTTTCTCTGTTGGCTCAACTTTTACTTTGGCGAAAACTACTAGAGACTTGCATGAAACTAGGAGATTAACTGCTAGGTTAGACGAGGCGAAGGTAGAAAAATTGCTTTCACAGCACGATCCTCTAAGTTTCAAATGAAGGCAATTATCGCAATTTTGGATTTTTGATTGCCAATTTTGGATTAAAAGGCTTTATCAAAAACCTATTTCAGGAAAAAACTCAGTATATTTTTATCGTAAATTAAATTAAGAACCTGCAATCTACATGTAGCACCCATTTCAGTCGGGGTTTAAATCCCCTGTTAGCGCTAGCGTTAGCGACGGAGGAGCGTCAGTTGCCACAACGCTCTTAACTTATCGCTTGGCACTTCCCTACGAGACGCTACGCGAACGTCTGAAATTTCTTTAATTTTGAATTTTGTTAGCGCAGCGTAAAGCCTTCTCTTTTCCTTCTCCTGTCGGAGACGCTGCGCGAACGGAGACGCTAACGCGAACGAGAGGCAATGCCTTCGGTATGGCTTGTCTGCGACACGCTACGCGTAGCTTGCTTCTCCATAGGAGTCGCTTAGAGCGAGTCTACGTTCGCGCAGCGTCTCGTAGAGAGCGTCATTTTGAATTTTGAATTGTTAATTCTTGTTCCCTTTCTCTATTAGGACTTACGCAAAAACCCTCTCAAACTCTCATTCCTCGGTGGCCTCTGCGTTCTCTGTGGTAGCCTGCGGCAAGCCCTCCGGGTGACGCTCCTAACGTCGCTAACGCTGCGCTAACAGCAGCGCGTCTACGTTTTTCGTTACCTGTGCGTAAGTCCTATCTATTAGTGATTCAGGAATCAAATCGGATTGCTATATATCAATACGGTTCAGTTAAGGATAATCGTAGGTTGGGTGGAACGTAGTGAAACCCAACAAACCCGCGAAAATGTTGGGTTTCGTTCCTCCACCCAACCTACGCAGATGAAGGGTTTTTGGCGCTAACTGAACCGTATTGTGCTATATATGACGAAAAACAAAAGGACTGGATATACCAGTCCTTTATATATTGATTTAACGTTTTTATCTTAATAACGAGATTTTTTGGTCTTTAACTTTTGTTTTTTACGCCGACGTTCGCTAGCCGCAACTGCATGTTCCACCGGATAACCTACTACAGGAATTACCTGATATTTGCGCTCTTCTTCTAAATTTTTCAGTTCAGTGTAATCAACCCAGTGAATGCAATCAACCGGACAAGTGTCAATTGCTTCTTGGATAATTTCTTCAGCGTCCCCATCTTGCCGAACTACGCGCGATCGCCCGTAATCTGGTTCAATATAAAAGGTGTTACGCGCAACATGAGCGCAATGCTTGCAACCAATACAGGTAATTTCATCAACATAAACACCATTTTGGCGCAGCAAACCGCCCAATT
The DNA here is from genome assembly GCF_036917155.1 of Nostoc sp. Taxonomy (GTDB): domain Bacteria; phylum Cyanobacteriota; class Cyanobacteriia; order Cyanobacteriales; family Nostocaceae; genus Nostoc. The sequence goes on along the minus strand of NZ_JBALDZ010000249.1, from coordinate 16,494 downwards.
CTGGTTCTAAACCAGAACGTTCTGGGGCATCCCGTAAAAAACCCCCTAATTCTGGTTCCAAACCGGAACGGTTATCTTCTTGTTCTTCCGGTGACGGCAGAAAATCAGCCATTACGCACTCCAGCGCTGTACTACCAGGCGAATTGAACCATCTTCATTTTTTTGTTGTTCAGAGACTTGAAAACCAACACGAGCGGTTTCTTTCACAACTGTTTGATAAGCATAGCGCTGTGTTACCTGGCGCAAAAATCCGTCTACAGACAAATCTTGCTGCCAATATTGCAAGTCAGCCACCAATTCATATTCCTTGCCGTTCCATCTAAAACCGATGTCGTAGCCATTTTCCTGCTCAATACTAACTTCCGCAGGATGGGTCTGACCGCGATAGCCACGGACTTCGCGTGGACCGGGTTTCCAGTCTACGCCCAATTCAGTCAAAGCATCTTTCAAAGAATCAAGGTTACGGATTTGAGTCTTAATTTGGCTAAAGTGTGACATGGTGGTTCTGAATTAATAACACTAAACTACTGTGAAAACTTACCAATCGCTGTAAGTGGTGTGTGTATTCGCCAGATTAGATTGCTGCACCTGAGCGGCGAAATATTCTGAGGTTGGCTCATGATTAAGTACTTGCCCCAACTGTGCCTCTATTGCTGCTGTAACCTCAGCGCAAGAAGCACCCACAATGCCAGTGACTTTCTCTTGTACCCGACCGTCTGGATAGATTATGAACTCTAATGTCTCCATGCTTTTGGCCAACCAGGATAAGTACGCTTAAATTGTACTGCCTTAGCAGAAGGCTACAAATATAGCCGTAGGAACATTTTTACTTAGATACAAACTTGATATTTGTTAACTAATGTTCCATCTTTCAACATATATATCTCAGAATCTTTACAAAACTTATTAGTATTATAGGTACACACATCATTATTTAGTTAGTTTCTCTTAACCTCATTGATTAGTCAAGGTAACTACTGAAGCTAGCGAAGTAAGCTGCAAATGTCCTATAAATAAGCATTAGAGGTACTATAGGCAGCAAGTAAATTCATAAAAATATAAAATTTCTTGAAAAACTTTATTATTACTATTGGTTTTAACTTATTCTCTTCTAGTAGGTTGGATGCAACGCAGTGTTAGTTTACAGCAAGATACTATGGTATACGTAAGTGTGCGATTCGATGTCGCACGTAATGAGTTAAATATCCTGACTGGACAAGGTTTTTCTTAAAAGCATGATTATTGCACCGATGCCGAAGGATAAACTTGGCAGATTGAACTCTCCCCTGCTCCCCTCACGGGCGAAGTAATAAGTAATAAGTAATAAGTAAGATTCATTACTCATTACTCATTACTTATTTAATTATTGAGATGTGGTGAGAAATCCGGGCTATGTATATTAACTACGGTAGCTAAGATGTCGCAGCAAATCAAAGTGTACTCCTACTCTATATACCACTCGTCAAATTCTTATATTGGTATTACTCTTGCCGAAAAAGCATTGCAGGGTTTACCTGTTGATATTGAACGACGACCAATATATATACCGAAGGAGCGGGGTATAAAGGTAGCTGAACTGCAAGGACGAACTGAAAACGCCCTATTATCTTCGTATCACAAAGAAGATTGTCTGCGGTGGGCAAAAAAGTACGGTATTGAAATTCGGCTCAAAGAGTTTGAAGAATTTGGTAGATGGGTGAAGCGCTGGGAGAAAATGCAGCTTGGTCGCGAAGAACTTCCGGCCAGAGCGTATTACGCTGCTTGTGGAACTGGGAAAGAGCATTTGCTTGATGCCGCTTTTTTTCGAGCGACATACATTGACCTACTTGATGTCAACGATGAGTCTGTGATTAGGAAAGTTGCAAATGATGTTGGGTTAAATGGCGATCGCATTCTAGAATTAGCATACGGCGAAGCAGCCAAACAGGCAGCAGTAGCAGCTTTAGCAGAATATGAGCAGTTTGGTTGTCCCGGAGTCCCGACTTGGGTAGTCGAAGGCGAGAGATTTTGGGGAAAGGATCGTGTTGATTGGGTAACAGAAAAGGTAAAAAAATTATGTATAATTTAGCCCATTTTTATACAGAATTTGTACCAGTACACATCTATTCGCTTCTGTTCCCCGTTAAGAGTTTCCTTGCAACGCAAGTAAGTTCTCCAAGTAATAAACATTAGGGGCGCACAGCTAGCTGTGCGCCCCGACAAATCACCTATATTACACCCTACAAAAGTATCGGGTTATGAAATCCACATTACTTAGTAATGATTTAGGTTAATGCCAGCTTCTTTTGCCATTGCTTCTAACCCATTAATTTGTAGGGTTTTGATTGCTTTAGTAGACAGCTTTAACTTCACCCAGCGATTTCCGCCTTCCCACCAAACACGCTTGTTTTGCAGATTAGCGTGCTGAAGGCGTTTAGTACGGCGGTGGGAGTGGGAAACAGCAAAAGCGTTATTTGCCTTCTTACCAGTTAGTTCACAGCGACGGGACATAGCAAGTATCTCCAGATTGTTATTTTAATACAGCCTTTCCATTTTAGGTCTAAGGCAACAGAAGTGGTGAATGGGGAGTGGGGAGTGGGGAGTGGGGGAAGCAGGGGAGAAATAACTCCAAACTCCTAACTCCTAACTCCTAACTCCTAACTCCTAACTCAGCACTACTTACTAGCTTGTTCCGTCAGCTTGGTGAGTACCTCATTCGATCGCTCGACGAAGGATTTCATGCCTTCAGCGTCAAATCCTTTCTGAGACATCAGCGCTAAATCGTAGACGTGTTGGCAAATCAAGTTGACTAACTGATCTGTAGGCGATTGACCGTCACCTTGAATGATACTACCTTGGTTGATATTTACCAGATTTTGAATTAGCGGGTGAGCGGTATTCACTAGCAAAACGTGGTCTTCGGGAAACTCTGCTGACTGCTGCTGCATCATAGCGTTCATTTCGCGCAGGCGGCGGAGAATTTCTGGTAAAAGCACGATCGCAGGTGGTGTACCTTGAGGATCGTCTGATTTCAAAGCTTCGGTACGGATATTGAGTTTGGGTTTGTTGAGGGATTTCTCAAATAACTCTTTAATCGTCTCACTCCGAGTTTTGTTCGTCTTAGGATCGACAATTTCCGTCGCTTTGTCTTGTTCTAGCAGGGTGTTATCTAAATCTGAGTCCACCCGCGTAAATTTGACATCCTGATATTCCCGCTCTAGGAAGTTGATAAAGTGGGTGTCGATAAAGGAGTCCATAAACAGGACTTCCAAACCTTGATTTTTGTGCAGTTCTATGTATGTAGCTTGGGTTGTTCCATCGGTGCTGTAGAAAACGCGGTTTTCGTGGCGTTCTTTGTTGCGTTCTAGATACTCTTTCAGCGTAGTATAGGGAGCGCTGGGTGCTGAGTTCTCAGAATTGGGTGAAGGAGTGACATCTTGCCAAGCATCCCCGTCTGAAGATTGGACTTCAACCACTGGCGTTTCAGCAGCAACTTTTTCTGTCAGCTTGGCAGTGGTGCGGAAGACGATGATATCTTCGATTTGTTTTTTGAATTTATCATCATTGAGAACGCCGAATTTGACAAAAGTGCCCAGGTCTTTCCACGCACTAATGTATTGTTCACGATTATCGCGGAAAAGTTCTTTGAGGCGATCGCCTACTTTTTTGGCAATGTAGTCACCAATTCGCTTCACGGTGCGATCGCCTTGCAAGGCACTGCGCGATACATTTAGAGGAATATCGGTACTATCAATCACACCCCGCATCGGCATCAGAAATTGCGGGATAATTTCTTCGCAGTTGTCGCTAACAAAAACTTGATTGCAAAATAGCTTGATCTGCCCTTTGGTAACATCTACATCCGGCCTCATTTTCGGGAAATACAAAATCCCATTGATGATAAAGGGATAGTCAGTATTTAGATGTACCCATAACAAAGGTTCTTCCTGAAAAGGATACAGGTAGCGGTAAAACTCTAAATAATCTTCTTGAGTCAGATTATTCGGAGACTCTCGCCACGGTGCTTTTTGCTTATTTATTACTTCGCCATCAAGTTTAATTGGGACTGGCAAAAAGTCGCAGTATGTCTTGACAAGATTCTTAATTCGTGCTGATTCTAGGAATTCCTCCTCTTCCCCTTGCAGACTGAGAATAATAGTAGTACCGCGAGTTGTCCGGGGCGAGTCTTTGAGAGTGAAAGCTGGAGAACCATCGCAACTCCAGTGAACTGCCTGCGCTCCTTCTTGATAAGATAGAGTATCAATTTCTACCTTTTGCGCCACCATAAAGGAAGAGTAGAAACCAAGACCGAAGTGGCCGATTATCGGTTGATCTGATTTGCCTTCATACTTATGAATAAATTCTTCAGCACTAGAGAAGGCAACCTGATTGATATATTTCTTAACTTCATCTGCGGTCATCCCGATACCGTTATCAGAGATGGATAGGGTTTTCTTATCTTTGTCAATGGCAATTTCAATTTCTGGTTCGCCGATATCTCCAGCGTAATCTCCAGCGCGGGATACCATTTTTAGCTTTTGGATGGCGTCTACAGCGTTAGATACCAGTTCCCGCAAGAAGATTTGGTGATCTGAGTAAAGCGACTTCTTGATGATCGGGAAAATATTTTCAGTATGAATACTGATAGTGCCTTGTTCTAGCATAATTGGTAATTTTTCGATGTTAGTATCTGAAATGATGATCGTGGCTAATACAGCCTAACCCTCTGTTTTCCAGGATAAACCCGGAGAACACAGAAGGACATGATACCAATTAGGATTTTAAAAGCATAACTTAGGCAATCGCACCTTTTTTGAGCATTGTTTGCCCCCATTTTCTGATTCGGATTTCCCTACTCCCAACTTCCGATTTTCATCAACGCAGGTCTATTAGTTTAATTGAGACTGCCGTCTAAGTACAACATTTCATTAATTAGTAACGAATAAATTAGGCAAACCTCTGTGTTCCTCTGCGCTTTCCCCTGCGCCCCTCTGCGTTTAAAAATTGAATTAAGCCCCCCAATTGGGGGTTGGGGGTACTAACACCAAAGGGTATTAGGGTCAGATTCTACGCGCTAAAGTATTTTGCTAATGGGTGGTAAGCAATAATCGCAGTGGTAGACTGTTCTGGATAAAGTTGTTCACTTTCATCCATATACAAATTAATCCTGTCAGTCTGCAATAACTCCAGTTGCTTGTACTGATCCTGAATATTTGGACAAGCTGGATACCCAAAACTATACCGCGAGCCACGATAGCGTTGTGCCAATATATCCCGAATATTATCAGGTTCCTCAACAGTAAAGCCCAACTCCCGGCGAATTCTGGCGTGTGTCCACTCAGCCACAGCTTCCGCCACCTGCACCGCCATACCGTGGAAATACAGATAATCGGTGTATTGATTAGCAGAAAACAGCTTTTGGGCAAACTCTGTGGCAATTTCCCCTACAGTCACCGCTTGCATCGGGAAGACATCAATAATTCCCGACTCCTTCGGTGCAAAGAAATCTGCTATACACAGCCGCCTTAAAGACTTCTGTCTGGGAAACTCGAAAGTTGCAACCTGTTGTGATTGATTCTCTGAGTCATATATATGTAGAGAATTCCCCTCGGCTTGACAAGGGAAATACCCATAAATCACCTGGGGATGCAACAGATTTTCCTCAATAATCCGCTGTTTCCAAGTTTCTAAAATTGGGTAGACTTTCTCCGCTAAGAAAGCCTGATATTCTTCCTTAGATTGTTCCTTTGGTTTGCGGAATTGCCACTGTCCAGCAACTAAAGCTTGTAAATCCAAGTGCCAGAATATTTCCTCAATGGGAATATCACTAGGCTGCAACAACTGCGTTCCCCAGAAAGGCGGAGTGGGACGTTCAATATCTATAGCCACAGCTTCGGAACGTCTCGTATCTACTACTTTTGGTTCAGTAGATATTTCTTCAGCAGTTGTAGCTTTTGGTTCTTTGTTACCATTCGTCGAAACTTCAGCCGTTTCGACTTCATTCAAAAACCCCTGCAAATCTTGCCAGTTACCAGCGGACTTTGCTGGCATTAATTTATCCATGAAGTGCAAGTCAGAAAAGGCATCTTTGCCATAAACAACTTTACCTTTATAGGTTTTTTGGCAATCTTCATGCACAAATTTGGGAGTCAACGCCGCACCACCTAATATCACGGGGACACTAATTCCCTTTTCGTTGAATACCTCCAAGTTCTCTTTCATGAAGGCGGTGGATTTCACCAGCAAACCACTCATGGCAATACAATCAGGTTTGTACTGTTCGTAAGCGTTGATGATGTTTTCTACTGGCTGTTTAATTCCCAGGTTAATCACCTTGTAACCGTTGTTAGACAAGATGATATCCACCAAGTTTTTACCAATGTCGTGGACATCGCCTTTGACTGTGGCAATGATAAAGGTTCCCTTGGCATTGTTGCCTGATTCTGATTTTTCCATGAAGGGTTCTAGAAACGCCACCGCCGCTTTCATGGTTTCCGCAGATTGCAAAACGAAGGGTAGCTGCATTTGTCCAGAACCGAATAATTCCCCGACAACTTTCATCCCATCTAGCAGGAAGGTGTTGATAATTTCTAAGGGGGGATGTTCTTCTAAGGCTTTTTTCAGATGTTCTTCTAAGCCAATGCGTTCGCCGTCGATAATATGGCGTTTGAGACGTTCTGGGATAGGGAGACTTTCATCTAAGGAGCGATCGCGCTTAGTTGTCACCCCAGCAAACACTGTGGTAAGCTCTCCCAAAGGATCGTATACGCAAGCATTACCCTCAAACTTCCGCTCATCATAAATCAACTGGCGACAAATTTCTTGATGGCGTGCGTCAATCTTAGAGAGCGGTAAAATCTTGTTAGCGCTAACAATGGCTGCATCCATTCCCGCCGTTGTCGCCTCGTGCAAAAATACTGAGTTCAGCACCATCCGCGAGGCTGGATTCAAACCAAAGGAAATATTGGAAACACCCAAAATCACATGACATCCAGGTAATCCTTCACGAATCCGCCGGATAGACTCAATCGTGGCTTTACCGTTTTCTCGGTCTTCTTCAATCCCGGTGGAAATGGGCAACGCGAGGGTATCAAAGAATATTTCTGTGGGTGGTATGCCATATTCTACAGCTTGACGGTATGCGCGCCCCGCGATCGCAAACTTTTTGTCTGCTGTTCGGGCCATCCCATCTTCATCGATAGTACCAATGATTACACCAGCACCGTACTTTTTCGCCAACTCCAGCACCTTTAAAAAGCGCGGTTCCCCATCTTCGTAGTTGGTGGAGTTCAGCAAACACTTACCACCGGCAACCTTTAAACCCGCCTCCATTTTTTCCCATTCGGTGGAGTCAAGCATTAACGGCAGTGTCACATTATTAACAATGCGCGAAACTAGTTCGTGCATATCCCGCACACCGTCGCGTCCCACATAATCGACGTTGACATCGAGGATATGTGCGCCTTCTTTGACTTGTACCCTCGCCATTGAAACGAGTCCATCCCAATCTTCGGCATTTAGCAAATCGCGGCACTTCTTGGAACCACTGGCGTTGAGACGTTCGCCAACAATCAAGAAGGAATTATCTTGATCGTAAGGCTGAGTGGTGTAAATTGATGCTGCTGCTGGTTCTAAGCTAGGCTGTCTAACTTTTGGCTTCAGGTCTTTAGCAACTTCTGCCAATTGTTGAATGTGTTCTGGACGCGTCCCACAGCAACCCCCGATCACTTGGACACCTAAATCTTCAACAAAATGCATCAGCGACATCCGTAATTCTAACGGTGTCAGCCGGTAGTGTGCTTGACCGCCAACGTTTTCAGGTAAACCCGCGTTGGGTATACAGGAAACGATGAAAGGTGAATGTTCTGCCAGATACTTGATGTGTGGTTTCATCAAGTCTGGACCAGTGGCACAGTTTAGACCGAGAATGTCAATTGGGTAAGGTGCCAAAATTGTCAGCACAGCGCTGATTTCTGAACCTACCAACATTGTGCCCATGCTTTCCATTGTCACCGACACCATCAACGGTCTGCGATCGCCCTTCTTAACAAATACCTCTTCAATACCATTCAGCGCCGCCTTAATTTGCAGCACATCTTGACAAGTTTCCACCAGAAATAAATCGACACCACCATCCCACAGCGCCTCTGCTTGTTCCGCAAAAGTAGCTTTCATGGTGTCAAAGTCAATATGTCCCAAGGTAGGAAGTTTCGTTGTGGGGCCGATGGAACCTGCCACAAACCGGGGTTTTTCTGGCGTGGAAAATTCCGCAGCGACACGCTTGGCTAATTCTGCGGCTGTCTTGCTGAGGTAGTAGGCTTGATCTGCCAAATCATATTCTGCCAGCACCAGGGAGGTACTGCCAAAGGTATCCGTTTCAATGACATCAGCACCAGCGGCGAGAAAGTCTCGGTGAACCTTAGCAACTGCTTCGGGTTTTGTATGGACTAAGTATTCGTTACAACCTTCATACTGTGGGCCGCCGAAGTCTTCTGCGGTGAGGTTTTGGGTTTGTAAGTTGGTTCCCATCGCCCCGTCGAAAACGAGGACTGGGCTATCTGGACTACGCAGGCGTTCAAGGAAAGGATGAGTCATATTTTCCTAGAAGAATTTGGGTTAGTCGTATAAAATTCGACTTACTTTATTATTTTCCCAAATTTTGAGAGTTTCGGCAGTATATAATGGAAAATTTTGATACCATACTGAAAGTAGTAATGTGTTTATAATATCACTTAGTTAGCTAGTTCATATAGAGGTTGCTGTATGGAAAGAAGGAAAATTTTAATTGCAACTAAAACATACCCTTCAATTAGCACCAAATATCAGGAAACAGTCTGTACAGCAGGAGTTTTATTAGATGATGATGAGAAAGCAGTTCAGTGGATTCGCATTTATCCCATTCGTTTTCGTCAATTAGATTTTGATAAACGTTATCCAAGATGATAAACCCATCTTACAATAAGCGATCGCCTGTTGGTGGTGCGTCACCGAACAGCCCGTCGTAGACATCGCAATTATCAAGCGATCATAGGGTGTGTTAGCGCGAAAGCGTAACGCACCCTTTGATACTCGTGAATGAGTGTACTATTGCAGGGATTATAAAAGTATATTTGACTAGAATTAAGGTATTATAGCGATTATTCTTTGGATACCATAAGCGGTAGGGGTTTACAGAAATGTGCCTCTATAAGGGACACGCGAGTTGAGCTATAAGTTAATATCTACCTTTTTACGGGTATTAGAAAAATGAGGTTTAAAGACTGGGCGACTAGGGTGCTACTAATCTCGCTGATGTTCATGGCTTTAGTTGTAGTGCTGATAATTGGACGAGCGACAAAATTACACAATAATCCGACAACATCCCATATATCCAATCCATCGGTTATGGCCTTCAGTCAATATCCGCAGGTGCAATTCCAATCAGCGAAAGAGCCAGAGAAGAAATTTCAAAATGTTATCAAGTCCCCAGTCAAGATTAACAAGCCTGTAGCAAGGTATATAACCACTCAAGCTTTTACACGCTACAGACCTAGTTATCAAGTTGCTTCAGTTGACCCCAGTAACTATGGAGAACGGTACACCCAAGATGTGAACGGCGTTACTCTCCACAACCAACCAATTATCGTTATCCATGAAACTGGTTATTCTGCTTCCAGCGCCGTTAATTTTTTTCAAGAAGCCCATAACGATGAAGGTGTGCAAGCAAGTTACCACGCTTTAGTCAAGTTAGACGGGGTAGTGGTTTATCTAGTACCGCCAGAAAAGCGGGCTTTTGGTGCTGCTAACTCAGTATTTGAGACTCCAGAGGGAGTGGAAACTGTACAGACTAATCCGAATTTGCCTGCGTCTGTGAATAATTTTGCTTATCACGTCTCTTTGGAAACACCGCCAGATAGTTATGACAGTAGTAGTCAACAAACCCATAGCGGCTACACGGAAGCTCAATATCATTCTCTTGCTTGGTTAATTGCTCAAAGTCAAGTCCCAGACCATCGCATTACTACCCACCGTTTAGTAGACCGTTCTGGTAAAAAAGTTGACCCAATAAATTTTGATGGGAATAAATTTCTGAACTTACTTAATACTTTTCGTCAGGTTAGACCAATTTATCGAATTAGTAAGTAAAAATGTTGCCTTGACGGACAATAGTATCGGGAGCGCTATAACGCTCTGAGCTATTATCAGCGTTGTAAAATAATGTATCAACAGCTTGACTGCCTAGTAGATCGATAATCCACAAAATTTGCCATTTTTTGACGATCCCAGACCAGGGCTGACGGGCAGCCAACTCTTGATCGTAAATTGCTGTTGCTAGTTCGAGTTCAATGGGTAACGTTGCGACCATAATGAGACTCGAAATCTGATTAAGTAAGTCGGTGCTAATATTTCCAGCTATGTTAAGGAATTTTAATGTCGGGTGTGTTGTCGCCAAGCGCCGCACCGTCAACAATCTCAGGTGTGTTGCTATAAGGCATAACACACCCGACAGCTAATTTATATTTCTTCATATACATTGAATTTTTCTCACCGACTTACTTATCTACATTTTGCCCCTCTTCCCCCCTGCCCCCAAAAAATTAACTTCTCGCCCTAAAAAATGGTTCCTTCCAGACGAGTTTATTTATTATTGGTTTTGGGTATAGCGATCGCCCCGATCCTATCCTTATTTCTGACCGTTAGAGCAGCCATCGCCATCACTGTGCTATTTGATGCCATCGTTCTCGGGCTGATGGTTGTAGATGGTTTACGGGTGCGGCGTTCTCGTGTGCAAATTACCCGCGAATTACCATTACGGTTATCCATTGGGCGGGATAATCCCGTGGTGCTGAAGGTGACATCGCCAAATACCAACGCCCAAATTGAAATTCGCGACTATTACCCAACAGGATTTGGTGTGTCTGCACTTGCACTGAACGCGATTATTCCCAGCAACAGCACGGAGGAATTGACGTATACCGTCCACCCGACACAGCGGGGAGAGTTTCCTTGGGGCAATATCCAAGTCCGACAGTTGGGGCTTTGGGGACTAGCTTGGGATGATTGGCAAATCCCCCAAAGTCTGCCAGTGAAAGTTTATCCTGATTTAGTCGGATTGCGATCGCTCACAATTCGTCTGACACTGCAATCATCGGGATCAATGCGCCAATCTCGCAAAACTGGTATTGGTACAGAGTTTGCCGAACTGCGAAACTATCGTACCGGTGACGATTTGCGGTTTATTGATTGGAAAGCTACCGCCCGTCGGGTTGGCGCTTATGGTAATGCCACGCCACTGGTGAGAGTGCTGGAACCAGAACAAGAACAAACATTACTGATATTACTCGATCGTGGACGGTTGATGACAGCAAAAGTGCAGAGTTTGCAGCGATTTGACTGGGGTTTAAATGCAACTTTATCCTTAGCTTTGGCAGGTTTACATCGAGGCGATCGCGTGGGTGTTGGTGTATTTGATCGCCAGATGCATACGTGGATTCCCCCAGAACGCGGTCAACATCATCTGAATCAGCTAATTGATCGCCTGACTCCAATTCAACCAGTGTTATTTGAATCTGATTATTTGGGGGCGGTGACAAATGTTTTGCAGCGACAAACTCGGAGGGCGCTGGTAGTAGTGATTACCGATTTAGTTGATGTCACTGCCTCTACAGAACTCCTAGCCGCACTCTCCAAACTAGCGCCCCGCTATCTCCCCTTTTGCGTTACTCTGCGAGATCCGCAAGTTGATCGTTTAGCAAACACCTTCACAGATGATGTTACAGGTGCTTATGCGCGTGCAGTGTCACTAGATTTATTAATGCAACGACAAGTGGCTTATGCCCAACTAAAACAAAAAGGTGTATTGGTACTAGATGCACCAGCAAATCAAATTGCCGATCAGTTAGTTGAGCGATATCTGCAACTCAAAGCGCGAAATCAACTTTGACCAAGGTTGAGGGTAAGTAATAGGCGCTCCCAGACTCTTTACCACACTCAGTCCTGAGTACCTTGGTTTAGAATTCTGACTCTACGTGCAACCGATAGTCGCACCCATCCCCGTGAGGGGTAAAGGAATTAAAACAGTTAAATTGGTTTTCGTGACTAATGGCTGCCACGAAATAGCCGTTTCCATCCCCGTGAGGGGTAAAGAAATTAAAACTGTTGATTATTTCGCTTATTGATTGGAGAAGTATTTCCAGTGTTTCCATGGCGACGGAGGAATGAGAGTTTGAGAGGGTTTTTGCGTAAGTCCTAATTCAATTTACCTTGCCAAACAATTTCCTTAACTTTGATTTCTTTTGGAATCAATTTAATTTTGTAGAAGGTATCTGCAACTTCTTGTTGTTTAGTAATCACTTCATCGGTGAGCGGAAGTACATCATACTCACGCCGCTTTTCTGCTGTTTCCAGCACAGGAGCATTTATACCCAAGGCTGGGGAAAGAAACTTAGCAACTTCAGTAGGATTATTTTTTGCCCAGTCACTAACTTTCTTGACTCCATCCAAAACTATTTTCAAAGCATCCGGCTTGGCATCAACAAAAGATTTTGCAGCCAAATAATAACCACGATTGGGGGCTAATCCCGTCGCGTCTACTAGAGTATGTGCGCCTGTTGCTGCTTCTGCTGCGGCTAAGTAAGGGTCCCAAATTGCCCAAGCATCAACGTTATTTCCCTCAAAGGCAGCACGAGCATCGGCTGGTGGCAGAGTTGCTGGCTTGATGTCACTGTACTGTATCCCTGCTTTTTCCAGCGCTTTCACTAATAGGTAGTTAGCATTAGAACCTTTGGCAAAGGCAACTTTTTTGCCCTTGAGTTCAGCTACACTTTTAATAGGTGAATTCTTAGGTACTAGAATAGCTTCAGCCTTGGGACTCCAAGGATCGTAGGCAACATAAACCAAAGGAATACCCCCAGCTTGAGCAAATATAGGTGGTGATTCTCCGGTATAGCCAAAATCAATACTGCCTGCATTCAATGCCTCTAGCATTGGGGGGCCAGCCGGAAATTCCGCCCAAGTTACGGAAGATCCCGAAGCCGCGAAAGCTTTCTCTAATTCCCCTCTTGCCTTCAGGGCATAGAGGACAGTTGAGGCTTTCTGGTAGCCGATGCGAACTGTAATACCGCTAGCTGCTGGACTGGGGGTGGTGGTTTGGGTTGTCTGCGGTGTGCCAGAGTTAGAGTTGTCGCTTGCACTTGGAGAACAAGCAGAGAGAGCCAAAGTTAAGCCAAGTCCTACTGCAAACAGTATGGAAAAAGTGCGGATTCTTCGTTGTTGGAACCTCTGGAGGAAGGCAAAAGCCATACCTAACAGTTGGGTTGGAGAGAACTTAGTCAACATTATCACTCTGCTTTCAGGGGTCAAGAAATATTAGATTCCAGTAAACCTACGGCAAAACTCCGACAAGTTTATTGACTTACCGTATTATATTGGACTTTGGACACAAAACATGGGTTCGCATCTTTTTACCCGAAACACAGTCCATAGAACCTAGTCTTTACCTCAAAGAAGCACTAAGCGAAGGGCTACCACTAGCAACGGCAACTGGTTCAGAAAAAGCTCGTTCAGAGTTAATTATTAGTCCAATACTCGTAGAAGTTCGGAAAATTCTGGAATGCAAAGTCAGCTTTTTTCCGGTGAAGATTTTACCGTCGCATCAGAGCTAGGCTTAAGTGGAGTATGTGATTTTTTAATTAGCCGCTCACCCGAACAAATATTTATTGAAGCTCCTGTCATCGTGATTATTGAAGCCAAAAAAGGTGATTTAAAACCTGGTTTAGGGCAATGTGCGGCAGAAATGATTGCCGCACAAAAATTCAATGAAACCAATATACCGATTAAAACAATTTATGGCGGTCTGAATCCCCGATTGATAGCGCAGCTAAGCCTTTGTCTTCTCCCTTGGCGTTAGCCTCTCCCAATGTGATTCGGGGAGACGCTAAGAGCGAACGAGCGTCAAGATTGCTGACCGGAGCTAACGGAAACGTCTCCGGCTCCGCTCCTGAATTCTGACTTCTGAATTCTTCTTCAATTTTCTTTCTTTTGCCTTTTAACTTTTTACTTTTGCCCTGTTCGGTGATTGTTAACCTAAAGTTTTTTAAGAATTAGCCATAGTGTTAAACACAAAAATGTGGGTGTTTTTAATTTTCCAAAAGTAAAAATATTAAACATTTCAGAAGGTTACAAACGCTCGATTCAAAAATGATCCGAAATTTTTGCTATGAGATATTTATGAAACATTAGCCAAACTTTACTTAGAAAATACGGTAGCATTATTCAGATTTAGAATAAAGCTGACTATCAGTATTTCTTACCGAAAATTCTGATATATTCATCAACCTAGAAGACAACTTGCCCTCTATGGCTCCTACTACCCCTGCTTACCAAATTACTGATTTATTCGCCGAACGAGCTAGAAAGATCGCACCACCAACTTACGGCACTGAGTTAACCAAAATTATCACTGTTAGCTTTGCCTACGGACTAGCTGACCCAATTCTCTTTCCCCATGCCGACTTGGCTACTGCAAGTGCGGCTGTGCTGGCAGAAGAGGCTCCGATCGCTCTCAATTACGGGCCACCTTCAGCCCAACTTTATGAGCAAATTATCTTCCGGTTGCAGGCTCAAGGAATCCCTGCCGATCGCGATCGCGTGATTATTGGCTACGGTTCTGGTCAGATTTTGGGCTTGCTACCAAATGTGTTTGTCGAACCTGGTGATGTGGTAATTGTGGAAGGGCCAACCTTCTTGGGAGTAGTTACTAGATTTTTCCAGGCTGGCGCACGCCTAATTACCATTCCTGTAGATGAATTGGGAATGGATGTGGACGCTTTAGAAGAAACTTTGAGCGATTTGAAGAAACAGGGGATTCGACCCCGATTTATTTACACCATCCCCACCTTTCATAATCCCACAGGTGCGACCATGCCGTTATCTCGCCGCCAAAAACTAGTAGCGTTAGCGGCTGAATATGGCGTGCTAGTGGTGGAAGACGATGCTTATAGCGATTTGCGCTTCCAAGGGGAAATAGTGCCCTCACTGGCGAGCCTTGACAAAGAGGGGTGGGTTTTATACGTGAGTACCTTCTCAAAAATTATTGCGCCTGGTATTCGGCTGGGCTGGGCTTGCGGCGATCCAGCAATTATTCAAAGGCTGGCAATGTTCAAAAGTGAGGGGCCTGTGGGGCCATTTATCAGCCACGTGGTCGCCCGCTACTGTGCTACAGGCAAACTAGATCATCACATTCAGGAGCTAATCGCCTGCTACAAACATAAGTGTAATTTGTTGTTAGAAGCGATCGCTCAAGAGTTTCCCAGTGATGTAGTTGCTTTACGACCAGGTGGCGGCTTTTTCGTTTGGTGTAAATTGCCGCCACATATCAGCGCCAAAGCACTCTTAACTGCTGCCAATGAATACGGCATCAGTTTTCTGCCAGGAACTCGCTGCTATGCCAATGGCCAGGGAGATGATGCCATCAGACTAGCTTTTAGCTTTCAAACAACGGAGAAGATTGTCGAGGGAATTGCTGTCTTGGGAACAGTGTTGCGTGGATGGCGAAACTAATTTTGGATTTTAGATTTTGGATTTTGGATTGATAATAATCTAAAACCCAAACAAAATTAAATGGTAGGGGTACAGCATGACTGTGCCTTTACTACAAATGGTTTGAATATTAAAAAATTTGCTCCAAGCGCTGGAAATCGCGCTGGACTTCATACCAGAGACTTTTATTATGGGGGTCTGTCTTCAGAGCTTTTTTGAGATAAATTCTGGCTTTAAGTAGTTGTTTTTCAGAAATTAACGCCCGTCCCCAAATTTGATAAGCGATCGCTAGCCATTGGCGAACTTCTGCATCTGTTGACAACCGATCTGCTAAAGCTTCCGCCAGGGCGATCGCTTGGGGAAATCGTCTTTCTTGCAAAAAGCGCTGCAATTGCTCATAAGTCTTCCACTTCAGCCGTTCTTCTATTTCCAACAGATTAGGCGGCTTTGGTTTCCCTGATTCTTGGCTTGTTACCGTTGTTACTGGTGTTTTTTGCCGCTGCGTTGTCTTGGCATCATCACGCCCAGACGTTGACACTTGACTTGAATGTGCAGCAGTTTCCTCTGGCAGTACTACTGTCAGCAGGAGTTTGTAAGCCTCTGTTAAGGCAATAAATTTATCTTTGGCTTTGTTGTCATCTGGGTTGATATCGGGATGATATTGCTGCGCCAGTCGTCGATAAGACGCTTTGATGTCAGCAAAAGAAGCTCCCGACCTTAAACCCAATAAACGGTAGCAATCTCCAAGATCCATCTTGAGCTATGAGCTATCGAATATCCAGCTAGAGGCTATCAGCTATCAGCTTTATGCCTGAACTATCAATAATAAGGGCTAATTTGCTTTTTTAAAGTTCAATGTTGACAGTTTGTTTAAAGAAGGGAGGGGGGAGTGGGGATTTGGAAGTTAGGAGTTAGGAGTTAGGAGTTAGGAGTTAGGAGTTAGGAGTTAGGAGTTAGGAGTTAGGAGTTAGGAGTTAGGAGTTAGGAGTTAGGAGT
>NZ_JBALDZ010000248.1:0-43739 GCF_036917155.1 Nostoc sp. | reverse complement strand
TTTAGCGTCGCTTTCGTTCGCTTCGCTTCAGGCACTTATTCAATATAGCGAACACAATTCATTGTGTCAACTACTTTTTCCAAATTATTTTGGGAACGCTTTTATGTTTCCTGAAACTAGCTACAGTGTTGGGTTGTAAGCAACAATGGTTTATGCACTGTGTTAAGTAGGGAAGGGGGAAGCGTGAATTTTCAGTCAGTAATAGGCTTATTGCATCAGTTTTGGGGCGATCGCGGTTGTCTTATTGCCCAGCCCTACGATATTGAGAAGGGGGCTGGTACTAAGAATCCTCAGACTTTTTTAAGGGCATTGGGGCCGGAACCCTGGGCTGTGGCCTATGTTGAACCGTGTCGTCGCCCAACGGATGGGCGCTACGGCGAAAACCCCAACCGCTTCCAACACTATTATCAGTACCAAGTTTTGATTAAGCCGTCACCAGATAATATCCAGGAGATTTATCTTGATTCGTTAAGAGCTTTAGGTATTCGTCCTGAAGACCACGATATTCGGTTTGTAGAGGATAACTGGGAAGATGCAACGGTGGGAGCTTGGGGCACTGGATGGGAAGTATGGTTAGATGGGATGGAAATTACTCAATTTACCTACTTTCAACAGTGTGGAGGAATTGATTGCCGTCCTGTGTCCATTGAGATTACTTATGGTTTAGAGCGGCTGACAATGTATCTCCAGCAAGTAGAGGCAATTACTAAGATTCATTGGACGGACAACATTACCTATGGTGATGTTTACCTCCAGGGAGAGATTGAGCAGTGTACATACAACTTTGAAGCGTCCAATCCTGAGTTGCTGCTGACACTATTTAATTTGTATGAGCAGGAAGCTACCCAATTGACGGAGCGAGGATTGGTCTTGCCTAGCTTAGATTATGTAATGAAGTGTTCGCACACGTTCAATCTGCTGGATGCTAGAGGTGTGATTTCAGTGACGGAGAGAACTCGCTATATTGCCAGGATTCGGCATTTGGCTAGGAAGGTGGCTCATTTATATGTTGAGCAGAGGGAGAAGTTGGGTTTTCCGTTGCTCGAAGTCATGCCTGGGCGACTAGAAGTCGCGGCTACACAGACAAAACCTGCCTCCGCAGGTTAAACCTCTGATTTTGCATTCTTTAAACTAGGTATATTTTTATCGTAAATTAAAGGGTTTAAGAACCTGCAATCTACATGTAGCACCCATTTCAGTCGGGGTTTAAATCCCCGTCTGAAATGTCTTTAATTTTGAATTTTGAATTTTGAATTGTTAAGATGTGGCTGTTGCTAAAGGTCAGAAATCCCGTTAAATCTTGAGTCTAGAATATTAAAGCTACAAGGATAAGGCCCGCCTGTGCGGGCTTTGTTTGTATAAACTTGATGGACTATATTTCACCACATTGCTACCCTATCTATATTTAAGTCAGCTGCAAATTACGGTTGCCAGGTGCTTTTACAAAAATC
Source organism: Nostoc sp. (assembly GCF_036917155.1). Lineage (GTDB taxonomy): Bacteria > Cyanobacteriota > Cyanobacteriia > Cyanobacteriales > Nostocaceae > Nostoc. The sequence goes on along the minus strand of NZ_JBALDZ010000248.1, from coordinate 42,288 downwards.
TTATGATTCAAACCAGTGGTGTAATTATTTGTCTTGGCTATATTTTTGGGTTGCTGTTTACAGCAGTTCCTTGGGGTGGTGTGTGGATTTTGGTTGTGGGGATAGTGGGAGCAATTATTTTTAGAAGACGCTCAACGCTACGGCAATTTGCTCAGAAACCAGAAAATACTGGAAGCAAAAATAAGACAGTGCCTAACACTTGGCAAACTACTCCCCATCCTCGAATATGGCTAGCTGCTGGCTTGGTGGGATTATTGGCAACTCTATATTTTCAATGGCGAGTACCGCAACCAGGTGCAAAAGATATTAGTCAATTCGTTCCGACTGGAAATAGCAATAATCAAGAACAACTTGTGATTGTTCGCGGCAAAGTGGCGAGTAATCCCCGCTTGACTCGCAGTCAACGGGGACAATTTTGGTTAGAAGCGACTCAGCTAGATGAGGTCAAAAATGATAAAGGTTCAGCAGGTGTTCCAAAAGGGGTTACAGGCAAATTGTATGTGACAGTGCCTATACTTCAGGCTACTGGATTATACCCTAGTCAAGAAATTGCTGTGACTGGGATTTTGTACAAACCAAAGGCGGCTTCCAATCCTGGTGGTTTTGATTTTCAGAAGTTTCTCAAGCAAGAAGGAACGTTTGCTGGTTTGATTGGGCGACAAATAAATGTTTTGGATCAGGAACGGAAATGGGGGTGGTGGCAAATTCGGGAGCGAATTGTGCGATCGCAAGTTCGTTGGTTGGGTGTCCCAGAAGGGCCTCTTGTCAGTGCAATGGTTTTAGGTAGCAAAGCTGTTGATTTACCCTACGATATCCGCGATTTGTTTGTGCAAGCCGGATTAGCTCATGCTTTGGCAGCTTCCGGGTTCCAAACTTCTTTGATTTTGAGTGTGATCTTGCAGTTAACGAGGCGGGCAAAAAAAGGAACGCAATTTACCCTTGGCTTTTTGGCTTTAATCATTTTTCTAAGTTTAACAGGTTTTCAACCTGCGGTTCTCAGAGCCGTAATTATGGGTTTTGCGGCATTAGTTGGTTTGCTATTAAAAAGGAAGGTAAAACAGTTTGGATCATTACTATTAGCGGCAACTCTGCTATTAGTATTTAATCCTCTATGGATTTGGGATTTAGGTTTTCAATTAAGTTTTTTAGCAACATTGGGATTAGTTGTTACAGTATCCCCATTAGTCAATAGCCTAGCATGGCTACCACCTGCGATCGCTTCTTTAATTGCCGTTCCTCTATCTGCCACTATTTGGACTTTACCTGTGCAACTTTTTGTCTTTGGAGTTGTACCATCTTATAGTTTTTTCCTGAATGTGGTTAGTACTCCATTAATTTCGATTATTAGTATAGGTGGAATCATCAGTGCGTTGGTAGGTTTAGTTTGGACTGAAGCCGGAAGCTTTCTGGCTGGTGTGTTACATTACCCTACTGATTGGCTAATTAAACTAGTGGAGTTTTTTAGCAAGTTGCCAGGAAATTCTGTTGCTGTGGGCAGTATATCTAGTTGGCAACTTTTGGCAATTTATGTACTGATTATATTGGTTTGGCTAGTGCCTTGGTGGCAGCGGCGGTGGTGGTTTGCTAATGTGATTGCGATTGGTTTAGTATTCATTCCTCTTTGGCATTCTACAAATACATTGTTTAGGATAACAGTATTAGAATCTGGTACGGAACCAATTGTAGTTGTTCAAGATAGAGGTACTGTAACTGTAATTAATAGTGGTGATGAAGGTACAGGACGCTTCACAATCCTACCGTTTTTACAACAACAGGGTGTAAATCAAATCAATTGGGCGATTGCAACTGATTTCCAAGGCAATGAAAGTAATGCCTGGTTTGAATTAATGCAACGTTTACCAATCAATAATTTTTATGAATATTCTCCCAAAACAGATGATTCAATTACAACTCAGGCAATTCAACAGGAACTACAAAAACATCAAGGAATTTATCAATCTTTGGCAGTTGGTCAATCTGTGAAAGCTGGTTCGACAGTAGCAAAATTAATCAACGACCAATTACCTATCTTACAATTGCAAATTTTAGATCAGAATTGGTTATTAGTAGGTAATGTTAAATCTAAAGAGGTACAACAACTAGTTAAAAATGGAAGTTTACCTCACCCACAAGTGCTTTGGTGTCCGCCTGAGTCCTTGAAAGATTTAGTTATTGCCCTGCAACCACAAGTAGCGATCGCTTCTTCTGCTAACTTTGATCTAAAAACTTTATCTGAATTGAATCAAAGCCAAACCAAATTTTTTTTTACAGGACGAGATGGGGCTATTCAATGGACGCCTAATGATCAGTTTGAGGCATTTATTGAAGCAACAGAAAACAAGTCTTCTCTGTTATGAAAAAATAAAAAATGAATCCTCAATCAACTTTCAGGTGCGGTGACGCTATACGCCAGCACAACTTTATTATAGGCGTAGGCGTAGTCCACCGCAGGCATCGCAGAAATTGAGGAGTTACAAGCACACACCAGTTGATAACCCGCAACTTGGGTTACTACTGCTCCAACAATTTTATTCGCTGCCACCAAAGATTCAGGGGATAATAAACCACCGGTGCCCATAAACTACTCAGAATGGCAGAGGCAAGGGCGACACGCTGGTAATATGTCCAAATATCTGTCACCTTACGTTCATTGCCAAGTAAAGTTAATTGCAACCCAAAGATAGTTTCTGCTAAAACTGCCATCACAAAAACAATTACAGCAATCGAAATAAAATCTTCTTCGATAAAACGCTGTTTCTGGAGCAGACCAGTCAAAACTCCCACTATCCCTAAACTGAGGGCATGAGTAGGGTTAGGTGATGTCATTGAATCTTGAAGCAACCCTAGAACTATACCTGCCAATGCTCCGGCAAACACCGTGCGCTTCACACTCCAAGCTACCACCCAAATTAATAGCCAGTTAGGGCCAATTCCCAATAATTCCATACCTGGGAATCGGGTTGGTAATAATAGTAAACATAACAGTACAGATCCAACCGTCACTATCCAACCCAACAACTGGCGTATACCAGGATGCCAACGAGCAAGCGGCTGGATTCGGAATTTCGATTTTCGCTTTGACGATTTTGGCTTTTTCTGCCTGCTACCACCAAATGCAGGAATCTTCATTTTTCTATGGATTTTTAAGGAAGAATTTACTTAGACTTTTGCGGCACTTGATTTGCCGACTCTTGGTTTTCTGGCTTGGGATAAACAGCTACCCAATCAAGAGAGCGGATTGGCGGAAAAAGCTCAATTTTCGCCACTGATGCCGGAAGTTTCTTTAAATCCAGCGACTTGATTCGTCCTACCGCCAAACCAGAGGGAAATTTCTGACTATAGGTAGACGTGGAAACTAAATCTCCTACCTTGACGTTTGGAACTTTTTCATAAAACTCCAGCACTGCTTCGGCAGAAGAATCTCCTCGCAAAACGCCTTTAGCTGCTGTGCGGCTAACTGACACACCCACTTGACTCTTGAGGTCACTGATTAATAACACGCGGCTAGTATTAGGAGTTACACTCTCCACCAAACCCACTAATCCGCCTTCTGCTTTGACTATGAAGCCTTCCTGAATCCCTACATTCGCACCGCGATTCAGGGTAACTTGTTGCCACCACTGGTCGGCACTACGTCCTACCACCCGTGCTGGAATTGGCCGTGATGCCAGTGGCTCTTTTTCTACATAGCCTAATAAATCTTGTAGCTTTGTCTTTTGACTTTCCAAATCTACTATACGGGTTTGCAATTCTAGTATCCGGGCGTCTCTGATACGTTCTTCTGGAGTTGGCCCTGACTGCAACATCTCTAACGGCCGGGTAATTGCCTGGTATGTCTCAAGCACCAACTCACCTTGAGTCTGTCGCAATATCCAAGCACTACCAACCACTAGAGCTAATAAGCCGATTTGTAACCCTTTACGATCCCACCAACGCCGTATTGTCACCATATATACCTTTGTATACTTATACAAATTAAGTTCTACTTGGATTCTATTTATATAGAACCCAAATAGAACTCAAATAGAACTCAAGTCTGATATTTTTTTTTGCTACATATTGCGAGAGCTTTCGGTAACAACTCGTTCCAACTGTTTAAAGTTTTCTAACACACGACCTGTTCCCAGCACAACACAGCTCAAAGGATCAGCAGCAATGTGGGTAATAATCCCTGTTTCATGGCTAATTAGGGTATCTATGCCTTTGAGCAAAGCACCGCCGCCAGCTAACATAATACCTCTGTCAATAATGTCTGCTGCCAATTCTGGAGGTGTGCGTTCCAGTGTCCGCTTCACAGCTTCTATAATTACTGATAGCGGTTCTAACATGCTTTCACGGATTTCTGGGGCTTTGATTGTTACAGTGCGCGGTAGACCAGAAAGTAGGTGTAAACCTCGGACTTCCATCATTGCGTCATTATCATCATTCGTAGGATAGGCAGAACCAAGGCGAATCTTGATTTCCTCGGCAGTACGTTCACCAATGACTAAGTTATGAACTTTCTTAATATACTGAATGATTGAATCAGTTAATTCATCTCCAGCAATGCGAACTGATTCGCTGATGACTGTACCTTGAAGACTCAGTACCGCAACTTCTGTTGTACCACCACCAATATCGATGATCATGTTGCCAGTGGGTTCGGCAACAGGTAATCCTGCGCCAATAGCTGCGGCTACAGGTTCATCGATTAAATACACTTTTCTTGCTCCTGCTTGGTGAGCTGCATCCATCACAGCTCGCCTTTCTACTCCTGTGACGCCACTGGGAATACCAATGACAATTCGGGGTAAAATTAAAGATTTACCTTCATTTACACGCTGAATAAAGCTTTTGAGCATCAACTCGGCTATATCAAAGTCAGCGATTACACCATCCCGCAAAGGGCGGAGGGCAATCACATTTCCAGGTGTGCGGCCGAGCATTTTTTTGGCTTCTTCTCCTACTGCTAGTGCTACCTTTTCATTGACATCGATCGCAACTACAGAAGGTTCTTGTAGTACAATACCTTTACCAGATACATAAACTAGAGTGTTTGCAGTACCGAGGTCGATACCCATATCCCATGATGTGCGAAAGTTCCTAAAAATACCCACGCGTCTGTAAGCCCCCTATGTGCGATACTTTTTGACTACAACGGTTAAGAGTTAATTGTGCCGGATTCGATAAAGTTCGTATCCTGAGTTGAGTCAACTAGACTATATTTTTATATGATTCCCAGGAATATTTACTATGTCTCAAGCCCCGTATTTTTTGATATTATCTGGTTAGATTAGTATATCCGTATATTTTTATGTGTTTCTCCAAATAGTGTGTATAATTTTTCAAGTCAATTATATTGTTAACTGTTTAACACATTATTTTCAAGTCTTTCACAATTCGCTATGATGAAAGTCAGAATTTGCTAAGTACGTTTGTACTAAAAGGTAACGTGATGAGTATCAATGTTGTCAACCTCATTGGTCGTGTAGGCGGCGACCCAGAGATTAAGTATTTTGAGTCTGGTAGTGTGAAGTGTAGATTGACACTAGCAGTAAAAAGGCGATCGCGTAACAGCGATCAACCTGACTGGTTCGAGTTGGAACTATGGGGAAAGACAGCAGAGTTTGCCAAGAATTATGTACAAAAAGGTAAACAAATTGCCGTTAAAGGTTCCTTGAAGTTTGACGCTTGGAGCGATCGCCAAACAGGAATTAGCCGCTCTAAACCAGTTATTCTAGTAGATCAGGTGGACTTATTGGGTTCTAGGCAAGATGGAGACGGAGGAACGGGAGATATGTCTCCAGAACATTTTTAATTGGACATTGGGCATTAGACATCTCCGAAAAAGAATGTAGAGACGTAGCACTGCTACGTCTCTACAAGGGTTCTGGGTAACGCATCTTTAATTTTTGGAGATGTCTATTGGGCATTGGGCATTTTTAATTGGGCATTGATTATTAGTCCTTTGCCTTTACAAATGACAAAGGACAAATGACCAATGACTAATGACTAATAACTAATTTGCAGCGTCACCGATGCTTCTACTTGCTGTTCACCACCAATTACAGGGGTGGAAGCATCAGCTGACTTGGCAGCCTCAGCACGTAAAAACATGGGTGGTGGTGGCGCACTAGCATTATTAACTTGAATGCTTAGGATTTCTTTGGATTTAAAACCCAAGGCACTGAAAACGGCATCAGCTTGCTGTCGGGCATCTTGAGTAGCTTCTTTTAAGGCTTGCTTTTGAGCTGCTGCGATCGCTTCATCATTCGCAACAAAACTAATACCGTTAATTTGTGTTGCACCAGCTTTCACTGCATCATCCAATAATGTCCCAGCTTGTTCGGTAGGAATTCTAAAACTCACGGTGTTATTGGCAGCATAGCCTGTAATCTGCTGCACATTATTGGTATAGCTGTAAACTGGGTTGAGCCGGATACCAGTAGTTTGTAATTTTTCAACATTTTTGCTTTTTAAGAACGCAACTACAGCAGATGACCTCCGGGCGGCTTCTTGCTGTACCTCCTGTGCTGTTTTTCCCTGAATCTCTACTCCTAAACTGACTTGTGCCAAGGTTGTAGGAATTGTTTCTACTCCACGACCACTGACACTAAGGGTTCGCCACAATTTATCTTTTTCTTGTGCGAATGCAGGTAGGACAAAAGTTGCACATACTAGCATTGCTAAAGGCAGTATTTTCCACAAGTTTCCAGATGGAAACTGAGAACCGGGTAAAGTGGCTCTAGTCATAATATTTGCACTCCTCAAAGTATCCACAGATGTTTTGAATAAATGTATGTAGCAATCTTCGGATGGTTGTTGAGAGCCAACAGCCACCACAAGTTTTTCACAACTCAAGTGCGATCGCTAGATACGATTTGTATGTTCTTACTTTGACACTGCGATCGTCAAAAGCTGAAATGGTTACATTTTTTGAAACTAAAAAAATTACACTAGTGCAACACGGTGTAAATCAACTACTTATTCCAAATCAATGAAATGTTTAGGTTGTATACCTTTTTGAATTTTTAATTTTGAATTCAGATTGCGTCTTCATAGGATGTTTTTCAGAAACGCGTCAGAATCAAAGAGAAGGATTTTCACAGAACCCATGCATTTGTTAGATCCAATCAGCTTCTCTTTTCCTCTGCTGGCTACCGCAACACAAGCCGCAGACAGTTCAATGGTAGTCGAAGCAGTGCTACTAAGCTTAGTAGTCGTTTACCTCGCCAGCAAAGTTGGTGGAGAGTTATCAAACCAAGTGGGTTTGCCACCTGTTTTAGGCGAACTTCTCGGTGGTGTGGTAGTTGGCATCTCTGTTTTCCACCTTTTGGTGTTTCCAGAAGGCGGTACAGGCAGTTCTAGCTCTTTGATTATGTCCTTCCTTCAAACCACTGCTGGTTTAACGCCTGAAGCCACTCCAGCCGTGTATGCAGCCCAGTCCGAGGTCGTTTCCGTTTTGGCAGAATTGGGTGTGATCATTCTGCTGTTTGAAATCGGCTTGGAGTCGAACTTAAAAGACTTAATGGCAGTTGGTATCCAAGCTAGTGTCGTAGCAGTAGTGGGGGTAGTAGTACCTTTTGCTGCTGGTACTGTGGGACTGATGACTTTGTTTGGTATCGATGCTGTACCCGCAATTTTTGCCGGAGCGGCTTTGACTGCCACTAGTATTGGTATTACTTCCAAAGTGCTGTCAGAACTGGGGCGACTCAATTCTAAAGAAGGGCAGATTATTTTGGGTGCTGCCGTAATTGACGACGTACTGGGAATCATCGTTTTAGCGGTAGTTGCCAGTTTAGCTAAAGATGGTGTGGTGGATGTCAGCAAAGTGATTTATTTGATTATCAGCGCCACTGGTTTTATTTTGGGAGCAATCCTACTAGGCAACGTTTTCAATAAATCCTTTGTAGCGATCGCCGATCAACTCAAAACACGCGGTGGACTTGTAATACCAGCATTGGTCTTCGCTTTTGCGATGGCATATCTTGCTGCTGTCATCCACTTAGAAGCAATTCTGGGAGCTTTTGCAGCTGGTTTAGTCCTAGAAGAGACAGATAAGCGGAAAGAATTGCAAACACAAGTCTCTCCCATTGCCGATATATTGGTGCCAATTTTCTTTGTGACTGTTGGCGCAAAAACCGATTTGGGAGTGTTAAACCCAGCAATTCCCGACAATCGGGAAGGTCTAATTATGGCAACTTTCCTGATTACAGTAGCCATTCTCGGTAAAGTGATCACAGGTTTAAGCGTGTTTGGTCAACCGGGAATCAACCGTTTAGCGATCGGTGTGGGGATGATTCCCAGAGGCGAGGTTGGGTTAGTGTTTGCTGGTGTTGGTGCTGCCAGTGGCGCTCTCTCGAAACCATTAGGGGCAGCAATTATCATGATGGTTATCTTGACAACCTTTTTAGCTCCTCCCTTGTTACGATTTGTATTTCCAGATCCAAAAACCGTGGAGGCAGGCTCAGAGCAACTAATTTTAGACGGTTCTTCTGGGACTTCGTTGGTAATTGAACCACTTCAGTCAAGGGTGCCAGCATCAAATGACAGCGGCAGTTTGGAAGTAACCCCAGAATCTAGCGATCGTTAATTATTGGGAATGGGGAATAGGGAATGGGGAATAGGGAATAGGGCATTGGGCATTCATTGGGAATTGGGCATTGATTATTTCCCTGCTCCCTCATCCCCCTCATCCCCCTCATCCCCCAATTGTGCAATGGAAACTTCTATCCCCAAATCTCCGTCCCGTGTGATTGTAGAATAATCGTTTGATTATAATTTCTACCAGCATTCAAAATGTTACTTATTCGCCTAAATCGGAGAGAAGGCTCCCGCCATAATCTGTGATTTGGCGGTGAGACGGCAGTCGCTTCAAGTCAGCGGAGCCGCCCAACGCGCTGCCTCATGAATCGAGGGCGAAAAACGAGACAAACACCTACCATAACTGACTGAAAGTCAGTGAGGGAGAGGGAATAGTTGAGTTTTTCGCAAATTCTATCCTATAATTTATGCTAGTGTGCATGACGTAAATATGCTGGTATTTGAGGCCAAATTAGAAGGGGAAAATGGGCAGTATCGAGCGCTTGATGAAGTAATTAGAACTGCTCGTTTTGTTCGCAATGCAAGCCTTAGATACTGGATGGATAACAACGGCGTTGGGCGATACTACCTCAGTAAATTCTGTGCTGTGCTTGCTGCTAATACAGAGTTTCCTTGGGTATCTAAGTTGAACTCGATGGCAAGGCAAGCTAGTGCTGAAAGAGCGTGGTCTGCAATCGCTCGATTTTTTGATAACTGCAAGAAAAGCAAACCTGGGAAGAAGGGTTTCCCAAAGTTCAAGAAAGAACAAACACACAGTTCTGTTGAGTACAAAACTTGTGGGTGGCGACTTTCTGACGACCGCAGGTATATCACTTTCTCGGATGGGTTTAAAGCAGGAACTTTCAAGCTCTGGGGAACTCGTGACCTGCATTTCTACCAACTTAAGCAGTTTAAAAGAGTGCGGGTTGTGCGTCGTGCTGATGGCTATTACGCCCAATTTTGCATTGACCAAGAACGGATTGAGAGACGTGATCCAACAGGTAAAACGGTTGGCATTGATGTTGGACTGAACCATTTCTATACCGATAGCGAAGGTAAAAGGAAAGCCAATCCGCGACACCTGGGTAAGTCTGAGAAGTCTTTGAAACGGCTCTCACGGGCGTTGTCTAAGACAAATATTGGTTCTAAAAACAGAGCTAAGTTTAGAAATAAACTTGCGCGTAAACACCTCAAAGTAAGTCGCCAACGTAAAGACTTTGCTGTTAAAACGGCAAGGTGCGTAGTCAAATTTAACGATTTGGTGGCGTATGAGGATTTGAAGGTGCGGAATATGCTGAGGAATAGACACCTCGCCAAGTCGATACATGAGGCAGCATGGACTCAGTTCCGAGAATGGGTTGAGTATTTCGGTCGAAATAAATGTTTTTATTTCGTTCCATAAATAAATTTAGTTGCTTGTTACCATTTTGATTTTTCTTTATGAGTGCCTTTTAACTTTTTACTTTTGCCTTGTTCGGTCAGATTTCCCCACCTCTACAGGTGGAAGGTTTCATAATGGGGATTTATACCCAATATGAAACCTGATAACTGATTTAAGTGTGTCTTCGGACAGTTTTTAGGTATTTAGATCACGACTGAGACATAGTAAGTGGTGTCGTTAAATTAGTTGAAAAATGCTGTAATACCAGCTTAAAAATCAAAAAAGGCATCAGAGGTCAAGTTTAGGTGGTGACGGTGTGATGATTTACCAATGAGTTGAGATATTGACGACTCCCATGAACGTGAATTAGGAGAAAGGACTGTGAAATTACACTGGTTACTACCCAGCACTATTGGAACTATCTTCATGCTATCGTCGCCAGCAATGGCCGCGAGACTTGAATCTTGGCGCTTTGATGCTAATCAAAACAGGCTAGAAATTAATACTGTAGGAACAGTTCAACCCAAGGCACAGCTAGTTTTCAACCCGACTCGGCTGGTAATTGATTTGCCAGGCACTACATTTGGTCGTCCGCAGCTAACCCAACAGGTGGGTGGTGGAATTCGCTCGATCCGTGTTGGGCAGTTTGATATAGATACAACACGCATAGTTATCGAACTGTCTCCTGGTTACACTTTAGACCCCAAACGAGTACAATTTGTTGGTACAACTGGCGATCGCTGGACGGTGCAATTACCTAGACCAGAAGTCGATAGAGTCGCTTCATCTCCCAGAAGTGCTTACAGTGTAGTTACCCCAGACTCTGAACCTCAACCCAGTATTTCAAGGGTTGCTACTACTACACGAGGGGCAACTCAAATTGAGCATTTACAAGTAACAGGTGATGGTTTGTTCATTCGTACCAGTGGTGGTAATCCTGGAATTCAAGTAATTCGCAGCCGCGATCGCGCTACTATTTTCGTGGATATCTCTGGCGCATCTTTATCACCACATCTGGCGCAACAGAATAATATACCTGTTAACAAACATGGTATTAGCCGTGTCGAATTCACCTCATTACAAACCCAACCTCCTGGTGTCCGCCTGACTTTGCGGGTAGATAAAAATAGCCCAGACTGGCGAGCAACTAATAGTAACGGCGGTGGTTTGATAGTTTTGCCTAATCGCGTTGTCAGATTATCTGGAAGTAATAATTCCGACAATCAGTCAGAAGCCGTTTCTTTTCCTAGTAGATCGTCTGCCAATAACTCGCCTGCAACAATTGAATCTGTGCAACTGGCTGATAATGGCACACAACTGCTAATTAGAGGCAACCAACCTTTATCGGCAACAGGAACCTGGGATAGATCCTCTGGTCTGTTCCGCGTTACGATTACCAATGCCAAGTTAGCTCCCAGAGTCACAGGCCCTACTTTTGCTGCTAATAGCCCGATTATTCGGGTACGTCTGCAACCCCAAGCACCCAACACTGTTGTTGTCTTAGTTCAACCAGCAAGTGGAGTGCAACTTGGGCAACCCAGGCAAATCGACGATCAGCTTTTGGCTCTACCAATCCAAGGTTCTCGGCGAGTTGTTGCCCTTCCCGGAAGACCACCTTTTGCTTTACCTGGGCTACCGCCGCCAAACCGGGGGCCATTCCCAGATCCAAATCATCCCAATCCCCAGCCCATAACACAACCACAGCGCCGCATTCCCAATGGGCGAGTGGTAGTCATTATTGACCCCGGACATGGTGGTAAAGACTCTGGAGCGCTTGGCATTGGGGGGGCACGCGAAAAGGATGTGATCTTGCCTATTGGTAAAAGACTTGCTGAGATTTTGCAGCAACATGGCATACAAGTAATTATGACGCGGGATTCTGACTATTTTGTTACCCTTCCGGGACGGGTGCAATTAGCAGAGCGAGCGAATGCTGATGTGTTTGTTAGCATACATGCCAATTCAGCAGGTGCGAGTCGTCCCGATGTTAATGGCTTGGAAGTCTATTATTACGACAGCGGATTGGAGCTAGCTCGCGTTGTCCGTAGTAGTATTCTGCAAAGCATTGGTACTCTCAAAGACAGGGGAGTACGGCGAGCCAGATTTTATGTCCTCAGAAAAAGTTCTATGCCCTCCATTCTCGTGGAAACGGGTTACATGACTGGTCGAGAGGATATGGCTAGGCTGAGAACTTCAGCTTACCAAAATCAGATGGCAGAAGCGATCGCTCGTGGCGTTCTTCAGTATCTAAAGAGAAGATAAGTGATTTAGTCTAAATTTCTAAATTATTGAGTAAGTAAATCTCATCTTTACCATTTTTATCCAATTTAGTAGTAAAACAATTTAAGTATTCTTGCGGCGGGATAGGAGTAGCTTCTTTGTTATTGTCATCTGATGCAATGCATGTCAACAGATTTTGGATTTTAGATTTGGGATTGGTATCACCTACAACAGGTGCGAGTGTAGCAGGGCGCTAGTCTGGCAAAAAACTAAAATCGGGAATCTAAAATCTCAAATTGGCAGTCAAATTTATCTAGTACAGCACGGCGGAAATAAACATACCATTTCAAATAGCGCAAGACCTTGGAATACAATTCTTTTGACTTTTGACTTTTGACTTTTGACTTCCGCCTTGCGGTACTAGGCTAATGGCATGGCAAAATCAGAGGAGCGTGCTATATTTTACGCCATTAGCTGTGTCTTAATAACAGCGCAAAACTCAAGTGGGCGCGGTGACGGTGTGAGGATTTGCCAATATGTTGAGATGTTGACGGCTCCCATAAATGTGAATCAGGAGAAAAGACTGTGAAATTACGCTGGTTACTATCCAGTACTATTGGAACCATCTTCATGCTATCGTCGCCCGCAATGGCCGCGAGACTAGAATTTTGGCGTTTTGATGCCAATCAAAACAGGCTGGAAATTAATACTTCAGGAAATGTTCAACCCCAGGCACAATTAATTTTTAACCCCACTCGTTTGGTAATTGATTTGCCAGGAACCACATTTGGGCGTCCGCAGTTAACCCAACAGGTGGGCGGTGCAATTCGTTCGATCCGTGTTGGGCAGTTTGATGAACAAACAACGCGCATAGTCGTAGAATTGACTCCTGGTTATACTTTAGACCCCAAGGGAGTGCAATTTGTCGCCACAACTGGCGATCGCTGGACAGTGCAATTACCTACGCCAGAAGCCGAAAATGCACCCTCAAGAAACACTGAGGGGCAGCAAGAACAAGCTATAGCCACAGCAACTTCACCCAGAATATCTACACCAGGATTCCCCCAAAGGGATATTTACAACGTGGTGAGAACTGACTCTGTTAATCCACCTCACAACAGACCCCTTCTTGCCAGGGTTACTCAAATTGAGAAATTACAAGTCACAGGCGATGGTTTTTTCATTGCTACAAGTGGTGGCAATCCTCAGATTCAGGTAAATCGTAGCAACGATCAAAAAGCAATCAACATCGACATTACTGGCGCAACTTTATCACCAAATCTAGAGCAGCGGGATTTGTCGATTAATCGCTATGGTGTCAGCCGTATCCAGTTTACCCAACTGCAAACCAGTCCATCTGTTGTTCGCCTGACTTTACAGGTAGATGAAAATAGTCAAAATTGGCGAGCAACCACTAGCAGTGTTGGTGGTTTTGTGATTCTACCCAGTCGTGGCGTTGCCCAGTTCCCTGGAAGTAACAATCAACGTCCCATATCATCTAGGAACAACTCAACTGCTACCATTCAGTCTGTGCAACTGGCTAATAATGGCACACAACTGCTGATTAGAGCCGACCAAGCTTTATCTGCTACAGGAGGCTGGGATAGATCATCTGGTCTGTTCCGCATCACTATCAATAATGCTAAGTTAGCTCCCAAGGTAACAGGCCCTACTTTTAATCCTAATAGCCCTATCCTGCGAGTACGCCTACAACCACAAGAATCCAACACTGTCAGCGTTTTGGTTCAACCAGCAGCCGGAGTGCAAATTGGGGAACTCAACCAGATTGGCGACGAGCTTTTAGCTTTAGAATTACGACGCTCTGGTAGCAGCAGTATCACACCGTCCATTAGTTTACCTCCCCTGCCATCGCTAGACCAAGGTCAATTGCCAAACCCCACAGATAATCCTCGTCCCATCTCCCAGTCACGGCCACGCCCCTCCGTTCCTAGAGGGAAATTGGTAGTAGTTATTGACCCAGGACATGGTGGAAAAGACTCAGGTGCCCCTGGTTTGGGTGGACTTTTAGAAAAGAATGTAATTCTGCCTATTGGTAAAAGGGTAGGAGCAATTTTAGAGCAAAATGGTGTACAAGCGGTGCTAACGCGGGATGCTGACTTTTTCGTAGAACTTCAGGGACGGGTAGACATTACCAAGCGAGCTAATGCGACTTTGTTTGTCAGCATTCACGCTAATTCCGTTGATAATCGCCCTGATGTCAATGGGTTAGAAGTATATTATTACGATAGCGGTTATGGTCTGGCTGAAGTAGTTCGTAAAACCATCCTCCAGGAGATCGGTACTATCAAAGATCGGGGAACCCGCAAAGCCAGATTCTACGTCCTCAGAAAAAACTCCATACCTGCTATTCTCGTGGAAACAGGCTATATGACTGGTTATGAGGATAATCCCAGATTGGGAACACCAGAATATCAAAATCGGATGGCAGAAGCGATCGCTCGTGGCATTCTAAAATACTTACAGCAGAGGTAATATACTACAGATTACTAATTAAAGAGGTGGTATGTGAACTTCTTTGACGTGCAGAATTTAGTGGTCAATTTGGAGATTGTCTGCTAAATTCTGTATTTTAAATCCCAAAACCTAAATTAATATCTGCCTGTGTATTCATCTTCCATTTTTGAAGGGAATCTTGACGATTTTTCCGATCAAGAACCCCAACGTGCCTCAATTGGCATCTTTGACAGTGGTGTTGGTGGGCTGACGGTATTGCGACAACTCTATCGGCAACTCCCCAATGAATCAATTATTTATTTTGGGGATACAGCTAGACTTCCTTACGGAATTCGTTCACAAGCAGAAATTCTACGATTTACCCGTGAAATTATTACCTGGCTACAACAGCAGCAGGTAAAAATGGTAATTATGGCTTGCAACACCAGTTCCGCCCTCGCCCTAGAAACCGTGCGCCAAGAATTCAGCATACCCATTTTGGGAGTGATTCTACCAGGTGCAAAAGCTGCGGTGCAGCAAGGAAAGCGTATTGGTGTAATTGCCACTCCAGCTACAGCCAAGAGTAATGCTTATAAGCACGCCATACTTGAAATTGCTCCTGATGTCCAAGTCTGGCAAGTTGGATGCCCAGAGTTTGTACCACTAATTGAGCAAAACCGCATTCATGACCCTTACACTGCCGAAGTAGCACGAGCTTACCTGGAGCCTTTATTAGAGCAGGAAATTGATACCTTAGTTCACGGCTGTACCCATTATCCCCACCTGACACCAATACTGCGATCGCTCCTCCCCTCTCAAGTCCAATTAATTGATCCAGCTGTTCATGTTGTGGCAGCTTGTGCCCAAGAGCTAGACCTGTTAGGCTTAAGAAATACTCATCTACCATTACCAACTCGCTTCGCCGTCAGCGGTTGTCCGCAACAGTTTTCTCAGTCAGGAGTCCAGTGGCTAGGCTACACCCCAATGGTTGAAGAGGTTTCCTTCACTGATATCGCTATTTCCCAACTCCATTGAAGAAGGCAGCTATGCTGTCTTGCTGAGGGCAGAAGGTTCAATTTAGAAGGGGATTCAAACCCCTCCTAAATTGAGGCCACAAAACAAGAAAATTTGGTGGGGGTCTTAAACCCTTGTTCCCTTCTCTTCGAGACGCTGCGCGAACGGTCACGAGCTTCTTGACACGAGTCAGAATTCCCTCCTGCCCTCTGCCTTTCCCAATAAAACTAATTAGTCCTTAGTCATTTAATCAAAACAAATGACCAAGGACTAATGACCAATGAGCTAATGACTATTAACTGATATCTCCTGCTTGTGTTTTCCTTCGGCAGATGAAGGAAAACTTGTCGGAACAGTCTTTGTACCCGTTCGCTTCGCCAGTGCTAATAACAGGTAGACTGTGAACAAATATCCAGACGCTAAAATAAAAATCATCATAGGCATACTTCCGTAAATCATTGTTCTACTAGCACCCTTCTAAACGAATATAAAATTCCATAAAATTAGTAGAACCTCAACCAACCAAGTGCATTCTTGATGGCTGTAGTTTCATATAGTAAAATTACCTATAGAGATCAAATCCTCTACGGACAAAGAATTTATGATCTAATGCGACTTCTTGCAGACCATAGATCCCACAGCAGTTAGCTTGCCATTTAGCAATCTAAAACTACGATTCTCAGCGGTCTACTTGATCTGCTTTATTTTTGCTCAAACTTCTGTGAAAAGAGCAATGCTTGCGCTCAACGTGCGCTGAAGACGTGTAGCGGCTTCCCATAGGGATATCACATAGCTCCAAACCAGGAGTTTTGCGTATCGTAGGAAAAATTAAAGAATTTATTCCCTTAATCTCACCGACGAATATTTATTTTAGACTCACAACGCTAAGTCAGTAGAATCAACTACTCGCTGACTCACTTTTTGCGTGTGAATATCTTACAAAATTTAAAATTCCTATACTTTAGCGTAACACAAAGACCCTGAATTTTGAGCCGATTCGGCTGCTAAATTTCAAATTTTTTGAAGAGCTACACCATCAATCTGGAGAAATTTAGCCTGAATCATTGGCGACAAATTTAAGTCATATTCCTTTTGTCAATAAGTAATATTGCTTAAATTATGCTTTTAACTGTGGCGGGAAAAGTGAGACGAGAAATTACTTAACACAATTTAATCTTATATTTATCCCCATTTACTGAGGATTCATGTTTTAAGCTAGTTTAAAGTCTGAGTTTTCATAAAAATAAGCATAATTACTTATTGACAAAAGCATTAGTAACCTTAATTATCACCCATAGACTGATAAAAATGGGATTACCTGATGAAAACTTTGCGCTGGCACAGGCTTATCTTAAAATGAGTATAGGATATGTAAACTTTCGTAACCTAAGTCAGAGTCCGCCCATCCATGACCCCAGCCACCTCCCTGTTTACCCCTGTGGAAGCAGACCTGCGACTACTAGCAGATAACCTAAAACAGCTAGTTGGAAATCGCCACCCCATTCTATTTGCAGCAGCCGAATATTTATTCGGAGCTGGGGGAAAGCGTATCAGACCAGCAATTGTCCTACTAATATCGCGGGCAACAATGTTAGAACAAGACATGACACCGCGTCATCGCCGCCTTGCTGAGATTACAGAAATGATTCACACAGCAAGCTTGGTACATGACGATGTGGTAGATGAATCAGATGTGCGGCGAGGCGTTCCCACTGTTCATAGTTTCTTTAACAGTAACCGCATTGCCATCTTAGCAGGAGATTTTCTCTTTGCCCAATCGTCCTGGTATTTAGCAAACTTGGACAATTTGGAGGTGGTGAAACTGCTCTCAGAAGTCATTATGGATCTAGCTACTGGGGAGATTCAGCAGGGACTAAATCGTTTTGATGCTGATATCTCTATTGAAACTTACATTGAGAAGAGTTATTACAAAACAGCTTCGTTAATCGCCAACAGTTCTAAAGCTGCTGGGTTACTCAGTGAAGTCTCACGAGAAACTGTTGAGCATCTGTATAGCTATGGTCGTCATTTTGGTATAGCATTTCAAATTGTTGATGACATTCTAGATTTCACCAGTACAACAGATACCTTGGGTAAACCAGTAGGGTCGGATCTCAAAAGTGGTAATCTGACCGCACCCGTTTTATTTGCTTTAGCCCAAAAACCATCTTTGGAAGTGCTGATTAAACGAGAGTTTGCTCAAGAAGGAGATTTAGAGCAAGCACTCGCACTGATTCAAGATAGTCAAGGTATACGGCAGGCGCGAGAGTTAGCTGCTCACCATGCTAAGTTGGCAATTGAACATCTTGCAGTTCTCCCACCCTCAGAATCTCACCAGGCATTGATTAACATAGCTGAGTACACACTGAGTCGCCTCTATTAAATTAGTTCTCAGTTAGGAATTGTCAAAAAAAAACATCCAACTTTTCTTGTGGGGTGGACATCTTGTCACTGGTGTCAACTTAACGTGAAAGCAAGTTGAGAACTAGCTTTTAGATCAATGCGCTTGGGTTAAGGGCTACGTGGCAACAATTTTGGGTCTTCGAGACGCGATAAATCGCCGTATCTACAAGTGTTTTGTTGCTCATTCTGAACTGTATTGGCTTTTAGATTGCCTTGTTTCCAGTCTCCGACTGGAAATGCCCGTCGTTGGGGCTGCCGCCTCCCTTACTGGCGGCAGAGCCGCTAGGAGCCGCATTTCCCGACTCTGGCTGAAAACGAGATTTGAAGAGGCTTTTAGCTTAAGTTGACATCTTGTCCGCCCCATAAGTAGTAGTAATTTATTTCTTGGTAATCCCTTTAAAAATAGGGATTTAGTTGTAGGTGTAGGATGTCTTACGGCTTTTGTAATGCTCCGAAAACCTGAAATGATGTGTTGGGATATTTTATTTATTTGGAAATTCTGAAGTGTAAAACTCTGGTTCACTGCGAAATTAAAACTAAAAAATGTTCACTGATAACTGTTTTTTCACAAATTTTAGGTTCCACCGAAAGTTGAACCGGTCGCATGGTCTAAGGGAAAGAAAAAATTTCTTTTTTCACTGATTTAGAAAACTTTTTTCAAAGAATTTGAGATTTAAAATTTTGGATGTGGGGTTGTATCTAAAAAACTCCACATCCAAATTTTTTCTATGCAATATCAGGGGGTATCTGTTTTGGCGATCGCAGTTGTCGTAAGTGTTGCTGCATGAGTTTTTCTAGTTCAGTTCGCCGAACTTCAACGGTATGAGTGGTCTTACCCGGCGTCTCCAAAAAAACGATACTATCTACGGGTTCTAATGCCACCATTTGGAACAAAATATGGGTGACAGGAGTAATTTTAGCTAGCATTTGAGGGTCAAGCCCAGCAGGGGAAATTAGAGAGACATCCTGTATGGTAGGGAAAGCGTAAAGAACGCGCTTTTCCAATCCTGGATTAGCACGATTGCTCAACGTAGTTACAACCCAGCTTGACTCCGAATTTTGGAGAACATAATACTGGGAGTAGCGTAATTTTTGAGCGATCGCTCTAAGGGCAGGAGCAATTGCTGCAACAAGATGTGGTGTCACACCATCGTCGGGTGCATTGTCAATCAGCAATTGAATTTGTGCTTCTAAATCCATAATGACTTGTATACGGCTCCTGGGTAACGGCAATAACATCTATCAAGTGCGAACAATCCCATCAGAATTGGGAATAATAAAATCAGCCACATCCTCAATAGTAGGATTGGTCTGCGTTTAGCTTATACGTAAAACCAAAAAAGCCAATACCCACAGTCGTACAGGTTGTATTTAAGTAAGTTAGGGTCTTTTGAAAACCGAGACTATGAATTCAGCCGCAACCGCAACTATTCCATCTGCAACTATTCTGGGAGAAAATTCTACAGGTGTGGAGGTGATCTTTCAACTCCTGTCCAAGGAGTTTCAGCAGTCAACCAAAGCTTCGGAACAGAATTGCCACGACGTAGCAAGACGTATTACCACCGAAGTCTACCGGATTTGTCATGAAAGCAAACGTATTCAAGCTTCTGGAACTGTAGAAAGTTCGGCGCTGACCTTGGCTCGGCATCGGCTGCAACAGTGTCTCAGGTACTATCAGTTGGGTTCAAATCGGGGCAGGGTCGAATTACACAGTACTCTGAGTGCAATTGTTTATCGATATATTAATCCACCTCAGAGGCAATTGAGCTATCAAGGGCGGCTGACAATAATTGAAGATTTCCTCCAGAGTTTTTATTTGGAGGCGTTGAACGCTTTCCGGCGAGAAAATCAACTCGGTGCTACTTATCGCCCTCAGACGCTCTTAGAATTGTCCGAGTATATGGCATTTACCGAGCGCTACGGCAAGCGACGCATTCCCTTACCAGGCCGTCAGCAGCAGCTAATTATCCTGCGAGCACAAACTTTTTCTCAACAGCAGCCCCCAGAAACCAGCGTAGATATAGAACAAGCCTCAGAGGGTAGCAATAATGAAGGTGATGGTTCTTGGGAAGAACCAGCAGTACATCAATTACGCTCCACAATGGCAACACAAGCCGAACCCGAACCTGAAGAAGACACCTTGCGCTCCGTTGTGGTTACGGAATTAATGAATTATCTCGAACAACGACAACAATCTGACTGCGCTGATTACTTTTCTCTCCGCCTCCAGGATTTATCAGCACAGGAAATTGAGTCAGTTTTAGGTTTAACCCCTCGTCAGAGAGATTATTTGCAACAGCGCTTTAAGTATCATTTGATTCGGTTTGCCCTGTTGCACCGTTGGGAATTAGTTCACGAATGGCTGGAAGCTTCTCTGCATACAAATTTGGGCTTAACTCCCCAGCAATGGCAAGTATACACAGCACAGCTGGACAATAAGCAACGGTCTTTATTAGAGTTGAAGCAACAAGGACAAGCTGATGAAAAAATAGCAAAAACTTTAGGGCTGTCAATGGCACAACTGCAAAAAAGATGGTTTAAGCTGCTTGAGCAAGCTTGGGAAATTCGTAACTCATTAGTTTCCGGATCAGGTGCATCTACTCATGAATAGTGACTCAGAATCCTTACAACACCAGTATCTCGATTGGTTATTGACAGATAATGTCAAAAATAACGAGCGATGGGTAGAATGTGAGGAAAATGACGGGGTAAAAAACCTCCTCAAGGAAGCCACTGCTTCAAAAAACAGTGAGCCAAAATTGGGAGGAACACCCCAGACCTTTCAATTGGGAGAAATTCCTACTGTGCAAGATCGTTTTCAAGCTGTCCTTAAGCGTCGGTTACAAATCCAAGCCCAAGACCACCCACCGTTGTTTCCCTGGGAAACACAATTAATCGACTATCCTGATTTTGTTGATGAGCCGTCAATGACACTCGTTCCTCGCTGGGGATGGATGGTACAACAGTCTAAGTTGACCTTACCAACTCGCTTACCAGAAAGAGTTTTCCAGCAATTGCTAGAACAGTGTCAGGCATTGGTGACATCTTCAGTGCCGTTGGGAGCAAAATTAGTTAAAGTGGTGGAGAACTTTTTTCCCAATGAGTCTCAAGCATTAAATGACATAGCTGGACTGGTGCTAAGAAGCACCTATCGGTCTGTAAATACTCTGGAGACAATGCCTGCTATTCAGAGCAATTACTCAGATTTACAACCGCGTCAACAAATGGCTTTGTCGTTGCTAGCAGCTAAACAACTGCTGGAAAATCTGACTCTACCACTTTCAGCAACTAGTCCAGTGGTAGAAAGACAATGGCTAACCAGTGTTGGTGCTTTGAATATCAGAGTAGAGTACCAGTCTCTAAGTAAACTTACGAGGTTACTTGTGCAAGCTGAGTTACCTGTTAAAGGAACTTTAACGCTGCGGGGAAGTGGCACTTTAGCAATGACAACATCTTCGACTTCGGGATACTTAAATGTAGAGTTAGGCTGCGAGCAACTTAACCCAATTTATACTCTGGAAGTTGAGTTTCCAGAAATAGATGAACAGTCTTTGTTGTTTGTGATTAATCCCACGATTTAGTTGAAATTTCCACCGCTAGCACACTACGTCAATCAACGCCGATATATATTAAGAGGATTTTCCTGGTTTTGAAGCTCATCCTATTTTTCAACAAACGGTCATTAGGGTGTCTACGAGAAGCAGTTATTACGAAGACACAGGGACACGGGGATCTGGGGACATGGGAATATTGAGAAAGTATGTGATTATTTCTCAATTCACCGCGTCACCCATTTCTCGTTTCTCTCCATCTCTACCCCCTATCTATCATTTTTTTAACCGTGCCGATTTTAGATTTTAGATTTAAAATCCTTGAGGCAAATCGGGGTCAATCCAAAGTCGGCAATCCAAAATCCAAAATTTTTTGACTACCCCTTCGGGGCGGGAGTAGGGTAGGCAATTACGTCCCCCACATTGTGTTTTTTGCATCTACACCATTGCTTCTACTAGACTCAAATGTTTAACTTATCCAGGATGAATCGGTTTTGGCGTATCCCTGTAGGTAATTTCTGGCGGCAAAATCCGCAGGGGTCGCCTTTGATAGAAGTGGAAGATTCAATTTCTTTGCGGGTGCTGGTGCTAGCGTTGGTTATTTTGGGAATTGTGGCGACGGATATTGCCGCTGAAACTTCATTCAGTTTTTGGGCGTTACCCCTGAGTGTAGTGGGTGCGATTTGGAGTTACTATCGTCGCCGCGATCGCAATGTTGCAGTTCAATTCGGCATCGCCATCGGGATGTTAGTAGCATTGGGTGCTTTCTTTGGGCAATTAGTGGGAGAGTTGAATGATACGCGGTTGGGTTTGGCAGAGTTATTAATTCAACTCCAGGTGTTACACAGCTTTGATACACCCCGCCGGAAAAATTTGGGCTATTCGATTGTTATCGGACTGATTTTATTGGGTGTGGCAGCAACCCTAAGTCAGACTTTAGCATTTGCACCTGTGCTGCTGTTATTTTTAGCGATCGCTCTGCCAACTTTAGTATTAGATTATCGCTCACGCTTAGGTTTGCAGCCATTAAAAATAAAAAATGAAAAATTAAATCAGAAGAATTCTTCAACTATTAATTTTAAATTTTTAATTCTGAATTTTTTGCTAATTGTCGGTCTGGGACTGGCAATTTTTGCTGTTTTACCCAGATTTCCTGGCTATCAATTACGGAATTTTCCTGTCAGTTCTGCTATTCAAGTAAAAGGTAATTTCACAGGACGTAGTATCATTAATCCCGGTTATGTCCACCAAGGTAAAGGTGATAATCAAGGCAGTGGTAGTGGTGGTACGGGACAAA
The DNA here is from genome assembly GCF_036917155.1 of Nostoc sp. Classification (GTDB taxonomy): domain Bacteria; phylum Cyanobacteriota; class Cyanobacteriia; order Cyanobacteriales; family Nostocaceae; genus Nostoc. The sequence continues at coordinate 19,406 of NZ_JBALDZ010000248.1, read as the reverse complement.
ATCAAACCGGTCAACCAGGTAAAGTAGATAATAACTTTTATTACGGTTTTAATAGCCAAATAAACCAAAACCTGCGGGGTGAGATGAAACCCAAGGTAGTAATGCGGGTGCGATCGCAAGCTGAGGGTTTTTGGCGAGTATTAGGATTTGACCGCTATACAGGTAAGGGATGGGAAGTTTCCCGTAATGAAGATGTCATGACTGTTAGGCGATCGCCTTGGTCTTACCAAATTTTTCTTTACCCACCTGTGATTACTGTTAAAACCCAAGAGGTAGTACAAACTTATACAGTGGTGTCGGATTTGCCTAACCTGATTCCAGCGATGGCTTATGCCAAGGAAATTTACTTTCCCACACCACTGATCGCTGTTGATAAGGAAGACGGATTGCGATCGCCTGTAGAATTATCAGAAGGACTCACCTACACAGTAGTTTCTGAAGTACCCTACCGCGATCGCACTTTGTTAGGTGAAGCTTCTACTAAATATCCGCAACAGATTAAAAAGCATTATCTGCAAATTCCTCCCGAAATTGCCGAAAAAGTCCGACAACGCACCGAAGAAATTCTTGCTAACTACAATCAGGAAGGAGTCACAAAGTCTGCGAAAAGACTCGATTCACCTTATGAAAAGGCTCTGTACTTAGCTCAATATTTAAAGCAACGCTACTCTGTTCCCCAAAATCCCTTAGAATTGCCTTATTTAAGTGAAAAAGAAGACTTGGTAGAAACTTTTTTGTTTAAGCAAAAGGGGGGCTATCCAGACCACTTTTCAACAGTTCTGACGGTAATGCTACGTTCCATTGGCATCCCAGCACGGTTAGTAGCAGGGTTTAGTGCGGGAGAATTTAATCCATTTACAGGGCTGTATGTTGTCCGTAATACTGACGCTTATGCGATGACGGAAGTGTATTTTCCGAAATATGGTTGGTTTGCCTTTGACCCTATTCCCAATCATCCTCTGATACCACCTTCAATTGAAGACACTCAGAATTTTAGTGTGTTGCGTCAGTTGTGGAACTGGGTTGCTGGCTGGTTGCCTTCTCCGGTGACAGGTTTGTTGAATAATGTATTTGGGACAATATTGAGTTGGGTGATTAGAGCGATCGCTTGGTTTTTAGCTTTATTCTCTCAAGGTTGGTTTGGTGTATTGACTGGCTTAATCTTGGCAACTACAGCAGCTTTCTTTGCTTGGCTGGGTTGGGGACAATGGCAAGAGTGGCGCAACCGTCGATGGTTAAAGAAATTGCCAGCAATGGAAAGCCTTTATCAACAAATGCTGCAATGGACAACCCAAAAAGGTTTAGGCAAACATCCAGCACAAACACCTTTAGAGTATGCCAGAGTCTCATACCAGCATCATGCTTTAGCAACCGCTGAGGTGATAGATGAAATTTGTCAAGCCTATGTTAGTTGGCGTTATGGTGGTCAAACTCCTAACTTGCAGCAATTGCGAGAAAGATGGCAAGGTATCAAAAAGACTGCTAAGACTGCTAAAATATAAGCTTAAGATTGTTGTTTAGCCAACAAGCGAGAGGCTAATTTCCCTGACTGAGTTGAGGTAAAATTAGGATACCAGTGAGAAGAATTGCTGCGAATACGGCTGTCAAAGCACAGTACAAGTGTAATTTTTTTGTGTACAGATTTTTGGTTTCTTCCATCCATTACGGACTTCCATTGCGTCCGTGACCAGCTTTTATTACTCTTGTCAGATTAAATTTGAAACCCTATTTTGGCGTTAGTCCGCGCAGGCGGACGAGAGTTTGTGTAGCCGCGATTTCTAATCGCTTGGATTATTCTCTCTCCAGAGTCATAGAAGAGCGCTAGATATTTTGAGCAAGTTCACCACATTAGCTGTTATTTTTAATTTCGTCCAACTTGGCACGTACTGCCTGAATATCCTGCCACATCAACCATTTTGGCGCACCTCTTTCTTTAGAAGGATTACGCAACAAGTAGGAAGGATGAAAAATTGGCATACATAAACGCCCTTCCCATTCCAGCCATTGTCCGCGAATTTTTGTAATCCCCCGCTTATCGCCAGTGATTCCTTTGACAGCAGTTGCACCTGTTAACAAGATTATTTTGGGGTCAACTAAGCGAATTTGTTCTAGTAAGTAGGGTAGACAAGCCGCCACTTCTACAGGAGTGGGAACTCTATTATCTGGTGGGCGACATTTGTTGATATTGGCAATGTATACATCATCCTCAGTAGTCAGATTCACAGATGCGAGAATTTTCTCTAACAACTGTCCCGATCTGCCCACAAATGGTAAGCCGGTTTCATCTTCATTTTGACCTGGCGCTTCCCCGATAACCATAATTGGGGCTTTGAGATTGCCACGTCCGACAACAGTATGAATTCGAGTGTCTCCTAATGGACAACGGTGACAGCGATCGCAATGCTGTGTCAACTCTGTGATGCTGGCATAAGTTCCGGGAGTGATGGGAATTTTCGCGTCTGTAGGAATCAGTTCTCGTTGGTTAAAGGTTGAGTCGTCAAAAAGACTGAGTTGGGTTTCGCTGCTCATGAAAATCAGGATTTTGGCATCAGCGCCAGTTGTTATGTCTGAGTTAAATACCGTTTTGGCTGGAAATTTATCAAAATAAATAGATTTTTGCTGAATACTTAGTTATTTATATAAATCTTATTGTATCAGTTAATTTCAGACAAAATTCAGTCATGATAAAAGCAGTGCCGTCCTAAGATGCTGGGGGAAACTATGTCACATACCCCACTTTTCGCCGATCGCACCCATGCGGGTGAGCTATTGGCGCAAGTGATTCATGATGTTTTGACTCAGCAAACTATTGATTCTGGGGTAAAGCCCGTACCAATTGTTTATGCTTTGCCAAGAGGGGGTATACCAGTAGCAGCACCAATAGCACGTCTTTTAGATTGTCCATTGACGATTGTTGTGGCAAAAAAGATTAGCCATCCAGAAAACCCAGAGTTAGCAATTGGTGCAGTCACGACTTCGGGAAATGTTCTTTGGGCTGATCAAAAGCTACTTCGCCTTAAACATGATGGGCGATGGCGGGAAGTGGGTTTAAATAAAGCGATAAACCAAGCTAAGTCTCTTGAAGCTCAATTAATTCCTGCTTGTCCGCAGTTCAATGCACAGGATGCCACATTGATCTTAGTTGATGATGGCATTGCTACAGGTATGACAATTGCGGTAGCGGCAACTGCCCTGAAAGCGCTTTCTCCAGCAGCAGTTTGGCTGTGTACTCCAGTAGCGCCACAAAAATTGCTACCCTGGTTAGAACAGTGGGGCGATCGCATAATCATCTTGGAAACACCGGAACCCTTTTGGAGTGTGAGTAATTTTTATGTGGAATTTCCCCAAGTGGATACATTAGAAGTTCTCGCATATCTCCAGCAACAAAAGACAATGAGAGAGAATTGATCGTTTTGTGACTCTTTCTAAATCCCCATTAAAAATTACGAATTACAAATTATTTGAAGATGTTCCCTGCTGATATTGCATAGCTTTGGCATAATCACCTAAGGCGTAGCAAGCGACTTTCAGACTAGCAAGAGCTTGTTCTTCGCTGCGGCGGTCTTTGATATTTCTAGCTAATAGCAAACGTTCTTCATAGTATGTAATTGCTTTGTTATAGTCACCCAAAGCTTCACAAGCAACTCCTAAACTACTTAAAGATTGTTCCTCGCTACGCTTATCTTGAATTTCTTTGGCTAATTGCAACCGATCTTCATAATATTTAATGGCTTTGGGATAATCACCTAAAGCATAACAAGCATTACCCAGATTTTTTAGCACCTGAGAAGCACTGCGAACATTTTTTAAGGAGCGTGATAGTACTACACACTGCTCATAATAGGCGATCGCTTTTGGGTAATTGTTCAAAGCATACCAAGCATTACCCAAATTTTTGAGTACCTGTTCCTCGCCCCAGTTATCTTTGAGTTCCCGTACAATCTCTAGGCTTTGCTGCTGATAATCAATGGCCTGTGTAAAATTACTTAAAGCTTTATAAACCAATCCCAAATTATTCAGTGCTGCCACTTGACTGCGTTTATCTTGCAGTTGTTGCGTTATTTTCAAACACTTTTCTAGAAACTCAATTGCCTTTTGATGATCGTTCAGGTGACGGTAGGCATTACCTAAATGGGAAAGTGCTTGCATTTGCAATGTTAAATCTGAGGTGTTATTAAGCAAAGACAAACACTGTTGGGAGTATGAGATAGCACCTTTATAGTCTCCAGCACTGTAAGTTACCAATCCTAAAAAAGAAAGTGCCTGTGCTTGTTTTTGCAAATCCCCAGCTGCCTGAAACAGTGCCAAGGATTGTTGTAAAGACTTCATGGCCGTTATTAATTCACCAGCTTGCTGTTGTTGAATTCCTTGCCGTAATAGCTTGGAACCTTCCGATGAATGGTCATCACTTTCCTGTGGAGGTAGTATTTCTGCTTGTGAACCAGAGTCAAATTCATGAGTAATTGTATTACGCTTCACTGGTTTTAGGTATGTTATGGGTAGTTGCAGGAGAAATATAGCAATCGGATTTGATTCGGATAACTTGCTTGCGTAGCAAGGGAACAGCAAAGAAGGGAATAGATATGTACTGGGTTTTTTCAAAAATCAAATACGAGTTCTAGATATTTTTCGATCTATGATTCCTTCGTTTTGAGGCATCAACTGCTTCCTGTCAAGTCTGGTGCTAAATCTAGTGTTCCCAAAACCAGGATGCATCTTTCATCAGGCTGGTTTACTACACTGGGGCAAGCATTCGTAGCGACGAAATTATTTAAAATTTCTATTATCAACATCTGTACTGTATATATGGTGCAGGATCTCTCGCACCTCCATTAAAATTTTTCCTAGCATATTTTTCCCACTACCATCGGCTCCACAACCCCAGTAAAAATCAATAGGGGAGTTTTCAACAATTTCTGCATTGCCTGTGGAAAGTAAAATATTTCTGATATCTGTATGAGTTTGAAATTTACATAGTACAGCTTGCCGCATAATGTCATCTTTAATTTGTTCCCAATCTTGACGTAGAGGACGGGTTCTCTCACGCCCCATTTTTGCCGCATCTTTGGGTGTTTTAACTAGGCGGATTTTTTCTACATGAGGTGTACCCACAAACTTTTGCGCTTGAAAGTAGTGTTCGCTAGTTGACCAATACAACCCATCTAATTCAAAGCCGTGGGGGGAAAAATTGGAGAAACAGCCATATTCTTCACGAGTACTATAAAAGTAGATTGTCACGTCGCTTTGCTCCGAATTCAAAATTCTTGCATTATTGATCCCCATAAATAAATTTAGTTGCTCTGTATCCTTTTCATTTTGGGTCAATTGAATAGCCTCATATCGGCTTGTAAATGACAGCTTTGTTTTACTTTAATTTAGGTCAGATAAAGTTTTTTATCAAAGTCTGCCTACGCAAATAAGTTCAAAAATCAAATCGGACTGCTATATACCAGATTCTAATACCGTTATTACTAAATTTCCGCCACACTATAACTAGTGGCTAAAGTCACCCATTCAGGTGAAGACATACAGAAAGACTAATGCCTAGTATGAAGAAAGATTAAGCATCTATGAAGCTAATTATGCGTCTAGTTGTTAATTAACTCATAAAAATTTAATCCCAAAGCTTTAACAACTCCGTATTCTACACTTACCCTCAAACCAAAGGCTACTCCTATACAGGAATATTTACAGGCTTTTTTAATATGGCTACTCACATAGAAATTCCAGTTATTGGCAAAGTTAAGTATCCGTTACGCTGGCTGATTGGGCTGATGGCAGGGAGTGTGTTGGTTGTGGGTACAATAACAACTTACACCTTGATAAATCAAGGGGCAAGCAAGGAAGATATTGCTGAACTAACTGTTCCAGTTACAGCACAAAACGTAACGTTGCGGATTACAGCTAGTGGCAAAGTTGTGCCAGTTAAGAGTGTAAATATTAGCCCGAAAAACCCTGGAGTGCTATCGCAATTATACGTAGAACAAGGCGATCGCATTCAACAAGGGCAAATTCTCGCCCGTATGGATAGTGCGAGCATTGAAGCCCAAAGGAGTCAATACCGTGCTAACTTAGCCCAAAGTCAAGCTCAATTAGCCGAAGCCCTTACTGGTAGTCGCCCTCAAGAAATCGCTCAATCAAAGGCGCGATTAGCACAAGCTCAAGCCCAGTTAGCCGCAGCTAAGGCTGGTAATCGTCCCCAAGAGATTGCTCAATCTCAATCCCAAGTAGATGCGGCTCAGGCAAAGGTGAATTACACCAATGAACAGGTAAAGCGTTATCAATATCTATATCAAGAGGGAGCAGAGAAAAAACAATTACTCGATCAAGCCATCAGTGACGACAAAAGTGCTAGAGCCAATTTAGAAGAAGCTAAAAAACGATTGTCCTTAGTCCAAAGTGGCACTCGGACTGAGGAAGTTGACCAACGCCAAGCTGCTGTTAACGAAGCACGAGCCGCATTAGTACTGTTGCAAGATGGCACTCGTTCTGAAGAAATTGTCCAGCGTCAAGCCGCCGTTGCATCCGCTGAAGCTCAGTTAAAGGGTGTACAAGTGCAGTTGGAAGATACTATTATTCGCGCTCCTCTGTCAGGAATTGTTACTCAAAAGTATGCAGATCCAGGCGCGTTTGTGACTCCCACAACTTCTGCTTCTACTAGTGCATCGGCAACTTCCAGTTCAATTGTTGCCGTAGCTAGGGGTTTAGAAATATTAGCTCAAGTTCCCGAAGCTGATATTGGCAGAATTAAAGCGGGACAGCAGGTGGAAATTGTCGCTGATGCTTATCCCGATCAAGTTTTTAAAGGTCATGTCCGCCTGATTGCTCCAGAAGCAGTGGTGGAACAAGGTGTAACATCCTTCCAGGTGCGGATTGCTCTTGATACTGGCACAGATAAACTACGTTCTGGCTTAAATGTGGATCTGACTTTTTTAGGCGATCGCGTTAATAATGCTTTGGTATTACCAACGGTGTCAATCGTCACCGAAAAGGGTAAAACGGGTGTACTCATCCCAGATGCCAAGAATAAACCCCAGTTCCGCGAAATTACAGTCGGGGCACAAATCCAAGACCAAACTCAGATTTTAGACGGAGTTCAAGAAGGCGATCGCATATTTGTGAACCCACCCAAAGACTACAAAATCGAAAAGGCCAAAGAAAAACAGAATAAATAAACCCAAACCGAACAGCCTTTTAATACAGACTTTTAATCCAAAATCTCAAATCCAAAATCCAAAATAGGCATGAACCTCCTCGAAAGCATGAATATGGCAGGGAAAACCCTGCTGTCAAATAAACTCCGTAGTGCCCTCACCATGCTGGGTATAGTTATTGGTAATGCCTCAGTGATTGCCATGATTGGTATTGGCGAAGGGGGGCAAAAATTCGTTAATAAACAGCTGGAGTCATTAGGACCAAATGTGCTATTTGTACTGCCAGGTAATCAAGAAACTCAGCGGATCTCCTTTGAAGTACCAAAAACTCTGGTGTTGCAAGATGCGGAAGCGATCGCTTCTCAAGTACCAACAGTAGTAGGAGTTGCGCCAGAGTTAAACAGAAGACAGGTGGTTATATACCGCAACAGAAACACTGATGTCAATATCATTGGCACAACTCCCAGTTTTCTATCGGTGCGGGATTTTGAAACTGCTAAAGGCAGATTTTTCTCTGAGGTAGACATCAAGCGAAGCAACCAAGTGGTAGTACTTGGTGCAGACTTGGCAGAAAAACTATTTGGTAATAGTAACGCCATCGGCCAGCAATTACGAGTTGGAAATACCAGCTTTCAAGTGATTGGGACGTTAATAGCCAAAGGTTCCAGCGTGGGAGCAGATTATGATAATGCCGCTTTAATCCCAATCACCACTTCAGCAAACCGACTTGTGGGCAAGAATTCTCCCTATGGTATCGCCTTAGATTACCTCGTTGCTGCCGCTCGTGATTCAGATAGCGTGGATGCAGCAGAGTTTCAAATTACTAATTTGCTGCGTCTACGGCACAAAATTAATGGTGAAGATGACTTTACTCTTCGCTCTCAAAAGGATGCCTTGCAAACTGTCGGTCAAATTACAGGTGCATTGACAATTATGCTAGCAGCGATCGCAGGTATATCGTTGTTTGTCGGCGGCATTGGCATTATGAATATTATGCTTGTCTCCGTCACTGAACGCACTCAAGAAATCGGATTGCGAAAAGCGATCGGGGCAACAGAGCAAGATATTTTACTACAGTTCATCATTGAGGCAGTGATAGTTTCCGCCGTCGGTGGTTTAGTTGGGACTGCGGTTGGTGTTAGTGGCATCCTCTTAGTGAGTGCTTTGACTCCTTTAGAAGCAAGTCTTTCTCCTGTAGCGATTACTATGGCAGTTGGTGTCTCTGGGGGTATTGGTTTATTCTTTGGCGTTGTTCCTGCACGTCGCGCTGCTAAACTCGACCCCATTGTGGCGTTAAGAAGTGCTTAATAGACCTCTTGCTAAATCTTAGAAAGAATCGCTTGGGCAGCAACTTCATCGGTAATCAGTCCTGTAATTAACTTGCCATGCAGAGCAGCTAAAATCGCCTCTGCCTTTCTCACACTGCCTGCCACACCAATAATTAGTCGATGAGCCGGTTGTTCAAGTGCGACACTGGCAACTCGACTGTTTGTCCCCTGTTGCAATAATATTCCACGATCGCTGTAAGCCCAACCTGCAATTTCTCCGACTGCTCCCAGTTCAATCAATTCAGCTACCTCGTCGTCATTGATAAAGCCGTCTTGATGTAGCGGAGCATTCCAGGCAATATGACTAATTCCAACAAAGGTTGCTTTGGCTTGCTCTGCAAGAGTCTTGACGGCAATAAACGATCGCTGAGTCTGCAAAAGTTCTCGTTCTTCAATGCTAGTTGCGACAACGGGAGTCGGTACTGGGTAAGCTTGGGAACCGACGCGATCGGATAAATGCATGACCACTTCGTGGCGACCTGCACGCCCAGAATGGGACATGTTGCCAATAATTGAAACAATTTTATGCTGGGGTTGGTTCATTGAGGGTATCTGCTCTACCATTGTTCGCAATGTGCGATCTGATGACAACGCCAGTATGGTCGGGGTTTTAGCCATCAGGTAAGCCTCTAAGTAGGTGGCAGCACATACGCCAATTCCGTATGATGTATCGTCACTGCCTGCGTCAGTTGGTACTACTTCACAAAGTGACAGAGCAAACTGATTGCGTAACGACTCAGCTAGAGCAATGCATTCACTCAAGGGATGATCGAGTCGAAATTTAATCAATTTTTCACTGACCGCCAGTGCCACTAAGCGTTGTGCAGCTTGCCGGGACACATTGAGCTTGGCAGCAATTTCTTCTTGCGTATTGCCAGCAATGTAATAGAGCCAAGCAGCATGAGCAGCCAGGTCTAATTTGCGAGATCGAAGGGGCAAGCCAGCTTTGCTGGCATCGCGCCCCTCCAAAAAAGGTTGTCCTATATACTACCTGCAAAAACTATGTATCTTTGAACCTCATACCACTAAAAGTGGCGTGATTCCTGCTTCAACGATCTGTGCCTGAATACTTTCACTTACGAGTTTGAGTTCTGTAATATTTCGGATTATCTACAACTTCTCCATCGCTAGTAACGAGATAATATTTTATGCCTAAGTCTAGCCCAATATTTTGAGTGACCTGGAGGTGTTTTTCTATCTCTGTTTCGCATAAAATACTAGCAATATATTTACCTGATGAAGTGCGAGTTACAGTAACGTTTACAACATGACCAGTAATTTCCTGAGACTTGTAAAATTTCACCCATCCTAGCTTTGGAAGCTTTAAATGATTCTCTATTACCTGAATATTGCCGTTGGTCAGGTTGGTTTTGTAGGACTGCTTGGAGACATTTTTCTTTTTGAATTTAGGGAAGCCTACACCTTTACTTTTAGCTTTTTTTAAATCATAAAAGAAGTTTTTGTACGCTGTTTCTAGATTCTTGAGCGAGTAATGCAAGAGCAAATTTATCTACTTCTTTGAGCCATGCAATCTCTTTTTTAAGTAAAGTTAACTGCCGACTACAAGCGTTATAGTTTAACGCTTTTTTCTCAGTACTATATAACTCTTTTCTCAGTGCTAAAAAGCGGTTGTACACAAACCTTGCACAGCCAATAGTCTTGTTAATTAAGACTTGTTGATTGTGTGTAGGAATTAGTGTAATCTTGAATGCTTTCTGCACGGAGGGCAACTTCAAAAATTGTGTTAAATACACTGGTATTGTAACACAAGGTCACGGTCAATATGGAGCGCCTAACTCATGACTATAAGTCACGAGTGTGCGGCTTGTAGAAATCAAACTTTTGGAAAACAAGTTTTGTTTTCTCTTCTGTGCTTCTGTGTGAGATCAAAATTGCGGTTTATTGAGGTTTGCATAGGCATACCTCGTCGTAGACATTGCCTGTTTTGGGAACGCGCGAATAATCATGCAAACGTTTACTTTACCTGAAAATAGCTGTAAATTTCTATTCTCCCCCAGTAACCTCTAAGTTAAACCCAGTAATGTAGCTTGCCTCTTCACTCATTAGAAAAGCTACTCCATTCGCCACCTCTTCCAAGCTTCCCAAACGCCGCATTGGCACTGAATTAATCATCTGTTGCTCAACCACCTTGGGATCGGCATCAAAGTATTGTGACCCCACTGCTGCCTGCAATTCTGTTTGCCGCGTCCACATAAAACCAGGGCCGATCAACGCAGGGGAGAGTGCATTTACCCGAATGCCATAAGGAGCCAAGTCTTTTGCTGCTGTCTGAGTAATTCCAATGACAGCAAACTTAGAAGCGGCATAAGCCAACATATTTGGCGGCCCAACTACCCCTGCATAACTCGCCATATTGACGATCGCACCTCCACCTGCATCGCGTAGTTGCTGTGCAGCCGCCTTGAGAACGTGGAAAACGCCGACAACGTTAATGTTGATCACCTTTTGAAAGTCATCTTCAGGATATTCGTCGGTCTTAGCAAACACTCCTTGATAACCCGCATTATTGAATACATAGTCGATCCGCCCAAACTGCTTTACAGCGCCAGTAAAAGCTTTGGCAACATCATCACTAGCTGTAACATCACAGCGAAAGGTGCTAACTGGAACGTTGTAACCTTTTAGTTCCCCAGCCACATCTGCCATCTTCGGTTCATTCAAATCTAGCAGGGCTATTCCTGCCCCATTAGCAGCAAAACGGTGTGCAGTTGCCTTGCCAATATCTCCTGCACCGCCAGTAATTAGGATCGTCTTACCTGCAAACTGATAAGTTGCTTTCGCTGTCAACCAGAAGCTATCCCCTGTTAACTCCACAACCCGGTTGGACGGAACAGAACTCATCAGATTGGGTCGAAGCCAGTTTGGATGCTCTCTTCGATGTTACTCAACAGCTAAACGGACATCGGGCAATCGCCCTCGGTTTGTCTGGACAAATGCATGGTATGGTTCCTCTCGACGCGCAGGGCAAAGCGATTAGACCAGCGATTTTATGGAACGATCAGCGCACAGGTAAAGCTGTTGCTGAGATTGAAGCCGCTATTCCCAGTCAGAAGTTGATCCAGCGCACTGGAAATCCAGCAATTACAGGGTTTCAACTGCCGAAGCTTCTATGGTTGCGGACTGAAGAACCACAAGCATACACTCGGTTGTGGCAGATTCTTTTACCCAAAGATTATCTGGGATATGTGCTAACTGGCGAACCAGTAACAGAACCATCTGATGCCTCTGGTGTCGGCTGTCTGAATCTGGTTAATCGGCAATGGGATACAGATATTCTCCATGCTCTCGATATTAATCCAGCGTTGTTCCCTCCGGTAATCGAATCTACTGCGATCGCTGGACGCTTAAAATCAGAAATAGCTGCCCGTGTGGGATTACCTATGGGATTACCTGTAATCGCAGGTGGAGGTGACAATGCCGCAGCAGCAATTGGTTTGGGTATCTCATCCAGCAACCTGAATCGGGGTAGTTTGAGTATTGGCACATCGGGAGTGATCTTTGCACCGTGCGTTCGCCCAATTCCCGATCCCGAAGGTCGGGTGCATTTGTTCTGTCATGTTGATGGTGGCTATCATCTGCTGGGAGTGACGCTGGCGGCTGGTGGTTCTCTGCGTTGGTATCGAGATACATTTGCACCGCATATATCCTACACCGATTTGATGGATATGGCAGAGCGATCGCAACCTGGTGCGCGTGGTGTTCTATTTCTACCCCACCTCGCAGGAGAACGCAGTCCCCACCTCGATCCAGATACTCGCGGTGCTTTGGTGAATTTGTCATTAGCTCATACCCAAGCAGATATAACTCGTGCTGTGCTGGAGGGTGTTGCATTTAGCTTGCGGCAGGCGTTGGAGGTAATTAGTGCGATCGCTCCTGTTGAGCAACTCTTAGCAACCGGTGGAGGCGCACGTTCTCACCTCTGGTTACGAATTTTGGCAGATGTTTTGCAAACAAAACTCATAGCTCCCAAAGCCGAAGAAGGAGCTGCTTACGGAGCAGCTATTTTGGCAATGGTGGGAATTGGTGTTTACCCCAATTTAGAAACTGCACTCAAGATTTTACCGCAGGATAGTAATGTAGTGCAGCCCCAGGCAAATCTTTTTTATGAAGCAGGGTTTAAGCGCTACAAACTACTTTATGATACTTTGAAAGCTGTTCGTTGAGATTGAACTTTGGACAAAAGGTTAAGAACTTTTCTGGCTGACAAATTGAAGAGGCGATCGCCAAAGTCTTGAAGGAACTTACAAATTCTGAGCATGAAATCGAACTTATCACTAAATCAACTCAGACAGCATAAAATAACCAAGTAGCCCTTTATCTTAACCTCTTATGGATGGAGAAAGTGTAACATTAGCTCTAGCTCAATCAGCATTTGTATATGAACGTTAAGTTTCCGCTCTGTAGTTTTTATCTTTCTGAAAAGATTGTATTCTTATTATTTATTGTATCAGCATCGTCACCATGAAAAATCTGTTGCCATTATTATTGAGTGCTATTTTATTAAGTAGCACAGCAGGTTGTAATAAAACTAATAGCCAGACCGACAATACTTCTAGTAACAACAAAACTCTGAGCGCAGAAAGAACATCGACTCAGCCAAATAATCAACAAATATCCGTACCTGCTGGAGCAAGTTTTGAGACTGTTCTTAAACAAGAGATATCTACAGTTAAAAGCCAAAATAATGACCGTTTTGTTTTAGAAATAAAGAATTCTTCAGTCGGGGTCAATAAAGTTCTTCAAGATGGTCAAATACAGGGACATCTAGAAGATGTAGTCAAAGCTGCTAAAGGAAAAAAAGCAAGTTTACATTTAGTTTTTGATGATATTTCGCTTAAAAATAGCTCATCTTATCCCATTGATGCAACTTTAGTCAACACCAAGTTAGAAACAAAAACCAAAGGTAAGTTCATTCAAAATGCAGGGATTATTTTAGGTGGTACAATTGCAGGTCGTTTTCTTGGTGATAAAGCCAAGTTCAAGCATGGTGGGCTAGCAGGTGGTGCAGCTGCGGCGGCTTTCGTTTTGTCTAGCCCTGGTGGAGAAGTTGTCCTTAAAAAAGGTACAAATATTAAACTTCAACTAAAATCTGCTATTGGTACTACTCAATAAACCACGCGCAGTGTCTCCCTTTAGGAGACACAAGTGGCGTTTGAGGCACGAAACCCAACATCAACATCCAAAGAGTTTGGTATTTTTGGGTTTCACTTCCCTACGGGACGCTGTTCGCATTCGTTCCACCCAACCTGCATTTATTGGAAGTCGGCGGGAAACTCCATCCCGCAAGTGGCGTGGAGAGGGATAGCCGCCCGCCGAATTGGGGCATTGGGCATTGGAAAATCTTACCCATGCCCCATGCCCCATTCCCCATACCCTAAAACTCCATCCCGCAAGTGGCGTGGAGTATAATAATTTGATTAGTTTTCAGTTTGAAAAAGGCAAAGGTAGCAGGATGAAGCGAACCTGGAAGGGTGTATTTATTTCCAGCCTGATGGCTGTAAGTTTAGCAAGTGTGAGCTTAGTTCCGGCTCAAGAAGCATCTGCGGATGAACACATACTGCGAGATATTGGTATCGGAGCAGGTGCTGGAGTATTATCTGGGACAGTCGTCAGAAGACGTGGTTCGTTGCTAAATAATGCGATCAAAGGAGCGGCGGCTGGTGCGGCTGTTAATGGTGTCAATGGTACCAGGTCAAGGTATCATAGAAAGCATCGAAATCTCGGTCAAGATGTTGGAGTCGGCGCAGCAGCCAGTACAGTTACAGGTGCAGTGACTCATGGTGGCAAAGATACTCTTGGGGATGCAGTCGATGGTGCAGTTGCAGGAGCAGCTATTCATCTTCTCACCAATGGCAAAAATTAATACTTGCTAGACTTGGCAAGTAATCTTTGACTTCTACTGCTGTTCTCTGTCCAAGTCAGTAATACAAACACACACTTGACATAACATTGCAATGGTTTTGTCAATTTGAGGTGCAATATTGAGTTTAGTAATCTACAGAATGAAGGCAGGGTCTACCTGCCTTTTACTAATTAATCTTCTCACGAGTCTGTCCCAAAAATTGCAGTTAGTCAGATCGCTACAAGTAAGTCGGTGAGAAAAATTCAATGTATATGAAGAAATATAAATTAGCTGTAGGGTGTGTTATGCCTTATAGCAACGCACCTGAGATTGTTGACGGTGCGGCGCTTAGCGACAACACACCCTACATTAAAATTCCTTATCAAATCCTCTGAATTTATTTATGGGGATTATCTTTTTACTTTTTACTTCTTAATGAATTTACCCGCGTAGGGAGGGAACAGGGAAGAAGGGAATAGACGTGTACTGAGTTTTTTCAAAAATCAAATACGAGTCCTATAGTTAAGCTAAGTAATTTTTCTTTAAACCATCCGTGAGACCATACTATGTCTGACTTCAACGGTGAACCGATACCAGAAAAGAGAAATCCCCAACAAACTTTTCATTCGGGTGACTTAAATTTAAGAATCGAAGGAGAAGTAGTACCTGTAGTAGATGTCCATCTGGGACAACAGCAATCAATTTACTTTGAACATCATATTTTGCTGTGGAAACATCCCAATGTTCGCCTTGGTGTCAAAGGTTTAAAAGGGGCAGCCAAGCGTTTCTTTGCCGGACTGCAAATTTTTATCAGTGAAGCACATGGGCCAGGGAATATTGCTTTCTCTCGTGAGGCTCCAGGACAGATTGTGGTGCTGCAATTAAAGCGTGGACAGACAGTGGATGTGCGCGAACATCAGTTTTTGCTAGCTACTAGTAATATTGAGTACAGTTTCTTTTTCCAGCGAGGGCTGGCTAACCTCTTTTTCAGCCGCAGTGGCGGGTTATTCATCGATCGCTTTATTGGTCAGCAAGAAGGGGGGCTACTTCTAATTCACGGTTACGGCAATGTTTTTGAAAAGTACCTCGCTCCTGGAGAGATGTTAGATGTAGAACCTGGAGCATGGTTGTGGAAAGACTCATCAGTGAAGATGGAGACAGTAACGGCGCTGCAATCTAGTGGCGGCATCTTGGGAGCCATTGGGGTGATGCTTGGTGGCATTTCGTTCACTCTTAACCGTTTTACTGGCCCTGGTCGGCTAGGATTGCAGTCTATGACTTATCATCCTCCTGTATCTGAGGGTGCAGTTCAAGTCGGTGGTAGTGCTAATCTCGGTTAAAACTTTCTTCTATAAAGGAGAGGGAAGCTAGAGACAGGATGAAGTTTTGCATCTTATTTAATCTATGTTCCTAAGTGAGGTGTTGGAGCGATCGCTGTGGTAGATTTTTAACAGTGCTATCTGCTCGCTCCATCTCCTCAATATCTATCCATACTATGAATATCGACCGATTGCAGGAACTTAAGCAAAAACTGACGAATGAAGCAGACTTGTCCCATATCTGGTTATTTTATATGGATCATTTTGCGGATCATTCAGAATTTACTGAACTGGGTGAGCCTGCCTATAATGAATACCTAGATAATGTCCTCCACAAAACTTGTCAGCAAATGTTTGACAGGGCAATAAAGATTACTGGCTTTTTCCTGATCTACATTGCACAGTATCGTTTATTTCATGGCCCTTTCCAAGTTGAAGGACGTATTGGGGGTGTGATTTATTTCGAGGATATAAAAGTTGGGTTACTTGCAGTGTCGATGGATTATCCTACTACCGATGCGGTTAAGTATTCACGTTTCTCTGAGATTATTTCACTGTCGGCATCTAACCACAACGATCGCAATTGAGAGAAGCACAACTTATACGTATTTCCAAAAAGTGCGATCGCTGTAGCTTAACTATCCGATCAAATAATTACGAATTACGTAGCTTGCTTCTCACCTTCTCTACAAGACGCTACGCCAATGGCGAGTATTACAAATTATTTAATCTTCCTGATTGGGTTGAGCTAAAGAGATATTTCCTAAGTAATTTACTAGATCGCTTTGACTGGAGAAATCTAACAGCGCCTCAGCTAAGTCTTCTAGTTGAGCGATGGATAATGTGCGAATCTGCTGTTCTATCTCCGGCTCAATTGCACTAAACCGACGTGTCAGATGCAAGTAACCATCTGGCAAAGTCACCAGGGTATTTTTCGGCAAGGTATTTGCAGGTATTATCGTAACTCAAGGGCGTATATTTTGATATGTTGTGGTCTAATTGCATATTTGGGTATGCAATAGACATCTGGTGAAAAAGAATGTAGAGACGTAGCAGTGCTACGTCTCTACAAGGACTCTGGATAACGCATATTTAATTTCTGGAGATGTCTAATAATGAAAAACTCCACCCATAGGGGAATGGAGTTTTTCGCCGCTTTCTATGAAACTAAAATCTGACGGCTTAAAATACTCATTACTTCGCCAGGGTTAGCAGTTGGTAGTAATTGACTCCAGTCTCCAACACTTGCATAGCCAATAACCTGCAAATAGTGAATTGTACTGGTGACGGCTTTCGGAGAACCAATCAATAAATGTTTAATTGGTTCTCTGTTGGGCAATCGCATTTGAGCAGATTGTTTGAAGATGAGTGCATCGAAGCCTTCGCTACTCAAATACTGTTGCAACTGTGCATCAGCGAACTTTTGATTTTCTACGAACTTTTGTACTTGTGTCATTATTGTAATTGACTCCTAGAGTAGGGGTTTAAAGAAAGGCGATCGCGGACTCTTCCTGGAGGGCGATCGCCTTTCTTATGCTTTTGATATTATAGTATAATTTTATACAAGTCAACTACTAATATAAAAATGTTTACAACAAATTAACCCTTCTAACTTGAACTGTTGGAGGGATTTTCAAAAATGTCGGCACTAGATAAAATATACGGGCAGTTATGTTAAGAATACGAACAAAGAGACGCGATGTAGAGAAGCATTGGCGGTAACTTGGGGATGATTGCAAAGAATTAGTGAAACATGGTCGGTATCGAGAATATATCGAGACACGTTAAGCTTCCTCTACAAGTAGTACTTAAAGTGTCTTCTCATTCTACCGTCAGAATGAAGCATCCGAGTGCGATCGCACTATTTCGGCGATCGCTTTCAAGACAGTAGCTAGGAAAGTGGCGATCGCCACTCAAATTGGAGCAATTTTGTTTTTAGATGATTCGTTACTTCGTTAACGCACCCTACGAAAGCTACTATGCACTCAGCAATGATACGGTTAATATCAAGTAAATAAAGCACACTTAATAAGATATGTAAAATCACTGGATTAAATCTAAAGGAGCATTGTATTGTCACTTTGGATATTATTCAGTCTATTAAAGCTTCAAGATGCGATCGCTCCGTTTTATTTTTATTGGTATCATTACTTTTCTATTTGTTACAAATATTGTTTTTCTGCGAAGGATTGTATCTGTCCTGCTCTGCGGAGTGATGGGCTTTAACCCGGTCAGCAGTTATTATTTACTTCACAATTACGGCAAGGCAGAGGCTGCTAGTCCTTCAAGTAGGGTTGCTGCCTTGGATAATGTCCATACTGTGCAGGAAGAGGAGCAGAAACAGAAAGTTGCAGACTGTTTTCTGGGGATTTGTATAAACATTCCAAAGATTCCCACAGGAAACCAGCCGAGACCAACTGCTTCATCTCAATATAGTGATGAATATCAAAAGGATTTTGACAATTTCCCTCAGCAGCCGCCTATCCCCGATTTAACGGGAACCTGGATTCGTAGTTCAGGAGCGGGTTTCCATATTGACCAGCGAGGTTGCACAGCAGGCATTATAGGTACGCTAACCGTTGATGGTAAAGAACCGCCAAAACATAAATTTACCCTGACCCAAAATCATAATCAATTGAGCCGTCCTGATGAAACAATTAGTTATAATACGGGTAGTTCATCGGGTAGTTATGGACAGAATTATCAAGGCAAGATTTCCGGGAATCGCATCATATTCCTTGCCAATTCACCTTCATTTATATCTAAAATTATAGGGATTGTAAATGATACAGGTGATAGTATTACGGGTCAAGTCTATTGTAAAACTGCTAGGGGATCGGCTACCGCCCAAGGAACTTTCACTTGGAAAAGACTCACTCAAGTATCTATAACTGTATATCTTGGCGGGGCGGGAATGAATGGTTCATACATTCCTGATCAGATCGAGGCATTAAAAGACGCAGGTGTTCAAAATGTCGTAGAAGGCAAATATACATGGGGAGCGCCTTTAGATGCTATTGATAGTCTTTATATAAAGCGTTTACATAACTACGTGAATTCTAGTAATCAGCCATTTACACTTGATTTACTAGGCATCAAAGATAATGGGGAAACCCCTCTTAACTTTATTGGCTATTCCTATGGATCACTTGTTGCAGCGCAATGTGCCATCTATTACGCAACACATGGGAGGAAGGTCGGTAAGCTTGTATTGATAGGTTCTCCTATTGCAAAAAACTTTCTAGACGAACTAAAATCCAATCCCAATATTGAAGGAATAATTATTGTAGATCTCACGCAGTATAGTGATGAAATTCATGCGGGAATGTCATTCACTGAGTTAGACCATATAGGTCTCATCAAATTAGTAAAAGATATGAAGAATAGTTGGGGACATTTTTATTATGCTTTGGAGAATGATGAAGGTAAAAAACGTAGAAGGGATCTAGCGAATAAACTCTGGAAAGATGGCTTAAGATAATGCATTAGCGCGATTACCTATTCTCTAAACAATTCGCTTTCGTACTTCATCAGTAGCTCTAGGTTGAGTTTCCTTACGTCAACCCAACATTCATTAGCTCAAACAAAGTGCGATCGCCCTGCAACATGGTTTAGACAAAGGTGCGATCGCCCTAATTCTAGATATCTCGTAACTGCCCAGGTAGGAATGTCAGGAATATTCCCATGAGGGAAGAAAGATGGTAGTGTTCAAGCATGAGTCCAGAAGAAAAAGATCAAAAAA
>NZ_JBALDZ010000247.1:0-87705 GCF_036917155.1 Nostoc sp. | reverse complement strand
TATTAATAACCCTAGCGCAGCAGATTTTTTTAAACCTGCGGCTGAATATTACATCGATTTCACTCAAGTAACTTCTGGGGATTCACTCTAGTAATTTACAACTGTGGGGGATTATGAAAAATCGCTTCTGCTTGATAACATCTTGCAGCGTGTAGCACCAAAGGCATTGTACAGACTCAGGAAAGTACTGCTCATCATGTGAGCAGTACTTTCCACAAGTGCAGCAGAATCGGTGTTTTGCTGCGTTGCTGGTACTTTGATCCATTCGTCAAAATCTCTATTTGAACAACTTGGAGTCAACTTGGAGTCAACTTAAAAACTTGAGTGCATATCTTAAGATGCCCCTTTATTGCCTCGTCCCAAGTGGGGTAAAAGTTTCTTTTGCCGTCGAGTGCCCCACCCATGACTAATGTCTCAAACACCATCGGTTGAGAATTAGAGTTACCGCTGCCAGGGTTTAAGTCTATGCCCACGAATCTAGTTGAGATGATACAGCTGTTTAGCTCGTTGATCATAACTGTCATTTCATTGCCAACTGACGCTGCCCACAAAAACCAGTCTGTAAATGACTCCACAGGAACCGGGGTTTGTCCTTCTAGTTTGTAGTAGTGAATCATAATCTCCGGTTAGTCATTGTTCCTCATCACTTTCAACCATGCGGCGAGTAATTGTTATATGGGGTTTGAAACGCGGTAACTCCTTAGTCTTAAGTTCAATTGGCTTTGAAAATAAAATCTCTGGTTTGTGAGCAACTGAAAATACACCTTTGTAAATAGTCGAAATCTCCATTTTGTCTTTTGAGACTACCTATCTTTTATAAAATCCAAAAAATAAAGTAAAAACCCCAATCCAAAAAGCAAACCCTGAAAGGAACATACCCAACATCAACCAACGTGACTGGGGATATCCGTAAATACTGTCTTGATAAGCTATCAATGATGAAAACAGGGATATCCACTCTTTGAGGAATTTTTTAAATTTTGGCATAAATCTCCATTTCGTCATTTGACGGTGGATATATTATTGATTCCATTTATAACGAAATCCATATTATCGAAATTCTTCTTTATCGATAATATGGATTCTTGCTTATCTCCATTTTGTCTCTTTTATTAAAATGAGCTTGGGTCGCTTTGCATCCAGTGGGAGGATATCGGCGGGTAGCTGTCCTCGCCCGAACAGGGAATGTGGTAAGCCGTTCGACTCGGCACGCAAGGCGATTCACTTGTAACTCCTTTTTAACTTTATAAGTTGACTCAAGTTAGTCTGGACTTCTTAGATCCCGAAGACAACCGTAGAAAATCAACACTCTCATTGATCGGTAATAAGTTTTGTCTATCAGCCTAAAAAACAGAAATACCTGAAGTCTAGTCATCATTCCTTTAAAATCACATTTCAATTGTCCAGTAGGCACTCGCTTTCAGTCCACTGGAGAGTAGGCGTTTTTATTCAAATTAGTCAAGACTTAGTACTGTTTATCCTTGATAGACGAGGCTTTCAGAGAAGAGCGTTTGCTCAATTTAGTCAAGAATTAGTCAAGGGGTTTTTTCTGAAGGGCTGGAAAGAGTGGGTGACGAGGGATTTGAACCCGCAACCAATAGATTAAGAGTCTATTGGTCAGTTAAATGAGTAGCATTTGAGTAGCAAGATCAGTGCTTGCGATCGCTAAAAATCAGGGTAAGCATACCCATTTTGAGTAGCATTTGAGTAGCATAATTGATATGAAACCTTAAAATGCTTACGGTATCGTCAAATTCGTAGACTAGACTAGAACCACAGGGTAAGAATCGAAGGAAAATTATGATGAGCGATCGCGACTATACCTTAATCATTGACAAAAGCGGTAGTATGTCCACACCCGACCAAGTGGGTGGTAGAAGTAGATGGGAAATCGCCCAAGAGTCTACACTCGCTTTGGCCAGAAAGGCCGAACAGTTTGACCCCGATGGCATCACCGTTTATGTGTTTTCTGGTAGATTTAAACGCTACGATGATGTCACCTCAGCCAAAGTCGCGCAGATATTTCTCGAAAACGACCCTTCTGGCACAACAAACTTAGCAGGTGTACTGCAAGATGCACTCAATAACTACTTTCAACGTAAAGCAGCCGGTAAAAGTAAGCCAAACGGAGAGACAATTTTAGTTATTACCGATGGTGAACCAGACGATCGCAAGGCTGTGTTTGAAGTAATTATTCATGCTACTCGCCAGATGGAACGTGATGAAGAATTAGGAATTTCAATCATTCAAGTAGGTTCAGATGCCCAAGCAACTAAGTTCCTCAAAGCTTTGGACGATCAGTTGCTAAGTGTCGGTGCTAAATTTGATATTTGTGATACCGTCACTTTAGACGACTTAGAAGAAATGAGCCTTGTAGATGTATTGACAAACGCAATAACTGACTAATGTGTTGATCGCTCATAGTCTAGTAACTCTTTACTATTAACTGGAGAATTTAATAATGCTAGAAAATCGTGACTATACCTTGATTATCGACAAAAGCGGCAGCATGGCAACCCAAGATCAAAAGGGTGGTAGAACTAGATGGGTTGCGGCACAAGAATCTACTTTAGCCTTAGCTAGCAAGTGTGAGCAATTTGACCCCGATGGCATCACCATCTATGTATTTTCTGGTAGATTTAAACGATATG
This sequence comes from Nostoc sp., assembly GCF_036917155.1. Classification (GTDB taxonomy): domain Bacteria; phylum Cyanobacteriota; class Cyanobacteriia; order Cyanobacteriales; family Nostocaceae; genus Nostoc. The sequence goes on along the minus strand of NZ_JBALDZ010000247.1, from coordinate 85,054 downwards.
AAAATGTGACATCCAGCATAGTAACGCAAATTTTCCGAGAGAATGATCCCTCTGGTACAACTGATTTGGCAGGTGTGTTAAAACACGCAACTGATGATTATCTTCAACGCAAAGCAGCCGGTCAAACCAAGCCAAATGGTGAAACAATTTTAGTGATTACTGATGGTGAACCGGACGATCGCAAAGCAGTTATGAGAGTAATTATTGAAGCTTCTCGCCGCATCGATCGAGATGAAGAATTAGCCATTTCCTTCATTCAAGTCGGTACAGATCCACAAGCTACCCGCTTTCTCAAAGTCTTAGATGATGAACTCCAAAGTGCTGGTGCTAAGTTTGATATCTGTGACACCATTACTATGGAAGATATGGAAGATATGAGTCTATCAGAAGTACTACTTAATGCCATTAATGACTAGTACAACACTGCGTAAATAAACCACCCATTTAAAATAGCCAGAAAGCTTACAAAATAAGCATTCTTTCTTTTTACTTTTGCCTTCTTGTACTAGCTATACCATTTATTAGGAATTGCCAAAATGGATTCCATTGATAAGCTATTAGCTGAACTCCAAACTGAATACAAAGAAGTAAAACCACAACAGCAGCAATCAAAATCAGCCGCAGCCAAATCGTTTATTCCAGCATCGCCAAAGTCGGCATCTTTTATGGATAACCTTTTGGCAGAAGTTAAAGCTGGTTTTGCCGAAGAGGATGCTGCTATCGAATTAAAAAGACAGCAAGAACTAGAACAGGAAAGGATTCGACAAGAACAACTCAAAGCCAAACAATTAGAGGCTTTGAAAGTTCAAGCAGAAAAATGGTTAGCTAAAGTAGATCCACTTTCGTCTGAAGGACTTTGGTTTGAAAGATTTGCTGAAAGTTACACCTCAAAATTAGAGGCAGCAATTGAATATTTACGAAACAACAAATAAAATAATTCGTAATTTGGAGAAATCTGCCAGCTCAAATTTAAAGTTAGCAATTATTATTTATTACCTATGCTCAATAGACATCTGGTGAAAATGAATGTAGAGACGTAGCAGTGCTACGTCTCTACAAGGATTCTGGATAACGCATATTTAATTTCTGGAGATGTCTAATATTAATGGTGATTTGGTCTAGCTAAATGTTGCACAGCCCATTCATGCATAGCATAGAGAATTGGTTGCAAAGTTTCTCCTAAAGGCGTTAGAGAATATTCTACTTTGGGTGGAATTTGGGGATAAACTTCTCGATGAATAATGCCGTCTTCCTCCATTTCTCTGAGTTGCTGAGTTAGCATCTTTTGCGTAACTCCAGGTAAAGCGCGTTGCAACTCACCAAAGCGTTTTACGCCACTCATTAATTCTCTAATAATCAAAACTTTCCAGCGTCCGCCAATCACCTTTATGGTAGTTTCTACTTCACAAGTCAGCCTGAAATGGTTTTCTGCTTCAGCTTTCATAGTTTTTTAGGAATAGCCTAACTCAGGTTTGCTGGGTAGTAACGCTATTTATCTGATTATTAATTGTTTTAGGTTTTCCATAACTAGTGTAGCAGCTCCGAGAATATGAAAAGTTTTTCATAAGGCTAGACTTCTTCCTGCTCCGCCTCTTGTTGAATAATTGCAAATTCCCTTCTCAGTTCGTCGTCAGATGGTCTTCCAGGATACTCTGTATGCGTGTATATCCAAAACAAATAAACGATGCACTTCGTCTCGTTGACCACATACATGAAACGGCATTTCTTCGCTGCACCATCTAATCCAGGCGCTCTAAATCGGATTTTTCTGAACTTAAAATCTGTTCTGTACGCTTTTTTGGGAAAACCTTCATCCTCTGAAAATGAATTAGAGCTAGGATTCTCGCGGAGTTTGCTGATATAGTCCTCAACTAACTCCAAAAAAGAATCTCTAGCTCTTTCATTTTTACGGTAGTGACTTTTTCACGATCGCAGTAGACACCGCTACACTCTCCAAACTTACTGCTATTCCTGGACAACTTACAGAATTAAATAACTTTTTGACCTTTGCAAACTGTATTTGTAATTTTACTTACCGGGTGTTGACACCCTCGTTTTAATTCTACGACAATAGCTCCTGACTGTCTTCCGCAGTCAACTGAAAGCGGATGTTTGATGATTACTGTAACAGTAATCATCAAAGTGCGATCGCTCTAAGAGGATGCCTGAGAAGTTTTTGAATTACCTGTGTAACTATGTCAACAGTTAACAAATATATCTTTGTATTTTGCTATTATCAATCCCACAGAGGTAATGCAGGTAAGTTTGGATGGAGAAATTAACTAAACCAGTGCGATTTTGGCTTTGTGCAACTATCATAATTTGGGGTTTGATGGGCTGCGATCGCTTTATCGGTAATTCTGGAGAATCAGTTGAGCAAGTGAGTGATGGCGATACTTTAGTAGTCAAAGATACCAACGGCAAAAATTTTACTGTGCGCTTTGCTTGTGTAGATGCGCCAGAAATAGCCCATACAAACAAAGAAAAACAGAGTAAACGCAGTAGCGATCGCAATCAATTTACTTGGGGTGTGAAAGCACAAGAACGGGTGCAACAACTGGTGCAACAAGGAGGCGATCGCGTGACTTTGAATATCACCGATAGCGATCGCTATGGACGCAAAATTGCCGAAGTCCGTTTAAAAAATGGCACTTTTGTACAACAGGTATTGTTGCAAGAAGGTTTAGCAAAAGTGTATCGTCCCTATTTAAATAAGTGTCCTAGCAAAGATTTAGTTCAACAAGCCGAAGCTGAGGCGAAAGAACAACGGCTTGGCATTTGGAGTGATACTAAATTTGTGAATCCTTGGGAATATCGCAGCCTATATAAAAAGTAAAACAGAATTCCGAATTGGTGAATCCTCTACGCATAAAGTCTCCCTACTCTTCTCCCCAAGTTTGTAGTTGCAAATACACTAGTACCAGCGTCACTGCTAGTAAAACCGTCGCGGTGGCTGCTGCATAACCAAAATCAAATTGAGCAAAAGCCTCTTGGTAAATGTAGTAAACTAGCAAATTAGTTGAATTCAATGGGCCACCACCAGTCATCACATAAACTTGCTCAAAACTCCGCAATGTAAAAATCGCGGTAGTGATGATGGCAAATATCACAGTCGGGCGCAATCCAGGCAGAGTAATATACCAAAATTGTTGCCAAGCATTTGCTCCATCCAAATCTGCTGCTTCGTAACGACTGGGAGGAATTGCTTGCAACCCTGCTAAAAAAACTACCATATTGAAACCCAGTTGTTTCCAAATACTCATTAAAATAATTACTGGCATTGCCCAAAATGTGTCCCCTAGCCAGGGTATAGCTGGAATGCCAAAAAAATCTAAAAGTCCGTTAACTGGCCCTGACGTTTGAAACAGCCAGCGAAATCCCAACCCAGCTGCCACAAGTGAAATAATTGAAGGCAAAAAATAAGCACTCCGCAGGATTCCCCGCAAGGGAATGGAGCGATTTAATAGTACTGCCAATCCCAAGGAGATAACTAAACTGGGAATGATGGTAGCAACAGTAAAATAAAAGGTGTTACCCAGAACTTGCCAGAAGTCGGGGTTGAGTAGCAAGCGCCAATAGTTTTTTAAGCCTATCCAATAAATACCTTTTAAGGTGAAACTACCAGCGGTGAAACTGAGGTAGAACAAATAAGCGATCGGCCAAATGATAAAAATGCCTAGTAAAATTAGTGCTGGTGTGAGAAAAATCCAGGCTGCTACTGTATCGTTATCCAACCACGACTTAGGATATATTTTTGGCATCTATAATTTTTCCTTTTAGCTGTTATGACCCTCCGCCCTGATTCTACCCTTAGCTTGGTTTCTTCTAGCATTAGCGATCGCTTGGGTAAGCTCTTGGTTCATAATGATTTCTAGTTGGAGTCTTTAAACTAAGTTTTGCATCAAAGCCCAGCAGGTGCGTAGTTTACAGCCGTAGGCATCGCTTATACTTTAATATGCTATTATTAGCATAATTAGCATTACATGAGTAAAAAACAAGAAAAACCCCTCAAATGGATTGCAAGCGCTCTTGATGATTTAAAAGATTTTCCTGAAGATGTGCAAGATATAATGGGTTATGCTCTGGATTTAGCACAACATGGTGAAAAGCATCCTGACGCAAAACCTTTGCATGGATTTACAGGCACTGGGGTTTTAGAAATTGTAGATGATTTTGAAGGGGATACATACAGGGCAATTTACACTGTTAAATTTGCAGGATTTGTTTACCTATTACATTCATTTCAAAAGAAATCAAAACACGGTATTGCTACACCAAAACAAGATATAGATTTAGTTAAGAAGAGACTCAAGGTTGCTCAGGAAGATTATTTACAAGAAATAGCAAAAACAGTGGAGTAAAAAATGAGCAACGAAAATGATGTTTTTATTAGTAACGGAAATGTCTTTGCTGATCTAGGATTGTCTAATCCTGAAGAGCGCTTAATTAAAGCAGAACTTGCACGCAAAATTAGTGAAATTATTGCTAATCGCCAATTAAATCAAGTCCAAGCAGCCGAAGTTCTTGGAATAGATCAACCAAAAATATCTGCTTTAACTAGAGGGAAACTAAAAGATTTTTCAATAGATAGATTGATCAGATTTATAAACATTTTAGGTAATGATGTAGAAATTACAATTAAGCCTAAACCAGAAAGCCGTTCAATTGCTTGCACGACTGTAGTTTGTGAATAATTATTAACCGAAAAGGCATACAGATAGTGATGATTTAACGCGCATTATTTTTGCAAGAAAGGCAACCAAATATGAGCAACGAATCTATTTTGAGACATCGCTTGGGTAAGCTCTTGGTTCATAATTTAATCCACTCTGTTTTTTGAAAAAAAATCTGTGTTGTTTCCTTTATACCAAGCTTTAGAATATCACTTATATCAACCGGACTAGTGATGAGCTAAATTTTATTCTGTCACAGATACAAGAAAATATTGTAATAATCAATATTTAACGATGAGCTATCATGAAACACCTCGAAGGGAAAGTGGCTTTGGTAACAGGTGCTACGCGGGGAATTGGTAGGGGAATTGCTATTGGCCTTGGTGAAGCAGGTGCAACTGTATACGTAACGGGTCGCAGTCTTAACAACTCTTCTAGTGATGGGGTTTCAGGGAGTCTTAGCGAAACTCAATCAGCCATTGAGGAAGTCGGTGGTGTATGCATTCCCATCCAAATAGATCACAGCGATGATCAGCAGGTGCATTTGCTGTTTGAGCGCATTCAAGATGAGCAGAATGGACAACTCGATCTACTGGTAAATAATGCTTACTCAGGAGTTCAGGCAGTAAGAGACGCTTTTGGGCAGCCCTTTTGGGATTGTGAGCCTAGTCTTTGGGATGCTAGCAATAATGTTGGTCTTCGTAGCCACTATGTTGCAAGTGTTTTTGCTGCCCGAATGATGACTAAGCGAAACTCTGGACTAATTTGCACCATTTCTTCATGGGGTGGAATGTCTTATATCTTTAATACAGCTTATGGTGTTGGCAAAACAGCTTGCGATCGCCTAGCAGCTGATATGGCTGTTGAACTCAAACCCCATAACGTTGCTTCTGTTTCAATTTGGCCAGGTATTGTTGGTACTGAGCTTTTTTCCCGTTTTGCTTCTGAGATGAATCAAACCAATGGTAATGACCAACAGAACTCATTAATCAGCGATCGCTATAACTGGGAAACTCCATTATTAACCGGACGGGTAATTGCTGCACTTGCTGGTGAACCAAATGTTATACGCCGTACAGGACGTGTGCAAATTGTTGCCGAACTAGCTAAGAAATATGGAATTGTCGATGAAAATGGCAATCGTCCTGCCTCATTACGCTCTCTGCGTTTTGTGCTACCCGCTGGATTGCCACTACTGAGAAAGTATTCATGGCTTATACCTGATATTAAAATGCCGTGGTCACTGCTATTATTGAGTGCCCTCAATTCACCTAAAATTTAATGAGGATTGGGCATAGGGCATTCGGGTAAAAAAGTGGAGTGATTGATTTACGTCCACGAGTATAAAACTTTGTATCCTGAATTAATAGGTCTTAATAGTTTTTTTTAAACTGGTGCAAGAAGATTTTAGGCTAATTGTTGATTTAGTTTCAGTTCTGGCGGTTGCAGCCTGTGGCGGGCTGTTGGCAGCACTTTTGCGACAACCTGTGCTGCTGGGGTATCTCATTGGTGGCATGGTTGTTGGGCCAGCCGGGCTGGGATTGATTAAAGAAGTTATTCAAGTAGAGACTCTGGCACAATTTGGGGTCGCCTTTTTATTATTCGCCTTGGGTGTGGAATTTTCCTTTGCGGAACTCAAGAAGGTAAAAGCGATCGCTCTTGGCGGTGGTGGACTCCAGATTGCTTTGACAATTCTGGTAACAGTTGCGATCTGCGGGTTAACCGGAGCCTGGGGAACTTTACCTGCCAAAGGTATGTTTTTAGGGTGTATTCTGTCTTTGTCTTCTACAGCCGTTGTCCTCAAGTGCTTAATGGAGCGCAACGAAACAGAAACGCCCCACGGGCAAGTGATGCTGGGAATTTTAGTAGTACAGGACTTGGCGCTAGGACTGATGTTAGCAGTCTTACCAGCCCTCAATCAACCAGCAGAAACCATTGGTATCACCGTCCTCACCGCGCTAGCTTCGATTGCTTTATTTGCTGCTGGGGCAATAGCTGCGGGGATTTGGCTGATACCGCCTTTATTGCGACTGTTAGCCCGTACTGAAAGTAAAGAACTATTCTTATTAGGAGTTGTAGCCCTGTGTTTGGGCATTGCCCTATTGACAGAGTATTTGGGGCTATCCATTGAAATGGGAGCATTTGTCGCGGGTTTGATGATTTCTGAGGTGGAGTACGCCGATCAAACCCTGACTTATGTGGAACCACTACGGGATATCTTTGCTAGTTTATTTTTTGCCGCCATTGGGATGTTAATTGACCCAGTGTTTTTGTGGGAAAACCTGGAATTGATTTTGGGGTTGGTGGCAATAGTTTTCGTAGGTAAATTTTTGATTATCACGCCCCTAGTGAAACTATTCCGCTACCCTTTGAAAACAGCCATAATCGCCGGTTTGGGACTGGCGCAAATTGGGGAATTTTCCTTTGTTCTCGCTAGTGAAGGGCAGTCTTTGGGGCTGGTGTCGCGACAAATATACTTATTAATTTTGGGAACCACCGCAGTCACTCTCATGCTTACCCCATTTGTACTGCGGTTAGTGCCATTTTTATTTAACTTTGCCGAATCAATGCCTTGGTTGAAACCGTATTTAGAAGAAGATGAGGCGCGAGATGTATCGGAAGATTTGCCCTTCAAAGACCATGTGGTAGTTTGTGGCTATGGGCGAGTGGGCAAGAATTTGGTGAAGTTGTTGCAGCAACATCACCTACCTGTGGTGGTAATCGACCAATCGGAGAGCAGAATTCAGCAGTTGCGTGAGGCTGGGGTGTCTTATGTATATGGTAATTGCGTGAGTTTACATGTTCTGGAAACTGCCGGTGTGAATCATGCCAAAGGAATGGCGATCGCACTCCCAGATCCCATGAGTACCCGTCTTTGCTTGAAACGCGCTTTGGAATTACGCCCAGAATTAGATTTGGTTGTCCGTGCTACCCAGGATAAAAATATTGAAGTGCTATATCAATTGGGAGCAAGAGAAGTTGTGCAACCAGAGTTTGAAGCTAGTTTAGAAATGGCAACCTATTTATTAACTGGCTTAGGCTTGTTGTCACCAGCTGATGTCCAACGAGAAATGCAGCAAATCCGTAACGATCATTATTTAGATTTAAGGCCAGAACGTTCTGCAACTGAAGTGGCCCGCGATTTGCGTCAAGCAACTCTCGATTTAAATCAGCGCTGGTATCCTCTCCCAGCTGCTTCGCCTTTAATTGGCATGACTATAGAAGAAGCAGATATGCGCTACTTAACAGGAGCGAGTTTAATGGCAATTCGCCGCGCTAACGGCGATGAAATCGATTATCCCAATAATCAAACCAAATTAGAAGAAGGCGATCGCTTGCTGGTTGTGGGAGCAGATGAAGAACTGGCAGCTTTAGCAGAATTCGCTAAGGGACAAGCGGCTGTACCCGGGGAAAATAGTGCTTGTCAGTGGGTTACAGTGAATGCAGATGCGCCAACACTAGGTAAAACCCTTGCGGATTTAGATATCGGCAAGCGGTATGGAGTACAGGTACAGGCGATCCGGCGAGATGGCAAGTTTATCCGCTATCCTGATGGCGGTATGGATTTACAAGTCGGCGATCAAGTATTGTTATGTGGTAATTTGTCAGGTCTGAGTCAACTAGAAAAATTATTTGGCATCACAAGTCCCGTACCCCTTTCTATCCCCGTGGTGAAAGCTAGTGAGGCAGAAGCGCTCAAAGAAAGTAGTCCGAAAACTTTTGGAAGTTGATTGAACAATGAGGGTTTCAGTCGCTGGTTTTGGGACTGGAAACATGACCAATTGCGAAGGCAGATTAAAAGCTGATTTCTTCGGATTGCAACCTCAATGTTCATCAATAACTTTTATCCCAGTGGTGGCACAATCCATAAATCATTAATTGCTTACGGAATCATAAATGCTTTCTAGCTTGACAGTTTGTTTGCGAATATCAAAATTTTCGCAAATAAACTCTCGTCCTTTAGTACCCATATTTTTAGCCAAAGCACGGTCAGACAAGAGAATATCTAATTTTTCTGCCACAGCTTTATCGTCTTTTTCTGCAACTAAAAAACCAGTTTCTCCATCTAAAACAGCATCGGGAATAGCACTATGCCAGGTCGATACTATTGGCAAACTACAAGCAGCAGCTTCCAAGATTGCCAGCGGTAAACCTTCACTATTGCCGTCCTTTGCTGTTTGACTAGGTAGAGAAAATATTTCTGCACCTCGCACCATTTTTTGCACTACTTCATAAGGTTGTGCCCCCAGGAAATTTACTCTGTCACTAACACCAAGCTCACTTGCGAGAGTTTTCAATTTTTCCGTCAGTGGGCCGGTTCCCAACTGAAAAAGTGATACATCTGGATGCTTGTTTGCAATACGTGCAAAGCCTTTTATAAGAGTATCAATTCCTTTTTTCTCAACATGTCTTCCTACACACATAATATATCTTTCATCTGTCGATTCAGTTTTGGGGGCAAACTTTTGTAAATCTATGCCACTATTATGTTGAATAATTTTATCTTTTGGATAGCCAGATTCAATCATCTTTTTATATAAAAAACTAGAAAAAGCAATAAATTTGGATGCTTTTTGCTTCATTTCTTGCTCATACAAAAGAAATTGATAAAATGCTGGGTTCCCTGACAACCACATATTTTTACGCGTCAATGTAATATCATAGCCGTAAAATGTAACGATGAAAGGAATATTTAATTTTTCTGCCAATCGCATTCCATAAATACCATCCGGGCCAAAATGAGCATGAATTAATTTTAATTTTTTTAACTCACTGTTGTTTTCAAACATATTTGTTGAAGCAGTTAGTGCATAAAATAACTGCTTGATATTCAAGAAGTCATGATCGCTAACAGCAATATGGTCAAAAGGAATTTCTTTTAAGAGGCGACAACTAAGAAATAAAGGCTTGTATCTTTGTAAATTATGAGCTTGCTCGCCAATAAAAGTTTCTGACACTCTTGGATAAGCTCGGCGATACATACCAACTAGTTTCATGGTGTTACTCCTAATTTCAATTTAGTATTTGTATTGCCAAAAATGAACAATATATTGGTTAAAAGACCTTTATTGTATCCTTTCTGGCTTTTGGATTATTGACTTATTTGTAGTATCATCTTATTCAAACATATTTTCTGAAATGATTATTCAGGAAATATTTTTAATGGGTTTATATATTGCAATTCTAAATCAGATATGAGCGGAAATATTGCTAAAAAGCTTATAAATAAGTACTTTTATCTTCGTTTCTTTGAAGTTTCAATTCGGATTGCTATGGAGAAAAATAGAAAAATACTGAATTATTCGATCAAAACCGATCGCGTTGGTGCTAGCCTCCCTTTCTCTATTGCAATTACTTGCTGACTATCTAAATACAAACATGCAAAATATAGCACATAATTATAATATAGTAATTCTGTCTGATTTCTGAACAAGACTCAGGTAAAATCTTAGTCATCTGATGTCGGGCAAATCGCCTATAATACAAGTGAGTAATTGTTAGCTTATTGGATGCTGTTTGCTAACCCCGGAGTCTCCGAACAAATGAGCGTTAGCGCAGCGTGTCGTCAGACACACGATATTTGTTCAGTCTAGGGAGTGTCAATTCGCTATACATGGAGATCGTTGGGCAATTCGTCACTCACGCGCAATTCATGAGGCAGTGCTTTGGGCGGGTTCCCCGACTTGTAGCGACTGCCGTCTCATCACCTCCCTTGCGGGTAGGTGAGAGGCTTCTTGCTGTTTCAGCTAACTCGTTTTTGGTTTAATGTAAGCGATCGCTTGTTTCCAAATAATGGTTTGCTGACTGTTTTCATCAGTAATACAGATACACTGTGGATCTTGCCATAAAATCCTCCCTGTCAGCACATCCTCACTCAGCAGTTTTAACTCTACTGGCGTTGTTTGTTTAATCAGGTTTTGGACTTGTTTAATACTGGGTAAAGTGGTGTCAAATTCGGTAAGCATTTTTAGTAAAGATGAACCTACAAGGCAAAATAAAGAGTAACTAATCCTTGATAATTCATCCTTGAAGAAATGGCAATCGAATTTACTAAGTATCATGGTCTAGGCAACGACTTTATTTTGATTGACAATCGCTCGTCATCTTTACCTGTATTGACCCCAGAGCAAGCCATCAAGTTGTGCGATCGCCATTTTGGTATCGGTGCTGATGGTGTTATTTTTGCCCTACCTGGCGAAAACGGCACTGATTACACCATGCGGATTTTTAATTCCGATGGTTCAGAACCGGAAATGTGTGGTAATGGCATTCGCTGTTTAGCTGGCTTTTTAGCAGATTTAGAGGGACTGGGGACTTGGGGAGATGAGGGAGACAAGGAAAATAACCCATGCCCAATCACATATCGCATTCATACGCTAGCTGGCGTGATTACACCCCAACTCATATCTGATGGTCAAGTGAAGGTGGATATGGGTTTACCCAGGTTACTTGCTGGCGAAATTCCTACCACCCTTGCACCCGATGAAGAAAAAGTCATTTCTCTGCCGTTGGAGGTGGCGGGGCAAACTTGGGATGTCACTTGTGTAAGTATGGGTAATCCCCACTGTATTACCTTTGTGGAAGATGTCGGAGCAATTGAGCTAGAAACCATCGGCCCCAAATTTGAGCATCATCCAGTTTTTTCCCAACGCATAAATACCGAATTTATTCAAGTAGTGCGCCGTGACTATCTAAAAATGCGGGTATGGGAACGGGGTGCTGGGATTACATTAGCTTGTGGGACTGGTGCTTGCGCTTCCTTAGTAGCTGGAGTGTTAACTGGAAAATGCGATCGCATTGCCACTATAGAATTACCAGGTGGCCCCTTACAAATTGAATGGTCAAAAGTAGACCAACGGGTTTACATGACAGGCCCAGCCGAGAGGGTATTCACAGGGAAATTGTAAAAATTATTTCCGAAGAAGATAAGGTTCAAAGCCGTACTTCGTCCCGCTACGCGCTTTCGCCCGCAAGTGGCGCGATAGCTCCCTTGCTCCCTAGCTTCCTTGTTTGAAGCCCCACCCGCAAGTGGCGTGGTTTTTCTCCTCTGCTCCTCTGCTCCTCTGCTCCTCTGCTCCTCTGCTCCTCTGCTCCTCTGCTCCTCTGCTCCTCTGCTCCTCTGCTTTTTCACTCTCTTATCTCTGTGTTCTCAGTGCCTCTGCGGTTCAATAAATAAACCACAGAGGCACAGAGGAACCAGAGAGAGAAAATAAAGATATTATCCCAATACCCTTAAAATCAGGCGATTCCGGCATTGTTGACCAAAATATCGACTTTACCAAAACGTTCCAGTGTTTGCTCAAACAACCGTTGGATATCGGGTACTTTGCTAATATCAGCTTGAATAGCGATCGCCCCTACTCCCAACTTTTCAATTTCTGCAACAACTTCCTGTGCTTTGCCTGCATTCCCAGCATAATTAACGACAATAGATGCGCCGTCACCTCCTAATTTTAGTGCGATCGCTCGTCCAATCCCCCGCGATGCACCAGTGATAATTGCAACTTTTCCTGCCAAAGATTAATAGTCATGGATTATTCTCCTTGTCCCCTCATCTCCCTCATCTCCCTCATCCCCCTCATCCCCCACTCCCTTCATTAAAATTCTGGAACGATCACAACACCATCCCTAAGATTGAGCAATCCTGAGATAATAACTTTATCTTCTGGCTGTAATCCTTCGATAACTTGGTAATTATTACCTTTAATCTCGCCTAGCTTCACTGGCCTTTGTCGAGCTACTGGTTGGGATATACCTTGGGGAGATTTTTCGGTTTCAACGACATAAACAAAAGTGTTCCCAGCAATACGAGTCATTGCTGTTGTGGGGATTAAAACTCCGGGGCGCTGATTCCAGAACACTCTAGCCCTTACCAATTGATCTGCGTGTAATTGACCGTTAGGGTTGTCAAAAAGTGCTTTGATTAATATCGTTTGTGTTTCATTACTGGCATTAGGTGCAATGAAAAATACCCTACTTCTACCCAGCTTTTGACCTTGTGTGTTCATAACCTCCACTGGCATTCCCTTACGCAATTGGGACCCTTGCTGTATTGGCACAGAGATATTCACTTCTAAAGGTCGATTTTGCGTGATATTAACTAATTGTGTGGAAGTATTAACTAAATCACCAACTTTCACAGCGATATTACCAATAGTGCCACTAAAGGGAGCGGTAATTTTGTCGTACTGGATCTGCTGTGTTTGATTTACATTAGCTTGCTGCAAGGATTTTTCAGCTTGCAAGATGGTGGCTCGTTGTGCTTGAATCCTGGAATCAATTGCATCAAGACTAGTCTTAGCATTGGCGAGCCTATCAGCAAACTGATTGCTAGTCTGTCGAGATATGGCTCCTTGTTCAGCTAAGTTAACAAACTTTTCGTAGTTCTGCTGGTACAATCGCACATTTGCAACGTAGGATGGTCGTTCTGCTTCCAGAGATTTGAGTATTGCGCGGGCATTTGCCAGTTGCAATAAAAATGCTTGAGGTACAGTATTATTAAGAGCGATCGCAGCTTGCGGTGTACGATCTACTTGGAGAATTGCCGCTCCTTTGGGGACTGGATCTCCCGATTTGACAAGTATTTGGGTAACTTGGCCCTGAATCTTCGGCTGGAGCGTGACTGAGCGCTGGGATTTTAGGCTAGCAATAAAATCTGAACTTTCCTCAATTATGCCGCTTTGTACTGTCGATACTTTGACTCTTACCCCTTGAGGTTGAGCGTTAGCAGTTGAAGGTGCTGAATTTTGCGGAGCGAGCAAACGCCAAACTATAGTTGCTCCGCCCCCTAATAATAGTAGTGCTGCTAAAAATAACCAAAGCCACCGCCGTTTTCCAGAAGGTGGCTCAAATGAGGTTTGTGGAGCTTTTTCTCCAAAATCAGTTTGAGGCTCAGGGGATGTCATGGCTTATGAGGAACTTAAGGAACAAATTAACTAGAATTCAATCAAAATTTCATCTGTTGATATGTAAATTACTGATTTGGCATGAGGTTTTATAGCAAATTATGTGTTATCCCATCCAAATATACAGTTTTGATGATTCTGTCTAAATCTACCGAAAGGTGAATCCCCTCAAAAGAATCTCTAGAGAGTTACTTGGTGACGAAAGAAAAAAGTGTGTATAAAATTGATTCGTCTTCAGTGGTACAGCCAGGGTATCAAATTTCACACTTGAACAAATTTTCGGACTTAACGCCGTACAAGATGGCGATCGCATCACGATCGTAAAAGCGGATCTAACTCAAAATAGTGGCTTTAGTGCCGCCGATGAAAACGATGGTGGGTCAATAGTTGTGGCGTCCCTGCTTCAATGGCAGACCTCTGGCCTTGACCAGACTGAACAGATTGTCTAACCGCTAAACTTTCAGCCATTTCAACATACTTGGGTTCTTGTCATAGCGGTACGTCAAGCCGTCCCTAGTAGTAATAGAATCTCCTTTGCTTGCCTTACTTCTGATAGTGCTGATAGAATAGTTAGTTAATTCACTTATTTCCTTATGAGAAAGTCCTTCACTTGTGATTGTTTTCGTCAATATTTGTGATTGACTTTGCAACTCATTATTAGGCGTGCTTTGAATATTTATTATTTTTTGATTTCGATAATCCTGAACAGTTACAAGTTGCCAACTAGAATCTTGTGAAAGTTCCAGAACCCACTGATGATAATCAAACAAGCTTTCTCGATGCCCAACACTGATAAATGTTGTTTTCGTTGATTGTAACTGTTGATATAAACTTCCTTCATTTTTCAAATCTAAAGCACTTGTTGCTTCATCCAATATAGTAAAGCTAGGATGAGTAACTAACAGTCGTGCGAAAGCAAGACGTTGTTGTTCTCCTATCGATAATATATTCTCCCAAGGAACTTCTGTATCAAAGCCATCGACGCGGGTAAGTAAGTTTTGTAGGTTGACCTGTTGCAAAACTTCTTTGAGTTCTGCATCAGTCATTTGACGACTGGTGTTAGGATAGAGCAATTGTTCGCGCAAAGTTCCCAAAATTATGTAAGGACGTTGGGGTAAAAATAAAACTTCTTCTAATGGAGGTCGCACTAAACGCCCAGTTCCCGCATTCCACAAACCAGCGATCGCTCGCAATAAAGAACTTTTACCTCGACCACTTGGCCCAACAATCAATAAACCTTCTCCCGGTTGAACAGACAAGGACAAGTCTTCGATGATTACCTGTTCATAGTTAGGCGTTTGTAAGGTAACATTCTCAAAAGCAAGATGGTTTTCTTCTATTGTTTTAATGGTATTAACGCTCTCTGGCTGTTTGGTAACAGCTTGTAGCGCATCTGTTAACTCAGATAAACGCTCAACGTAACTCGAAAAATTTCCGGAAGTCCCAAATTCAGTTATTAATTCTCCCACAGCAGTTGCAAAAAAATAGCTAGCAAAAGCAGCTTGTCCAAGTTGTCCATAATCAATTTCATCTCTCAGATATAAAGGTCCAAGTATTGCATATGGAAATATTTCAATAATAGCTTGATAACCTCTGCTAAAAATTTCCTTACCTCTTTCCCAACTAATCTTGCGTTCAATATTTTTGATCAGATTACTAAACCTGCGCCCAATTATATTTGCTTCTTGTTTTTCTCCCCGAAAAAAAGCTATTGATTCAGCATGATTGCGAACATGAGTCAAGGAATAACTGTACTCAGCTTTAGATGCAAGTTCCTCTTGATTAATTTTATTCAATTCTTGAGTCAAGTAAACAGCAATAAAATTCCCTATAATTGTATAAACAAACAAAATAATAGCGATTTGTTGAGAAATTGACCAGACAATTATTAAAAAAACCGTCATTTCTAGTATTTTTTCTAAAAGAGTAGCTGAAAAGCTCAAAGCATTACTAGTAACAGGTTCAATTTCTTGGGATAAGCGTTGATCTGGGTTATCAATATCTGTTTGAAAGTTAATCCTATAATAAGCACGATTGCTCAAATATTTATCTAAAATCTGATTATTGAGCCACTTGTACCAATCAAGAGCGATTTGCTTTCTGATAAATTTAGAAAATCCTACTAAAAGCGTTACCAAGACCAGTCCAACAGCATAAACTGATACAATCTCAATGAACTTAGAATAATTTTTTTCTTGAACGATAATATCTACTAAATTACGATTAACAAAACTATTGAAGGCAGTTACACTTACAAGTGCAATTATTGATAATATCAGGAGACTTAGCATTCCCCATGCACGAATCACGTCTGAAAATGCTCTTGCCCCTGGCTTAGTTGGATACCAGTAAGGTCCAGCGATCGCTTTTACATCCTCCCAAAATTGAGTAAAAGCTGAAGAAGTATTCGTTAAAGGTTTAGCTTGAACAGCTTGAGTAGGCATATCTGAAGATAAACTGATATTTTTGGTAACTAAATTTAGTACTTTTTAGTACTGGGCAAAATTTACTGAGTAGAGAAAAACTACACTCAGTACACCGGAATCGGCTCCATCTTAGAACTTAGATGTTTGTTTGCGCTTGCTCAATACAAACCATACTATTTTTCTTGATACATAACAAATGCGTTTCCTTAAGAACTCATGTTAAATAACTAATCAACTTTTGGGCTAGTATTGTGCTTTTGAGCAGAGTGTAATGGTCTCCTGGAATCATTTGCTCTTCTAGGGAGCTAATCACTTTGCTCCAGCCTGGATCTTCCACAGTTGTTTTGTCAGCCGACAAGAAAACTGTCCGGCCGGAATAGGGTTGCGGAAGATAGCGGAAAAGGGCTTGTCTATTGACATGAAAAAGTCTGAACAACGAGTGTATTTGTTGCTCTCCAAATTCTGGCGGCAAAACATTAGCCGTTTTGGCCCAATCTAAGATGTAGGCTAGCAGTTCATCTTGTTTGAGATGTCGAAGTTGTTCTTTAGATAAAGATATCTCCTGATTGAAGATACCAGCTATATCCTTGAGAAAGTCGTAAACAACCTCAGTAGCGCCATCAAGTTCTTCTAGCGACGGCAAACTGCGATCGCCCTTTACAGAAATTGGGCTAATCAAGGTCGGTATATAGCTATCTATTAATGCTAATAAAGCGACTTCATATCCTTTCGCCAACAGCTGCTGTGCCATCTCAAAAGCAATGATCCCGCCCATCGACCAACCGCCTAAGTAATAAGGCCCAGTAGGTTGAATCGCCTGTATGGCTTCAATATAAGCGGTAGCCATATCTTCAATGCTCTTTAGAGGTTCTTCCTTTTCATTTAGCCCTAGTGCTTGCAGTCCATAAACAGGTTGTTCAGAACCTAAGTTACAGGCTAAATCTGCATAACAAAGAACGTTACCTCCAATCGGATGCACACAGAAGAAGGGGGATTTGCTACCAGTTGGCTGAATGGGTATTAAGGGCGACTCAGTTTGGGAAATTGTTTCCTGACGCAGTACTGTTGCTAACTGTTCAACAGTTCCATTTTGGAAAAGGGTTGTCAAGGGCAAATTTTTTCTCAACTGTTGCTGAATACGAGACATCAAACGTACAGCTAGCAGGGAATGTCCCCCTAGTTCAAAGAAATTATTATGAATGCCTACTTGCTCTACTTTTAGAACTTCTGCCCAAATGAGTGCTAATGTTTTTTCAATTGGGTTGCGTGGGGCGACAAATTTGTCTAACATCTGGCGATCTAACTCTGGCGCTGGTAAGGCGTGGCGGTCTATCTTGCCGCTGGGTGTTAGGGGCAGGGATTCCAAAATCGCGATCGCATTTGGCACCATATACTCTGGCAGCTTTGCTTTCAGGAATTGTCGCAACTCGCTGATTGTGGGTACACAATCCTCTTGTGGCACGATGTAGGCGACTAAGCGTTGCTCCCCTGGGGTGTCTACTCTGGCTGTGACGATAACTGAATGAACTGATGGGTGTTGGCTCAGTGCCGCTTCTATCTCGCCTAATTCGATGCGGAAGCCCCGGACTTTTACCTGATTGTCGATGCGTCCCAAGTATTCAATATTGCCATCTGGTAAATAGCGTGCCAAATCCCCTGTTTTATAAAGTCGGGAATGGGCTTCATTGCTAAAAGGATTATCGATGAATTTCTCTTGTGTCAATTGCAGACGGTTGAGATAGCCTCTTGCCAATCCCGCACCACCAATATGCAATTCTCCTGGTACACCAATGGGAACTGGTTTTTCGTGCGAGTCTAAAATGTAGATTTGCGTGTTGGCAATCGGACGACCAATGGTAATTTTCTCGTCATCAGGATTGCATTTGGCCACTGTGGCACAGACGCTTGCTTCTGTCGGGCCATAAGCGTTGAAAAAGTTTCTGCCAACAGACCATTGTTTTATCAATTCAGGAGAACAAGCTTCGCCAGCGACAATGATTGTTTGCAGGTTTGGGAGTTCTTCAGTTGGCAAGACTGCTAAAGCTGATGGTGGTAGGGTTACATGGGTAATGCCATAGTCGCGTAATCGCTCTATTAACGGCGTACCTGGCATTATCGAGTCTTTTGTTCCCAAGTATAGTGTTGCCCCAGATCCCAAAGTCATCAAGATTTCTGAGATACAAGCATCAAAACTCAAGGAGGCAAACTGGAGAACGCGATTATCAGAATGCACATCAAAAGTTTTAATCTGAGCTTGAGCTAGGTTATACAACCCTCTATGCTCAACCATCACCCCTTTAGGTTTACCTGTAGATCCGCTTGTGTAAATCACATTCGCTAGATGAGAAGCTGTCACAACCCTAATCAGGTTATGTTGGCTGTTTTCGTCAATTTCTGACCAGATTTCAGCTATAAAAATCAGTTTTGCTTGATTTGGGGGTAGTTTATCAACTAAGTGTTGTTGGGTGAGCAGTAGTGGAACTTGAGTGTCTTCTAGCATAAAGCTCAGACGATCGCTAGGATACTCTGGATCAAGGGGAACGTAAGCACCACCCGCTTTGAGAATCGCCAAAAGTCCTATGACCATGAAAAGCGATCGCTCTATACACAACCCAACTAGTACATCTGCTCCGACACCTAATGACTGCAAGTGATTTGCCAACTGATTTGCACGACAATTCAACTGCTGGTAGGTGAGTCGTTGATTTTCAAACACCACTGCTATTGCATCTGGAGTACGTGCTACCTGCTCTTCAAATAACTGATGAATACACTTATTCTGGGGATATTCTTTTGTAGTGTTGTTCCACTCAACTAATAACTGTTGTTGCTCTGCGGTTGTTAACAGTGGTAGTTCGGAAATTAGCGCTTTGGGATTTACCACAATTGCTTGAAGTAAAGTTTGAAAATGTCGGACTATCCGACTAATTGTGGTGGCATCAAATAAATCAGTACTATAACTCCAAATGCCCTCCAGATTTCCCATAACTTCTTGGCAGTTTACTTCCAAGTCAAACCTGACTGTTTCATCAAGTGGCAAAGGCAGATCGTGGATAGTTAAACCTGACAAATCCGAAGAAGACCGTGAGACATTCTGGAGGGCAAACATCACCTGTACCAGAGGATTACGACTCAAATCTCGCTCAGGCTGTAGCTTTTCCACCAAGATATCAAAAGGCAAGTCCTGGTGGGTGTATGCTGAGAGTGTGGTTTGCCGCACTTGCGCTAAAAAATCAACAAAACTTGGGTTTCCAGAGAGATCGCCCCTTAATGCTAAGGTATTGGCAAAAAACCCCATGATCTGCTCGACGCTCTTGTTGTTGCGGTTAGCAATTGGGGAGCCAACAACAACATCTAACTGATTACTATAACGAGATAGCAAAACTAAAAACGCTGCCAGTAAAGTCATAAACAGCGTTGCCTCTGACTCTTGGCTGAGTTGTTTGAGGCGTTGGGTGAGGTCGTGGTCGAGTTGAAAACGCTCAACTCCACCTTGAAAGCTCTGAACTGGTGGTCGTGGTTTATCAGTAGGCAGTTCTAGCACACCAGAGACACCCGCTAACTGCTGTTGCCAGTAAGCCAGTTGGCTTTCCAGCACTTCCCCCGTCAGCCACTGGCGTTGCCAAACTGCAAAGTCAGCGTACTGGATGGGTAATTCTGGTAGTGGGTTGGGCAATCCTTGAGTGAAAGCTGTATATAGCTGAGATAACTCACGGTTGAAGATGTCCAAAGACCAGCCATCGTAAATAATGTGGTGCATCTTCAACAGCAGTACATACTCCTGGTCACTCAGTTGAAGTAGGGTGAATTGTACTAATGGTTCAGCAGCCAGATCAAAGGTTTTGGATGCAATGGACTCCGCTATTTGCCTAACCTGGGCAGTTTTCTCTTGGGCTGATAAATCCTGCAAATCACAGACTGGCAAAATTGAATCAGTAGGAGGAGAAATTACCTGGACAGGTCTTCCGTCTACTGCGGGAAAAGTTGTTCTTAAAATCTCGTGGCGACGAACGAGTTCACCCAGGCTTTGCTCCAGTGCGACTATATTCAGCGATCCTTCTAGCCGCAGAATCTGTAGCATATCATAGAAACGACTATCGGGTGAGATATGGTGCAGAAACCAGAGTCGCTGTTGGGCAAAAGATAGGGGTATCTCACCGTCTTGTGGCACTCTTTGAATGGGCAACTGATGAGCAGCTTTCACCTGCTTTGCTTGCTGTAAAAACAGCAGAATTTCTGCTTTTTGCCGAGTTATTTCCTTAAGTACCGTGGGAGTTAAAATTCCTGTAGGTGCATGACAACGCAAGCGATCGCCATCGGCTTCTAGCTTAATATTTAAGTCGCTCAGGCGATCAAGAAATTCAACAATGCTGTTAGTCATGCTCATAACTCCACTGTTTCGACACTGACTTCTTCAACTGGCATCTCTTGGGTTGCCCAATCCATTACTTTGATGTAAGATGATATCCCCGCTACTGTGGGAGACTCAAACATCATCTGTATAGATAGGTTAAGCCCAAAAGCTGAGTTGATTTCTGACAAGACTTGGGTCGCTAGTAGGGAATGACCACCAAGCTCAAAGAAGTTGTCCTTAACACCAATGCGTTCAACTCCCAGGACTTTACTCCAGATTTGAGTTAATTGGGCTTCAATCGGTGTGCGAGGTAAAACAAAGCCAGTGGAAAGATTTCTCGTGGCCGTATCAGGTGTTGGTAGGGCACGACGATCTACCTTGCCATTGGGTGTCAAGGGCAGGGTATTGAGGAGAACAAAAGCTTGCGGCACCATATAATCGGGTAGCTTTTGTTGGATAAATTCGCGTACTAAGGGTACTAGCTTCTGGACTAACTTGCCGTGTAGGGGGTTGTTAGTGTAGTCAGTCCAGGGCTTGGTAGTGAGGGCTGAACTATCCCAAAAAGCTATTGCCCCTTGCGCGTTTGAACTATTGCGGCAGAACACGACATCATAGCAACCGTCTTGGCTACTCTCCCACCAACTGAGGTGGACAGTGTAGCCGAGTTGCTGCCCCAATTGGTAGAACTGCTCTGGATTGATCCCAACTGTTGGCTGTTGTGCTAGTAGTCCCCGCAGATGCGCGACTGTCTCCACATTCGGGGGATTTTCTAACCACTGACAAATTTCTAGTGCTTGCTGCACTCGTTGATTAGACACCCGCCTGATTCCCAACAGTTCTGGCTGTTGTGCGTGCAGTTGATTTTGAATTTGTGTCAACGAGAGCTTGTCTAGTTGCCAATTTAACCAAGGAACTACTCTGGTTTGGGCATCAGTACCCACATGGAGGCTAACATCATAGCGGAATTGGGTTAGCTCATTTAGGCTGTTACCGCGTTTGGGCTGAATCTCTACCCAAGCAATCTGAGGAAAGCGTGTCTGGAGGGCAATGAAGAAACCGGGATCGATGACCAATTCTTCTTCAATGGCTACACTCTGATGTACTTGCTGTTGCCATTGCTCAATAGTTCTGTCCGACTCTGCTTGGAACAACTGGACGGCTGCATGGTATGGTGACAACAGAGGCAAGCTGCGGACATCCCCCAGAAATAGCGTACCCCGATCGCCAATTGCCGCGATCGCTCCTTCTATAACTTGTAACAGATACTCAACGCTGGGGAAATACTGCACGACTGAGTTCAAAATTACAGTGTCGAATTCTGCTTCGGGAATACCTTCAAAGTTATCTGCAATTTGGTGCAGCAGTCGCACATCTTCTAGTCCTTCAACCGTGCTGCATACTTGCTCAACATGCTGTATGGCGGCGATAGAATAATCAGTTCCCCAATACTGTTGACAGTGCTTGGCGATGCGCGATAGCAGTAACCCTGTTCCACAACCAATTTCTAATACACGCTGGGGAAAGTTAGCTTGAATGCGGCTGACTGTATTTTCAACCCACTCCTCCATTTCCCAATCTGGGATGGCAAGCTTTGTATAACTACTGTTCCAACCGGCAATATTAAACGTCAGGTCTTCTGTAGATGCTTGGCTTTGGCTGTAGAGTTGTTCATAGAGCGTTAGCCAATCACTGACATACTCACTCTGCCATTGAGCAAACTGCTGGGGTAATGTTTGACTATGAAGCGCAGGCACTAAGTAAGCTACCAGGCTTGTACTGAGCGGCTTGCTCTGAGCGCAGTCGAAGGGAGCCGAAGTGCGTTGATCGCCAGGCGTGTCTTCTCTTACTACTACTACACTCTCTTGCACCAAGGGGTGTTGACTCAAAACGGTTTCAATTTCTCCCAGTTCGATGCGGAAACCGCGAATCTTTACCTGATTATCTATGCGAGCGAGAAATTCAATATTGCCATCACTCAAGTAACGTACTTTATCTCCAGTTTTGTAGAGGCGAACTCCAGGCTGGGAACTAAAGGGATTACGAATGAATTTCTCTTGTGTTAACTCACTGCGGTTGAGGTATTCTTTTGCCAGACCATCTCCCCCAATGTACAATTCTCCCGATACACCAACACTTACAGGCTGTAGTTGGGAATCTAACACATAGATTTGCGTGTTAGCAATTGGTCGCCCAATGGGAATATTTGTCACGTCTTCTCTTACTTCCGGCACTAAGTACCAGGAAGTAAATGTTGTATTCTCTGTTGGCCCATAAACGTGCAATAGCCGCTGCGGCGCACCATTTTTCAGTACTTCTTTCACCCATTTCGGATCGACCGCTTCGCCGCCAAATAGAAGATGCCGTAGTGAACTGAAAGCAGAGGGGACTTCTTGGGCAATTTGATTGAACAAAGCGGTTGTCAAGAATAATACGCTGATGCCTTGCGATCGCATAAAGGCGGCAAAATTTCTGGGCGAAAGTGCTAACTCTTTGCTTACCCCTACCAACCGCGCTCCGTTCAGTAACGCTCCCCAAATTTCAAAGGTAGCAGCATCGAAGGCGCAATTTGCAGCTTGAGCAATAACATCTGTTGTTTCTATGTTGATGTAGTTTGTGTTTATCACCAAGCGGTTCACGGCTCGGTGAGTCACAGCAACTCCTTTGGGTTGACCCGTTGAACCTGAAGTGTAGATGACATAAGCAAGATGATCCGATGTCACTTCGGCTGTGGGGTTTTGCTGACTTTGTTGGGCGATCACTGCTACATCCCTATCAAAGCAAACAAGACGCGCTTGGTGTTGCGGAATCCTATGGGCTAATTTCTCTGTTGTTAACAGCACCGATATCTGCGTATCTTCTATAATGAAACCTAAACGTTCTTTAGGATATTCCATATCCAAAGGGACATACGCCCCACCTGCCTTGAGAATTGCCAACAATCCGACAACCATAGATACAGAACGTTCCACACAAATACCCACTAGCACGCCTGGTTCTACACCCAGTTTTTGCAGATAATGTGCCAATTGATTTGTTCGTGTATCCAACTCCTGATAGGTGAGTTGTTGTTCTCCAAATACTACGGCGACTGCATCACGAGTCCGTGTGACTTGGGCTGCAAATAAATGATGGATACATTGGTCACTGGGATAATTGGTATGGGTATTATTCCACTCTACTAACAACTGCTGCTTTTCTTGTGCTGTCAGTAGAGGCAGTTGGTTGACTGGTTGTGCTGGATTGGTGACAATGGCTGCTAACAAATTCACATAATGTTGCATCATCCGAGCGATCGTCTCTGCATCGAATAAATCACTGCTGTATGCCACAACACCATCAATCCCCGATGCTGTTTCCCATAAGTGAACTTCTAGGTCAAACCGAACTGTTTCAAACCACCAAGGCAGGTCTTCGACTTTTAAACCAGGGAGATCCCAAGCAGAGGATGGAGCATTCTGAAGGGCAAACATTACCTGCACCAGTGAATTGCGATCTAGGTTCCGCTCTGGCTGCAACTCCTCGACTAACATCTCGAAGGGCAAATCCTGATGGTCGAATGCTTCTTGTGTCACCTGCCGCACCTGGCTTAGCAAAGATTCAAAGGTCGGTTGGGCAGATAAATCAAATCTTAGTACCAGGGTATTGACAAAAAAGCCAATTAACCCTTCGATTTCTTTGCGGTTGCGATTGGCGATCGGGGAACCCACCACCAGTTCAGTTTGTCCACTGTAGCGAGATAACAAGACCACAAAACCCGCCAGCAGCGTCATAAACATCGTGCTTCCAGATTCTTGGCTGATTTGTTTCAGTTGCTGCGTTAGCTTGCTATCTAGTTGAAATTGCTCTGTACCTCCTCGAAAAGTTTGTATGGCTGGGCGAGGGCGGTCTGTGGGGAGTTCTAATAGCGGTGGCGCTCCTGTTAACTGTTGCTTCCAGTAGCTTAACTGGCGCTCCAGGACTTTATCGGTTAGCCACTGGCGCTGCCACACGGCAAAGTCGGCATACTGTACGGGTAACTCTGGTAACACAACAGCACTACCCGTGGAAATGGCTCGATAATAGGCAGACAGCTCACGGATCAAAACGCCCATTGACCAACCATCAGCAGCAATGTGGTGAATCGCTAACAACATTACGTACTCTTGTTGAGCAATTTGCCAGATATTGACTCGTAGTACTGGGCCAGTGGACAGATTGAATGGTTTGTAGGATTTTTTGAGTGCTAGTTGCTCTACAAGTTTTTCGGGGTTAGGCTCATTTTGTAAATCCTCCACTGGTAAGGTGATAGTTATCTGGGGAGCGATCGCCTGTACTGGCAAGTTATCCTTGATTTCAAAGCGAGTCCGCAGAACTTCATGGCGTTGCATCAATTTCCCAAGCGCCTCTGACAAAGCTTTGACATTCAGATTTCCCACCAAACGCATTGCAAAAGGCATTGTGTAGGCACCACTTTCGCCTTCTAACTGGTGCATAAACCACAGACGTTCTTGCGCCCATGACAAAGGTATGTCTATATCTCTAGAAACTGGTACAATCTCTGGCACTATTAGACCTGTACCATTTTCTAGCTGACTGGAGATGACTTCACTTAACTGGGCAACTGTTGGTGATTCAAATAGACTTCGCAACGGCAACGAAATCCCAAAGGCTGACGGCAAACGAGATATTATCTGCGTTGCTAGTAGCGAATGTCCGCCCAGTTCAAAGAAATTATTGTGAATGCCTACTTGCTCTACTTTGAGAACTTCTGCCCAAATGAGTGCTAGTGTTTTTTCAATTGGGGTGCGTGGGGCGACAAATTTATCTAACAAATCTGGATCTAAGTCTGGCGCTGGTAAGGCACGGTGGTCTACCTTGCCGTTGGGTGTTAGGGGTAGGGATTCCAAAATCGCGATCGCATTTGGCACCATATACTCTGGCAGCTTTGCTTTCAGGAATTGTCGCAACTCGCTGATTGTGGGTACACAATCCTCTTGTGGCACGATGTAGGCGACTAAGCGTTGCTCCCCTGGGGTGTCTACTCTGGCTGTGACGATAACTGAATGAACTGATGGGTGTTGGCTCAGTGCCGCTTCTATCTCGCCTAATTCGATGCGGAAGCCCCGGACTTTTACCTGGTTGTCGATGCGTCCCAGGTATTCAATGTTGCCATCTGGTAAATAGCGTGCTAAGTCCCCAGTCTTATAAAGTCGGGAATGGGCTTCATTGCTAAAAGGATGGGAAATGAATTTCTCTTGTGTTAATTCCAGACGGTTGAGATAGCCTCGTGCCAATCCCGCACCACCAATGTGCAGTTCTCCTGGTACACCCACAGGTACGGGTTGCAAATTTTCGTCTAAGATGTAGACTTGCGTGTTAGCGATCGCTCGTCCAATGGAGATTTTCTCGTCTTCAACAGTGCATTTGGCAATTGTGGTACAGACACTAGCTTCCGTTGGACCGTAGGCATTGAAGAAGTTTCTGCCAGCAGACCATTTTTTTTTCAGTTCAACAGAACAAGCTTCTCCTGCGACAATCATTGTTTGCAGTGCTGGCAGTTCTTCAGTTGGCAGAACTGCCAGCGCCGATGGTGGTAAGGTTATATGGGTAATGCCACGATCGCGTAATTGCTCTATTAACGGCATACCAGGCATTAGAGAGTCTTTTGTTCCCAGGTAAAGTGTTGCCCCTGACCCCAAAGCCATCACCACTTCCGAGATAGAAGCATCAAAACTCAGAGAGGCAAACTGGAGAATGCGACTATCATAATCTACACCAAAAGTTTGAATTTGAGCTTGAGCTAAGTTGCAAAGTCCTCTATGCTCAACCATCACACCTTTCGGTCTACCTGTTGAGCCTGAAGTATAAATTAAATTAGCTAGATGAAAAGCTCTGACTTTACTCGTGGGGTTATCTTGATTGTTTTCGGCAATTTGTTCCCAGACTTCATCCAAACAGACAATTTTTGCTTGATGCTCAGGTAAACTTTCAGTAATATGCTGTTGAGTCAAAAGCAGCAAAACTTGAGCATCCTCAAGCATAAAGCTCAAGCGGTCTTGAGGATAGTCTGGGTCAAGTGGTACATATGCCCCACCTGCTTTGAGAATGCCCAATAGTCCCACCACCATTTCTAAAGAACGCTCAACACAAATACCTACCAATACATCTGGTTTTACACCTAAAGACTGCAAGTAATGTGCCAACTGGTTTGCACGACAGTTCAATTGGTGGTAAGTCAGTTGTTGATTTTCAAACACCACTGCCACCGCATCAGGTGTACCCTCAACTTGCTCCTCAAATAACTGATGAATACACTGATCACAAGGATAATCTGCTTGAGTATTGTTCCACTCAACTAACAACTGGTGTTGCTCAACTTGTGTAAGCATTGGCAATTGCGAAATCCGCTCTTTTGGGTTAGCAACAATACTTTCCAGCAATGTCACAAAATGACCCGCCATCCGCTCAATGGTACTGCCATCAAACAAGTCAGTGTTGTATTCCCACACACCCACCAGTTCCGCAGCAGTATTTTCCATTGCCAAGGTAAGATCAAACTTGGCAGTTGCGCTTTCTACTTCTAATGGAGTCACCACTAAGCCTGCCATCTGGATCTCGGGGGTTGGCACATTGAGTAACAACATCACCTGCACCAGAGGTGTATGACTCAAGGAACGGACAGGCTGCAATTCCCCTACTAGCTTCTCAAACGGTAGGTCTTGATGGGCAGATGCTAAAAGCGTCACTTCTCGGACTCTTGAAAGTATCTCCTTAAAACTTAGATTACCTGATATATCAGTCCGCAGAACGATTGTATTAACGAAGAATCCAATTAAACTTTCAATTTCGGAGCGATCGCGGTTAGCGTGCGCTGTGCCTACGCAAATATCAGTCTGTCCTGTATAACGATAAAGAAATATTTTAAATGCTGCCAAAAGCATCATGAATAGAGTTGCTTCTTGTTGCTGGCTGAAATTCATCAGCGCTTGTTTTAGTTCTTTTGAAACTACAAATCGTTGATGCCCCCCCCGAAAAGTTTGCACTGCTGGTCTTGGTCGGTCAGTTGGCAGTTCCAATAAAGCTGGCATACCTGAGAGCTGTTGCTTCCAATAAGCTAGTTGGGAGGGAAATACCTCTTTAAACAACCACTCCCGGTGCCAAACAGCAAAGTCTTTGTACTGAATGGGTAGAGATGGTAGCTTTGGAGATAAGCCATTACATTCAGCTGAGTAAATAGTTGCTAGTTCCTTGAGAATTATTCCATATGACCAACCGTCATAGAGAATGTGATGAATCGTTAGCAACAACACGTATTCTACTTCTGCCAGCTTAAATAAAGTAGCTCGGATTAAGGGAGAGCTAATAAGGTCAAAGGGTCGTTGGATTTCTACCGTTGCTAGTTGCTGATAAGTAATTTCTCTTTCACTTGGAGGTAGCTCTTGCAGGTCTACTACTGACACATTCAAGGTCAAGTTTTCAGCAATTACCTGAACTGCTTGCCCGTCAACAGTAGTGAAGTTAGTCCGTAAAGCTTCGTGACGTTGAATAATCTTATTGAGGCTTTTTTTTAAAGCGGCGATGTTCAGGGAACCCTTCAGTCGTAGAGCTGCTGGTTCGTTGTAGATGGGATTAGCTGGCTCCATCTGACTGAAGAACCACAATCGTTCCTGGGCAAAAGATAGAGGTAAGTTCTCAGTTTGTGAAACTTTTAGAAGAGGGATGTCAATATTAAGCGCGTTGCTCTGGTGTAGCAAAGCGACAAGCTCTCTTTTATGCAATGCTAGTAAAGCACGCAGATCTGGTGTAATTACTCCCTTTGGCGCATGAATACGTAACTGGTCACCCTCAGCCGACAGCTTGACACCCTGCTCAGTCAGTTCAGCTACTAATTGATTAAGCTTCATAGAATGATTTCCTCCATATCGTCGCTGAACTCAGTAGATGGAGATGTTGATGTGATTATCCCCGTCAAGGCTAATTGCGAAAGCATTAGCTCTGCCAGTTGAGAAATGCTTGCACCCTCCATGATTTTAATTACGGGCAAGTTTATCCCCATCTCGTTATTGATCCGATTCTTCAGATCGATTGCTATTAGAGAGTCAAATCCCAAATTGATTAGTGACTCTTGCATGTTCAGTTTAGCGGCAGACAATCCCACTACCCCAGCCACTTGTTCTTTAAGGCGAGATTCCAATAACTGTTGACGCTCTACTGGCGGACAAGACACGAGGGTGTTGTGGAGGAAATCTCTTCCTCTGTCTTGCGTAAGGACTTCTGACTGTCCGTGTAATTCCTGAATTTCTCTGCCCAAATCAATGAATAATGACTTCATTGTTAGTTGTCTTTTCAAAAAATTCGGCCAGTTGATGGCTAAAACCCCAACCTGTACAGGTGCTTCCCACAACAGCTGCTCCAGTACTTGCAATCCTTGTTCGGGGGCAAAGCTTTCTACTCCTTTGTGGCTCCATTGCTCGTTTAGCTGGCGTTTAGCTAACATTCCTACCTCGCCCCAAGCTCCCCAGTTGACACTCATGGCTGGTAGTCCTTGAGAGCGACGATAAAATGCTAAAGCATCTAGAAAGGCATTGGCTGCTACATAGTTAGCTTGACCAGCAGAACCCAGCAGGGCAGCAGCAGAAGAAAACAGCACAAAAAAGTCTAAAGGTTGGTTCTGGGTTAAGGTATGTAAATTCCACGCTCCTTGAACTTTCGGAGCCATTACTTGCTCAAAGCGCTGCCAATCAAGTTGAGTTAGTACACCGTCATCCAGAACGCCCGCAGCGTGTATAATCCCCCGCAGTGGTGGTGACGATTGCTCAAGGGAGGATAGCAGTCGTGTCAGTTGAAAAGCGTCGGATACATCAGCTTGGGCTACGACTACCTGCGCCCCAGATTGCTCTAGCTCCCTTAATTGACTTTTGATTTCTTCGCTTGGCTGGGAGCGCCCTACCAGTACTATGTGCCGTGCCCCACGTTCCACTATCCAGCGAGCCACTGTTAAACCCACACCTCCCAAGCCACCAGTAATCAAATAGCTGCTATCACCACGAACGCTGAAGTACTCTTGTGCCTTTCCTGGCTCCGGAAATGTAATAACAATCTTCCCAGTATGTTTTGCTTGCTGCATGTAGCGGAAAGCACTAATAACATCATGAACCGGGAATACTTTTAGCGGTATGGGTTTGAGCACACCCTTTTCAAACTGCTCGAAGAGTTGGCGCAGCATTTGCTGGATTTCGCTGGCTTGTTCCCCTGGGTCTATTTCCACCACAAAGTATGATATGTCAGATCGGAATTGGCAGACCTGTTCAGGAGTCCAGATATTCCTCTTAGCCAGTTCTAAAAAGCATCCTTTGTTGGCAAGAACTTCTAAATTCTTTTGAATAAATCCTTCTCCGGTCAAAGAGTTGAGTACAATGTCCACTCCCTGACCATTGGTATGTGCCATTATCTCCTCTGCAAAATCCAGCGTTCGGGAGTTCATCACGTGTTTCACTCCCAAAGACTTGAGAACCTGCCATTTGTTAGGGCTAGCTGTGCCAAAAACCTCAGCTCCGGCTTGAAGAGCTAGTTGCACAGCTGCTTGACCAACACCCCCAGCAGCGGCATGAATCAATACCCGATCTTTGGGAGAGATATTAGCAAGATGATGCAAACTCCAGTAAGCCGTTAGGAAAGCTGTCGGGATGCTTGCTGCTTCCTCAAAAGTAAGAGATGCAGGCTTAAGAACCACCTGCTTGGCGTTAACTGTAACATACTGACTAAAACTACCCTGCGCTAAAGCAACAACTGAATCTGCGATCTGAAAATCTTCTACACCAGCACCCAAAGCTACAACCTCGCCTGCACACTCCACACCTAGTGGAGGATCTCCGGGATATAAGCCCAGTGCGTTGAGAACATCTCTAAAATTTAGCCCTACAGTTCTTACTTGAATTTCTACTTCACCAGCACCCGGTTGACGGCGATTTGTCGGCACCAGTTGTAAATTATCCAATGTTCCTCGCTGAGAAATATCTAATCGGAACGGCTGGTTTGATGGAACATTTAATCGGGTTTGACTAACACTAATTTCGGTCTGATGATGGCGCACAAGTCTGGCTACATAACGAGCCTGGTCTCGAAAAACAACTTGGTTTTCTCCATCCCCTGACCAGATTTCTTCAAACAGGGTTTTCACCTCATCCTGCTTTGTTTCTGGGTCTAAATCGATAATCGTACAGTTAAGTTCGGGATGTTCCAGAGCGATCACTTTTCCCATGCCCCATAAGGGAGATTGAGCTAATCCCGGCACACCCGAAGCGGCTGTCACCGCTTGCGCTCCTCGAGTCACTAACCACAAGCAAGGAGGTTTGGCATAATGCTTAACTAACGCCTGGACTAAATGCAACGTACTACCACAGCCTTTAACAGATGCTATTTCCAAGTCGTCTGGCGTTAGGGCTTGGGGTGTATCTAAACTCCAGTTATTTACGACATAGTGTAAGTCAGGTACAGCCTCCAACAGCCGCCCAAAATCCTCTGGACTGGCTGGGTTTACCCTGAATTCTTGTGAGGCTATCTGTTCGTACTGCTTCCCTGGGAAAACTAGGGTACAAACCTCTCCTTGGGAGTGCAAGAGTACACCCAACTGTTGAGCAAGTCCTTGACTATCTGCCAAAATCAGCCAGTTTTTCGACTTGTCGCGAGGTGTTGAGGGCGCAGGTATAGAATCGAGTGAAAGATTTTGAGGTTCTTTAAGACGCCACTCTACCTGATAACGCCAATTCTTCCATGATTCTTGTGAGCTACCTAACAGTGCTTCGCGTGGAGCCTGCTTCAGTTGCAAACCTTCAAGGGTTGCAATTCGCTCTCCAGATGGGGTTAATAGGTGAAAATCGGCGCTGGCTGTTGGGTTTTCGGAGCCTTCTCCTTTCCGCCACTGAGCATGGCACCACAGGCTCTTGCCAGGATGACCCCAAACGAGCAGCCGGTCTAAGCCTACTGGTACATAAGTAACTTGTTGGCTTTCATCTGTAGAAATCGCTTCTAAAACCTGTAAGCAAGTATCTAACAACACTGGATGTAGCTGGTATTTTTCTGCTTCTGGGAGCAATTCTGACGGCACCTCTATCTTGCCTATAGCTTCTTGTTCATTCCGCCAAATTTGTTCTAGCCCCTGAAAGCTGGAACCATAATCCATCCCCTGCTGTTGAAACCGTCGATATAAGCTTTCGGGGAGAATCTCTTGGGTGCATCGCTGTTGTAAAGCAGTCAAATCTACCTGCTGTGCTAACGACTCTTTTTCGCTAATAAATAATTTGCCTGAGGCATGGAGCGTCCAAGATGTTTTTCCATTAATTTCATCTGCTGCGGATGCTAAACTATATATTTCAAAGGAATAAATACTAGATTCCTTGGGGATCAAAATTAATTGGATAGTTTTGACTTCATCCTTTGGTAGCATCAGCGCCTTAGCTATGACCACATCCTGCAAATAAAGATTCTTGGCCTTTGCAACAATAGCCCCAGCTGCCAAAACCATTTCTAAGTAAGCGGTTCCTGGCAAAATCGCTGTCTCATAGATGCGATGATGTTTGACCCAAGCTGGGAAATTCTGGCTAATTTGTGATTGAAACCGAATCTCGGCTGTTCCTGGTAAGTTTAACTGTTGACCCAGCAGGGGATTCTGGCTCTGGCTACTTACACTTTTGAACTGGGTAGGGGCTGTAAGTTTGTTTTCAAAAGCAGTCGCCTCTATCCAATAGCGCTGTCGCTGCCAAGGATAGGTGGGTAATTGCAGGCGATGACGAACATAGTCCTGATCAAAGCCCACCCAGTTTACTGCGATTCCGCGCACATATAGTTGTGTCAGACTACTGAGTAGCTGCTGCCAATCCTCTTGTCCTGGACGCAAAGAAGGCAACCACAGTTGGTTGTTTTCTCTCAGGCAGGCCCGACCCATTCCCAACAAAGTGGGTTTTGGTCCGAGTTCTACGAACAACTCTACCCCCTGCTGCTGTAGGGTTTCCATACTGGCAGCAAATTTTACTGGTTCTCTCAGATGACGACACCAATACAAAGGAGTGGCAATTTCTGAAGTTGCCAACTCCCCTGTGAGATTGGAAATCAGTTTCCCTTGGGGTGCAGTAAATTTTACTTGTCGAGCCACTTGCTCAAATTCTG
Organism: Nostoc sp.; assembly: GCF_036917155.1. GTDB lineage: Bacteria > Cyanobacteriota > Cyanobacteriia > Cyanobacteriales > Nostocaceae > Nostoc. Next base: position 52,551 of record NZ_JBALDZ010000247.1, on the reverse strand, counting down.
ACACCATCGGCTCAATCAGTGGGGAATGGAAAGCATGGGAGACGTTTAATTTCTTGGTCTTGACTCCAGCCGCTTCCAAGGAGGCGCAGAGGGTGTTAATTGCCTCGCAACCACCGGAAATTACTAAGCTTTGAGGCCCATTAATGGCAGCAATTGATACTTCCTCGGCATAGGGTTGAATGGCAGCTAGAGCCTGCGCTTCATCAGTTAATAGCGCTACCATCTCCCCACCAGGGGGTAGGGCTTGCATTAAACGTCCCCGTGCAGCGATTAATTTCAAGCCATCTTCTAAGCTGAACACTCCAGCTACAGTCGCAGCTACATATTCCCCGACACTGTGACCCATTACCACATCAGGTTCTATGCCCCAGGATTTCCACAACTTAAACAGAGCATATTCCAGGGCAAATAAGGCGGGTTGGGTATAGGCTGTTGAGTCGATAAGAGATTTGGCTTGGGGGAGATTCTCCTGTTCTGGAGAGGGATAAAGTACTTCCAGTAAAGGTTTATCTAGATAAGGACGCAAAATTTGAGCGCAATCGTCGAAAGCAGCGCGAAAGGTGGGTTGCGTGTTGTAGAGTTGCCTTCCCATGCCTACATACTGCGACCCCTGACCTGTGAACAGGAAGGCGATACGCTCTTTTTGAACTGTTGGCGTGATTGTTCCAAGGGCACCAACTGAAAAGGTGGAGTTTTCCGAGTTTGTTGGATGATTCGATGCAGGAGTAGTCTGTTGTCTAAAAGCCCGCAGTTGAGATTCCAATTGCTCAGTAGAGAAAGCTGTGACTGCAAAACGATTGTTAAAGTGCTTGCGACCTGTGTTAGCCGTAAAACAAATATCTGCAACAGAGGCATCTGGATGGAACTTCAAATAAACTTCATAACGCTGTAACAATTCCTCCAAAGCTTCTGCTGTCTTTGCCGATAGGGTCAAAATATGCAGTGGACGATCGTTTGACTCTTGGTTTTTGGTTAGCTGGGGAGCTTCTTCCAAAACTAGATGACAATTTGTCCCCCCCATCCCAAAAGAACTAACTCCAGCACGTCTTGGAGTCCCATTAACTTTCCATTCAGAGAGTGTTGTATTAACGTAAAAGGGGCTGTCGGCAAAATCAATACTAGGATTAGGTTGTTGAAAGTGCAAGCTGGGTGGTATGGCTTTATGCTTGAGTGCCAAAACTGTTTTAATTAAACCAGCGATCCCGGCTGCTTCAGCTATATGTCCGATATTGGTTTTAACTGAGCCAATTGCACAAAAACTGTTTTTCTCGGTACTCTGGCGAAAGGCTTTACTTAGGGCTGCAATTTCAATTGGGTCTCCTAGACTGGTACCAGTTCCGTGAGATTCTACATAAGTAATGGTACTAGGATCTATTTGGGCGATCGCTAGTGCCTCTGAGATTACAGCAGCTTGACCTTCTACACTTGGAGCCGTATAGCCAACTTTCTGAGCACCATCGTTATTAATGGCCGATCCTTTGATCACAGCCTGGATGCAGTCTCCATCGGCAATGGCTTGATCTAGCAACTTCAAGACAACAACTCCCGCTCCGTTGCCGAATACAGTTCCACTGGCTTTTGCATCAAAAGCTCGACAGTGCCCGTCGGCAGACCAAATCATATCATCTTGGTACAGATAACCTACTTTTTGAGGAACCTGAATGGCAACGGCTCCCGCTATTGCCATATCACATTCACCAGTCAGTAAACTCTGGATTGCCAGATGAACAGCTACGAGTGAAGTTGAACAAGCCGTTTGAATATTAACACTCGGTCCGGTTAAATTTAGCTTGTAAGAAACTCGCGTCGGCAGGCATTCCTGTCCATTGCCATATCTCACATGTAGTAAAAAGCTGGTTGTTGGTAAGTAAGTGCGAACCGGGGAAAAGTCCGAGTTGGAATGAACGTTGTTAATCACATAGCTGTTCATTCCCGAACCCGCATAAACACCTATCAACCCTTGATAATTTTCTGGATTGTAGCCAGCACTCTCAAAAGCTTCCCAGGCACATTCCAAGAAAACCCGCTGTTGCGGGTCCATGATTTTGGCTTCTTTAGTGCTGTAGCCGAAAAACGAAGCATCGAACAGATCAATATCTGGCAAAGTTGCGGCTGCTTTGACATAGTTAGGATTAGAGAGCCAAGTAGGCTCATCTAGCTCCGATTCTGCATTAGAAAAAAATGAAATAGATTCGACTCCCGCAACCAGATTCTGCCAAAATGCCTCAACATCCTTTGCTCCTGGAAAGCGGCATGTCATGCCGATAATCGCTATATCTGATTCTTTGATATTAATAGTCATAGTTTTTTGCTACTACGGTGGTTTTGCCTGTGTTGCCTTTGTTGATTTAGTGAAGACTGACGACTAGATCTACTACTGAGATTGCGATCGCTAACGACTGAGGATTCTGTGTTAGTCTGGCTTAAGTGTTGAGCTAAAGCCCATATAGTCGGATATTGAAACAACTCCACAGTTGATAGTTCTCTTCCTAAAATTTCAGTTAATTTGCTACAGCTTTGGAGCAGAAGTAGAGAATTACCACCTAAGTCAAAAAAGTTATCATTGATTCCCACAATGTCCAATTGCAGAACTTCTTGCCAAACCTGAGCAATGATTTGCTCTGCATCGGATTGGGGTAGGACTAGATCAATTGCTAACTCAGGTCTAGAACTTTCTGGAATCGGTAGAGCGCAACGATCTAGCTTGCCATTGGGGGTTAAGGGTAGGCTCTCCAACAGCACATAGGCGCTGGGCAACATGTAATCGGGCAGACGAGTACTTAAATAATTCCGCAGTTGTGGCACCAACTGACTGCTTAAGGTTGGCTGTAGAGGATTGTTAGCATAAGAATGCCAAGGGCGCAAGCTGTTCGTTTGCTTCGTAAAGGGAGTTAGCACTCTTACAGGGGCTGAATCTGAAGTTTGGCGGCGCACAAACACTACATCGTAATAGCCTGAGGTATCAAAATCTGACCAACTCAGAACCGCCGAATAAGTCAGAGCGTCAGCCAAGGCCCATAAGTCTTCAGGTTCCACACCAGTCTCTGGGGGAATAGCTTTCAGAACTTCGCGTAACGCGCCCACCGTCTGGACTTGTTCAGGTTTTTTGAGCAATTCTGCGATTTTGAGGTCTTTTGCCAGTCGTGCATTCGGTACTCGTGTAATTCCAAGCCTTTCAGGTTTTGACTCTACAAGCAATTGCCGAACAGCAGACAACGTTAGCTGTTCTTTGTACCAGTCAACCCAAGGAAAGTCTTGGGGGGAATCGGTCTGGACTCCTACAGATAGTATCGCGTTGTAGCGGAACTTGGTGAGTTCGTTGTGGTGATGACCTCTCTGAAGCTGGATTTCTACATGGGTGATTTCTGGGAAGCGTTGCTGAATAGCCGTGAAAAAGGCTGGGTCAATGACTAGTTGATTTTCCTGCAATAGTTGCCTTTGTACGCGCTGCTGCAATTGTGCCATAGATAGCGAATCAGGAGCTTGATGCACCTCGATAGAGGCGTGGAAAGTCTCCAGCAATGGCAGGCTGCGTACATCTCCCACAAAAATAAAGCCTCCAGGCGCAACGACATTCACCGCACCTTTTAGGACACGCAACAGATAGTCAATATTAGGAAAGTATTCTAGTACTGAGTTGAGGATCACAGCGTCAAACGCTTGTCTATCTACACCCTCAAAGTCGTCTGCCATTCGCTGCCCTAGACTCACTTGGGGCAGTTTTTGCTCGGGCTTGGTTAACTGTTCCTCAATGTAATTTAGGGCCACTTTCGAGAAGTCTGTTCCTAAATAATGGTTACAGTGGGGAGCGATTTGGAACAACAGTAAACCTGTCCCACACCCAATTTCTAGTACCCGGCCCGGTTGCCGAGTTAGAATTGCCTGAACCTTGTCGTTGACCCACTCCCGCATTTGTTCAACGGGAATAAGCTGACGGGTATAGCTGCTTTTCCAGCCAGCTATATTGAACGTCGGGTCTGGTGCTACATCAGTCTTGTTATAAGTTTCGTTTGAGATCATCTGCCATTGCAACACCTGTTCGGCATACAAGTCCGTCTTCAGTGACTCCTCCTCTGAAGCCTCCGTGCTGACGCTACCCTCAGAAAACAATTTTTGATAAAAAGCTGTTTTTTTGAAGATTTTTTTATAGTGAAATGATTCCCAATCAAATGCGATCGCTACTCCATTCTTTCTGATTAGACTGCCCTTAACGCGGTAGTCTAAGTTAAGCTTGTTTTCACAGAAAGTACCACTAATAACTGCTTCGATACTGTCCCCTTCAAAAACTTCAATCCCTGGATAAAATACAGGAAAATAAACAGGCAACCAACAATATTCGTACTCTAGAATGTCGATAACTTCACCTTTGATGGTCTGCAAAGTTAGCCAGACTAAAAAGCCATCTATTTTTGCACTCTTACTAAAAGAAAAAGTTACTTTACGGTCATATTCTGATTCAAGCCTCTGAGTAAAGTTTAAATCTTCAAATGTTTCGATATTAGATATAACATTTGATTTGGGAAAGTTTTTCACGCTCAATCTCAAATCAAACTTATAGCCAACTTGTTCAAATATTTTCTCGGTGTAATACCCAGATAGTTGATTAAAACTCGGATTTGTTAATAATTTTTCAGGTAGGCAAACAGCAGCAATTTTAGTGATGCTTTTTTCAGGAATCATTATTCCATCTTCTTTGAGGAACCTGTGGGCATCATTAATAATATAAGCAGCACCTTCAGATCCACCAATAGCTCCTACTATTTCAGAAACGCAGACATCAACTTTTTGCGGTAGTTCTACCTGAGTAGAATTCCCGTGAATTAAAATTATTTTTTCTGACAAACCCAGTCTTTCAATGCAAGCTGCTGCTTGCTTGTAAGATTCATCTAAAATCTCGATTGCATATACCTTTTTTGCACCTGCTTCTACACAAAACCTAGCTAAAATTGCATCTTTTCCCGTACCAATGTCTAGAACTATTTTATCTTTGACCGATTGGTTTATAGCTACCTTATAACTATTATTTCTTCGTTCATCATGCGTCATCGCATAGTACAAGAGTTCGTCGTAGATAAAATACTCTGCTATTGACGGCCATAGTTCTACTTGCTTGCTTTCAGCAAATACGTGCTTGGGCTTGGGAACCACGTAGGCTACTAGGCGCTTCTGTCCAGGTACGTCTTCCCGGTCTACGACCACAGCTGTCTGGATATCGGGGTGTTGACCTAGCACTGCCTCGATTTCGCCCATTTCGATGCGGAAGCCGCGAAGCTTTACCTGTCGGTCAATACGTCCAAGAAACTCAATGTTGCCGTCGGGCAGATAGCGGCCTAAATCGCCAGTCTTGTAAAGGCGATGTGCGCTGCCACGCTCCGCTTCGCTAACTCCTAGTTTTTCGCTCAAAGGGTTGAAAACAAATCGCTCGGCAGTGAGTTCGGGGCGGTTGAGGTAGCCCCGCGCTAAACCAATACCGCCAATGTAAATCTCACCCGGAACCCCATTAGGAACGGGTTGCATCTGCTCGTCGAGCAGATAAACCTGAGTGTTAGCGAGCGGCCGCCCGATCGGCATCTTAGTATCGCCACTATACTCGGCAACGGTGGCGCAAACTGTGGATTCCGTCGGTCCGTAAGCGTTGAAGAAGCGACGGACTGTAGCCCATCTCGCCACAATATCTGGGGAGCAAGCTTCTCCCGCGACAATTATTGTCTGTAAGGCAGGAAGCTCTAAAACGGGCAGAACCGCCAGTACTGATGGCGGCAAGGTAACAGTCGTGATGGCACTCTCGCGTAGCACCTTCAGCAATGGGGTTCCTGGCATCAGGGAGTTTTTCGCTGCCAAGACTAGCGTTGCTCCCGCCGTTAGAGCCATGAAGATTTCCGAAACCGAGGCATCGAAGCTCACAGAGGCGAACTGGAGGACGCGGTTGGATGGCTGCACGTCAAATATCTCCTGTTGTGCGCGAGCTAAGTTGCATAGCCCCCGGTGAGCTACCATAACGCCCTTGGGCTTGCCTGTGGAGCCTGAAGTGTAGATGATATAGGCTAGGTTATCGGGTTTTACACCACTACTGGGTTTCTCCCCGCTCTGTTGCGAAATCTCTTGCTCTTGTCTGTCCAAGCAGATAACGTATGCTTGGTGTTTAGGAAGAGACTCGACTAATCGCTCTTGAGTAAGCAGTACCTTAGTTTGCGTGTCTTCTAGTATGAAAGCCAGTCGCTCACTAGGATAGGCAGGGTCAAGCGGCACATAGGCTCCACCAGCCTTAAGAATGCCCAACAGCCCAGCCATCATTTCCACAGAGCGCTCCATATAAATGCTGACTAATACTTCTGGACCAACATCTAATACCTGTAAGTAGCGTGCTATTTTGTTCGCGCGATTATTCAACTGGCGGTAAGTAAGTTGTTCGCGTCCAAACACTACTGCTATATTGTCAGGGGTCTGTTCTACTTGAGCTTCAAATAGCTGATGAATACACTTATTCATCTGTTGAGTTAGGTCGATTTTGCTATTTTCTGATATATCAATATTCATTTACATTCACACCTGTATAAAGTACCTCCGACAATGCCAAACTGCCCTCCTAATTCTGTAAGAGTAGCTGCAACGATGGCAAAACTAACTCCTGATGCTACCGTTAGAATCACAAGGATTACAGCAGGAAGACCCAGACCAGCAAGTTTCTTAACGATTTCGTCCATTGGAATCAACCTTAAATACTTTATATTCTTAGTTAAATATTACTAATAACAAGAAACTTTATTTAGCCTACTTAAAAACGTCAGGTTTCAGGTGTTTCAAACCTAGCCACAAGGAGGGTTTCAAAATTAGCCTTCTATCTAGTTTAGCTAAAACATTATTTGCAATCAGCTACGAATTTAAACCAATTTCCGAAACTTTATTGAGAATAAGATTTTCTGGTTTTTTTTGTACAAAGGCTTATAGGGCAAAAGTTTGAGCAATTTTGATATCACCTGAATCTTATTTAAAAACTACTATTTTAATTTATTATTTTTCTAAATTAATTTAATAATTTAGATGATCTCAGATTTACCAACAAAATGCAATAGGGAGAAAACAGTTATTTGGACAATTATTTGGACAGTTAAGACAGTTAAGACAGTTAAGACAGTTTTTTTGTGAAGCTGCATATAATTCACCCCCCGGCTATCGCCGTCCCCCCGATGCCTTGGGGGGACTACAGGGGGGTATTATTATGTGCATCTTCATACAGAATTGGTATAAGACAGTTAAGACAGTTAATTGGACAGTTAAGCAGATAGTAAAAATATTTAAAACAGTTAATGAATAATAATTACTAACTGTAACTTATGTGTAATTAGCTACTGAATCACATAGATAGTGGGAGGCGCTTGCTTTGTGCATCGCTGGGTGCTTCTGCCCTGCGAACTGCTCAACCGCCATTAAAAATGCGGCTGGGCTAAACTGTGATTATTTGTTGTATGAGGCAAACGCATCTTGCAATGCCTACGCCATTAGTTAAGATCCAGTTATTTATAGAGATTCTGAGTCTATCCCTTCTGCTTGATACACCTGTTCAGTAAATAGCTGAAAATCTAATTCGCACGCCTTTAAAGCTTCAGTGGCTTGTGAGTATTTTTGGGCATTAAACAAATCGCGATCGCATTGGTAAAGGTATTCGGGTAGAGCCACGCGATGCCTTAGTTGCCGATTCAACTAACGCAGAGGTACGCGGTTGTTATTGCTGGTAGTTAATAGAAAAAAGCGCCTGATTGGGGGCAGTGGATGGCGTGATTTGCTATTCTATAAATAGCCCTAATCACCGATTGCAGTGGTTAAACTCTTGTAAACCTTGTTTTAACCTTGAACTCTCAAACTAAAAGCTTAGACTCGCTAGGCTTTAAATATGTTTCGACTCAAAGGTTATATATTATTATTTCTGTGCTTTTTTCTAGCATTATCTGTTTCAGTCATTTTAGGCAGTATTAATTTGGTTGACGCTAATGACTTGGGCAGCCGCAACCCAAACCTTCCCAAGCTAAATACTCTATACGGACAACCTCCGATAGTAATCGGTCATCGCGGCGGTGGAACTGGTTATCGTCCAGAACATACAGTAGGAGACTTTGGACATGATCTGATTGGTTCTCACAACTTAGGAATTGAATTTGGTGCAGACTATATTGAACCTGATTTGGTAGTAACCAAAGATGGAGTCCTTATTGTTCGCCACGAACCTCTATTGGCAACAGTGAAAACAGATAACAATGGCAAGATTGTTTACGATGCTCATGGAAAAGCTACTATCCAAGAAGCCACAACAAACGTTGCCGATGTTTCAGAATTTGCTTCCCGTCTAACAACCAAAGTCCTTGACGGGAATCCTGTTACAGGCTGGTTTGCAGAAGACTTTACTTTAGCTGAGATTAAGAAACTCCGGGCAATCGAGCGCCTCCCTAATATTCGCCCTCATAATACTCAGTATAATGGTCTGTTCCAAATCCCTACTTTTGATGAAGTTATCAACCTTGCCAAACGTAGCGAAGCAAAAACTGGTCGGAAAATTGGTATCTATCCAGAAACCAAACACCCGACATATTTTGCTGAAGTTGGTAAATATTTAGATGGTACTCCGATCCATGTTAATACTTCAAAACTTCTGATTGATCGGTTAGTTGCCAACGGCTACACCAATCGCGATCGCATTTTTATTCAATCCTTTGAAGTCTCTAATCTTAAAGAATTAAAAAATCAGATCATGCCTGCTGCTGGAGTCGATATTCCTCTGATTCAGTTAATTAATAGCAGTGGCGCTCCTTATGACTTCATTTACCACAACCTTCCTCAAACCTACGCTGATCTGATCACTCCTAAAGGGTTGACCCAAGTTAAAACTTACGCAACAGGAATTGGCCCTGATAAACGGTTAATTGTGCCTGCCTCTGCACGATTGGATAAGCAAGGTCAACCGATTGATATTAATAGAGATGGGCAGATTAGCGATGCCGATAAGTTCCTTAAACAACCAACTTCCTTAGTCAGTGATGCACATAATGCTGGCTTGCTAGTCCATCCTTACACTTTCCGCAGCGATTCATATTTTCTCTCCCCTGACTATCAAGGGAAACCGCTTCGTGAGTATGAACAGTTCATTAAGTTAGGAATAGATGGCTATTTTACTGACTTTGCTAATTATGGACACGTTGCCAAGGAAAAAGCGATACATGGCTTACATGAGTTTCATCGAATTAGACTCTGGGAACTTCCTAAAATCAACTACCCTGTTGAGTGATTAAGCAAAATTAACTATACAGCCAATAGCGATCGCCCTATGACCGAAATAATGGGTACAAGCCCCGTCCTTCTAGGACGGCTTTTCTTGATTCTGAATATACTCCTTTAAAATTTCTAGCGGCGCACCTCCTACAGAAATAGCAAAATAGCTAGGACTCCATAAAGCCTCTTTGTGGGGTTTTTTATACCCCGCTTGTCCATAACGACGACTGGAAACGCCTTTTAGTGCGTTAACTATTTGAGACACAGACAACTTGGGTGGATACTCAATCAGCGAGTGAACATGATTCCCTTCACCATTAAATTCGATTACTTGAAAATCCATCTTTTTGGCAACTTCTTGAAACGACTTTTCAATCAGTGAAAGGCTAACGGAAGTAAATATAGACCGGCGATATTTTGTCACACAGACCAAATGTATTTTTAGGTCTGTAACGCTGTGCCTTTCTCTTCTGAATCCAGTTGTCATTCTATGCAGACCAATGTATAATTAATTTAGCAGACCAATTATAGCATCAGTGATGAAAGCTAGGTATCAATTTCGTTTCTACCCGACAGACCAACAACAACAGCTTTTAGCTCAGTTGTTTGGTTGTGTTCGCGTAGTTTGGAATGATGCCCTGGCTATCTGCAAACAGTCGGAAAAATTGCCAAGCAACAACGACTTGCAAAAGTTGGTAATTACTCAAGCAAAGAAAACATTAGAACGTGAATGGCTGTCTGAAGTTTCTAATATCCCATTGCAACAGTCAGTTGCAGATTTGGGAGTTGCCTACAAAAACTTTTTTGATTCGCTCAAAGGCAAAAGAAAAGGTAAAAAGTTAGGTAGACCTAAGTTCAAGAAGAAAACTAATCAGCAATCAGCACGTTTTAGGATTGGAGGATTTTCAATCAAGGATGGTCATGTTTATTTAGCCAAGATTGGCAATGTTAAACCGATTTGGTCTAGAGAGTTACCATCCTCGGCTACATCGGTAACAGTCATCAAAGACTGTGCTAACCGCTATTTTCTAAGTTTTGTAGTCGAAGTTCAGCCTGTTCATATTGATGCTAAGAACCAAAGTATCGGTATTGATTTAGGACTAAAAACTTTTGCTGTAATGAGTGATGGCGAGAAAGCGGAAAGTCCAGATTATTCAAAATTAGATAGAAAAATCCGCAAGCTCCAGAAAAAAGTTGGGGTTGATGGTTTCCGCTCAGAAGTGGTTCAAGGTGAAGCGTTCAGTTCCGAAGTACCAACCGTCTTCAAGCAAAAAGCCCAGAATCTAGAAGCACAACCAGTACTTTCCTAAGCTACAAAATTAATTGATTTTAGGTTAAACGAATCGCACTAAAAGAACTTTCTTAGGCGCACGTCTAGGCTTCTCTTCTCTACGAGAGGCTGCGCCAACGAGACGCTCCGCGAACAGACCTACACTGATTGCAAAACACCAAATCAGAGATTTTGGGTGTGGGACTTCAACCCTTATGGACTTTGGTCTCTTCTGTGGGCAGGAATCAGAATTCCCTTCTGCCAACTGAGCCTCCTGCCCTCTGCCTTTCTTGTTAAGGCTTGGGGATTAGGATTGGTAGAACTCCTGCTCATTCCCTAGTCCCCAGTCCCCAATCCCCAATCACTTGATTTTCAGCACCGACTTCCCTAAAGATTGGCAAATAACATCATTTTGCGGTGTATGGATACGGCTGCACAGAACGTCACGGTAGTGTCGCTCTAAAGGGTTCCTTTTTAATAAACCAGGATTACCAGTTAGTTCTAAGGCAATCTCCACAGCACGAATTGAGTTAGTTGTGGTGAGATATTTAACAGCCTGTGCCTGTAATCCTACGTTAGGTTCATACTCGCCTTTGTCAATATCTTCAGCCAAACTATAAATTAATCTATTGTTAGCAAACAAGAGTGCTTCAATCTCACCCACAGCAGTTTGGAAGCGGGGCAGAGTTGCCAGTGGCTCTTTAAGATTAGAAGGCGATCGCTCCCAAAGATATTTAGCAAGCCAGTCTCGCGCACTAGTAGCAACACCGAGATATAAGGCACTCACTGTCAAACTACCCCAAGTGGAAATTAGCGGATCAAAGGATGGTGCAGCAGATATAGGACTGATACTGAGAGCATACTCTGAGGGAATTAATACATTCTCTAAAATGAGATCGTGGCTACCTGTAGCCCTCATCCCCAAGTGATCCCAGGTTTCGACAATTTGCAAACCTGGCAGATCGCGTGGAACCAGAAAACTTCCAACTTGTGGTTCATCCTCAGTTGTCCGTGCCCAAACAACAAAGTAACTGAGAATCGGACTACCTGTGGTGTACTGTTTATGTCCTGTTAAACGCCAGCCTTCTGGTGTTCGTTCGGCAATTGTCGCAGGTAATCCGCCTCTAGCTGGTGTTCCTAGCTCTGGTTCGACACGGGCAGCATTAAGCAGGGCAATACCTTCGATTGATTCACGACACAGCTGCTTATATACTTCTGGATGCCAGCGACGGCTACGAGCGGCATGAGCATGTTGAAGGTAGTGCATTGTCAGTACTAATGCGGTCGAAGCATCGCCACGCGCTATCCCTTCAATCACTCGGCAGATAGCTGGCAGCCCCAAATCCTGACCACCAAATTCAATTGGGATGGTAAGGCTAAGTAGTCCTGCCTCATGCAAAGCAGTAAAATTCTCGAAGGGAAAGGAACCATCTTTGTCATGTATCCCTGCACGGGTGGCAAAGTCCTCGGCTAGAGCCTCAACTTGCCCGAAAATATTGGGGAGAGTTTCTAAGCCTTTGGCTACAAAGGTGTCTGGCACTGCTTGCTTCAACTGTGACATAAATACTCCTTTAAAACTCACTTTACTACTGAATCCCATCCCGTAAAAAATTGATGTTTCTGCAAACTTGTAGATGCTTCCATCGGAGTTAAGCCGCAACTACTTGTAGTCTAAATCCTGCTTTCTTTTGTTCATCAGTTGCCTTTTGACCTCGATCTCAGGTCTCCTGCTGAACATTAACAATACTACTTAAATTCGGTCGGATTTTAGTAGATACAAGCTTCGTAAGTATGACATAAACAGTTTCCACAGAGCAAGCCAAACAGAAGATTCAGCGATCGCTCCACATTTGAATGAATCACTAGTAAAGCGCGGCGGAAATCAAGCTACCATTTGAAACAAGCAAAAGCCCTCTTCAGTAAGAATACTTGCTTTAACTTAAAATGCACTGATATTTATTACATTTTATTTATAATTACTGCCTGGAAAGTAGCTAAACTTTATACTCTACAATATACTAGGCCTCTTCACTAATTGCTTAGGAAAATATCCTATCCAACTTCACGATTACTTGAATGAAATGTCGTTAGTTATACCATTGTAGTAGCATCCTACATGATTGATATTAGAGAAGTAGTTTAAAAACATAGCTTGTCTAATACATGAATAAAAAATGGGCTGCTAAACGACTTACAATCAACCTTACCTCAAGCGAGGCACAGAAACTTGAACAATACTGTTCAATAACGGGGAGACCCGCGACTGATGTAATTCGGGAGTTAATTCGCTCTCTTTCTTCTAAAGAGGAAAGAGCTTCTGAACTCTCGTAAATCACACTGTACAAAAAATGAAATCAGGGTAAGTACATTTCAATTTGTGAATGAAATATAGTGCTTAACAGTTATCAGCTAACAGTGAATCCCTATAGCTAAAGTTAGGGGATTTAAATAAAAACACTCTCTTAACAAAGTTCAGAGTGGAGATTTTCTCCACTCTGACTTTTGCCTATTCGATGGGCCATCGCGGTTTTTTGGATCATCTGGAATCTCTAGTGCCGAATTGGAATTGCAATCACAAACTTTGTTCCCTGTCCTAGTTTTGAGTAACATTCCAATTTACCAGCATGTTTTTCGGTAATGATTTGATAACTAATAGACATTCCCATACCTGTTCCCTTACCCACAGGTTTGGTGGTAAAAAATGGATTAAAAACCTGCTTTTCAACTTTTTCTGGCATCCCTAAACCATTGTCAGCGATGGTAATTTTTACCCAATCAGAATCAATTAATGCGGTATGAATGGTAATTGTGGGTAGAGAAACTTCATTGTCTATTCTTTCTTCTAAAGCATCAATAGAATTTGCCAAAATATTCATAAACACCTGATTGAGTTGTCCGGCGTAGCATTCTACTAAAGGTAAGTGGCTATAGTTTTTGCTCACATGAATTTCAGGAAAATCTGGCTTTTCTTTAAGGCGATGTTGCAAAATCATTAAAGTACTGTCTATGCTTTCGTGAATGTCCACTGCTTTAAATTCGGCTTCATCCATGCGCGAGAAGGTACGCAACGACAAGACAATCTGACGGATGCGTTGAGTACCGACTTTCATTGAATTCAAGATTTTGGGTAAATCTCCCTGGATAAACTCTAAGTCGATTTCCTCACATAAAGATGCTCTTAAGGTTCCCGCAGGGTAGCAACTGCCGTTGTGAAATTCAGGAACGTTACTGGATTGATATAGGTGAACTAGTCGTAATAAATCTTGGGTATGTTCTTCAAGATGGCTGAGATTACCGTGAATAAAATTGACGGGGTTGTTGATTTCATGGGCAACTCCGGCAACCAGTTGGCCCAGACTGGACATTTTTTCTGCCTGAATCATTTGTGCTTGGGTGCGTTGGAGTTCTTGAAGAGTTTGGGCTAAATCTTCTGCCTGTTGTCTAAGTTGGGCTTCGATTTGTTGGCGATCGCGGATGTCACGGGCTATGGTTGAGAAGAATTCTACTTCGCCCTGTTCATTTTTATGGGCAATCAGTACTTGAGAAACTGGAAACTCTTCACCATTGCGACAGCGAAATATAGATTCTCCAGACCAAATTCCTTCTCGAACTACGGTAGGTATGATCTGATTCTGGAATTCCTCTAATATCGATAATCCTACAACCTCGCTAATATGAAACTTGTTAGTTTCTGAGGCGGGAATATCTAAAATCTTCTGCCCTGCTTTGTTTAGGTAGAAATTATTTCCGGCTGCATCAGCCATAACCACAATGTCAGTTGTGGCTTCTAAAATAGTTAACAGTCTTCTTTGCTCTTGTTCTGCTTGTTTACGCTCGCTAATATCTCGCACTACCGAAAGTGCATGGGGTTTACCATTGTAGTTCAAGAGTTTGCCTGTAACTTCTATATCAAGGTAAGTACCATCTTTGCGGATGTCTACAGCCTGAGTGTGAAATTCATCTCCTTTTTTAATTGATTTGATAAATTTCCCGAATATATGAAAATAATCGGGATGGATGAAATCTGTAGGAATTAATTGCAAAAATTCTGCTTGAGAATAACCATGCATCTGATAAAAAGCCGGATTAGCAGCGACAACTTTACCGGTCTCTAAATCAATAACACTGATGCCATCATTCACAGTCTCAAAAATGTTGCGATAGCGAGCTTCTTGTTGAATTAGGGCTGCCTCAGCTGCTTTGCGTAAGAGAAGCTCGTTGTAGACATCGCTAATATCTCTCGCTACACAAACAACAGTGTCCTCGCTCATTGGCGAAATACTCGCCTCAAACCAAACTTCGCGATCGCCAATGGGCAAGCTATATTCGATTTTGACAGCTATCTTGGTTTTTAGTGCCTGTTGAATACAGCCGAGAAAAGAGTCTGCAAAAGCGGAAGGTAAAACCTCGTGTATGGTTTTGCCTATTAGTTCCGCAGGTGGTTGATACAGTAAAGGCGCGCCGCTAGGGGCAATTTTCAGGTAGCATCCTTCTGCATCAAGGATAAGAATGACATCTTGTATGGCGTTAAACAATGCCAGTAATTCGGCTAATTCTGCTTGGCGATCGCTTTGTAATAGTTGTTTTGATTCTTTGAGTTTTTGTTCTAGTTGAGTGATTCTTGCACTGAATTCACTGGTGGATTTTGCTAATTGCTTCTGTAATTCAGCATTTTGCTGACGAAGAAAGAGTATTTTATGTTCTAGTTCTTCAGTATACATGACTTGTTTCTCCCGCTTACTGTCGAACTGGAATTAAGAGTGCAAATAGCGTTTGCGTTTCTCTTGGTAATAGAGAGGCAATACTAAAGTCGATTAATTTAACTTGTTTGATTTCAGGATTAATTAAAATATTGCTCGCCTTAATGCCTTTATGAAGGATGCGCTGACTATCGAGTATATCTAATACCAATTCTGTATGAAGATACACATAATAATACCCCCCTATAGTCCCCCAAGGCATCGGAAGGACGGCGATAGCGGGGGGGGGAATTATATGCAGCTTCACAAAAAAACGGTATAAGGTATGACATAGTGCGATCGCTATTTGTAAAAACTCTTGTAAAGACCTGATGCCTAGTGTTTTGTCGCGATCAAAATAATCTTTTAGAGAAATGCCGTCAAAATCTTTCATCACTAACGCATAGCCATTTTGATACATTTCCAGGCAGTAGCTTTGGATGATTAAGGATGAGTTTAGATTTTTGGCAATAGTGTACTGATTGCGAAGCTGCACCAGTTCATTGAAGGTGAGATATAGATTTTTCAGTAGTTTGATCGCCACAGGTAATGAGTCAGTTTCTCGATACCCTCGATAAACTATGGTTCTCGAACCATTGTAGATTTCTTCACTGACCTGGTATCCAGGAATAGTAACACGAGTACTGAACATACTGCTAAATCCTAGTGATTTCTAAATTTATTGTTCCCAAATTAGTAACGGCAGTTTAATGTTAATTGGTAAATATTATTGTGGCTTAACTTTAGATTTAGAATTTCTAGTACAACACGGCGTAAATAAACCACCCACTCCAAATCAATGAAATGCTTACGCTGTGTTCATTTTTAATTTTTAATTTTTAATTCCGCCTTGCGGTACTAGGCTCTTGATAAAACTCCATGACAACCAAATTTTTCCAGACCTTGTTTCTAAAGTCCAGCAGTGGGGACGAAGTTTTAAGGCATCAATGCAGAGATAGGATACCCCACAGAAAAGCGTCGATATATTAGACATCTCCGAAAATGAATGTAGAGACGTAGCAGTGCTACGTCTCTACAAGGACTCTGGATAACGCATATTTAATTTCTGGAGATGTCTAGTGGAAGCTTAGGAAACTGCAAAGCGTAAGCGAGTAATTTGTCAACCCAAAAATCTGCTTGCGAGAGATCGGGAAAGGGCGAAAGATTTTTAACTTAATTCAGCAGAAGTCCTACATCTGACCTGTACTCAGGCAGTGTAGGTACGTCACTCCCTTTCCCTTACCGCTTTCTCCAGCCCTCACCGAGCATTTTTGACTTTGCAGACCACTGCTTGACAAAGTACTAGTACAACACGGCGGAAATAAACCACCCATTTAAAATAGCCAGAAAGCTTACAAAATAAGCATTCTTTCTTTTTACTTTTGCCTTCTTGTACTAGGTGATTACAGTTGGCTGTTCTCGTCCTGTCAATTCGCGGATCTGGGCTATCTCCTCAACAATAGTGATTAAAGGAGCAAGTGCTTGCTGTGGATCGAGGTCATGTTTGGCGGGATCTGGCTCGTAACTTTCTAGGTAAACTCTCAGAGTCGCACCTTGAGTACCAGTACCAGAAAGTCGCACCACAATGCGGGAGCCATCAGTAAAGCCAATGCGAACACCTTGTTTTTCGCTAATGCTGCCATCAACAGGGTCGGTATAACTGAAGTCATCACTATATTCAACTTGATAGTTACCGAACTGCTTGCCTGTAAGGTTTGGCAGTAAGGAACGCAGTCTTTCGATTAAGGTGTTAGCTGGTGCTGTCTCTATCTCCTCATAGTCATGACGGGAGTAATAATTACGTCCATAAGTCTGCCAGTGTTCCCGTACAATCTGCTCAACAGATTGCTGCCGGACTGCTATGATATTCAGCCAAAAGAGAACAGCCCATAGCCCATCTTTTTCGCGGATATGATTAGAGCCAGTACCAAAGCTTTCTTCACCGCAGAGAGTAGCTTTACGTGCGTCTAAAAGATTGCCGAAAAACTTCCAGCCAGTGGGCGTTTCATAAGATTCAATGCCAATTTGAGCCGCAACTCGATCCACTGCTTGACTAGTAGGCATCGATCGCGCTACCCCTGCTAAACCTGAACTATAACCAGGGACTAGCTTGGCGTTTGCGGCTAACACTGCAAGGCTATCGCTAGGAGTGACAAAGAACTTACGCCCTAAGATCATATTGCGATCGCCATCTCCATCAAAAGCTGCTCCAAAGTCTGGCGCATTCTCGCCGTATAAAATATCCACCAACTCATGAGCATAAACTAAATTTGGGTCAGGGTGTCCGCCCCCAAAGTCTTCTAGGGGTGTACCATTACGCACGGTTCCCACTGGTGCGCCCAAACGTTGCTCAAAAATGGCATGGGCATAGGGGCCAGCTACCGCGTGTAAGGCATCGATGCTGATGCGAAAATTTCCAGAGGTCAATAGTTGGTGAATGCGATCGAAATCAAACAGGGACTCCATTAACTCTTGATAATCATGTACGGAGTCAATCACCTCAACTACCGTTTCTCCCAAATGTGACTCACCCAAGGTTTCTAAATCTACATCTGGCGCTTCCAGAATTTGGTAACTCTCAATTACTTTAGTGCGATCGTAGATCGCCTCTGTCACCTTTTCCGGTGCTGGCCCACCGTTGCTAATGTTATATTTCACACCAAAGTCACCATTTGGCCCGCCCGGATTATGACTAGCAGACAAGATGATGCCGCCAATAGCCTGGTATTTGCGAATAATAGCGGAAGTCGCAGGAGTAGATAAAATCCCCTTTTGACCAACTTTAATTCGCCCAATGCCAGTGGCCGCCGCCATTTTCAAAATGATTTGAATGGCTGGGCGATTGTAATAACGGCCATCACCACCCACAACTAAGGTTTGTCCCCGCAAATCCCCGACAGAATCGAAGATGGATTGGATAAAATTTTCCAGGTAGTGGGGCTGCTGAAAAGCCTTAACTGCTTTCCGCAGCCCAGAAGTACCAGGCTTTTGATCGCTTAAGGGAGTAGTAGAGACTTTATGGATGTTCATAGATAATCTTTAACAAGGCATTTTTCTCTTACAGCTTTGCATAAGTTTGTTACAAAAAAAATTGCCCCGCATTAAAGCTTTAGACATTGACCGAATTTAACAAGGGAGATAGGGGCCGGCACATCTCAGTGAAGTGTCAAGAATCACCGTCTCTTCAGAGCGGTGAGTATTTCAATATTTTGGGAATTCTAATATCAAGAAGATAAGGGTAGGATTTATGGTATGAGAGCGATCATTTTTCTATTAACAAGTGGGTTATTAACTCAAGGAATACTGTTACTTGCGATACTCCTTTGGAGTCGCTGCGCGATCGCTCAGGTGACATCTGATAACACCCTCAATACTACTGTCTCTCAAAGTGGTAATAACTTCACCATTACTAACGGTAGTGCCGCCAATAGTAATCTTTTTCATAGTTTCCAGCAGTTTTCGGTTCCCACTGGCGGTTCAGTTACCTTTGATTTAGTGAACACGCCCAACATTTCCACCATCTTCAGCCGTGTTACTGGCGGTAATATATCTCACGTTGATGGCTTGATTCAGACAATTAACAGCAAGAACCCCATTAGTCTATTGTTGATCAACCCTAGTGGGATAATTTTTGGAGCTAATGCCCAACTGAACATCGGCGGTTCATTTATTGGTACAACTGCTAACAGTATTAAATTTGTCGATGGTGTTGAATTTAGCGCCATTAATTCTCAAGCTCCCCCGTTATTGAGTATCAATGTTCCCATTGGGTTACAACTGGGCAACAATCCCGCATCAATCACCGTTCAAGGCACTGGACACTCCTTGAGCAATCCCAGTGGACTGCCTCTGGCTCCCCTGGCTCGAATTCCCAGTGCGACAAAACTGCAAGTACAGCCGGGAAATACCCTTGCTTTAGTGGGTGGCGATCTATATCTAAATGGGGCAACTCTGAGCGCTGAAAGAGGGCGAGTTGAATTGGGTAGTGTAAGGGATGCAGGATTGGTCAACTTGATACCAACCGCACAAGGCTATACATTGGGATATGGGGATATACAAGGCTTTGGTGATATTCAACTGGCACAGCGATCGCTATTAGATATCAGCGGGGTGAATGCAGGCTCCGTACAAATTCAGGGTAGGCAGATTCAATTTACCGATGGCTCTCTGGTGCTGGCGCAAAATTTCGGCAATCTGCCTGGCGGTGACATTCACCTCCAGGCTACGGAGGCCATTAATCTAATTGGTACAACAACCGATGGCACAATTTTAAGCGGGGTACGTAGTGAAGCTCTGGGTATTGGAGCTAGTGGGAATATCAGCGTCGTTACTCCCAGGCTGACCCTTAAGTTGGGAGCAGGGCTGAATAGCACAACTCTTGGAGCAGCTCCGAGTGGCAATATTCACATCGATGCAGATGCGATCGAACTGTCTGGCTTTTCACCCGCTAATCCTGCTAATATTACTACCATTAATACTGCCACACTAGGCACTGGGAATGCTGGTGATGTTTTCATCAATAGCAACAGTCTATTAATATCAAGTGGTGCCTCACTGTCTTCGGTTACTTTTGGCAGCGGTACTAGCGGTAAAGTGACAATTCACAACACCAACACCACGGTAAAGGGAGAAAGCCCCTCTGGACTTTACAGCAACATTAGCTCAATTACATTTGCAACCGGAAATGTCGAAACCTTAACGCTAGATACTGCCAAATTGCAAATTCTGGATGGGGCAACAATTGCCGCCACCGCATTTTTTGTCGGGAATGGGGGAGATTTGAGCATCAACGCAACCGAATCGATCGCAATCACTGGTCAAGGTCGGGCAAGTAATAGTAGCATTAACGCCTCCACCCTCCGACCTGATCCGTCATTGCGGCAGCGATTTGGTCTGCCAGATATACTAACAGCGAATGCCGGTACTGTGAGCATTACCACACCTAACCTAACGCTGACAGATGGTGGTACAGTTAGTGTCACCAGTCAAGGCAGTGGAAATGGTGGCAATATTAACATCAATGCAGATACCATCCAATTAAAGCATCAAGGGTTTATCCAGGCACAAACGGAATCTGGTAATGGTGGCAATATTACATTGTCCGCCAGCAGCCTGTTGTTTCTGCAAGACAATAGTCTGATTTCCTCAACAGCTGGCGGCTCAGGGAATGGGGGTAATATCAGCATCAATGCACCCATCATCGTCGGCTCAGAAAACAGCGACATTATTGCCAATGCAGTGCAAGGCAGGGGTGGTAATATCCAAATTACCACCCAAGGCATCTTTGGACTAAAATTCCGCGATCAACTCACCCCTGACAATGATATTACGGCGAGTTCACAGTCAGGTGTGAATGGGAATGTGCAAATCAATGCCATTGGCATCGATCCAAATTCTGGCTTAGTAGAACTGCCAGCAAATGTAATTGATCCATCCCAGCAAATTACCACAGGCTGCGCCAGTAATCAAGGCAGCCGTTTTGTGGCAACGGGACGGGGTGGTGTGCCGCAAAATCCCAATCAGCAAGTGACGAGCGATCGCACTTGGTCTGATATCCGCGATCTCTCTGCATACCGTAAAACGGGTGAGAACAATGCTCAAATCCCCGGATCGCCGGAGGTGATCATTGAGGCTACAACTTGGCATCGCAACGCCCAGGGCAACGTTGAGTTAATTGCAGGTAAATCTTCTGCTCAGGTGCAACAACCATTAACCTGTGCTGCGCTTAAGAGGAGTTAACTTTTTGCGGCTAACGGTCTAATTCCCCAAAGCGATCGCGATACTGCTGAAGCAACGCCTGCACATCCTGCAATTGTTGCTCCGCTTGTTCAGCCCGTTGCTCCAACTCCACTGAACTCAAGAATTGCCGCCCATCTGGTCGGTAAATCACCAGTTCATGGTTGCCCACTGCAAACCGAATCCCCAATAGAGGACTCGTCCACTCATCTATCTGAGCAATTGGTAGCAACTGTTCACCAAGACGACGCCAACCTTTGAGTTCGTAGCGGTCTGGGTCATACTGATAGTATTCTTCCACCCCATAAGTTTGGTAAAACTCTAGCTTGCGTTCCATCTCATTTGCATTATTGCTGGGTGAGAGAATTTCCCATACCACTTGTGGGGCAATATTGTCTTCCTGCCACTGTTTGTAAGACCCGCGCCGTCCCTTCGGTCTACCAAATACCACCATTGCATCTGGTGCAACTGGTGAGATTAAGCGCGATTTCACCGGTAACCAGAGCAAATCTCCCGCTACAAACACGTTAGGTTCGTTAGCAAATAAAATTTCCAGATTTTCTTTAATTAGGACGATCCAACGAAACTGTTCGGTATTGTCTGCCATTGGCTTACCGTCGCTATCGGGGAAATCTAAATCTGCATTGCTGCGAAAGAAGGTGGTCATGTCGCTTCGCTCCAAATTCAAAATTCAAAATTAATGATCCCCATAAATAAATTTAGGGGCAAGTAAACGGACTTCGTATTTCTCTCTACGAGCATCGGTGAGAGGTTAAGATAATCTTACTTTTGTCAATTAGAAATTATGCTTAAAATTTGGAAAGAGCCGAGGTATTAAGTTAACTGTTGTACTGAAATTATGGGTTAAGAAGAAATGATGCGTATCAAGATGACGCGATTGCCCGATCAAAAATTCTGTTTCTAACCCCGATTTTAGCAATATTTTAAGTACTATTGCTTATTGACAAATAGTATCTGACCTTAACCTCTCACGAATGCTCTACGAGACGCCAAGGGCGAAGGCGCTGTGCATCTCGTAGTCGTAGGGGCACAGCATTGCTCATACGTATCAAATCAAGGTCAAACGCTTACCCTACATACGTTTCACCCCACCCCCTCCCCTCCCCTTAGCAAGGGGAGGGGTTGGGGTGGGGTAATACAGATCGGAATGGTAAGTGAGTGAATTGAAGATCATGTCTTGACAAGGGTTTCACGTTAAGTTGACACCAATGAGCATTGCTGTGCCCCTACCGCGTGGTCTATTTACCTGAAAAAGCTGTAAGCCGGAATGACACAGTATTTTAATTGTATGCGATCGCTCATTAACTGATAGCTGGCATTAGAAGTTGGGAAATATACATAGATATAGTCATTTTATCAACACTGGTGCTGTGACTAATCTTGAAACAAACTGCTCAATAATAAGTAATTATTTATGGCTTTTGGAATTAAACAAACTCGTTGGCTATATGTTAGCTTCAGTATTTTAAGTTTGTGTTTAGCATTTAACATTACACCTGTAAAAGCATTTCCACCAGCAACAACCCCAGTTCTCTCTTCTCCTCAATCTACCAATTGGCTAGAACAGGGACGGAACCTCTACCGTTCAGGACGCTTTGCAGAAGCTGTGACAATTTGGCAAACGGCAGCACAACAGTATCATACCCAAGGCGATCGCCTGAACGAAGCCCTAAGCTGGAGTTACCTTTCACTAGCACAACAAGAACTTAATCAATGGCCAGCAGCCCAACAATCTATTGAGCAAAGTCTGAAACTGTTGCAAACAGGCAAACCCTCTGCTGATACCGTTCTTTGGGCACAGGTACTCAATACCCAGGCAAATTTGCAATTGCACACTGGCAAAGCTGAAACCGCCCTGGAAAATTGGCAACAATCTCAAAAATTTTATGAGCAAGCAGGCGACACAATGGGAAGCTTGGGTAGTCAAATCAACCAGGCACAAGCTTTACAAAGTTTGGGATTTTACCGTCGTTCCAAACAACAATTGGAGGTGCTGACTCAAAAACTCCAAGGGATGCCGGATAATGAAATCAAAATTAGCGGATTGCGATCGCTTGGTTTAGCTCTGCAAATAATTGGCGACTCTAGTAACAGTAAACTGGTTTTAGAGCAAAGTTTAGCGATCGCCCGCAAAATTTCAGCCCAGCCGCAGTTAAGTTCTATTCTTCTCAACTTGGGCCAAACTGCCGTTAACTTACAAAATCCAGAAGCAGCATTAGATTACTTTGAACAGGCTCAACTCTTAGCGACAAATCCCAGCGATCGGTTACAAGGACGTTTAGCTCAGTTTAAACTTTTGCTCGATTACGACAAACCGGAATTTGCTACCCCACTTGCACCTCAACTACTCCAACAACTCCGGGAACTACCCCCCAGTCACACATCCCTCTACGCCGCAATCAATTTTGTGGCTACCCTCAATCGCCAGTCAAATCCTGAGCAAATCCTACCGCTGAAAGATTTGGCGCAACTGATGGCAGTCACACTCCAGTCTGCACAAGAAATCCAAGATGCTCAAGCCCAAGCATACACACTGCATCAGTGGGGAAAACTCTATCGTCGTACACAGCAGGTATCTGAAGCACAGGAATTAACTCAGCAATCTCTCGATATTGCCCATCAACTCCAAGCGAACGATATCATTGCTCAATCGGCTTGGCAGATGGGACAGTTGTATAAACAACAAGGCGATCACTCCCAAGCAATTACCGCCTATACAGAAGCAGTCAATGCCTTAAAGGCGCTGCGGGGGGATTTGGTAGCTATCAACCCTGATGTCCAATTCTCTTTTCGCAGCAGTGTGGAGCCTATCTACCGAGAACTGGTTGATTTACTTTTAGACAATCAACCGAGTCAAGCAGCACTAATGCAAGCTCGTGAATTAATTGAGGCACTTCAAATTGCCGAACTCGATAACTTTTTTCGGGAAGCTTGTTTAGATAGAACTGAACAAATTGATCGAGTTGATCCCAATGCAACGGTTGTTTATCCAATCATCTTGCCAGATCGTTTAACAGTCATCCTCTCGAAAGCCGGACAACCACTCCGTTTTTATGTGACTCACAAATCTAAAGCCGAAATTCAGCAGACTTTAGATAACTTTTTGGTTACTCTCAGCCCTGTATCAGATTCCAAAGATCGGGATCAATTATCCCAACAGATTTATGATTGGTTGATTCGTCCAGCAGAAGTAGATCGAGCATTCATTGATACTAAGACATTGGTATTTGTTTTGGATGGTCGGTTGCGGAATATTCCCATAGCAGCTTTGCATGACGGTAAAGAATATCTCATTGAGAAGTATGCAGTGGCCCTCTCACCTGGATTGCAACTGATGGCGACGCGATCGCTTCATCAAAATCACATCACTGCGATCGTGGGTGGCATTAGCCAAGCTCATGCTGGCTTTAGTGCTTTGCCCGCTGTGGAATCAGAAGTGAAACAAATCTCTAAAACGATGTCCTCCTCTCTGCTGCTAAATCAGGGATTTACCAGTCAAGCCCTGGCAGAACGGGTGAAATCTAGTAGCGCAGATATTGTCCACCTCGCAACCCACGGACAATTTAGTTCCCGCCTCGAAGATACCTTCTTGCTGACTTGGGATGGAGAAGTCAACGTTAAAGAATTATCTGAACTCCTGAAAAATCGGGGTAGCGATCCATCGAAAGCCATCGAGTTGCTGGTACTAAGTGCCTGTGATACAGCAGCAGGAGACGATCGCGCCGTCCTGGGATTAGCGGGCTTGGCTGTCAAATCTGGCGCTCGCTCAACTATCGCCACCCTATGGCCCGTGAAAGATCGGGTAGCGGCAATGCTCATGACTCGCTTCTATGACCAACTGCAACAACCCAAAATCACTAAAGCCGAAGCACTAAGACAAGCACAAATTAGCATAATTCACCAAACGGATTTCCACGATCCCTTCTTTTGGTCTGCCTTTGTTTTGATTGGAAACTGGGATTAAATAAGTAATGACACGTAGTATCTGCAAAATTACCATGCAATTTTTACAGTACTTCCGCTAATTTTTGCCTATACTAGAAGTTCCCTAATTTGACTGTGCCAATTTGAGATTTTAGACTCTTTTGGTTCATGCCGAACTAACATCCTGCTATGCACTTTCCCCCTTATGAGTAACATAAATCCAAAATTCAACATCTTTTGACTGTTGCTTGGATTTAGCTTCTGGCCATAGTCGAAGGAAGCGTATTTTGTATCAAATTGCAATTAGATGAGGTAAAACATCATGAAACGTCGATATTTAACTAGTATATTGAGCGTCATTGCTCTGATTGCTAGCATTACATGTAGTGCCCATGCTGTTACATTTACCCCACCTATCAATAGTGGCTCTCCTAGTCAAGCAACGGGAGGTGCTTCTAGGGGTAATATGTTTACTCCGACTGCTGGGAAGGGTGCGCCCAGACAAGCAACGGGAGGAGCTTCTCGAGGCAACCTGTTTACGCCTACTGCCGGGAAAGGCGCTCCCCAACAAGCAAGTGGAGGTGCTTCTCGCGTTGGTAATTACTACTTGAATCCATCAACTGTAAGTACAACAGAACCAGCAGCGCTAATCGCTCTCTTGCCTCAAAACTTCTATGGCACAACAGTGTCCGAGCGTCCCACAATACTGGTATATCTCCCAACTTCCAATGCCCAAGAAGCCGTATTCAGCCTCAAGGATGAAGCTGGCAATATGCAGCATCAGATGAACATTCCAGTTGCGGGGAAAACTGGGATAATCGCGATCAAATTACCAGCCAATGCACCTGCTTTAGCCGTTGGCAAAAACTATCAATGGTTTCTAGCGCTCAAACTAGATGGACAACTCAGCCCAAGTACGCCTTACGTCGATGGTTGGGTTCAGCGTATCCAGCCCAGCGCTGAGTTGGCAACTGCAATGCAAGAGCAGGATGCTTTGAAGCGAGCTACTGCTTTGGGTAAAAATGGTGTTTGGTATGACTGTGTGGCAACACTGGCAACGGCATACAACTCCCAACCTAGCAATGCAACTCTCCGCAAACAATGGGAAGAACTTCTGTCTTCAGTAAGTTTAAAGCAAATTATAGGAATCCGATTTGATTCCTGAAAAAATCTAAGTATATGTAGTGGCGTGGCAAGCAAAAAAATAGTGCATGAGACGTAGGTTGGGTGGAGGCTTTGCCAAAGCCAACATCCTGATATCTGTTGGCTTTGGCAAAGCCTCCAACGCCACTTGCTACAACGCTCTTAACCCGCGCAACGCAGTGGCTCCCCAACCGACAATTTTTTTGCAACATTTTAGCCTTGACACGCCACTACAGTACCTAATTTTGTTCAAAAATCAAATAGTAATCCTATATCACAGCAAACTTATTAGCATCTATTAATTAATATCAATTTAGGCATTGGGGATTGGGCATTGAAGAGATGCAGAGGGGAAAATTCTTCTCCCCTGTTCCCTTGCTTCTTCCCCAGTCCCCAATCCCCAGAGGGGGCCCCACCTTCCCCAATCCCCAATATGTGGCGCAGATTTCAGGCTTTTATCCAACGCACTCGTAGCGTTTTGATTATTACTCCCAGCGTTGCTTTAACGGTTATAGTTGGGCAATTGTTGGGACTTTTTAATTTACCGGAATGGAAAATTCGTGACGAATGGGTTCGTCAGCGATCTTCACAAGCGATCGCTGATGAAATTGTAATTGTTACAATTGATGAGCGCGATATCCAATCGGTGCGTAAATGGCCGATTCCAGACTGGGCGCTGGCACAATTAATCGAAAAAATCCGATCGCAGCAACCCCGCGCCATTGGCTTGGATCTCTATCGAGATTTACCAGAAGGAAGCGGACACGATCAACTTGTGCAAGTCTTCCGCAATACTCCCAATTTAATCGGAGTCGAGAAAATTACTGGTGAACGCGTCAATCCCCCACCGGAATTGAAAAAAAAGGATCAGGTAGGATTAGCAGATTTGGTATTAGATGGCGATCGCTTTGTACGCCGTGCGCTGCTCACCGCTGAAGATGCCAAAGAGCAAAACACCATTAAAGCCGGACTGGCAACCTTGGTAGCCCTGAAGTACCTTGAAACTGAAAAAATTAGCTTAGAAAATATTGACCCCAAACAGCAAAAGTTCCGGTTGGGCAAGGAAATTTACCTGCCACTGCAAAATCAAGAAGCAGGTTATACTGATGCCGATTTAGGAGGCTATCAAATTCTGCTCAACTGGTATGGAACGGATGCAGCATTTCGGACAGTTGCCATGCGCGATGTGTTAGCAGGGAAAATTCCGGCAGATTTGATGCGCGATCGCATGGTATTTATTGGCTCAATCGCCTCCAGTACTAATGATTTCTTCAGCACACCCTTCTCTTCCTGGATCTCTGCTCAAAAACCGACTTCAGGTGTTGTTGTTCATACCAATATTGCTTATCAACTAGTTCGAGGGGCAAAAACAGGAAAAGCTAGTCTGCACGGTATTACTGGCATTTCTCTATCACTCTGGATTGTTTTTTGGTCTGTCATTGGTTCTACCGGCAGTTGGTGGTTAGCTAGTACCAGGCTGCGGATTCCCGGCAGCAAAATTCTTTGGGCAACTGTAGGCATCAGTGGAGCCTATATATGGGGTGGCTATGGGATGTTTTTGTATGGTGTTTTAATTCCGGTAACACCTGCCTTAGCTGCATTTATCGGTAGTGTGATTGCAACAACTAATGCCTATAAACAGCGGAAGTTAGAAGAAACAAATCGCCAACTGGAAATTGCCAACAATCAACTATTGGATTATTCCAAAACCCTAGAGACAAAAGTCGAAGAACGAACTCATGAATTGTCTGAGGCAAAGCTTGCTGCTGATGCTGCTAATCAAGCCAAGAGTGAGTTTCTTGCCAATATGAGCCACGAACTACGCACACCTCTTAATGGCATCCTTGGTTTTGCCCAGGTACTAGAAGCCTCGCCAAATATGACAGCTAAAAACCTGGAAGGAGTCAGCATTATCTACCAATGCGGCTCACACCTCTTGATGCTGATTAATGACATTCTCGATCTCTCGAAGATAGAAGCGAGGAAATTGGATTTGGTTGTCACTAGCGTGCATCTGCCCAATTTCTTACATGGTGTAACTGAGATTTGTGGTATCCGCGCTGAAGAGAAAGGGATTGGATTTCATGTTTTAATTAGCGATCGCCTACCACTTGTCATTGAAGTTGATGAAAAACGTCTGCGGCAAGTATTAATTAACTTGCTGGGCAACGCGATCAAATTTACAGACAGGGGTGGTGTGACATTTAAAGTAGAGGTATTGGGGACTGGGGATGAGGGGGATGAGGGAGAATGCCCAATGCCCAATGCCCAATGCCCAATGCCCAAGATTCGTTTTCAGATTGAAGA
Source organism: Nostoc sp. (assembly GCF_036917155.1). Classification (GTDB taxonomy): domain Bacteria; phylum Cyanobacteriota; class Cyanobacteriia; order Cyanobacteriales; family Nostocaceae; genus Nostoc. Next base: position 24,150 of record NZ_JBALDZ010000247.1, on the reverse strand, counting down.
TACGGGTATTGGAATGTCACCAGACCAACTAGAGAAAATCTTTTTGCCCTTTGAGCAAGTTGGTGAAGCCGGACAGCGATCTGAAGGTACTGGTTTAGGATTGGCAATTAGCCAAAGAATTGCGGCATTGATGGGGAGTGAAATTCAGGTGCAGAGTCACCTGGGCGAAGGAAGTCAGTTTTGGCTAGATTTGACAGTACCAGTACCACTCAATGTCTACGACGGGCTAGGCGTACATGACTGGCGCGAAAAAGCGATGTCTACGACGGGCAACGCCTACGCCCCAATTTCCCAGAAAATTATCGGGATTCGGGGTAGTGCGCCTCAGATTCTCATTGTCGATGACGATCACAACCACTGTTCTATGTTGACTAACCTACTACAAGAAATTGGCTGTCGAACCTTGGAAGCGAGTGATGGCAAACACGGTTTACAGATGGCAATTGAACACAATCCAGATGTGATTTTGCTCGATTTAGCCATGCCCAATATGGATGGTTTTGAGCTAATGGTTCACCTCCAAGGGAATCCGCAAACTTGCTCTATTCCCATTATTGTCTCTAGTGCCAGCGTTTTTGAAGAAAATCGCCAGCGGAGTTTAGAGGCAGGGGCAACAGCATTCTTGCCCAAACCCCTCCAGATTGATGAACTACTTAATAGACTGCGATCGCTGTTGAAAGTGGAGTGGATATATGCCCAATCTTTATCTCAGCCAAAAAGTGAACAGATAGATAGTGAATGGGTTCTACCATCCCAGGAGGTTTTGCAACAACTCTATCATTTAGCAATGATGGGAGATATCTCAGCGATCGAGGGAATGTTAAGAGAGCTAATTGAACAAAACAGTCAGCTAGCCCCCTTCGCAGCAGAGTTAAGCAAACTCACTGCCAATTTCCAAACCGGAAAAATCCGTAAATTCCTCAAATCATTTGTCACAACGGAGTCACATCCATGATCGCTGTTCCTCTCTCGAAACCCATACATATTTTGTTGGTGGATGATAATCCAAATAATCTCAAGGTGCTATCTGAGGCGATTCAGGGGTGTGGCTGGAAAGCCCTCATGGCAACAGATGGAGAGTCTGCGATCGAACAAACAGCTTATGCTCATCCCGATCTCATTCTCTTGGATGTAATGATGGTAGGTATAGATGGATTTGAAACTTGTCGCAGGCTGAAAACTAATCCCATCACTCAGAATATTCCGGTGATTTTCATGACTGCCCTCTCTGATTCTACAGACAAGGTGGCGGGATTGGAAATTGGTGCAGTTGATTACATTACGAAACCTTTCCAACAAGAAGAAGTCATTGCCCGTTTAAAATTACACCTAAAAATTTCCCATCTCACTCGTACATTAGAAGAACGTGTGCAAGAACGCACCGCAGAATTAACTCAATCTCTACAAAAGTTACAACAAACGCAACTACAACTGATTCAAAGTGAGAAAATGTCCACTCTCGGACAGTTGGTTGCAGGTATTGGTCATGAAATTAATAATCCCGTTGGTTTTGTGAGCGGAAATTTATCCTATATTGAGGAATATGTAAATAATCTACTTCGTCTGGTGAACCTCCAACAGAAAAAGCTACCGCAGGCAGATTTGGAAATTCAAGAGTTTGTTAACGAAATCGACTTGGAGTATTTGGTGGAGGATCTGCCGAAACTACTGGCATCAATGCACCAGGGAATTACTCGTATTAAAGATATAAGCCTCTCCCTGAGAACTTTTGCCCGTGCAGATATTGCATCTCAGGTGGAGTTTCAGATTCACGAAGGAATCGATAGCACCTTAATGCTGTTGAAACATCGACTCCAAGGTAAGGGCGATCGCACTAAAATCCAGGTTGTAACACAATACGGTGAGTTACCTCCAATCAACTGCTATCCTGGACAACTGAACCAGGTGTTTATGAATATCATCGCCAATGCCATTGATGCCTTTGATGAACTCCATCAAAATCAGTCCGCTCGAGAGATTGCTGGTTGCCCAAACATTATCACCATTACAACATCGGTTGATCCTCAGCAACAAACCGTCACAATTTGCATCCAAGATAACGGACCAGGCATGATTGATGAGGTGCAAACTCGGATTTTTGAGCAATCTTTCACAACTAAGCCCGTAGGAAAGGGAACCGGGCTAGGATTAGCGATCAGCTATCAAATTATTGTGGATAAACATAATGGACAAGTCAACTGCTTGTCAACACCTGGCGAGGGGACAAAGTTTATTATTACTTTGCCAATATTACCGAATAATGATGAATTTTGAATTATAAATTAATTATAAATTATTTTCTAACTAACTAATCCCTGGAAATTCTCACCGATGCAGAACAGCAGGAACTCAAAAAAATTTAGAATGATTTTGATAGATATCTGATAGCAGGAAAGGTTTGTGAAGGTCAAAACCTACTCATTAGATTCTTCTTTGGAGTACAGCGATCGCCTTTTCGACAGCTAAGAATCTAATGAGAGAGTGCGTTAGCGTAGCTCACTGTAAGTATCGCTAATGATCAAATCAATTACGACGGAAATTTCTCTTGCGTTGTTTGTGCCTTGCGACTTCTTTGCGCTTATGTTTTTCCAAAGGTGTTTCAAAGTGACGATGCTTTCTCATGTCTGGAAAAATACCTGCTTTTGAAACTTCCCTCTTAAATCGACGCAAGGCTGACTCAATTCCTTCATTTTCACCCACAAATACTTGTGTCATTTTCATCTCCTACTTAATTGGTACTGGGCATAATAAGAAAGGCAGGAGGCCTTGAAAGTGCTGTTAGCGGGGCGTTTAGGGAACTCCAAGAAATAGATTATCCAATCTTGTGGGGTGGGCATCTTGCCCGCCCTATGGACTGGGCGGGCAAGATGCCCACCCCACAAGAGTTAATTGGATATTTTTTATTTGGAAGTCTCTTAGCCTGTGCTGAGTAAAAATCCCAGTCTCTAGAACATTTTTATGCAAGGCTTTTGAAACTCATCTCATCGGAACTGCCTTACTGCTGTGATGCCTGGGTTGGGCTGCAACAATGCTCTTAGAGCAAGGATTTAAGACTCATCTAAATTCCTACCTTCTGCCTCCTGCCTTCTGCCTCCTTCACGCCATCCAGTAGACCGGAGTGCAAAAAGGGCAGATAATGATTCTGCCCTTAAGACGTTAAAACTTAATTTTTGATCTTAAAGTGATCTTAAAGTTTAGTAGCGACTATTTCTGTTGTATCCACCGCCGCCACCACTGTTGCCGCGGTTTCCACCACCAAAAGAACCACCTCTATCTTCTTTGGGTTTAGCCTTATTAACTTTAAGGTCACGTCCCATCCACTCAGCACCATCAAGAGCATCAATGGCAGCTGTTTCTTCGGCTTCTGTGCCCATCTCTACGAAAGCAAAGCCGCGTGGACGTCCTGTTTCACGGTCAGTAGGCAACTGAACCCGTTTTACAGTACCGTGTTCGGCAAAAACAGAATTGAGGTCTTCTTGTGTGACCTCGTAGGATAGATTACCTACATAAATTGACATGCGTTATCTCCAAAATCATAGGTGTGTAGAGATTTAGATTTCGGAGACAAGCTTGTTAAGACCAAAAGGGAAAAGCCTGTCAATACTAAAAACAAACACTGCAACCGAATTTTATTCTCACATGATTACCTTAGCACATCATTCAGTTCTTACCCACCGTAGCTAAAGATTGGGGATTGGGGATTGGGGAAGGTGGGGCCCCCTCTGGGGATAAGGGGTAATGGGGATTGGGTACTGGGGATTTGGGGGCTGGGTAAGGGTTCTGAAGAGTTACAGATGTAGAGGAGGAAAAGGTTCAGAGAAGAGGAATTTTCGCTCTGCGTCCCTAGTCCCCATTCCCAATGCCCCATTCCCTCATAATATTAATTAGCAGAAATTCCCCAAATAATTGCAAAATAAATGCAGTTCGTCATTGTGACTACCTGGAAATGCCGACTACACTTGCTGATGCTCAAAATTTACTTTCTGACCTCATTGCCCGCTACAGTGGGCGTGTAGATTATCTAATGATTCGCCTTGAAGAAGCAGAAGGGACTGATATCTTGTTGCGTGGCGACAAGGTAGAAACTCTCAGTGAAGGCATCTCCATTGGTGGTCATATTCGCGCTTGTTATAAAGGTGGATGGGGATTGAGCTGCTTTAACCAACTGGCGACAATCCAAGATCGTATTGAAGAAGCGATCGCAGCTGCGCGGATGGTTGGTGATGAAGAAACTTTGCTTGCACCCATTGACCCGGTGCAAGCAGTGTGCATTCTCCCTCTAAAAGGTTCAGATCCCCGAAATATCCCACTTTCACAGAAAAAACAGTTGTGCGATCGCTATGCCCAATTGCTCAAAAGTGTTGATCGGCGGATTACTACTACTTCGGTACGTTACGGTGATAGCGCCCAAAAAGTGATCATTGCTACCTCAGAAGGTACTTCGATCGAGCAATCTTGGGTGGATATGGAAATGCGGTTTGCCGCCACCGCCAGAAATGGCGAAACTGTCCAAACTGGACGAGAAACTACTGGCTCTCGCAAAGCTTACGAAGATTTAACTGATTTGGATGAACAGGTAAAAGGTGCTGCTCAAAGAGCGATCGCTGCTTTATCTCTGCCATCGGTGAAAGGCAATACTTACACCGTAGTCATTGACCCAATTCTCACGGGTTTATTCGTCCACGAAGCCTTTGGACATCTTTCTGAGGCTGATATGGCTTACGAAAACCCCGATCTGCTGGAAGTTATGACCATTGGACGGCGGTTTGGCCCAGAAGAACTCCAAATTTTTGATGGCGCGGCTCCAGAGGGACATCGCGGTAGCTATTTTTACGACGATGAGGGCACACCTGCTACTACTACTCAACTAATTAAAGATGGGGTTTTAGTTGGACGTTTACATTCTCGTGAAACTGCTGGCAAATTGGAGGAAGCGCCTACGGGGAATGCTCGCTGTCTCAACTATCACTTTACTCCCATTGTGCGGATGACAAATACCTGGATTGAACGGGGTAAAACGCCAGTTGCAGATTTATTCACCGATATCAAAGAAGGAGTGTATGCCCGTAATTGGTTAGGTGGGATGACGAATGGGGAAATGTTCACCTTTAGCGCTGGGGAAGCATGGATGATTAGAAACGGCAAAATTGCTGAACCTGTGCGGGATGTAACGCTTTCAGGAAATGTATTCCAAACATTAGCGGATATTGAGTCCCTTGGTGATGATTTTTACTGGGATGAATCCGGCGGTTGTGGTAAGGGAGGACAAAATGGCTTGTCAGTGGGTTGTGGTGGTCCTAGTCTCCGAATTCGAGATGTAGTGGTTGGTGGGGAAACGTGAACTATAGCGGTTCTCGTTTGGATGCAATACACAATAGGGCACAGCATTGCTCATTGGTGTCAACTTCAGCTGGAAATAGCTTAATTCTTGGCTTCCATGCCCGCCCGGAAATAAATTTCTTTGGCTAATAGGCTAAAGTCTACTGAAGTAGACTGGAGATTTTTGGCGATATTTAGTCATCTTCAGATGACTTTAGCTATGAGACGGGAATTTCAATTCCCGGCGGACAAGCGGTTTCACGTTAAGTTGACACCAATGAGCATTGCTGTGCCTCTACAAATGGTCTGTATTCTATGCAATTAAGAACCGCTATATCAGCTGCGATACCCAGTATTTTGGGTATCGCAGTAAACTTACGGCAATTAGTAAAAAAATCAAACCACTTTGCCAGAGTCATTAGTTAATATCTTTCCAGAGTCCGAAACTTATGAAACAACTAGCAATCGAATCACCATCCACCTGGCGTTTCATCCCAATGCTTCAGACATCAGGAGCAGTGCAAATGGCGATCGATGCTTGGTTGTTCAACCAATATGAAAAGGGACAGCACCCACCTACTCTGCGTTTTTATACCTGGTATCCTTATGCTCTCTCTTTGGGACATCTGCAAAAACAATGGCCTACCCAGTGGCATAATCTGATTTACCAAGGACAGGCACTCGATCTAGTTCGTCGTCCAACAGGAGGTAGAGCTGTTCTCCACCAAGGAGACTTAAGCTACACCCTAATTACCTCAGCTAGGACTGGAAAAAGCTGGGGTACTTATGAAAAAATTTGTAACTTTTTAATCCAAGGCTGGCAAAGCTTGGGTATTGAGTTAAATTATGGTTCTGCTAGACGGGGTTACATTCACAATCCCAGTTGCTTCAATACAGCAACCGCAGCTGACTTAGTTACTGCCGATGGAAGTAAATTTATTGGTAGCGCCCAACGCAAGGGAAAAAATACCATTCTTCAACACGGCTCGATGATTTTGTCTACAGACAAAGGTTTATTTGAGGAAATCTTTGAACAACCAGCACCGTGGAATACCTCACTTTGCAACACACAGGAAGAGGATGGCTGGATTGTCAAGATTGTGGATACGTTGACAGAAAGGGCAAAACAGTACTTTGGTATAGAACTAGTTACCCAACCATTCACTGATCTCGAATGGCAAGATATCCTCAAATTGCGATCGCTTTATGGAGTGCGTTAGCGTAGCTCACCGTAGTGGTGTGGCAAGCTTAAAATAGTAGACCTCTTGCAATAAATAACAAATAGACATCTCCAGAAATTAAATATGCGTTACCCATAACCCTTGTAGAGACGTAGCACTGCTACGTCTCTACATTCTTTTTCGGAGATGTCTAATAAGAACCCTTCCCCTTAGCAAGGGGATTAAAGGGTGGGGTGTTAGGGACTTTTGCAAGAGGTCTACTACTATTTCTAAGATACAAGGTTGGGTTGCGCTCCGCTCCACCCAACCTATATCAGGATGTTGGCTTTGGCAAAGCCTCCAACGCCACTTGCTACAACGCTCTTAACCCGCGCAACGCAGTGGCTCCCCAACCGACAATTTTTTTGCAACATTTTAGCCTTGCTACGCTAGTAGGTATCGCCTATTCCAAAACTTGAGATTATGTAGGAAATAGGTACAAAACCCAGCTTTTCCGAGAGTAAATTCTCTTAATACATATTTTTGCGAGCCTGTCAATCTAAAATCTAAAAATCCAAACTTGGAATTAGCAACTGCATTTTTTAATGAATGAATACGGTTTTTTACCAGGTTAGACTACCTCAATCCCACCCACACAAATATGAGATGCGATCGCCAAACCGGATAATTTGAGCAGAGGACAGGTGACGTTATAAATTAATAGTGTATCTGCAATACCGGACTTGTTCTGGCTTAGTCTCAATAGCAAAGGTTTGGAGATGTTTACTTTATCAGAAACTTCTATCCTGGCGACAATCCTACTGGTAGCTTTAGGCATTTTAGGCTGGGGCTTTTATCGCGCCAGACCTTTTGGTAAGCTGGGAATCTTAGCCTGGTTACAGTCGGTGGTGTTGATGACTCCCTGGCTGCTGTTTTTTGGATTGTTTGCCGTAGGGATTTACATTAATATAGCGGGTATATTGTTCTTAGTGGTGACTTCCGCCGGCTTGTACGTCTATTTGGGCAGACAGTTACGTACAGCTGGGCAAGATGCCATCCTCAAGCAACGCGCAACCGAAAGACTTGCTGCTGCTTCCTCACTTGCAGCAAATTCTCCACAACTAGCAGTCGCACAACTGAAAGTGGAGATCCCACCAATACCGGAAGATGACTTGAATGCAATTAAAGGCATTTTTGGTATCGATACATTTTTTGCCACAGAAACCATCGCCTACCAAGATGGAGCCATTTTCAAAGGCAATCTGCGAGGAGAACCAGAAGAGACTCACAACCGTCTAACTGCAAGTTTACGGCAACGCCTTAGCGATCAATATCGCCTGTTTTTAGTGGAAAACACAGAGGGTAGACCCGTGGTGATTGTGCTACCCAGTCGCAATGATCCCCGTCCGCTTCAGTTATCACAAAAAGTCTTTGCGGGTGTTCTACTGGTAGCAACTATTGCCACAAATTTAGAAGCAGCAGGCTTATTGCTGAATTTTGATTTCTTTGGCAATCCAGGTCGGTTTCAAGAAGCTTTACCCATAGGCGCTGGGATATTTACGATTTTAGTCGCTCACGAGATTGGTCATTGGTTACTTGCCCAACGTCACCAAATCCGCCTTAGCTGGCCTTTCTTTCTGCCGGCTGTGCAAATTGGCTCCTTTGGTGCAATTACTCGCTTTGAGTCTTTGTTGCCCAACCGCAAGGTATTATTTGATATCGCCTTGGCAGGGCCAGCCGCAGGTGGTATTGTCTCTTTGTTAATGCTGGTGACAGGCTTGCTGCTTTCCCACCCAGGTAGTTTATTTCAATTGCCCAATCAGTTTTTCCAAGGGTCGATTTTAGTGGGGAGTTTGGCGCGAGTTGTCCTTGGTTCGGCGTTGCAGTCATCCCTGGTAAGCGTTCATCCCCTAGTGGTGATTGGTTGGCTGGGGTTAGTCATTACCGCTTTGAACTTAATGCCCGCAGGACAGCTAGATGGTGGGCGCATTGTTCAGGCGATTTATGGACGCAAAACCGCAGGAAGAGCAACGATCGCAACTTTAATTTTACTGGCAGTAGTGTCTCTCGGTAATACTCTTGCCATGTACTGGGCGATCGTAATTTTCTTTTTGCAACGCGATCAAGAACGTCCTAGCTTGAATGAAGTCACTGAACCGGATGATGCTAGAGCGGCTTTGGGGCTTTTAGCTTTATTCTTAATGATTACTACTCTTTTACCCTTAACTCCCGGCTTGGCTGGGCGTTTGGGAATAGGATAGTGCTGAGTTGGGAGTTAGGATTTTCATCTAGTGGCAATTCGTGAATTGCCACTACAGCGTATAGTTTTATCAGAATTCGCGAAAAACCCCATCCGTCTAGACGGTGGGGATGGATAGCGGTCTGCGGAGCGGAGCGCAGTAGACACCCGCATTTCTCACAAGCTTGAAATGCAGAGGGGCAGAGGGGCAGAGGGGCAGAGGGGCAGAGGGGAAAGAACTTGTTGTACAAATCTCTCCCCTGCTCCTCTGCTCCCCTGCTCAAGAGCACAAGGTTTTGAGAGATGTGGTGAGAAATCCGGGTTGTAGAGACGTAGCAGTGCTACGTCTCTACATTCATTTTCACCAGATGTCTATTGACAGGAGACGCGCCCAATCTGCAAATCAGATGCCGATGACTATTGAGGAAGCGGAAGCTGAATTAGAGAGACGGTTTGGACAGCAAGCTAGTTAAAAAACCATGGCCGAATTTTAAATTTTGGATTTTGGATTGAAGATTCAAAATCCAAAATTGTTTCACAGATTATTCATCCACCAGTTGCAAAGAATTCTATTCTGAATTCTGGCTCCTGACTCCTGAATTCTTGCTTGTTAACTAAACGGTTTCCAGCCTGCTAGCAAATTCGGGTAAGTTGTTGGTGTAGGGAAGATTTTTTGTAAGGCAGCTTGACGGTCTTGTGGCTTTTCTTTGCTCATGTTCCAGAGGGATTCATAGAAAAAGAAAGAGACTCCGGCAAAATTGCGATCGCGTACTTTTTGCACTTGTGTCTGAATTTGCTGCATCGATACGGTTTTGTTTTTTAACCCAGCCAAAATACCCACACTCACGGGAATATGACTCTTGGCTGTTTTCACTTCTGGATAATCTAATTCACTAACAAAAACATTCAAGTCATCACGATATATCTGCAAAACTAAGTCTTCAATTATTCCCAGCCGTTCCCACTTCTGCCAGTCTGCTAAAAAGAAGTTGTAGGAAAAACGTTGAGGATTAGGAGCAATGGAAACCAGACAATCTTTTTTAGTAGCTTTGATGGTTGTGAAAACCCGTTTCATAAACTCGGTGATTTTATTAGCTCTCCAGCTTACCCATTCTGGATCTTGAGAGTTTTTGGGGGGAGCTTTACCACGGTGTTCTTTTTTGTAAAGTGCTACTGTATAAGCATCGTATCCTAATTCTGATGGTAAGCCAAAATGGTCATCAAGTTGAATACCATCGATATTGTAGTTTCTAACAATTTCAACGATTAAATCTTGAATGAACTGTTGTACTTCTGGGCGAAAGGGATTTAGCCAAACGCGATTATCATTCCCATCTTTGACAATCCGAGTCCCGTTGCTGCGGCTGGTGAGCCATTGGGGACGATTTTTCGCTAAGAGAGAATCCGCTGGTGCCATGAAGCCAAATTCAAACCAGGGAATCACTGTTAACCCTTTTTGATGTCCTACATCGACAATTTCTTTGAGGATATCTCGCCCTTGCAGTCCAGGTGTGGGATCGAGCGATCGCCCGATAACTTTTTGTGCAACTTTGCTAGGATACAATGTATATCCCCAATTCCAAACCGCCGGATATATGGTGTTAAAATTGAGTTCGTCAAGGCGCTGCAAAGATCCCTTGAGGCGATCGCGCTCAAATAACACATCACTATCAATATTTGTTAACCACACTCCCCTTAACTCCGATGTTGGCCTTGGCGGCAGATTAATTTGAGCGTTCAAGGGGAATGATAGCATCAGCGTACTTACCACACTCAAAGTAAGCATAACGGCAAACAAAAGAGACTTTCTGCTTTGGCGAATATTCCACCAAGAAGGAAACTCAACACACCACTTTACAAACCTTTTCATTTGGCTACAGACACGATCAAATTATGAACAATCGGCATGAATTGCGATCGCTTCGATTGTAAGCGTTAAAACAATGTGAGTTTGATAAACTTTCAAGAAACACATTCGTTAGGTGTTGAAATAGGGATGAGTTCTAAGCCAAAAGCTTGAGCTTTTTTCTTGAGATTTTTCAACGTGCGCTCTCGATATTGTTGCTCGTAAGCATCAATACCAGGGTCAGTATAGCGATCGCCAGATGTCCAAAGGCGATAGAAAATACGTGCCAATTATTGCATAAGCTGGGCGGGCAAGATGCTATTGGTGTCAAGTTAAGGCAGACGCCCAAAGTGCAAATATGAGATGTAAATACTGGAGAATGTCTTAAAATTTTAACAACTGAGGCACAGAAAGCTTCGTTAAGAATGCTAGGCGCAGTCGAAGTTGATTCCAAAATTAAGCCATTAGAAAATTCCTGGTAAATTCAAGGTAAAACCTGGTAGTACATCTTCTTCCGATAACTGATTTGGTGATAGTAGCACTTCCTTGTCTTTTCCCTGGCGATAAATTTCCACTTGCTTACCTTTAGGGTCAATTAGCCAGCCTAACCGCGCACCATTCTTTATATACTCCTGCATTTTGTCTTGGAGGGACTTGAGGCTGTCGGAATCAGACCGCAGTTCTACTACGAAGTCTGGACAAATGGGAGGAAAAGTCCTTCTTTCTTCAGAAGCCAGTGCTTCCCACCGCGCTAAAGGAATCCAAGCTGCATCAGGTGAACGTAAAGCTCCATTGGGAAGTTGAAACATCGTTGAAGATTAAAAGGGAACAGGGAACGGGCAACAGGGAACAGGGAAATCCCCATAATTAAAATTAGGGGATTTGTACAAGGACGTATTTTTTCTTGCGCTACGCGTCCCCTTAAAAAATGTTTTTATTTCTTTCATAAATAAATTTAGGGGCTTGTACCCTAAATCTTCGGGGCTAATTCTTGCACTGTTCCCTGTTCCCTCTTCCCTGTTCCCGCCCCGAAGGGGCTTGGTCATCTTGCAGCTTCTCCCGTCTTGATTATTACTATATTGACACCCCAAGTCTTGAATGCTCTAGATTCCAACAATATTTTGAGATTAGCAGTATAGCGGTTTCCATTCAGATGCAGTACAACATTACATCACGAGTGTAGGAAACATGCCGTGCCCCTACGGGTGTACCTCACGCTTGTCAATAAACGCTATATCCAAATTGAAAAATCGTCATTACTATCTTTGCTCTTTTTACTGGTGTTAGGAACTAATGGGTTTTTCCCTTCTATCCTTTTGTTCAATGACTGTCAACTTTCGCTAAATTGGAAAAAGGAAAACTCAAGGAAATCTTAAATGTCAGCACAATTGTTACTGGTGGATGATGAACCAGGGATACGGGAAGCCGTGAAAGACTATTTGCAAGAGAGCGGTTTCAGCGTTCAAGTCGCCAGTAACGCCCTTGAAGGTTGGGAATGGATGCAGCTGAATACACCCGATTTAGTAATTTCCGATGTGATGATGCCTCAAGTGGATGGCTATCAGTTCCTCAAGCAACTGCGAGAAGACCCCCGCTTCCAAGCACTACCGGTAGTATTTTTAACTGCTAAAGGTATGACAGGCGATCGCATCCAAGGCTATCATGCTGGTGTTGATGCCTATCTACCCAAGCCCTTTGACCCAGATGAGTTAGTTGCCATAGTCGAAAATTTGCTAGCCCGCCGCGCTGCTAAGGCTGCAAGTACGGGAGATGACTCTGAAACCCCCGATCTGGCTGAACTAGCTAATCAGATTGCCCAAATTAAGGCCTTGTTAACTCAAAGAAATGCTATTTCCCAATCGCCAGCCCCTTTTAAAATAGATTTGACACCGAGAGAGCAAAGTGTTTTAAATTTGGTTGCTGAAGGGTTGATGAACAAAGAAATCGCCCGCCGCTTAGAAACCAGCGTCCGTAATGTAGAAAAATACGTGAGCCGTTTATTTAGTAAAACCGGCACCAATAGCCGTACAGAGTTAGTTCGTTTTGCTCTAGAACACGGACTTGCTAAATAGGGATTGGGGATTGGGCATTGAGCATGGGGCATTAGTTATGAATTCTTCTCCCCCTGCTCCCCACTCCCCATTGGTGTCAACTTAAGCTGGAAATAGCTTATCTGTTGGCTTCCATGCCCGCCAGGGAATAAATTGTCTGGCTAATAGCTTAAGTCTACTGAAGTAGACTGGAGATTTTTGGCGATATTTAGTCATCTTCAGATGACTTTAGCTATGAGACGGGAATTTTAATTCCCGGCGGACAAGCGGTTTCACGTTAAGTTGACACTAATCCCGCATTTCTCACAAGCTTGAAATGCAGAGGTGCAGGGGAGCAGGGGAGCAGGGGAGAGTTCAATGTGCCTTGTTCTTTCCCCTCTGCCCCTCTGCCCCTCTGCTCCTCTGCACAAGGTTTTGAGAGATGTGGTGAGAAATCCGGGTAATGCCCACTCCCTACTCCCTACTCCCCACTTCTGGGTAATAGGTAACTGGCTGCCAAACCATTACCTATTACTAGTAATAGATAAAACATAAGTATTTCAACAAATCAGGCACTTAGCTTTAGCAAAAAGCTAAAAGAAAGGTTATTTATTTTTACTTTGGTCTTTTAGGTTTTCATTTGATTCGCGCCTGTTGTCCAATTCCCCATCTGTAAAGACACAGGGTTTTGTTCTTCCGGCAATGTTTTGATAAAAACTCGGTAAAATGCACCCGGCTGAATTTGCTCTTAGATTCTACCAGTACCCTTTGCTACAAAGTTTTTAATAGCGGAAACTGTTCCTGGGACTTTGTGCTGCTAAATAAGACCTTCACAAAGCAGAAATCACAATATTTTTATGAATTCTACTTGCTGCTTAGTTTTTATGGCAACGGGGGTATGGGATCAACATTTGATTTGATGCCCAATTCACGTTTTTCAGTAATTAAATTACACCTTTATGTCTGAGGATTTTCAGCAACATTACGCAAGCGCATTAGCTGTCGTCGCATTTGAGGAGAGGCTTTAAACTCAGACACTTCCTGCGCTTTAACAGACGCTTGCAGTGTCTCTAGAAAGTCATCAGACCCTTCGGTTAAAGCATCAAGTAGCACCTGTAAAAGCTGCTCGCGATCGCTTAATAAACTCTTTTCCTCAATCAACCGGAATTTAAGATGGATTTCGCACTCATAAACACCTACTTCGAGATTATTTATCTGGCGTGGTAATGCTTTGGAGTTCATAGCTATTGAGATTCCTTTACTTGGTTGTCATGAGGGTAAGGAGGTAGATGTCTAGCAAAAATTCTTTATATCTCTTTTGAATCCAAAGTGCTTGAATTAAGAATTTTTCTTCATCAATCACCTTTGTATTCCATTTCACTCTCCTGTGGTGTATTTTCAAGCTAGATTTTCAGTGTCTAGATTTTGACGTTTCTGTGCCAGATGTAGCTTATGGTAAGCCATAACTATTATTCAGTTTTTAAGATTCTACACAATAAAGTTTCTGTAAGAAGTTGCTCAACCTTTTTAAAGGTTTTTACATCAACTTTATGTGAACGTCAACAACAGTTTGACTTGTTACTCTAATTTTGGTGTTTATACGTAAGTAAAACCGCTTGATTTTTTTGAGTTTCTTAAAGCCAGTAGTCGATGTAGCGCTATTCAGTGTAATTACTTGGTGTGCGTTTTTTGCAATATAAAATTCAGGAGAAATTGATCAGCATAATTATTAATGTCAAAACTTTTGTTCTCCAGAAAAAAATGTACACAGATCAAATTATTCCTGCCAATTGCCTACTCTACGGTCTTTTGAGCTTGATGTGAGTACAAAAATCTTAGCAGTATGTCAGATTAGTACAATAAATTAAAATACTCTCTCCATTAATTTTTACAGGAAAATAATTCGACTACTGTCAGTACTAGCAGTTAATTATGTCTTTAACTCATAACAGAAGTAACAAACTAATCAGTAAAGGTGATATTTTTACTTATGTCCATTCAATATACCTTTTTAAAACTGCATTCAAAGCTTGTAAATTGAGAGCATCCAAGCTCAGAGATAGCGTCTACAATAATTTCAGTGTAATCCACGCAAATCTTACACCTTTTTATGGATAACCCGATGCTGCTCAAGTCCACAACCCGGCATATCCGCATTTTCGCAGGTGAAATTGACCGGGATGGCGATCTAGTTCCTAGTCAACAAGTCTTAACGTTAGATGTTGACCCAGATAACGAATTTAATTGGAATGAAGATGCCCTGCAAAAAATTTATCGAAAATTTGATGAATTAGTAGAAGCATCTAGTGGCGAAGACCTCACAGATTATAACTTACGCCGTGTGGGGTCAGATTTAGAGCATTATCTGCGATCGCTCCTACAAAAAGGAGAAGTCAGCTACAATCTTTCTGCCCGTGTTACCAATTACAGCATGGGAGTCCCTCAAGTTGCCATTGACGACAAAAAATAAGCCAATGAGTCGGTAGCGAGCTGGGTGAACCATTTTGGATAAAAAACTCCACGCCACTTGCGGGATGGAGTTTCCCGCCGCTTTCAATGAAGAGTGCTGAGTTAAAAGTGCCTCGGCTTAGAGTAAAAAGATTCATAAGTCTACTTCTTAACTCAGCACTGGCTCAACCCTAGCTATCCGCTAACAGCAATCTGAAGAGATTTTTAGAGCCACTGCATTTATCCGGTACTTTTGCCAAAATTAATATTTGCTATTCTTAATTCTTAATTAAAGTTAATTCTTGCTATCCTACTTATAAACTAAATAAATACCAATATTATCCGTCTCTTGATGATGGATAATTTAGCAAAAGCAAATCGTGCAGTTATGCTTGGGTTATGCTTTGGTGACAGGGTTGGGTTAGTTGCTTTGGCGATGGAGAGTCACAGGGCAATAGAAGCTATGATTAGGCTGTAGGGTTGACTTAGGAGCGTATTTTTTGGATAAGTTTTGTATTAGCACCTGCTGATATCCGCCAGCTAAAATCATCATCTAAAGTCTGGGTATGTCAAGTTTAAGAAAGATGAGCGGTCTAGATTGTCCCTACTAATGCTATTAAAGAAATTGCCAATCGCTGATCGGTGCGAAAACTATGGAAAATGACGCGGCAACGCTCTACTGTCCAAACGAAAATTGTCAGGCTGCCAACCCCCTGACTCACAAGTTTTGCCAGCGATGTTCCACGCCCCTACCCAAAAATTATCTCTGGGCTGTGGTAGATGGCCCAAATGTGGGTAGCCCTGGAGAAATATTAGCCGATCGCTATTTAATCCTTGATAAATTTGTTCTTTTAGATACGAAGCCTGGTTTATTAGCCCTAACGCCAGAGTTAGATAATCTTCAGCCCCTAAAAGCTTACCTGAGACTCATTCCCTACCGCTTACACGTACCGCAGGTGTACGGAGTGCTGTTTATTGCTGACGGCTCTTCCGAGCGAGAGATATTACTCTTAGAAAAACCGCCACTATTAGTAGATGACACTATCCAAAAAGTGAGTTTGGGCAGTGAATTAACCATTGCTTGGCGGGATGCAACATCGATGCGCCAACTCAATTGGTTATGGCAAATAGCTCATCTGTGGCAACCTCTTGCAAGTGAAGGTGTCGCCTCTAGCTTACTTGACTCTTATGTATTACGGGTAGAAGGATCCTTAGTACGTTTGTTGGAATTGCGTTTCGACAGCGCCACACCAGAATTACCTCAGTTAGGTGAATTTTGGCAGCAGTTGATCGGTGATGCCAAACCAGCCATAACTGAATTTGTCGATCGCGTTAGCCTTGCTTTAATTCAGGGACAGATTAATTCCACCGATCAATTAATCGGAGTTTTAGATCAAGGACTGGCTGGGTTAGGGCGATCGCAAACACCCACAATCCAAATTATCACCAAAACCGACACCGGGCCTAGTCGCCAGCGTAACGAAGATGCCTGTAGCCCCCCCAGTGGAACTCTAGTCAGCAAACCACCCCAGCCCACAGCCTTAGCAATTGTCTGTGATGGCATCGGTGGCCACGAAGGCGGCAATGTCGCCTCAAATTTAGCCATTGAAACAATCCAGCAGCAGGTACAGCAACTAACAAAGGTTCCCTATGACCACATAGACCCTTCACTGCTGCTAAATGACTTAGATAAGGCAGTGGCAATGGCCAATGACAAAATTAGTCAGCGCAATGACGGTGAAAATCGCCAAGGGCGTCAACGCATGGGCACGACTTTAGTCATGGCATTGCCTGTTGCTCATGAAATGTACATTACCCACGTCGGCGATAGTCGTGCCTACTGGATTACACGCCACGGCTGTTATCAAGTTACCCTCGATGATGATGTCGCCTCCCGCGAAGTGCGGCTAGGTTATGCCATTTACCGCGAGGCTGTACAACAAAGTGCTGCTGGCTCTCTCGTCCAGGCTTTGGGGATGGGCCCCAGCAGTTCACTGCATCCCACATCGGGACGGTTTATGCTCGACGAAGATGCTGTTTTTCTGCTCACATCCGATGGTTTGAGTGATTTCGATCGGGTGGAGGAATACTGGGAAACTGAAATCTTGCCAATTCTACTTGGGGAAGCAGATATAGCAACTGTTGCCAATAGATTAGTAGAACTTGCTAATACTAAAAATGGACACGATAATGTCACCGTCGCTTTAGTTCATTATCAAGTCCAATATTGGGAACCAGAAATCACCATCAAAGCAGTGATTCCAGAGAGTTATTCTGCCAAAACCGTTGATTTGGCATCCAGAGCGACAGCTCCGACACTTTTAGGTAGCCCAAATCACAAAACTCAGGTAATTACTGAAAAGGAGCCAGTCAAAACGCGTAGTTTACCGCTACAGTGGATTGTTCCATTACTATTTGTAGTAGCCGCAGGTGCTTTAGGATTGTTCGTAAAGCAACTGCGATCGCAATCATGGACATTTCCAACTTTTGCCAATCCCACCCCAACTGCCAACCCTACCACTGAAGCAACACCCACACCGCGATCGCTGGCTAATCTTTCTCCTGGTTGGGTAATTAAAACCAATAATGACATCTCCTTGGGAAACAACCAATCACTTCCCCGTGGGACTTTTTTAGAAGTTATTGATAAAAAATCAAATCCTAAACCTGCTTCTGGGAATTTTTCGGTGTCTATGCGAGTCTGTGCCAATAAAAGTACACAAACTCCAGCTAATACTAATACCCCAGCTGTAACTACCTCAGTTCCACCAAATTCCAAACCTTTGCCAGCAACAATATTGCTAGACTTGTCTCAACTCAACCGTTTTGGCGTCTCTGTTTTACAATCAGATGCACCAAGTCCATGTACACCCGTTACCCAACCGCCAGTTACCGAACCAGCTGACACAAGTCCAACTTAGTCAAATACTCGATAAACTTGTAAAAACCTGGAATAATAACAGGTAACAACCTAAGTAAAAAATTTACAAGGTAAAAAAGTAGAAAATTTTCACCTTGGAGGGCTTTTATTTGAAATTATCAAGAAAGTCAAGAGGACAAGGGCAGTTCTTATTGGAGGAAAGGGTCAAAGACTCCCACTGTTGCCTCAACTTCCCACAGACTACGAGAGTTCAGTAGCTCCAAATCAAGAGAGGTCGAATCCTATAACTGATTTACCCCTCCTGCCTCCCAAGAGTGCTGAGTAATGAGTGCTGAGTAATGAGTGCTGAGTGGGAAATCTCACTTCTTTACTCAGGACTGGGAACTCGGAACGGGCTAAACACCCCGCTAATGCTAACGGAACTATTTTGCCTGCCCCCTGCCCCCTGCCCCCTACCTCCTGCCCCCTGCCTCCTGCCTCATAACATTAGCTTTTAGTTTAATGAATCCATGCCATCCCTGAATTTGGCGATCGCCCGTCTCCTAAACACTGGCACTGACAACTTCGCCATTTGGGTGGTCAAGGCTCCCTATCCCAGTGGCTACGTTTTACGTGACTGTGTATGGCCTGTTGAATTGACCCAAGTCTGGCAAGAATGGCAGCAGATGTTTGCTGGTCATAGTCGCCTAGATATTTCCCCTAACTCAACATCTCAACAGGCCAAACCATTCCCCATAGATTTGATTTCACCCCCTTCAGGTCAGACTACTGGCCCCTACAGCAGTCGTCTGATGCAATACCTGGGAATGAATTTATGGCGCTGGGTATTCGACGGACAAATTCTTGGTAGTCTAGAACGTAGTCGCGGTATTGCTATGGGTCAGCATACACGTTTGCGCTTTCGACTAGAAATTCGCGACCCGGATCTCATCGCTTTCCCTTGGGAAATTATGCAGCGTGAGCCTGGTCAATCGGCGATGTCTCTCTCGCAAGATTTGCTATTTAGTCGCACCAGTACTGAGGTTGATGCTTTACCCTATTTGAAAACTGACCAGGCTTTAAGTATTTTGCTAGTTTTAGGTCATGATGACAAACTGCAACTAGAACAAGAAGCCGCCATCTTACAGCAAATTCTTGCAGATACACCTGGTAATTCCCAAAGATACGCGCCTTGTGTAGTCAATCAACTCATTCAACCAACTCCACAGCAGTTAATTGATGAATTAGAAACCAAAGCATACAATGTTTTCTTTTACGCTGGACATGGTTTGCCAGACCCAGATGGAGGGTTACTGTTTTTGCGACCAGAGATGCCCCTGAATGGCATAGAATTGGCGCAAGTATTGACGCGTACAGGTGTGAAACTAGCGGTTTTTAACGCCTGTTGGGGCGCACAACCAGCTGCAATCAACCATCAAGCTATCCCTGCCAGCAGTTTAGCAGAAGTACTAATTCGTCATGGTGTGCCTGCGGTTTTGGGGATGCGCGATGAAATCGCTGACCACGAAAGCCACAGTTTTATTCAAGCCTTTACCGAAGCTTTGCGATCGCACAAGCCAATTGATGAAGCCGTAGCCCAGGCTAGGCAAGAGTTGTTAACACTGTATAAATTTAATCAACCTGCTTGGACTTTGCCTGTTCTCTACCTGCATCCAGATTTTAATGGCGAACTCATTAAGAATCTGGATGAAGGTATTACGGAACTACCAGATACAGCCATTCCTGATGTCGGTTCCTCACTTCCAATTGCTTGTTTGCGATCACTTACTCCCAAAGGTAAAACCTGGTTACTGCGTTATGGAGTTACCCGCATCGGCCGCACGAAAGATAATGATATCGTTATTCCCGAACCATCTGTATCCAAACGCCACGCCGAAATCTTTTGCCGCAATACTCTTACTGATGCTACGTTGGTGCGAACTTATTACTTGCAGGATTTTTCTACCTACGGCACAACCTGGTTTTTAGGCCCTAATGGTTGGCAACAAATCCTCCGAGAGGAAGTCCCATTGAAATCGGGAATGCAGGTAAAGTTTGGAAGTACGAGGGGTGAAACCTGGGAGTTTGTGATTGAAGACTCCTAGCGGAGCTATTGCACAAATGGATTTTTATGTTAGGGATCAGCTTTTAAAATCTGTTTTTTTGAAGAAAAATTCAACTTTTTTTGCGGAAATCT
This sequence comes from Nostoc sp., assembly GCF_036917155.1. GTDB lineage: Bacteria > Cyanobacteriota > Cyanobacteriia > Cyanobacteriales > Nostocaceae > Nostoc. The sequence continues at coordinate 4,051 of NZ_JBALDZ010000247.1, read as the reverse complement.
CCTCTGAAAATTTGTAGTTGTCAATACCACCAAATAATCATCAGGTAAGAAAATATGGCTAACAAAATTAACGGCTCAGACACTTTCTCTTCTTTGCCATCTCAAATAGACTTAGAGTTATTAGAAGCCTTACTGGAACCAGAAGATGCTACCTATCCCTGGAATCCAGGTGATGATGAATCAGAAGCTTATTTTCAAGAACTCGAACAACAGTTCGGAATGGACGATTTGCTTGATGAAGAACTAACAAGGCGATCGCAAGATTTTTATGGACATCTAGACACACTTTGGTCTGGCATTACTTCGACACCAGAGTACAATGACAACCAACAACAGGTAGTAGTGCTTAATCTTCAAGAAATATTACGTACTAATTTTGCTGCCTGTGTTCCCCAAACATTGCTCAACACCATCGCCACCAAAGCTGCTGAAATATTTGCGGCTCGTCAATTAATCAGCGAGCAACTGGTTGAGTGCGTTCAGACAGTACTACCTGCTTGGGGAACAGAGGATCTTTTAGTATTGGCTCGTCCTTTTGCTTATGCTATGCGAAGTAGTGAATCGCAAAATGCAGCATCTGCACTCAGTAATCTTCAAAATAGCGAGTGGACAGCTTTATCAGAAGTAGATAAAGCAAAGGTTAGTTTAGCGATCGCTTCTTATGCTTTCACACAACTCAACAAGTCTCAGTCTGAGGTATGAATGGGAAATGGGAAATGGGGAGTAGGGAAAACTTTTCAGCATGGGTTGTGTTCGCGTAACCCGCACTTTGGGTTCACTCTGTTTAGAGGCATCTTTTGAAAAGATGTTGGTTTACTTATGCAGAAGTGCTAAAGAAAAAGCCAAAAATCAAAACTTTTATAATAAATTTTAATGGTTTTTATTTTTGTATTTACAGTTACCCCACAATTAAGTAACTCTACGCTAATTTTTAAACTAGGCCATCTATCCCAAGAGGTAAATATTGAAGCATTGGGCATTGGTTATTCTCTATCCCCCTCATCTCCCCCTGCTCCCTCATCTCCTACTTTGGGCCTAGAAATCGGGTAGCAAAATTTTGCGATCGCGTTGGTGACAGCGCTCGTGCTTTGAGAATTGCCGCCATCAAAAAGGCGTAAGATAACACCCCAACAACTACTAACAGCAAGGCATTGATTGATCCTGTAGCATTCCATAGAGCGTGGAGCGCAGAGGCACTCAGATAACCAATAGAAAGAATTTGCCAACTCCTACTAGGTTTGAGGACAGCCAATCCAATAAAATAACCAAGGTAGCCACTATAAGCCATGTGTCCGGCTACAGAGCCTAAAATTCGGGGAATTAGCAGTTGTAAACCTGCCAATTGACCAGCAGCGCCTATACCCACCTGTTGCGTGACATTTTGAGTGATATCTGGCACATACTGACCGAGGGTTTCCAAGAGAGTGAAACCTACAGCAGAAGCCGTTCCCAAGAGAATACCATCTAGAGGTTCCCAGATACCGATGCGTTCCCGCCAAGGTGAAGATAACATTCTACCGATGGCAAAGGCCCCTAGTACAGGTAATGCCTTAAGTAGTTCTTCCATCAAGCCAGCGCCAAAAAACATCCGCACCAGCAACTCTGTGAAGGTGATCGATTCTTGAGGTGTGGGCAAGCTTCCAGGTAGGATGCCGCGAAACACGAAGATAAATAGATCCAACACCGGACTGAGTAAAATCAGCGTTGTGCCCAATGCTGTAGCCATTAGTACCCACCAAGGCTTCTGTTTACCGCAAAGTTGATAAACAAAATAGTAGGCAGCGAAAGCGATATAACTTGCTACAATCACTTGATTAGCTTGGGGCCGACCGACTGTAGCAAACATTAACACTACAAAGATGACGGTCAGTATTCCCGGTACAAGGTAAGCTTTACTAGTTAAATCTTTACCAGTAGAAATAATCGGAAAAAGCTGGGTGAAGCTAACAGAATCTGGCTGCTTTAATTGCGTGTGGTTGTGGTAGTTTGTCGCCGAAGGCAGTGGTGTAACTTGGTTCAGTGTCGTCGCTGGAGTAATTGAGGTATACTCATACTCAAAAATATATTGCGGCCCATCAGCACCTAGAGAAATGCGATCGCCTGGGTGCAATTCCTGGCATTCATACAAGCGTTGTCCATTCAAATAAGTGCCATTAGCACTATTCAAGTCACAAAGCACCCAGCTAAATTTGCTATCTGGGGATAGAGAGAGGGGACGAACCACTGCATGACGACGAGATACCATTCGGTACATCATGGCATCCAAGACAACTTGGCAGCTGGGGTCGCGTCCAATTACCATCTCTTTACTGGGGGGCAGTGAGTAGCGAGATTCTGCTCCAGAAGTTGCCCCATTACCAGACACTAGCCGCAGAAATGCATTATGTCTTGCGTTTTTGCCTGTCATCGATAAGAAGTGCGTTTCTAAACTAATTCTTCACCTAATTTGGCGGCAGGACTAACCTTGGCCACATTAACAGCAGCATTGCTAAATCCACTATAGCTTCACTTACTGCTAAGAAATTTAAAATTCTCGATGCAAAATTTCAAATTGTTTTACCTAATGTAAATAAGTATTCCATCTACTGAGAGTTTGTCATAAAGCTGACTTCTTAGGCGGATAAATCAGATTGTATCAGTACTGTACTTTTGACATCCTAGCTGCAAATTAAACCCACGGCAGTTTATCAAAAAATAGTAGTTTTTACTGCATTCAGTGCCATTGCAAAAATATATAATTTTCGGCTGTCTGTTGTCGGTTGTTTTTGCTACTGATAATTGACTAATCTCGTTTTGAATGGGGAATGGGGAGTGGAGAGTAGGGAAAGAAACTGCTTTGAAGCAAAAACCTATTGTACTATTTTAAGCTTGCCATGCCAGTAGGGTGTGTTATGCCTTATAGCAACGCACCTGAGATTGTTGACGGTGCGGCGCTTGGCGACAACACACCCGACATTAAAATTCCTTAACATAGCTGGAAATATTAGCACCGACTTACTTAATTAAAGCAGATGAAATTCTGCGATCGCTCTGGGAAAGTTCTTGTTTTCATGTCCTGGCTGGCTGAGTTTAATCAAGGCAAAACGCTGTAATGGCGTTAAGGCTGCCCAATCTTGTTGTGTCAGGGTTACACCTACTTCTTGAGCTTTTTCCTGAAGGCTAATTGGTACTATGCCAGATTCTAGCCATGCGGGATGAGGCTCGATGGGCAATTTTTTTGCTGGTATACCAGTATGTCCTATAATTAACTGCTGGATATGGTCGTGGTAAGACTGAATTTCCGTTTCTGTGGTGCAAGGTAATTCAACTAAAGCTTGACGCTCATCTGTAGTCATTTGGTTCCAGTCGGGCAATTTTAACTTGATGCCACAGGTATCTAATTTACAGCGTACCTGCATAGGAATGCAACGCAGGGAATCAACAAAGTCTGCTTCAAATTGAAAGAAATCTGTCACGTCGCTTCGCTCCGAATTCAAAATTCAAAATTAATGATCCCCATCAATAAATTTAGTTGCTCTGTATCATGAGTCGTTTTCGGTCATTGTTCGACAAACCTAAAGTTGATGGGGAATAGGGAATGGGAAAAGCAGCAAGTTTTGTGGCGGGGTCTGTCTTGCAAAGTTGCTCCTCTTGGGGAGACCCCATCGCGCAGCGTCTCGTAGAGAAGACCGCACTTTGCGCTAAATCCACATTACAAATTACGAATTATTTCAACCTGCATCTTTGGAATTACTGAGACGAATTATCAAATAACTAATCGATAAGGCCAAAATAGCTACACCTAGACCAATTATATCAAGACCTCCAATTTTTTCTAAGTCAAGAATAATAATTTTTCTGGCAACAGCAATTAAAGAAGTAACAATAACTAATTCAACTTGAAAAACGTGTTTTCGGAGATAGGCTGTAATATTTTCTAAGATTTCTAAGGCAATTAAGATATTTAAAAATAAACCAAAAACGTAACCGTTCACAGGGGTAATTAGTTGCTGAAATCAGGCAAAATAGAATGGGTGAAGGGGTTACAGCAATTAAAGGCAGAAGTTAATCC
>NZ_JBALDZ010000246.1:0-2532 GCF_036917155.1 Nostoc sp. | reverse complement strand
GTTTTTTTGGCAATGATCAATTTTATAGGTATCTTTCTGTGCGCGATGGCTACGCCCACCGCAGGCATCGCAAAAGTTTTCGGTCTACTGAATATAGTTACTTAGTGTTCTGCCCTGTATAGCAGCTATTTTTAATGCGTCCTCTTTCAAGGAATTCTCAATATACGTAGACACTCTAGCTTTGTCCGTTGGCACTTTTTGGTATTCATAAATTCACCTCAACACTGTATTTGACTGCTTTGCGCTAGTATACACCTACGGTAGTACTACTTAGGTGTTAGAGGTGAACTGCGATCGCGGTATCGACCAAAGTGCGATCGCATTGAAGTATTCATAAATATTGATTAAGGCATTTTTTGAGCGTTGGATTCAGGATCGTTAGATTCGATTGCCTCAAGCCGCTTCTTAGCACCATCTACCCTGTAATAGTCGTAAATTATTTTCTCGACCTCATCAACCTTGAGTCCAGTTTCCCGCAGCCATTTTCTGATCCAAGCCTGATAAACTCTCTGAATTGTGCTGTCGGCGATGAAATGCCGCAGAACAATAGTTACCTTTTGGCTGGGAGTTGGTTCACCGTATGACGCTAATTCATCAGACAAGATATCTAAAGTACCTTGTGAAACCCTGCCCCGGAAGAAGCGAGCCTCGTCGTCATTTTCTGAGTAATTGGGAAGGTTATTTATCTCATAAGGCGTAAGTATTGGTTGCCTCCCTGCAAGCAATACAATGCCATGTGCCGCGATAAAAGCTTTTTTTCCAGCCCAAGGGGCCGCTAATTTGAGCGCGTCGTTATAATCGCGCTCATGAACGTAGCCTCTTAATTCGGTGTAACCATCGGCGATAATTGGCTCTCCATTAATACGCCCATCGCTAGAATGTTCTTCTAGCCATCCTTTGAGCTTTTCTGCATCTCCAGAATACGGACTTTTTTTACTCATAACCACGAGGAATAACAACTAACTATATTATCTGCTCAAATTGCGCCAAGGATGATATATTTATATTTGTTTGCAGCTATAGCTAGAGCTAGAAATAACTGAATTATGAGCGCCCCAGAAGATGTGAGCAAGACATCTGCTGGGACTTCCCCAACCACAGACCTAACCTATGGCAGGAGCGATCGCATTATATGACACCCCGCGAACTAAAAGAAAACTGGAAATTAAGCTACACAAGACTTGCGGTATTTTTGTGCCGCGACCAGAGGACAGCAGAAAGATACTGTATTGAAGGTGCGGAAGTACCAGAAATGGTGCTTGGTTACTGCTGGTTTTTAAATCAATGGTTTTTGTTAAATGGTGTCACACCGCCACCTTTTATTTTTGCCCCGACAAATTGACGGTATTTAACTCGTGCAACCAACCGTAGACCCGCAGCAGGCGGGTTTTTTAGTATGAAGATGTCGAACGGTTGAACGGAGGAAAATGCTAACAGTTTCAGAGGTGCGTAGTCTCTTAGAGATTCAGAGCCGAGACACGATGAACGAGGATTTAAAAGCATTGGGTTTATTTGGGTGCGATCGCTTGATGTGGTCACAGATCCGAAAGCTCCTGGAAATGAGAAAATTCTTAGGCTTAAAACCTGGAATTCATAGCAGGGAACAATTTCTAAGAACTTCTAAAGAACAACTAAACACCTTGTTTGTTCGCTATGGACTAAACATTGAAGAACAATTTCAATTGCTGCAAACACAGCAACAAGGAACACATAGAGTCACGGTACAGTTAGTCCTTGAAAGAGACTGATTTTTGGATTGAAGATTTATTTGACTATTTTGCTGATTGGTGCTTATGTTTATGGGATTTCAGAGATTTTTGCAAAATTTACGAATCTCAATGATTTGGCGTTTATCAGGCTTTCTAAATATCTAAAAAACCATAGAGAAGGATGCGCGAAAAGAGCAGTTTCTCTAAACCCCTTGGTTTGAATGGATTAAAACAACGTTACCGAAAAACCGAGAAAATAAACCCTTTATTTAGTCGCACTTTTAGGAGTGTGGTGCAATATTTGGTTCAGGGTAGGTAATACAAATTCACTCACATTGCAGGTAAGTGTGTACAAAAAGGAGGAAAAGTCAGTCATCCATCCAGATGGGACGGTTGAGACAATCATCAAAATTGAACACAATGAATCGGGAATTTTAGAATTTTGTGGTGCGATCGCAGTCATTACATTTTTCAGTCTTGTAGTTTGGCTAATTATCAATGGCAGTAATCATCGAAGAGTGGATAGCCCAGTATCCGAACCTAATCAAACAGTGCGAAATAATTCTCCGTAAAAAGATTCCTTACCGAACTTGGCATCACTGGCAGGAACTTGTTGGCGCTTGCTATCCACAAGGCAAGAGATTAAAAACTCGCAAGTATACCGACGAGCAAACTCAGTTATTTCTTTGCTTGGCTTGGTTTCGCCGACATTTTCCTAAGCGTCAACTGGTAACCGTTCACAGGGGTAATTAGTTGCTGAAATCAGGCAAAATAGAATGGGTGAAGGGGTTACAGCAATTAAAGGCAGAAGTTAATCCATGAG
>NZ_JBALDZ010000245.1:0-34887 GCF_036917155.1 Nostoc sp. | reverse complement strand
ACTCTTGCTCTAAACGGTTAGTCTGGTCAGGTGAAGTCTCCTACAAGCCCCTAGCTTCAGCTATGGGGTTGGTACTCAACTAGAGAACCCTGACACTTCTGGCTCAATACCCAAAGCTCGTAACTGTGTTGCCAACCAGATTTACTTAATTCAAAGTTTGTTTTACCGATTCTTTTGCACACCCACTCTACACAAGCTGGTACAATGGCACCAGTATCGGACACAACTGTTACGAACAAAACGACCAGTTCTAATCGCCTCATCAAGCGATTGGTACTGTTCTTTTGTTCCTTCCAATTTTGCCTCAAATACCAGCATCATTACGTTGAATACACTAACATAATTATATCACAAGAGACATATCACTGCGAATAAATTCGCCCGTGTCTAGCCCCCATAAATAGAATTTAGGGGCTTTCCCGGCACGGATAACTTGGTAAGGTGGGGTTATTAACTATCTTTGCGTTCTAAATTAAAGTAATTGGTGGGCATTGCCCACCCTACTTAGACAAATTCTCTAGTTTACTAAGACTTTGGTTTATAAGTTGAAGCAACGTGCAATTCTTTCAACTGTTTAGCATCTACACTCGAAGGTGCATCTGTTAACAAACAACGTGCTTGTTGTGTCTTCGGAAAAGCAATGACATCTCGAATAGATTCTTCTCCAGCTAGCAACATTACCAAACGATCTAAACCGTAGGCGATGCCACCATGCGGCGGTGTACCATATTCAAATGCTTCTAACAGAAAGCCAAATTTACTTTGTGCTTCTTCAGGAGATAAACCAATGGCTTCAAAGACTTGCTGTTGAATTTCTCGCTGATAAATCCGCAGACTTCCGCCGCCAACTTCTACGCCGTTGAGTATCAAGTCGTAAGCTTGGGCGCGTGCAGTCTTTAAGTCGCTCAAATCATCAGGATGTGGTGCTGTAAATGGGTGGTGCAATGCTTCTAGACGCTTTTCGTCAGCATTCCACTCGAACATCGGGAAATCTGTAATCCACAGCAAGTTGATTTTTTCTGGATCAATTAAGTTGAACTCTTTAGCGATCGCTTGCCGTAATCTATCTAAAGTTTTGTTAACTGTAGCAGCATCACCAGCCCCAAACAACAGCAGATGTCCAGCTTTTGCACCTGTGCGGCGTAAAATTTCTTGTTTTTGTTCTTCGCTTAAGTTGTCTTTTATCGCCCCAATGGTATCAATTTCGCCATCATCCCTGACGCGGATATACGCTAAACCTCTAGCACCGGCTTCGCTAGCTTCTTTAAATAAGTCGCCGCCTGGTTTAATGCGGACATTGGAAATTACATCGTTACCGTTGGGAATGGGGAGGATTTTGACGATACCACCATTAGTAACAGTGTCCCGAAAGACTTTGAAACCAGAGTCTTTCACTATATCTGAGACATCAACTAATTCCAAACCATAGCGGGTATCTGGTTTATCACTACCATAACGTTCCATCCCTTCAGCGTAGGTGAGACGCGGGAAAGGGCGCTGTAACTCAATGCCTTTAACGGTTTTGAAGATATGGCAAACTAAGTTCTCGTTTAGTTCGATAATTTCTTCTTGGGACATGAAGCTCATTTCCATGTCCAATTGGGTGAATTCCGGTTGTCTGTCGGCGCGTAAGTCTTCATCACGAAAGCAACGGGCAATCTGATAATATCTATCTAAGCCCGATACCATCAGCAATTGTTTAAATAGCTGGGGTGATTGCGGCAAAGCATACCACTCACCTGGATTGACGCGACTGGGTAGAACATAATCCCGCGCCCCTTCTGGGGTAGAACGGGTAAGTATTGGGGTTTCGACTTCAATAAAACCTTCCAAATCTTCCAAATAACGACGCATGGCTTTGACAATTTGATGACGCAGCTGCAAATTTTGCGCCATGCGATCGCGTCGCAAATCCAAATAGCGATATTTCAACCGCAAGTCTTCCCGCACTGTCTCGGTATCAGCTACAGAAACTTGGAAAGGTAACTGTTTGCGGACAGCATTGAGGAGTTTAATTTGATCGGCGTAGATTTCTACCTCGCCTGTTGGGATGCGGATATTCAGCGATTCTTCGGGACGTTGCGTTACCCTACCAGTGATTTCGACAACATATTCATTTCGCAGGGCGTTTGCATATTCGTAAGAATCTGGGGTGCGTTGCGGATCGCTGACGATTTGGACGATTCCAGAGCGATCGCGTAAATCTAAAAATATCACACCACCGTGATCGCGGCGACGGTCTACCCATCCGTAAAAGGTAACTGTTTCTCCAATATGTTCTTTTCGGAGTTCGCCGCAATAATGAGTTCGCATAAGTGTTAATTATTGTTTCCTGGGCTAGATTGGGAAGAAAATGTCAAAGCCTTCCCATTATCTAGCATCAATAGTAATTGTAGTAGTTCTGGTGAAATAAAAAATCAAATAATCTCACACTATATATAGTCATACTTCCTACGGGAAGTGCTGTACTTTCAAGGATTTTTGTGTGAACCTTATGTAATTCCCGATGCACAAGACATTTCCCAGTATGGCGGCTGGCGCAATTATCTTGCTAGTTGGGGTAAGACTAGCTAGGTAGAGGGCAAGAGGCAGAAGGCAGAAGGGTTAATTCAGTGGGGTCTTAAACCCAAGATCCGTATGGTCGCAGTCGGAAGTAGATGGCGCAGCGGTAGCGAGTCCGCGTATCCTTACAGAGAAGCAAGCTACGCTTTTAGCGTCTGTCTGCGACACGCTGCGCGAACGTAGAGAGTGTCGGGCAGTATTCCTCCTGCCTCCTGCACCCTGTCTCTTGGCTCCTCATACAAATAGTTGCGTAAACTCATATATCAAATCCACCCTACCCTTACGTAACATGGCTGGATCTAATCTTTCAGTAGTGTTGCAAGTCATCAAGATAACTAACCGTTGCTGCATTTGAATACCAGAGTCATCAATTACACTCTGATACAAAGTGCCATCTAGCAAACTGAGAATGTGTTCGGTTTTATTATTGTATTGGGCTACTTCCGATGCACGATTTTGCGCTAGATTATCAGCTTCGTTAATAACGATACAAATACGCTCTATATAAGTCGGTGGGACAAAGTTAGCGATCGCATCATGATCTAAAATAAAAATTACATACCCTAAAGGTACAAGAATTTCTTTTGCTACAGCCTGTGTCCAGACTGTTTTACCAGTACCCGGCTGCCCATGCACAACAACCGCTAACTGATTTTGATTCAGAATCGCTTGCTGTACAGAATCAGTAAAGTTTTGGATATCTGCGGGAAATGTCCGAATCGCAAATTGACTATGAACTTTGCCTACACGACTTTGATATCCACTCAGCATCACTGCTAAGTCGTAAGTCGCTTTGTTAATTAGTGGCGCGAGATTTCTCGCCATTAAAGTATATTGTCGTCGCCCGCGATCGTAGGGATCAATTTGTAACCAAATATCATATTTAGACCAGTAAGCATAAACAGTATTGATAACGTCTAAGCGTTCCCAGCTAACAAATTTATCTATAGGTAAATAAAAATCTCTTTCTGAATAATACTGAGTAATAATATCGGGACTACCCAACACACCTAAAACTCGCAGTACAGTAATTTCTTGCAGTCGGTTAAGAACATAATCAATAGGAATACTACTACGACTTACAAATTGAACAATGGGTGTTTCAGTACTCAAAACATCTTTGTAGCGATGATCTGGTGAGTCGGGATCTGGTGTGATGTAATTCCAAAACTTTTCAACTTCGTAGCGGGTATTATCAGATACAATACTTAATAAATTAGCCCACCAAGCATAATTATTTCTTCCTAAAATATCAGCGACATTACTCGCTAAATTCAAACTTTTTTGACTTAATTCGCGCGAGTCACTGTGCAATAGTTGCCACAAAAACCCCCAGTCTAATTCTCGATTAAATGGTCGCCAACCACAAGCAAGCAAGCTTTGCCTGGTATTATTTGTAGGAGTGCCGTCATTGCTTCTAAAATAATCAAAATCCATATTTATGCAGCGTTAATCGAGTTATTTTGTGTGAAGTAGGATATTTTGAAAAATTTTTATCGTGATATCAACTAATTACGTACAAACGGTAATTTTATCTCCACTTTGCTGTACTGGCTAGGAAGTCTTTTTATTTTTAATTTAACTCATTCTTTATGTATTATACTATAATACAGGACGACTACCTGCGTCAACTTTTTTGACAGAGCAATTGGTGAGTGGGGGTTTAGTTTTAGCTATTGATGTACCTACACTACTTATCCATCTCTACATAAGGACTAATATCAATCTCTGTATAATTGCTCACAAGATAAAGCACCTAAGCCGATGTTTGGCTGATGCCAAAGTTCTTCTTCCTGCTGACTGGATTTGTGGTAAAAGCTTTAACCCTTAAAATAGAACCGAAGAAAGCCTTTACCAAAAAAGCAAAAGTAAAAAGTAAAAAGGCACTCATAAAGAAAAATGGTCAAGAGCAAGTAAATTTATTTATGGAACGAAGTAAAAACATTTGTTACTCTCCGAGAAGCCGCTGGGCGTCTACGAGACACGACATGCTGTGAAACAATACGTCCTTATAAAATCCCCTAAATTTATTTATGGGGATTATCTTTTACTTTTTACTTTTTACCTACTTAATCAAGTCGAGTATTTGCCATTAATTTCTATGTAGCCTTCTGAAAGATCGCAACCCCATACAGTCGCAGAGGCTTCGCCAATATTGAGGCTAACATGAATATCTACTTGATCTTTTGACATAATTTGCCGCAACTGTTCCAGATTTTCATTAGTTAAGCTATTAGGATAAACTTTCACATTATCAAAACTAATAACAACTAGTTCTGGATTTATCTGCTGTTCGTCTTCACATTTGCCTATAGCCATAGCAACTCTTCCCCAATTAGGATCTGCTCCATAGACGGCGGTTTTTACTAATGGTGAATTCACAATTGCTTTAGCTACTTTTTTAGCTTGTGCATAGTTAATCGCCGAATCGACAGTTACCTCAATAATTTTGGTAGCACCTTCTGCATCTCGTGCAATTTTCAGTACTAATTCTTGTGCAACTTCTTGCAATGCAATTGCAAAATCTGATTCTGAAACTTCACCAGCTAAACCGTTAGCTAGAATCACGGCAGAGTCACTAGTAGAAGTGTCAGTGTCTACACTCAGGCAGTTAAAGGTTTTATCTATAGTAGAGCGAAAAATAGAACGAAGGCTATTTGCGGAAATTGCCGCATCAGTAAAAAAGAAAGTTAGGAGGGTAGCCATATTCGGCTCAATCATGCCAACACCTTTGGCAATTCCTACTAGTGTGGCATTTCCTATTTGTCGTGTAACTAGTTTCGCTACTGTATCGGTGGTCATAATACCACGGGCTGCGGCATGAAAATCAGCTTCAGTTAATTTTTTTCCCAATCCTAATAAACCTGTTCTGATTTTTTCAATTGGGTAACGTCTGCCAATTACACCTGTAGAAGCGAGCGCAATATTATGTGCAGCAATTCCAGTTTCAGTTGCAACTAATTGTAGAACTTCTTGAGCATCAGCGATGCCAACAGAACCATTAGCGACATTTGCATTCTTAGATATAACGACAATTGCTTGTGCTTGTGAATCTTTTAAGTTATCGCGGCTAAGAGTAACACTTGGGCCAGCAAAAAGACTTTGAGTGAAAACTCCATCAGCAACACAAGGAACTGATGATTTAATAAATACAAAATCATCTGTTGTATCTCGGATTCCCAAATTAGTAATAAATGCACTAAAACCTTGAGGTGTGGAAGATATTGTTGATGACATTTTTCTGGATTTAATAATTTGCTTTAATTATCTCATATCCCCACCCTCACCCAACAATTTTGGATTTTTTGAGTGCTATAAATCATTTAATGTGAGGATGAATGTTGTCCATCCATTGCTACTTTCTACTCGAATATTTCCTTGCAATTGTTCGATTATTTTCTGTACTATAGGTAAACCTAACCCCGAACCACCTTGATTCCAGATATCTGCATTGGGGACGCGATAAAATTTCTCAAAGATTCGTGGTAACTCCGTCACTGAGATTTCTGCTGAATTACTAATAGTAATAATAGTTTTTGCGGGCGCTTCTGAGGAGTTGTGACTTACATTTAGGATAATTTCACCACCGGCAGGTGTGTATTTACAGGCATTATTGATCAACTCTACTAAGATTCGTTCCAAGCTAATACCATCTGAAAATAGCGGTGGGAGATTTGCAGGGAGATTTAACTGTAGAGTTTGCTGATGTTCTTGAACACGGATTTGAAACGGCTCAATCACCCAATTTAACCACTGTTGTAGGAGTAAGGCATCAGGTGTAATAACTCGATAGGATGAGCTTTCTAGCCGTTGTAAGTCTAGTAGATCGTTTATTAATCCTAGCTCGCGATCGCACTCGCTTTCCATCAGTTCTAAATAACGTTGAGCTTCCTCAGTACTGGTAGATACTTGTATCATTTGAATCATCAACTTGATGTTACTCAGAGGCGATCGCAATTCGTGGGTAACTAAATTCAAAAAGTCATTTTTGAGTTGATTTATCTCCTCCCATTGCACGACAAGTTGCTCTTGCTCAATTTGCTTTTGACGCGCCTCAATCGCTTGTTTGCGCTCAGTAATATCTCGAAACACTAACACTGCGCCTGTAATATTATCTTTGTCATCTTTAATTGGTGCAGCACTGTCATCAATTGGTATTTCTACACCGTCTTTAGTAATCAAAATAGTTTCTGCGGGGAGACTGACGATAATACCATCTTGTAGAACTTTGATAATCGGACTTTCAATCGGGTTATGAGTTTCTCCATTGGCTATATTAAATACTTCTGATGAATTTCTACCAAAAGCTTCTTCTTGTTTCCATCCAGTCAGGTTTTCAGCAACCGGATTCATAAAAGTTATCAATTCTTGCAGATCGCTAGCAATCACACCATCGCTGATACTTCTTAAAAGTGCATCTAGCCATTTTTGATTAACTTTTAATTGTCTTTCTAAACCATGTTTAATCAGAGTTATTTCAATATTTGTTTGTAGTTCTTTCTCTTTGAAAGGTTTGAGTAGATAGCCAAATGGCTCAGTTATCTTGGCTCGCTCTAATGTGTTATCATCTGCATAAGCAGTCAAATAAATTACTGGAATATCCAAATTCTTATAGATTTCTTGAGCAGCTTCTATTCCGTCCATTGAACCTTTGAGCTTAATATCCATCAGCACTAAATCTGGCGATATTTCTACTGCTTTATTAATTGCTTCTTCTCCTGAAGAAGCGATCACAGGAACTATATAACCAAATTTTATCAGTCGATATTGTAAATCTTTCGCAACAATAGCTTCATCTTCCACGACTAATATTTTTGCATTTGTCATATTTTAGTTATTTTATATTAATGTAAATGTCAGATGAAACTCCACTCCCATAGCACCTTGGATATTGATATTTCCTGAAATTTGATTGGTTAAAGCATCTACTAGCAGCCAACCTAAAGAGGCTAGATTTTTGAAATTAAAGTTTGATGGTAAACCAATTCCATCATCACTAACTACAAGTATAACCTGATTTTTATGGTCTTCTTTAAGATTGATAGAAATCGTACCATTTCTACCTGTTGGAAATGCATATTTTAATGAGTTGGATACAAGCTCATGGATAATTAAGCTACAAGGAATTGCTGTATCTAAGCCGAGAAATACGCGATCGTCGATATTTATTTTCAGAGCGATCGCATCTTCATTGACTTCATAAGCAGCAAATAAACTTGCTATCAAATCTCGAATATATTCACCAAAATTAATCTTTGCTAGGTCTTGAGATTGATACAATTTTTCGTGAACTAGAGCCATTGATTCAATCCGCTGCTGGCTTTGTCGGAATATTATCAAATCGTGTTCGTCTTTAATATAAGCAGATTGCAAGTTTAGCAGACTGGAAATAACCTGTAAGTTATTTTTGACACGATGGTAAATTTCTTTTAATAACACCTCTTTTTCCAACAGTGATGCTTGAATTTGCTCCTCCCACTGTTGGCGCTCGCGCAGCGCGGCTTGCCGTTCGCTAATATCTTCGATCACAGAAATAAAATACTTTGGCTCTCCAGAAAGTTCACGCATTAAAGACACAGTGACATTAACCCAAACAATGGAACTATCTTTGCGGAAATAGCGCTTTTCTATAGAATTAGTTTGAATATTATCTGCTAGAATCTGGTCAACATATTCTAGATCGATGTTCAGATCGTCAGGGTGAGTAATATCTTGGAAAGTTAGCAACTGTAGTTCTTCGGGTGTATAACCGAGAATATTACAAAGCCTCTGGTTAACTAACAACCAGCTTCCATCTATTGCTACATGGGCAATGCCAATAGCAGCTTGATGGAATGTAGCACGAAATCGCTGTTCGCTCTCTCGCAATGCTTGTTCTATTCGCTGGCGCTCTGTAATTTCTGCCTGTAGTGATTCGTTGATTCTTGTTAACTCTGCTGTCCGTTCCTCAACCTTGCTTTCTAGTTGCTCCAGCAAGTTACTTAGTGCCTCCTCTGCTTGTTTCCGCTCAGTGATATCTTTTTGTGTACCTGTCATCCGCAGTACGTTACCATCTTCATCCCATAGCGCTTGACCCCGATCCAAAATCCATTTATAAGTACTGTCTTTACATTTGATTCGATACTCGGTGATATAAAACGACTTTTTATGAGCAAAATGATCTTGAACTGCTTGTGTCACCCATTCAAGATCATCTGGATGCACTCGTGTTACCCATTCATCTAAATGGTTAGAAACATCTTGGTCTTCGTAACCGAGCATTTCTTTCCAACGAGGTGAGAAAAAAACTTGATTGGTTTTAACATTCCAGTCCCAAATTCCATCATTATTGCCGCGTAAAGCTAATTGCCAGCGTTGTTCACTTTCTCTCAACACCTCTTCAGTTCGTATACGTTCAGCAATTTCCTTTGCTAGTTGGCAATTTGCACCTTCTAGTTGAGCAGGACTCGGTAGAGCGAGTATCTGGGGCATTAATAGCACAAGTTCTATAGCCGTCAATACGGAGACAAAAGCGGTGATAGCTTTGAGTAAACCTGATAGCCAATAAGTAGGATACCAAAGCGTCCATACATCCATTAGATGGTTTGTACCACAAGCAACGATGAATATGCCAAACATTAGGAATATCCAGCTGAAAGGCACATCTCGCCGTTTATGGACAAAATAGACCAACATTACTGGAATTGAATAATAAGCCAGTCCAGTTAACACATCCGAAATTAGATGCAACCATACCAATTCTGGTTTCCAAAGATAGCAGTGACCGTGGGGAATGAATTGGCTAGTAGAGAAAAAATTACTTAAAAAGTCCATCATAAAAACCTATACATTGCACAAGTCTTCACTAAAGCCTGAAGTGCGAAGGAAGAGGTTTTTAGCCTAAGACCTTTGTAGACGCGCATACGCCTATAAGGTGGCATATTCTAAAGGAGAACACCTCCAGCGTTCGTCAGAGTTTTACCGTAGTAGCCATAGGCTAGGATCGAGTAGCGGCTAGGGCTTCTACATCCTTTACCTGTCATACGTTCTGAGTTTTTTAACCTGATAATATAAGATTTATTGAACTTAAAGTACCGCGATCGCTTTGGTTATTGTTACCGTATATTCTCTGAAATGAACCACTTGTATATTATATATAAACCTCCAAAAATCACAGTAATATTTCGCTCATATAACGTAATTATTATTGAGCTTAATGCGTAAATCTACGCATTAAGCCACTTTCAGAAATGCTTGGTACTCTCTTGGTGTTTACTTGCACGTAACGTCAAATGCACGGCCCGACACCTTTGGGATATTATCTTAAGACTTTGAAAACACACCCTAGCTAAGTATTTGAGGAACTGGCTTGATTAAGAAGGTCAATTGCATCTTGGTCAAGGTTAAGATTGACAGCTTTAATGATATCGTTGAGCTGCTCAACCTTTGTTGCACTAACAATGGGAGCAGTAATGGTCGGATTAGCAATCAACCACGCCAGAGAAACTTGGGTGGGAGTAGAATTATAAGTGTTTGCCACCCGATCAATTGCCTCTAGAATTCGGAAACCACGAGGATTTAAATATCTTTTTACAGAATTACCACGGAGACTAATAGACAAATCTTTTTCTGAGCGATATTTACCAGAGAGAAAGCCACTGCACAGAGAGGAATAGCTAATCACACCAATTCCTTGTTCTTGGGAAATTTTTTGTAAATCTTGTTCATAACCATCTCGGTCATACAAGTTATAACGAGGCTGAAGGCTTTCGTAGCGAGGATAGTTATACTGACGGCTGATTTCTAATGCTTGTAAGAGACGCTCTGCACTATAATTTGAAGCACCAATCGCACGTACTTTTCCCTGACGAATCAATTCTCCGTATGTTTCAAGAGTTTCTTCGAGTGGAGTAGCTTCATCGTCAATATGTGATTGATATAGATCAATATAATCAGTTTGTAACCTTTGCAATGAGTCTTCAACAGCTTGTTGGATGTGTTTACGAGAAAGCCCTTTGCCTTTAACGCCCATATCGTTGCCAACCTTAGTAGCAATCACCACTTGCTCGCGATTACCACGCTGCTTAAGCCATTTTCCTAAAATTGCCTCAGACTCTCCACCTTGATTTCCACCGAACCACTTGGAATAGACATCGGCTGTGTCAATAAAATTACCTCCAGCCGCTATAAAGTTATCTAAAATTTCAAATGAAGTATTTTCATCAATTGTCCACCCAAACACATTGCCACCAAAGGATAGTGGTGATACTTCTAGTCCTGAATGTCCAAGTTTACGTCTTTTTGTAATGACCATGAGTTTTTTCTCAAGATAGTTTTAGAATTACTTGTGCCAACTATTACTAATTGAAATGAAAAATACAGTACCCTATTAAAATTACGATAAACCTATCGATAAATAGTGGTTAAAGATATAAATGCAGAGTATCATGAAAAATAATCCAAATTCAAAATTGCATTTTATGCAGAGACGCAATTTTACTCGCATCTCTACAATCTCTTTCTATGACTTTTATTCAGCGTTCACAAATTCCAAATACCCACTGCTAAGTTCTTTCACCGCCAAGTCATAAAATTGCTTACCATGTTCAAGCGTTGCTAAACCCGGATTTGAACCCATGCGTCCATCTGGATAACGCACTCGAAAGTCAGCAGCGCTATAAATCCGATGTCCCCTTGCAACTTCTGGTGAAAGGTATGCTTGCTTAATCGCCTCTGGATAAAGATACTGAGTGACGGCTACTTCACTTGGCGTTGCATGAGAACCTTCTTGATCCCCATATAATTCTTTAGCTAGCTTATATACAGAACCGCACATAAACCAGTTTGCCACTTGACATTGCACCTGTTGAGCATTGGCAATCTGCAAATCTTCTAAATGCGCGTAAGTTTCTGAGAAAGCCGCTTTCAGGGTGGCGATATTACCACCATGTCCGTTGATAAAGTAGAACTTGCTAAAACCAGCTTTAGCTAAACAAGTTACATAATCTCGCACTACTTGAATTAAAGTGCTGGGACGCAGACTGATTGAGCCAGGAAAAGCAGTATGGTGCAGTGCCATCCCCACATTGATTGTAGGGCCAATGATCGCTCCAGTTATATCACCTACACCAGCTGCGATCGCTTCTGCACAAATAGCATCAGTACCAATTAACCCCGTTGGCCCATGTTGTTCTGTGGAACCAATAGGGAAAATAATACCCTTTGACTGCTGTAAATAAGCTTCGACTTCTTGCCAAGTACTTAAATGCAGTAACATTTTTGACGATTTTCCTTAATGAAATAATCTCTGATGCACCCGATTTACGAAAAAGATAAGGTTCAAAGCCGTACTTCGTCCCGCTACGCGCTTTCGCCCGCAAGTGGCGCGATAGCTCCCTTGCTCCCTAGCTTCCTTGGTTGAAGCCCCACCCGCAAGTGGCGTGGTTTTTCTCCTCTGCTCCTCTGCTCCTCTGCTTTTTCACTCTTGCCCACTTACTTAGTTTAAATATACTAAAAAGGACGAATGTTAAAAAGCTAGCAGAAAATTAGAAAAAGTAGGTTAAAAGTACTATTGTTACCTCATTCTCAACACTTGAGCAAAAATATCAACGTATCCAAAAGGAGTTAATGGCTGGGGCGATCGCTCTCGGCGGTGTTTTCTTTATTGGTACTTTGTGGTACTGGTTAGTGGAAGGCTGGTCATGGGAAGATGCGGCTTACATGACAGTTA
This sequence comes from Nostoc sp., assembly GCF_036917155.1. Taxonomy (GTDB): domain Bacteria; phylum Cyanobacteriota; class Cyanobacteriia; order Cyanobacteriales; family Nostocaceae; genus Nostoc. The sequence continues at coordinate 22,616 of NZ_JBALDZ010000245.1, read as the reverse complement.
TCACTTTAGCGACTGTAGGATATGGAGAAACTCACCCACTAGGTAGCCGAGGACGGTTGTTTACAATTGCTCTAATTTTGTTGGGTGTAGTCAATATCGGTTACATTGTCAACAGATTTACAGAAGCGATCATTCAAGGCTACTTTCAAGAAGGAATTCGGCTACAGCAACAGAGGCGGTTAATGGAATCTCTAACAGAACATTACATCATCTGTGGATTTAGTCGGACTGGTCGTCAAATTGCCAAGGAATTTCAGGCAGAAAGTGTACCTTTTGTGGTGATTGATTCGGATATGGAATCTGTACAAAGGGCGCAGACGGAAGGTTACACAGCATACCAAGGTGACGCGACTCTAGATGACACACTCTTAGAAGTTGGCATTGAACGGGCGATGTGTATCGTTGCAGCCCTTCCTTCTGATGCCGAAAATTTATACATTGTACTGTCAGCAAAAACACTTAATTCGGGAATTCGGGTAATTGCACGGGCAAGTACAGAAGAAGCTTTGCAGAAGTTACGACGCGGTGGTGCAGATGAAGTAATATCTCCCTATATCACTGGTGGAAAACGCATGGCTGCTGCGGCTCTCAGACCCCAAGTGTTAGATTTTGTAGACGGGATTTTGACAGGTGCAGACCGTCAGTTGTATATGGAAGAATTTTTACTCGATCCAGCTTTTTGTCCCTTTGTGGGTCAGAGTTTGCAAAAGGCGAGATTGCGATCGCAATCTGGGGCATTAGTCCTGGCAATTCGCCGCCTTGATGGGACTCTCATCGGTGGCCCCACTGGCGATACGGTGTTAATGTCAGGAGATCGGCTAATTGGTATGGGTACAGCAGAACAGTTACGGAGTCTGAATCAAATTCTCGGCCCTATTAATTCCAAGAAACTGCGGCGACCGAAAAATAGTTGAGGGCAGATATCAGATAATTTCTGTAGACAAAAAGTAATAAGAAAAAGTTTTAAAAAAATAGGTATTAATATGAATACAAATTTAGAAGATTTCTCATATCTATGGAATGGCCAAGAACCTGATTGGGCACTGTTAAAATTTTATGCCTCACCTTCAGAAAAAGAACCAAGATATGTAATTGTCAACACTAAAACTAAGCGAGCTTTGCTAACTCACGATGATACTCTGTATCAGCATCTAAAACAAACTATGCTTGAGAAAAAAGTTCGCATTGTATCAGATTTATGATTTTGATTATACTATGAATACAGTGAGCAATCGTACTCAGGTAGTAAAGATGATATTCCTGTAGAAACTTGGAGCCAAATATCTTGGCTTCCTCTATTATAATGATTTAGTTATTCGGTCTTTTAACTTTTACTTTCTTTTGTAGTTCACTTACCGGTTAATATCCACTACAAAAATCTGCATATAATTGTTAAACCATCTGATGACACTTGTTCTCCCTCAGTAGGTAGAGATAGCAATTTTTGCATACGGCTACACGGTATATAAATTCCAAATGCCCAACGACAAATTACAAATTACTAATAATCAATTTCTCTCCACCCATGCATGGCTGCTATGCCTTTTGTAACCCATTCGATCACAATTGGGGGAGCTTCTGATATCAAAATGCTAGGATAAACTGCTGCACCCCAGTCGGGATGCACTAGTACACGGCATTGATTTTTAATCACTGGATAGTTGAGCAAAGCTTTGACAACTGCTGTGTCATCGTGGGGGATTGCTCCGGGATGGGACAGTAAAGGATAGCCTGTACGAGGGTCGATTAGGTCTGTTAAATAGCCGCGATCGCGCAGGTTAAATGCCAAATCGCAGCCAAATCTCATAAACTTTTCTCGCAAGCGTTCTTTCTCTGTCTCTACTTCTGCTGTCTTTTCGACTAATTGATAACGCGATTGTTGTAAAACAATCACTACCCGTAAAAATGACTGTCGTTTCCAATCTGGTAGTATCCGTTCGCAGTTGGCACAGATATATTGACTGGGAGGATGAATTGAAATTTGAATCGCTTGTCCCGCTTCACCAACTAAATTAATGGGACAGGCTTGCTCCGAAGTGTAAACCTTGGGATAGTTCACTAAATTGATTTGGTCTATACAATTTTTTTAATTTAATCTCTGGTATTGATAATAACTCTTAAAAGTTCCAAAAAATCATCAATATTATCTAATATGTTGCTTTTTTGGAAGTAGTTACTAATAATTTAAGAATTTTAATCCGAATTTTAACCTTTATTAACCTGTTTTAATGAGATTTGCTGCGATCGCTATAGGTGCAGGTGTGGTAGACAAGCGATGCCTATGGCGGGCTACGCCTACACATCTGAAATATAGTCAATCAAAATTCCAACAAATAACCTCCATCTCAGAGAATTTGCAGTCAAAACCAAAATCATATAACTGTCAGCAAAACTTGATTAGACAGGTTTCTGGTTAAGCAAAGCGCTTTAGAGTTTTGCCCAAGGCAAGCAGAAAAAACAAGGGTATTCAGCTATGCAGCCTACTTTCCATAACACCCAATTAATTGAGTTTTAAAGAATTCACTGGAACTTCATCCCAAGAATCGACTGTCCGTAATCGCGCTACCCAACCAGCTGCCTTTTGCGTTTCGGTCAAATTATTCTCAAAAGAATCATGACAATCTTTAGCTTGAGATTCATTACAAGTGGCAATACAGGCATGAATCATCCCAGACGGATCAATTTGCTCATTTACCCAAATGGTCATAGAATATTACCTCAAAAACTTTAGCAAAAAAGCTATTTGTCATTTTAGAATACTATTAAAATTAAAACTTATAGAATACAATCGGCAACAAGTAGTAAACTAATCCCAATTACCAGCGACTAATTTACAATTAGCCAACTCCGCTTCATTTGGTAGGCAAATATGATTTATTTCCTCCTTCATAGCGGCGACGGTAGAGTAATTCTAACTGTCCACCATATTCCTGAATCCAGGCAATCTGGCGCTGATAGAGTCCTCGGAAGGTATTGGCAAATAAAAAGACATCTCCAGAAATTAAATATGCGTTATCCAGAGTCCTTGTAGAGACGTAGCACTGCTACGTCTCTACATTCATTTTCACCAGATGTCTAAAGGGTAAAAATTGCTACTACCAATCCTGATGCTGTGGATACTAAAGCTTCACTTATTCCAGATGTCACACCTGTTGTTTTACTACCTCCCACATCTCCGAGATTCAGAGAGGCAAAGGAGTTAATTAATCCCAAAACAGTGCCTAAAAGCCCCAAAAGAGGTGCAAAGTTCTGTCCAGGTAAACTCACTTATGCTTTTCTGATATTTTAATGCTCAAAAAGGTGCAGTACTCTACTGCACCTTTTTTAGCTTAGGAACGTGGATTAAATAAGATGCAAAACTTCATCCTGTCTCTAGCTTCCCTCTCCTTTATATCGGAGAGGGATTGAGGGTGAGGTAAACCAGGGACATAAATTCTATGTTATTTAATTCTTATTCCTTAGAGGATAGAGTTGTAACGAGTTTTGACAGATATGGATGTAAGCAATTTACTGATTTTGCCACTTTATCTTATGATACTCGCTGCGAATCTCCCCATAATAAAAATCAAAATTGAATTACCAAATGTCGGTTTGCGGAATAATCAAAAAGCAGAAGAGATCGCTAATCAAAGCAATAATGTTTTTTCACATCCATTGTAATTTCCCATGTACAGGACATACCAACGGGAAAAATAACTAAATCGCCTTTACCCATTTGCACTGGCTGTTCACCACCAAGAGTAACAACTACGTCTCCTTCCAAAAAGGTAGAAAGTTTCTTGAGAATCATAAGTCCAAGGAAATTTTGAAACTTATTTTTTCCAAGTTTCCCATTTAAATACACCCAATTAATTGAGATATTCTTGTCTAGGTTGATGCTCAATTTTAATTTCCATATAGTGTTTTCTCTAGTTATGTTCAACAGTAGGATTGAATATCTTCTCCACACTGATCTACGAGATAACACAAAGCGCGAAAACGCAAATAGACAAGTTCGTTATAAAGTGGATTGAGTTTGCACATTGGCGGAATGTGTCCTATTTTGCGACCAAAAAGCATGATATCACGCTCGAATGGACACTGAGCGGGGATTAGTTTAGCAATAAATTTGGCTAATTTCCGATTCTGAATCTGAATTTTATCTAGCCATTGACGTAATGGTTGCAGTAAATCTAATTTGGGTTGAGAAAACTGCTTTTTACTACCTATTTGATTCTTTTCTTCCAAAGGTTTAATAAAAGCAGGCAGAAAAATACGCTGACTCTGTGTTTTAAGCATAGTTTTAGGCAAGATTTTCCTTGTGTAGATGAACTATTTGCCGATTAGAAATATTACCATGTAATCTGTCTGGACAATTTACATTGTGCTTGTAGATTCAGAAGCAAAGTAAGCAGAATGCAAACAATTTACATGCATCTTTGGGAGGAGAAATTGTTTAACTAATTGTTATTTAAACCCACCAAATCATGAATAACTGTCCCGTTAAATACAAAATAACAAAGAAAATATAAAAATGGCATTTCTTTAACTTATGGATTTTTAATCTGTAAGATAGCTATCTTATATATTAGATATAAATGCCTGGTTAGGAAAATGTCTAGTATCTAGAGATGTAGTTTATGGCAGACAAATGCAGTTTGGTACTGACCCCATATATCTTTCGCTAGGATTAGCTCCTAATATCTCTCGATTTTAGGGTATTGAATATCCATAAATTTGTCTGATATACTACACAAGCTAACCTAGATATTATCTAACAAGTAGCAAGAAACTGTTTGATAAGTCCAAACTAATATTAGGACTTATGCAAGGGCAAGGGCATAGTATTCTTCCAAGTCGCCACTCTCCCCTGATGAAAAACTTATTTCTTAAAATATCTCAAGCCATAACGGTCTTGATATTTGTTGATATACTCTACATTCTGTTGCTCTAATTTTGACAGCAATGTAAGTGGAAATTCTTTTGCTGAATATATAGGATTATACCAACTTTGGTTATTAAAGTAATTTTGCAATTCAGGAGTATCAAAACGCCGACCATGACTGGCAAAAATCGAATTTCGCATTATATCTAGTTCCCAACCCTTTTTACCATTCAAATCTGCATCAGTTACAAGTCTTTGGGAAAGCCAGAAATAATTGTTGACAGCAGTGGTATCAACTGGCGATATTGATGTAGTTGAGGAAGGTATAGATTGAGTTGGAACAGATGGGGGAGTTGGTGTAAATTTGGGAGTTTCTATCACTGGGCTAGTGATAGTTGAGGGTGTTTCTGAAGGTAATACCGCTTTGTCTACTATGGGTTGAGAAGATTTTGGTAACACTTGACTAATAATTACAGATGCACCGATTAGCCCACCTGCAACTAAACTACCGATGAGAATACCATTTGGTTGATTACTTTGAGGGGTAGGCTGTGGCCTAATAGGTAAGGTTTGAGGTGGCGGTGCAGAGACTATAGTCGGTTGAGTCAAGAGGGGTTGCGTCGGTGGAATTGGATTTGCTATGCTCTGCAAAGTATCTAGCATTGCCCTGGCTGTGGGGTAGCGATCGCGTGGATGATAAGCGATCGCCCGATCAATCACTCCTGCTATAATTGGGCTAACATGACTCGCATACTGTCGCCACACAATTTCACCTGTTTGAGAATCGGTTTCTAGTTGTTGCGCCTGTTTACCAGTCAGCAAATAAATTACCGTCATTCCTAAACTGTATAAATCACTAGAAAAAACTGGTCTACCTGCGGCTTGTTCACTCGGCATATAGCCAGGTGTACCAATTACAATCGAACTAGTAGGATTGCCTTGAGAATTTACTACTGTTCCCATCGATTCCCGTATAGCGCCAAAATCAATCAGTACTGGTTTACCGTCCCGATGGCGCACAATGATATTATCCGGTTTAATATCGCGGTGAACGATATGCTTGGAGTGAACGTAATCCAGGACGGGTAATAAATTCATGAATAATTCCTGGACAGCACCTTCACTAAATAGCCCCTGCTTCTGGACTTTTCCAGTTAGGGTATCGCCTTCAATCCACTCCTGAACTAAGTAAAATTGTCCGCTTGAGGAGAAGTAGGCATACAATGCCGGAATTTGCTCATTTGCGCCACCAAGTTCTTCTAAAATCGCTGCTTCGCGTTGAAACCTCTCTTGCACCAACTGGTAAATTTGGGGATTGTTGTGAATCGGTCTTAGCTGTTTAACCACACAATGGCGCTTTGAAGGCATATAGGTATCTTCAGCTAGATAGGTTTCACCAAACCCACCAGCGCCCAATGTGCGGATAACTTGATAGCGATCGTTTAGTAGCTGTATTGTCATGGGAGATTAGTAAGCGATATTCATAAGATAATTTTCCCCAAAACTACCTTCATTTCAAATCTAGTAAACCTTCTTCTTTCAATTTAGGATTGAAGCGAATTTGCATTTGTAAACCACGTGCTTCTAGCAATTGCGTTGAAATTTCTGCTTCGACTCTCCGTGCCACATTTTTAAGAATTTTTATTTGTGCTAATTCATCATTAGCTGGATTTTGATATTTTGTCTGTTCTTCAGGTGTCATTACAGCTTTGACATCAATGGGATGAGTCCATTTTTCCTTTTGATCCCCATTTCCCCAAGGCACACCACCATTTTCTGCAATCCAAGCGTTTTCAGTATTTTCTAAAATTGTGCGATTAGGGCGTTCAATAGTTTGAATTTTTACCCAATGGCATTGCTGTGGCTGACGGACTAAATGCTGCTTAAGGCTGAGATAAACATCACGAGAGTATCCTACAAATTGCAATAATTTTTCTTGGTCAAAGATAGCGTATACACCGATTTTACCCTGAAATTGTTCGGGTAGTTGGCCAAGATCGTCAATATAAGGAATGTATTCCAGGGTTACTAAAGAAGAAAGATTCGTTTCAGGAGCCATACATCAAATATTAAACTTGCTATTTGCCTTCAGGATTGAGAATTGCTAATTAGGGAAGAATAATCTTGAAAATTAACCATTACCAAATTTTTGGTAAATTGCACAAAGGCGACTTGGTTTGAAAATCTTAGCACTAAACATGAAGTTTGGTGGCACGTTGATGATGGCATACTCATCAGATTCATGATACTTTTCAAATTCTGCTGGCATTCCTTTTGTAGTAGTTAAGCTGTAAGGAACTGGCTGGAAAAGTAATTCTGTAAATTTAAGTTGCTCACACTCCAACTGTTGGCAAATTTGGTTTAAAAAAGCAACACTTGTCAATAAATTGAATAGAGTTTCTTGAGCTTGTGCTTCAAGAGTGAAACTACCATCAAAGTTCTGGACGATTTTAAGGGGCATTTTCTATATTAATAGCTAGTTATTAACGACTGAATAATGGTATAGGATAGGCAACACGCTACAGATGGTCATCCAAAAGTGTTGGGCAACGAAGCCGACCTTTTTATGCAGATGAGCTTGTTGAAAAATCACCACTTTAAGATCAGCCTATTAGATTGTGGGACTTCTGTCAGCTACACGAGGAAGCTGGCATGGTTAAGAATCGTGAAGTTTAGAAGATTTTCAGGGATATAGCGTTTTCTCGGCAACTGAGGTACACCCAAAGCTTGTATATCATGGTTAGTAGCTTTGAAAATGTACCTCACGCTTGTCGGGAACCGCTATAGGTGATTTCTCCTTAAGAGGATGTTTGAAAAGTCATGATTGATGTATCAAATATTTTTTACGAAAAAGATAAGGTTCAAAGCCGTACTTCGTCCCGCTACGCGCTTTCGCCCGCAAGTGGCGCGATAGCTCCCTTGCTCCCTAGCTTCCTTGGTTGAAGCCCCACCCGCAAGTGGCGTGGTTTTTCTCCTCTGCTCCCCTGCTCCCCTGCTCCCCTGCTCCCCTGCTCCCCTGCTCCCCTGCTCCCCTGCTCCCCTGCTTTTTCACCCTACCCTAACCCTCCCCTTTATAAGGCTACGGTGTATACACAAGTTATCGAATCACAACCAGTCTGTCGAATTACCCCACCCTAACCCTCCCCGATATATTGGGGAGGGAAAGAGATTTCTGATTTCCCCCCAATATATCGGGGGGATTAAGGGGGGTAGTTTTGAGAGACAAGGGGAAAACAGACTTGTGTATACACGGTAGCCTTATAAAGGGGAGGGAACTAAATTTTCGGGAGCATCCTGTTTTGGCGGATCGCCCTGCGCTAAGGCGCACGCTACGCGAACAGACTAGAAGTCTGGGGCTATACAAACAAAACCCGCCTACGCGGGTTTCAGAGAGTCCGCGCAGGCGGACGAAAGTTTGTGTAGCCGCGATTTCCAATCGCCCGTGTTTCTTCCAAAAGTGGATGCTCCCAAATTTTCTGGTTTCCTCCGTTTACAAGGCAAGGCTGATTCATTCCACAAAAAGCTTTAAAATCAACGGTTCTAGCGATTAAAAATTGGTTATTTTGTTACCAGCGTGCCGACAAAATGAACTATTTTACTGATACTTAAGTGCTTAAATGTTCATCTCATAGAGATTGCATCGAAGTCTCGCTGCCCATTCTGGTGAAGCATTGAGTTTACTCTTAACCTCGACGACAAGAGTCAATTGACCATTACGATTGTCACTATTTCTCTAATTTCTCCTCTCTATGCTCATACCCGATTTTAGTATTATCAATTTCAACCCTATCGGTATTGGCTTTAGCATTATTACCTTAGGAGTAGTTTACTATTTTCTCAACCTAGAAGTAACTAGACGGCAACGGGTAGAAATAATCCTGCGGCAACAAACTGAGCGGGAGCGACTAGTAAGCCAGATTGCTCATCATATCCGTAAGTCTTTGGAATTAGAGGAGGTTCTTACTACCACTGTCTCAGAAGTACGCGAGTTTCTCCAAGCCGATAGGGTGTTAATTTATCGCCTCTGGGAAAATGGTACAGGTAGCGCCATGACTGAAACAGTTCTACCTGAATATACAAAAATTTTAGGAGAAACCTTTCCACCAGAAGTGTTTCCTAGAGAGTATCATCAAGCGTATTCGTTGGGAAAAACCCGTGCGATCGCAAATGTCGATCAAGCTGATGTCGAACCTTGTCTAGCAGAGTTTGTGAAACAGTTTGGTGTTAAAGCTAAGTTGGTAGTGCCAATTTTACAAGAGAATCGGCAAGGGGATAAACAACAAGATAGCAAAACACCAGCTTCTACCCCTTATCTTTGGGGTTTATTGATTGCTCATCAGTGCGATCGCACCCGCGTATGGGAATCTTGGGAAATTGAGTTAATGAAGCAACTTGCTACCCAGGTAGCGATCGCCATCCAACAATCAGAACTTTACAAACAGCTACAAACACTTAATGCTGAACTAGAACACCGCGTTCAGCTGCGGACTCAAGAGTTAGCTACAGCCAATGTCTCTCTTCGAGCCGAAATTGCTGAACGTCAGCGCACCCAAGCCGCGCTGCAAGCTTTGATTACCGCCTCTCCTCGGGCCATCTTCACACTTGATTTAGCAGGCAACGTAAAAATCTGGAATCCTGCTGCTGAAAGGATGTTTGGTTGGACAGAGACAGAGGTAATTGACCATCCTAACCCAATTTTTTTAGATGACCAATTAGAGGAATACAACACTCTCCAAGAAAGTATATTACAAGGAACAACTTATACCAGAGTGGAATTGCATCTTTCTAAAAAAGATGGCACTGCGATCGATATAGTTTTTTCCGCCGCTCCATTGCATGATAGTGACGATAGTATCAACGGTATGGTAGCGGTGATTGCTGATATTACACACCAAAAGAAGCAAGAAGAACAGGTACGTCTACTGCAATCTGTGGTTGTAAATACTAATGACGGTGTAGTTATTACTGAAGCGCAACCAATTGGCAAACCAGGGCCGCATATTATTTATGTTAATGAAGCATTCACCAGAATCACAGGTTACAGCCCGGAAGAAGTTTTAGGTAAAACGCCGCGTATTCTTCAAGGAGCGAAAACAAGTCGGGTTGAACTGGATAAAGTCTGGAATGCTCTATCTAATTGGGAATCAGTCACAGTTCAGGTAATTAACTACCGTAAAGATGGCTCGGAATTTTGGAATGAATTCAGCATTGTCCCCGTAGCCGATCAAACTGGCAGTTACACCCACTGGATAGCAGTACAACGTGACATTACCGGACGTAAAAGGCTAGATGAAATTCGGATGGCATTAGAACGAGAGAGAGAACTCAGCGTCCTGAAAACACGCTTTTTCTCAATGGCATCTCATGAGTTTCGTACTCCCCTGAGTACTGCCTTAGCAGCAGCCCAATTGCTAGAGAATTGTCAAGATGAATGGGATAACTCTTCTAAGCGACTGAGGAACTTACAGCGGATTCAACTTTCCGTCAAAAATATGGTTCAGATGTTAGACGATATTTTAACTATCAATCGAGCCGAAACCGGAAAACTAGAATTTAATCCCAAACTCATAAATTTAGAAGAATTCTGCGCTTATTTTGTCGAAGAAATGCGTCTAAGTACAGATGAGAGGCACACATTGAGTTTTGCTTGCAAAGGAAAAGCTGTTTCTGCTTGGGTGGATGAAAGGTTATTGCGTTCTATTCTGTCTAATTTGCTGCTGAATGCGATTAAATATTCTCCTCAAGGAAGGAATGTTAATCTGAGTCTGGAGTTTGAATCAGATATGGTGATTCTCCAAGTTCAAGATCAAGGTATTGGGATTCCCCTAGCAGATCAAAAGCACCTGTTTCAGCCGTTTCATCGTGGCAAAAATGTCAGAAGCATTCCCGGTACAGGATTAGGCTTGGTAGTCGTGAAAAAGTGTGTCGACTTACACCAAGGTCATATTAACATCGCCACAGAAGTAGGAATTGGTACGACTTGTGCGGTAACACTGCCATTAAAAAGGGAATAGGCAATAGGGAATAGGTAATAGGGAATAGATTTTTTTATAGATCAATACAGTTCAGAATGAGCAACAAAAAACTTGTAGAGACGGCGATTTATCGCGTCTCGAAAACCCAAAATTGTTGTCGGTAGCCCTTAACCCAAGCGTATTGCCTTATAGATATCAGAACCCCACCCTGCCAAAGCTACGCTTTGTCTCCCCTAACTAAGAGCTTGCAAGGAAGGATGTTAGAAACTTTTGCAAGAATCTAGGACTTACCCACTGTACAAAATTCCCCATTCCGCATTCCCCATTCCCTTCACACTAAGATAAAGAATATCCAGTTGCTTTCTTAACGTATTGCACAACTTTTTGATATGATTCAGGATTACTCACAGGGTTGATAATGATGGGGATAGTGCCATCTGGCAACCAAAAAGTTATCCTACCGTTCGGTTCATGACAAAAGGAACTGATACAGTTGAGATTAATTACATATTCATTTTTTTCGTAAATTATTCTCACCCAGTGGGCGTGATCTAATTCTAATCCTGTCACACATTCTAAATAATCAAAAATCTTTTGATAATCTTCCAAATTACTTTGCGGGTTAATCACTATGGGAATGGCACTATCGGGTAGCCAAAAAGTAACCCTGCCATTGAGCTCATAACAAAAAGCATGGACACGCTCAAAATTCACCACATATTCTTTCCTCTCGTAAAGGATTTTCACCCAGTACGCCACAACATCTCCTCAAGTCCGAAATTTACGAATGATGCACCCTGGATGTCCAAATCTACTGAAGCCCTAAGTTAATGTTGCAATTAATTTTTTTAGCGCAGCGTAAAGCCTTCGGCATGGCTTCGCTTAGAGCGAGTCTGCGTACCCTTACAGGGAAGCAAGCTACGCTTTTAGCGTCTCGTAGAGAGCGTCATTTTTAATTTTTAATTTTTATGACACCTCCAATGGTGTTGGTGTACCAGATGTAGAAAGAGAAAGAGCGATCGCTGTTTGAATGAATCCTTTAAATAAGGGATGAGGGGTACTGGGGCGTGATTGAAATTCTGGATGAAATTGACAAGCAAGAAAGAATGGGTGCTTGGGTAATTCCACAATTTCAACTAAGCGTCCATCAGGAGAAGTACCACTGATCACATAGCCGGACTTTAACAACAAATCGCGGTAATCATTGTTGAACTCATATCGATGTCGATGTCGTTCATAAATCACATCTTCTTGATAGAGCTTGAAAGCTAAAGTATCAGGGAGAACACGACAAGGATATAGTCCCAAGCGCATTGTACCCCCTAAATCCACTACTTCTTGCTGTCCTGGCAATAAATTAATTACCGGATCAGTTGTATAGGGGTCAAATTCAGCACTGTTGGCACCTGTTAATCCCCCTACGTGCCTTGCCCACTCAATTACAGAACATTGCATACCCAGGCATAAACCCAAAAAGGGGATTTGGCGATCGCGCGCGTATCTAATGGCGGCAATTTTTCCATCCACCCCCCGAACACCGAAACCTCCTGGTACAACTATGCCATCGACACCCTGAAGATAATTTTCAGCTGGTTCACCTTCCAAATCTTCTGAGTTTACCCAACGTAAGCGCAGTTTGCCATAAGTGGAGATTGCCGCATGGTTCAGCGCTTCCACTACCGATAGATAGGCATCACTTAACTGTACATATTTCCCAACAATGGCAATTTCTACCTCGTGCTTGGGACTATGTAAGCGTTGTACCAGGGTTTTCCACTGCGTCAAATCTGGTTTACGTTGTTCCATTTGCAGCAAGTTCAGCACTTGTTCTGCCATTCCTTCCCGTTCCAGATTTAGCGGTACTTCATAGATACTTTTGGCATCTTGGGAAGTGATGACGCATTCTTCGGGTACATCGCAAAATCCCGACAATTTTTGCTTTAATCCTTTGGGTAAGGGGCGATCGCTCCGACAAACTAAAATATCTGGTTGAATGCCAATGGATCTCAGTTCTTTAACTGAATGTTGTGTCGGCTTAGTTTTCATTTCACCCGCCGAGGCAATCCACGGCACCAGCGTTACGTGCATATACAGCACATTCTGCCGTCCCACTTCTTTACGAAACTGGCGAATTGCTTCCAAAAACGGCAGTGATTCAATATCTCCCACCGTTCCGCCGATTTCTGTAATTACTACAGAGGGATTTGTGCTTTTAGCAACTCGCAAAATCCGATCTTTAATTTCATTGGTAATATGAGGAATTACCTGGACAGTACCGCCATTGTAGTCTCCGCGCCGCTCTTTATTGATGACTGCCTGGTAAATTGAGCCAGTAGTCACACAGTTCAACCGCGACATAGAGGTATCGGTAAAGCGTTCGTAATGCCCCAAGTCTAAATCTGTCTCCGCACCATCCTGGGTAACGAATACTTCCCCATGTTGAAAAGGACTCATCGTACCAGGATCGATATTGATATAAGGGTCGAGTTTGAGAATCGATACTGAATATTCGCGCGACTTGAGCAAACGCCCTAGACTTGCTGCTACAATGCCCTTACCAATACTGGAAACTACGCCTCCAGTAACAAAGATAAACTTAGTCATAGTAGTTTGAATTTCTAACAACTTCTAAAAATACATCCCGTCATTGTGCCACAGTTATTGTGGTGTAATCTTCTGTGATTTGCTGTGAAAAACCTTCTAGGATTAGTAATATTAGGCTTTATTCTCTCCTCCTCAATAGCATTGGCACAGCCATCTCTTATAGTTATTTTTCCCCAGACAAACTACCAGACAAGTGCCCAAAAAATCTTCTTTCTGGGCACTGCACCACCAGATGGTCAGGTTTTGATCAATAGTAAGCCAATTACCCGCAGCAAAGCTGGTCATTTTTCCCCTAGTTTCCCCTTGCAGTTGGGGGAGAATCTTTTTACTGTGCGTTACCACAATCAAGAACTCAAGATTGAAGTGACAAGGCTTACCACTAGCCCTGAGCTACCACAGGGGTTAGCCTTTGCTAAAGATTCCCTGACTCCCGCAGTTGACATTGCCAGATTACCAGGAGAAGTAATTTGTTTTGGCGCGATCGCACCCCCTAACGCTAATGTCTCTGTAACCCTGGCTAATCAAACTATTACCCTTTCACCCCAACCCGAACAGGCACAACTACCAAGTAATTTGGCAGCTTTGACAGGGCAAAATCAGCCTCATGCCCAGTCTAGCGTAGGCAACTATCAAGGTTGCACCACAGTGGCCACAGCCGCCGATTTGGGAAAACCTCAATTTCAACTGACCCTTGATGGCAAGACGATAACTCAACCCGGATCTGGTAAGATTGAAATCCTCTCAAGATCACAGTTGCCAATTTCTGAGGTTACAGTAGAGTCAGGCGTTGCTCGTACTGGCCCTAGCACCGATTATTCTCGACTTACACCACTGCCCAAAGGCACACGCGCAACGGTTACAGGTAGGGAAGGTGAATGGTTGCGCCTAGACTATGGCGCTTGGATTAATAGTAAAGAAACCCGCATTTTACCTGGTGCAGTTCCGCCACAAACAATAATTCGCAGTGTCGGATACCGTCAACTCCCTAGTGCGACAGAGATAGTTTTCCCCTTGCAAGTTCCCGTACCCGTGAGCGTACAACAAAGTGAGCAAACTCTCGCTCTCACTCTCTATAAAACCACTGCCCAAACAGACATAATTCGCCTGGATGAGAACCCCCTAATTTATCGCCTAGACTGGCAACAGGAAGCTCCAGGACAAGTAAAATACACCTTTAACCTCAAAAAAGCTCAACAGTGGGGATATAAGCTGAGATACGACGGTACAACCCTGGTTTTGGCTTTGCGTCATCCGCCTAAAATCGGGAACACAAGACGCAAGCCTTTAGCTAATTTCAAGATTGTACTAGATCCAGGGCATGGAGGTAAAGAAACTGGTGCCAGTGGCCCAACTGGATATTTAGAAAAAGATGTGAATTTGGTGGTATCTAAGTTGCTGCGCGACGATTTGGTGAAGCGAGGAGCAACAGTAGTGATGACGCGAGAAGACGATCGCGAACTTTCCCTCGTAGAACGTCAGGCGATTATTAGTCGAGAAGAACCTGCGATCGCACTTTCCATACATCACAATTCTCTACCCGATGATGGCGATGCTGAAAAAATCAAGGGATTCGCCGCTTTTTGGTATCAACCCCAAGCCCACAACCTCGCCATATTTTTACACAACTATGTAGTCAAAAAACTCGGTAGACCTTCCTATGGTGTGTTTTGGGATAACCTGGCGCTAACACGTCCAACAGCTGCACCATCGGTGTTACTGGAATTGGGTTTTATGAGCAATCCCGATGAATTTGAGCAGGTGGTAAACCCAGAAGAACAGAAGAAGATAGCCGATGCGATCGCTCAGGGGATTACTGAGTGGCTTAGGAGTGTACAGTAAATTTGGGGGTACAACACTAGCTCCTCATTTCAACAGAGAAATAGCTGAGATATAGAGTCAACTAAAGAATCGCATTATACTACAAGTCTTCTTTGAGCCAATGCTGCCTAACTTCCTTGCTAGGTAGCACCTGGATTCATAGATTCGTATGAGTCAGTTTTGTCATTAAGGGCTTTATCGTCTATCTTTTATCGTAAAGAAAATTTAAAGGTGGGCATCGCCCACCTTTAATTGTTATCCAATTACCTCAGCAGTCTTCTTCTTATCCAACTTGAGAATCAATACGCCCAAGGGTGGCAAACACAAATCCAGTGAATAAGGACGACTATGCAAAGACCAATCATCTGTCCACTTACCACCTAAGTTGCCCATATTGCTGCCGCCATACGGACGCGCATCACTATTGAACAACTCAGTATAAAATCCCTTTTGCGGTACACCGATGCGGTAATGAGAATGGGGTTGCGGTGTAAAATTGCAAACGACGATCGCAAAATCATCAGAATCCTTGTCGCGACGGATAAAGGAAACTACACTATGGCGATTGTCGCTACAGTCAATCCACTCAAACCCCGCTTGGGCAAAATCCTGGGTGTACAAAACTGGTTCAGAACGGTAGAGATGGTTCAAATCCTGGAAAAACGTTTTTAACTGTTGGTGTGGTTCATGCTGCAATAAATGCCACTCCAAATCTGCCCAAGCATTCCACTCACTCCACTGCCCAAACTCCATACTCATAAACATGGTTTTCTTGCCTGGGTGAGCAAACATATAGCTAAATAAACAACGGATATTAGCTAACTTCTGCCATGTATCCCCCGGCATTTTACCGATAATATTGCTCTTACCATGCACCACTTCATCATGGGACAGAGCCAGCATAAAGTTCTCGCTGTGGTTGTACCACATACTAAAGGTGATGTTGTTTTGATGGAACTGACGGAACCAAGGATCCATGCTGAAGTAATCCAGCATATCGTGCATCCAGCCCATATTCCACTTCAAGTTAAAGCCCAGTCCGCCTGTGTAGGTCGGCCAAGATACCATTGGCCAAGAAGTAGATTCTTCAGCAATTGAGAGAATGCCGGGGAAATAGCTAAAGATAATGTGATTTACCTGACGCAGAAAATCTGCTGCTTCTAGGTTTTCTCTGCCGCCGTACTGGTTGAGCAGCCATTCTCCTGGTTTACGGCAATAATCGTTATAAAGCATCGAGGCCACAGCATCGACACGAATCCCGTCAATGTGGTATTTATCAAACCAGAAGAGGGCATTTGCTGCCAGAAAATTACTAACTTCATGGCGACCGTAGTTGAACACCAAAGTACCCCATTCTTTGTGTTCGCCTTTGCGGGGGTCAGCATGTTCGTATAGATGGCTGCCATCAAAGAAAGCTAAACCATGTCCATCTTTAGGGAAGTGACCAGGAACCCAATCTACAATTACCCCTATATTATTTTCGTGACATTTGTCAACAAAATACATGAAATCTTCGGGGTTGCCAAAACGGGAGGTAGGAGCATAGTAACCAGTTACTTGATAGCCCCAAGAACCATCAAAGGGATGCTCTGCAATGGGCAGCAATTCTAGATGGGTGTATCCTAATTCTTTGATGTATGGAATAATTCGGTCAGCGAGTTCTCGGTAGGTTAGGAAGCGTGCGCCTGGCTTCAGTTCCGACACGATGACTACAGGTTCAGTTTCACCATTGGGGAGTTTTGCTGGTTCCGCACTCGAAGCATGTAACCAAGAGCCTAAATGTACTTCGTAGACTGATACAGGTTGGGTAAGAGGGTCAGTGCGACGCCGCTTTTCCATCCAGTCTTCGTCACTCCAACTATAAGCATCTAAATCAGTGACAATGGATGCTGTTTTCGGGCGGGGTTCCTGCTGGAAACCGTAAGGATCGGATTTTTCGTAAATGTGTCCTTCAAAATTTTTGATTTCATATTTATAATGCTCTCCCACACCGATTTCAGGAATAAACAATTCCCAAACTCCGGTAGGGCCTTTACGCATCTGGTTTTTACGTCCATCCCAGAGATTAAAATCTCCCAGCAACGAGACATTACGAGCGTTAGGTGCCCAAACGGCAAAATAAACGCCTTTAACACCGTCTATTACCGTGGGATGCGCTCCCAGTTTTTCATATATCCGGTGATGGTTGCCTTCACTAAACAAATGCAGGTCAAAGTCTGTCAAGTTTGGAGAACGGAAAGCGTAAGGGTCATAAATAACACGCTCATGTTCCCCTTCTTTAATCCGTAACTGGTAGTTTGCCAGTTCTGCAGTTTCAATGGTGCATTCAAAAAAGTGGGGATGATGCACCGTTTGCATTGGGTATTCCTTCCGTTGTTCAGGAAGAACAACCCATGCTGCACTTGCATTTGGTAAGTAGGCCCGCACAGCCCAGACAGTTTTGCCGTCTTGTTCTATGGGATGAGAACCTAATATTTCAAAGGGATCGTTATGCTGATTCCAAACGATGCTGTTAACCTGTTCAGGGGCGATCGTGGTCATGGACATGAAGCTACCTAAGTGAAATAACGTGATTGACTAAATCTACTTTTTTAATATCTATATATATTCTTTACATTTATTTGCAATTTTGTCGCCACCGTTATCCTACATCAGAATGGGGACTGGGGATTGGGTATTGGGTATTGGGGACTGGGGATTGGGCAGACGATGACTAATGACTAGTCAAAAATTTAAAAATGGGAAAAACTGAAATAATGTTTTACGTAAGCGAAGTAAGTAAATCTGTTCTCGAATTTTGGGGTCTAGTTTTGGTGGCGGGACTTCTTGCAGCTGGGCTTGCAATTGGATGTATTCGGCAGCTGTTAGGAATCTTCCATCAATAGGCGATCGCGCTTCTATGATAATCTGTGTCCGTAATATTTCTTCTGGTGTATCCTCTGGTGGCGGTAATGCGATTACAGATGATCCCCAATAGCTACTCAATACAAGCAAAGTTGTACTAATCACAATTAAACTCAGTAATTTTATTGCCTTTCCCGCTTTGACTCTCCCCATATTCTAAACTGCGTTCACAACGCAGGATGAAAATCTATTTTTCCCATGCCCCATACCTAAATTTTTGCAATAAAAATCTGGCAATATCAAGTGACATTACCAGGTCTTTCCTAGACTACAGGGAATGCTCAAGAGCAATTGCCAGCTAGCGATCGCAATAAATTGTTTTGCCCTCTCAAAACTCAGTAGTCTCAGCAATTCAAAATACCAAAAGAGGGAAGTATCTTGCGTACAAAATGGCTGAGATTCACATAACTCAACTCACTTGGATTAGAAACAAAGTTTTATCAGGCGGGAATTTCAGGCGGACACTTGGTTGAGGAAGGAACCCTCTTTACCAGTGTCCTCTACTTCTTACCCTACTTAGCTGATATTTGAGCAAACTATAGGCTTCGATACACCAACACAAGATATGCAGGTTTTTACGTGAACCTAATTAATTTAAGCTGTGTAGTCAGAAACGCTGTCACTAAGTAGTTCTGGGCGTGATTTAAACTAAAGTTTAAGATGCCTTATTTAGGAGTCGCAGCGGGAGTCGCAGCAGGAGTCGCTGCGGGAGTTGCTGCGGGAGTCGTTGCGGGCGCTGCGGGAGTCGTGGCAGGAGTAGACCCAGTAGCAGGTGCATCAGTGGGTTCACCGGCTGGAGTACTAGTACCAGCAGGTGAACCACCACCACCTTCACAGGCTCCGAGAATTGCAGCCAGACTTAACATTAGAGCAAAACCAAAGATTTTTGTTTTCATAACTCCTCTTTCACCAATTGTGGCTAGAACAATTTTTCGCCTGTTGAATACGATACCGTATTTATTGCTTTTTTTTTATTCTGCGAGATTACATACTTAAAAAAACAATCCTTTGGGGTATTCTTTTTGGAATTACGTATCCTGATTAGTTTCTCTTAACTCAGGAGCAAAACGAAAATTACCAAATTCTTTAGCAAACCGAGCTATGATAGCAAAAAATTTTATTTTTTTCACAAAGTATTGCACCTTGCTACCAGACGTTGCCATACTTTAGGTGCGATACCTAAAGGTTAAGCTGTCTAGTTTCTAATCGCTGATTGCAAACATTGCATATCTAGGGGATGCAAGCACTGGTAGAGCTACCTATCAGAAAAGTTAAAAGGGTGTAGTCTGTTATGTGTGCTTGTTGTACAGAAGGTGATTTTAACCTCAGCAAAACAGACAATCAAGACAATCAATCTAAAGTACAGTATTTCCCATCTAAAAAAATTTATGGTAGTTGCTCGTAAATCTACTGTTTCTACAAAGGCTAACTGGTTCTGGCGAGATTCTATCCTTTCTTTAGGGAGGCGACGCTCTGCGCGTATGGAGTCAGCATCACGGAATGCCTCTACACCAGTATCCTCTCAAAAACAACAACGTTCATCAAAAAATTTCGCGGTTTCTCCCACAAATGAACCAGTTATAGCCAAATCAGTGAAAGATTTGGGTAGACAACAAGCGCCAAATCTCAATGAGCAGTTGAGTACAAACCAGAAGAGTAGGGGAGTAGGTTTTCTTGGTCTTCCCACAATGGCTAATTCTGGAGCGACACCTTTGTGGTTGCTACGCTTGTACACTTTTCATCGTTATTCGTCAGTCTTA
This sequence comes from Nostoc sp., assembly GCF_036917155.1. GTDB lineage: Bacteria > Cyanobacteriota > Cyanobacteriia > Cyanobacteriales > Nostocaceae > Nostoc. The sequence continues at coordinate 2,691 of NZ_JBALDZ010000245.1, read as the reverse complement.
GCGTTTTTGTTAGTAGCATCCACACTTGCTGTGTATGGCTGGACGGTCTATTCCCAAGAGCTTTGGGGTCAGTCATATCGCAGACTACAAAACCTCCAACGTCACGATCGGCTGTTAATGACAACCACCGCAACGCTAAAAAATAAAATGGCTAATGAAGCAGAACAACCAACAGCAGGGTTGGTATCGCCAACTCCTGAAGGGATGATTTTCTTGCCTTCACCATCTCAGAGTCCTAAGCCAACATCGTCTAATACAACGCCAAATTCTGAAACGCAACCGCAAACACTCTCGCCACTGGGATACTAATCGTAATTCGTCAGAACCCAATGCAGAAGTCACCAAGCAGAACAAAATTCAGAAAGTTTCGGAATCCAGAATTTACAAGGCGACAAAAGGGCTATAAACTAGGGTTTTTCGGAAAATTAGCCTCTAATATCCAAGACCAAACATCCAGTATTAAGTCCCGACTGTTCATCGTCTGGGGCGTATTAATGGCATCAGGGTTGGGGTTGGCTATCAACTTGTATAACCTACAGATTGTCAAGGGGCCAAAGTTAACTGAGCAAGCACGCAACCAGCAAATGGTGAGTTTGCGACCTTTTATGCCCCGTCGCCCGGTAGTAGATCGCAATAGTAATCTGTTGGCGATTGACCGTCCTGTATATACTTTGTACGCTCATCCTAAGCTGTTTGATAAGTCTAATGAAGATATGGCAGAGCGACTTGCCCCCATTTTGGCAAAAGATTCTGCTGAGTTAGTGAAAACTTTTCAAAGCAAAAGAAGCGGAATTATACTTGCGCCAGCCTTACCAGAAGAAATTATTGATCGCGTCATTTCTTTGCGCTTAAATGGCCTGGAGTGGATTCAAAAATACTCCCGATATTATCCGCCAGACGATTTGGTTTCTGACGTGGTGGGCTACGTGAATGTTGACCGCCGTGGTCAAGCAGGTGTGGAATATTCTCAAGAGAAGTTATTAGAACGTCCTGTGCAAACGGTGCGGCTCAGTCGGTCGGGAAATGGGGTCCTGATGCCGGATCATGCGCCTGAAGGTTTTTTGCATTTTGATGATTTGCGACTGCAACTTACTATTGATAGCCGTCTACAACGAATTGCTCGGATTGCGCTCAAACAACAGATGGAGAAGTTTGACGCTAAACGTGGGGCGGTAATTGTCATGGATGCCTTGGATGGTTCCTTACTTGCCCTCGTTTCTCAGCCTACTTATAACCCTAATGAATACGGTAAAGCTGATATCTCGTTATTTAAAAACTGGACGGTGGCGGATCTTTATGAACCAGGATCGACTTTTAAGCCTTTGAATGTAGCGATCGCTCTGGAAAATGGCGTCATCAAACCAGATGATATGTTTAATGACTCCGGTTCTATTCGAGTAGCTAATTACACCATCAAAAATGCGATGAATAATGGTAATGGGCGAATCAGCATCGCTCAGATTTTGCAATATTCCAGCAACATTGGGATGGTGCAAATTATCCAACGCTTAAAACCTTCAATTTACTACAACTGGCTAGAACGCTTGGGTCTAGGACAAAAAGTTGATACAGATTTACCTTTTGAAGTCGGTGGACAGCTTAAAAGTCAAGAAGAATTTATCGCTTCGCCAATTGAACCAGCTACTACTTCCTTTGGGCAAGGCTTTTCCATGACACCATTACAGCTAGTGCAAATGCACGGTGCTTTAGCTAATGGCGGTAAGTTGGTTACACCCCATGTAGTTCGCGGGCTGATTGATAGCAAAGGGCAGATGCATGATTCACCCACTCACACCATCCCCCGCCAAATTTTCTCAGCCGCAACAGCCCAAAAGGTTTTGGAAATGATGGAAACTGTTGTTACTCAAGGCAGCGGTAAGGCAGCACAAATTCCGGGATATCGCATTGCTGGTAAAACTGGTACAGCCCAAAAAGCGAGTGCGAATGGCGGATACATTAAGGGTGCGAGAATGACTAGTTTCGTGGCTATTTTGCCCGTGGAATCTCCTCGCTATGTAGTATTTGCATTGGTAGATGAGCCAAAAGGAGAAAGTGCTTATGGTTCTACTGTCGCCGCCCCAATTGTGAAGTCGGTAATCGAAGCCCTGATTCCTCTTGAGGAGATTCCGCCTAGTAAGGCGATTGAGCAACGGACGCAAGTGCCGTAGGGAGTGGGGAGGAGGTGGCTGATTAATGGAGTTCAAAGGCTGATAAATTTCTGATGGCACTGAATTTTGACTTGTTGTACTAGTAGCCACTGACATCAACCAATCGATATCCTTCACCAACCAGTTTGTCAAAAGTTGCTTGATACTGAGATGAGGTCAATCCATGTCGCGCCTCCCAAACTGGGCCGTCTGACTTCTCCCAAATGGCGGCGTATCGGTCTTTTCCGTTCACACTGTAACCACTAACGTGAACTAATCGATATCCTTCACCAACTAGTTTGTCAAAAGTCGCTTGATACTGAGATGAGGTCAATCCATGTCGCGCCTCCCAAGCTGGTCCACCAGACTTTACCCAAATAGCCGCGTATCGGTCTTGTCCATTCACACCATAACCACTAACATCAACCAACCGATATCCTTCACCAACCAGTTTGTCAAAAGTCGCTTGATACTGAGATGAGGTCAATCCATGTCGCGCCTCCCAAGCTGGTCCACCAGACTTTACCCAAATAGCCGCGTATCG
>NZ_JBALDZ010000244.1:0-27787 GCF_036917155.1 Nostoc sp. | reverse complement strand
TGCTTTTGCGCCATGTGATTTATTCTACGATGCTATGTGCATCTATTTACTTTTTCTTTTTTGCACTACCCCGATTTATTGAGCGGATACGAATTACTGGCAGTCATCATATTTATACAAAAGAAGATGTAGTTGCGATCCTTTCCATACCAGTTCATAGTAATCGAGATTTGCCAATAGGAACATTGAAAAGCATTATGAAAGATGCAGGACTTACGGAAGAGGACTTGGGGTAATCAAATTTTAGAGAAAATTTTGTTGGGGCGATCGTATAATTAAAAGCGATCGGAATCTCCCGTAGCGACTGTCTTAAAAGTCAAGCGATCGCTCTTATATTTCCGACTCATACCAATTTACTATGAAGATGTAACCCATCCACCTGTGGCATAACGAATCGCATCAGCATTTATCCTAGTAGCCAATTCATCAAACCTTGCTTCTAAATCTGGGGGAGTATCTGCTTTTACATCTTTGTTTATGCTTATTTTGCTCTTGATAGCCATCAGACATTGTTACAGGTTACAAAGTCTTCTACACTGACTGGAATAGGCTTTAACTCTTAACGGCGGCTCCTCATGACGGACAACGATTCTGAATACATCAGGCAAACTGAAGCCACTCGTGTACGTGTACTAAGCGAAGCACTACCTTATATTCAACAATTCGCCGGTCGCACTGTTGTTGTCAAATATGGTGGCGCAGCCATGAAAGATAGCACACTCAAAGACAAAGTGATCCGCGACATTGTATTTTTATCCTGCGTCGGCTTGCGCCCGATTGTAGTCCACGGCGGCGGCCCAGAAATTAACAGTTGGTTAGATAAGCTGGGCATCGAACCACAATTTAAAAATGGTCTGCGAGTCACTGATGCCGCTACAATGGATGTGGTGGAAATGGTTTTAGTTGGTCGAGTTAACAAAGAAATTGTCGCGCTAATTAACCAAGCTGGTGGATTAGCTGTCGGACTTTGCGGTAAAGACGGTAATCTATTTACAGCACGTCCCCAAGGTCAAGAAGGCATCGGTTTTGTTGGGGAAGTCAGTAATGTGAATATCAAGATTTTGGACACCCTGGCTAGCAATGGCTACATTCCAGTGGTGTCCAGCGTCGCCGCAGACGAGACAGGGCAAGCTTATAACATTAACGCCGATACTGTAGCTGGAGAAATTGCTGCTGCATTAGGTGCAGAAAAGTTAATTTTACTGACCGATACCAGTGGAATTTTAAAAGATTACAAAGACCAATCTACTTTGATTCCAAAAGTAGATATCCGTGAAGCTCGCGAGTTGATTGCTAGTGGTATAGTCAACGGTGGGATGATTCCGAAAGTGAGTTGTTGTGTGCGATCGCTTGCTCAAGGAGTCCGTGCAGCGCATATCATTGATGGTCGCATTCCTCACGCTTTGTTACTAGAGATATTTACCGATGTTGGGATTGGGACAATGATTCTCGGTTCGCAGTTTACCTCTTAGGAGTGCTGAGTGCTGAGTGAGGAGTGAGGAGTTGCTTATCCCCTCATCTTCCCATTTCCCTGCTTTACCGGGGATAGGTAATAATAACCCGCGTCGGTGCGGAGCAACTTGTCGTCAGACATCGCCCGCCGCTAAATGGTGTACGACGCCATGAATTATTGATAATCACCGGATTAACTAGGGTTGAATCTCGAATTGTCGGATTTATAGGCGTGGAATTTGTCACATTCTGCCTTGTTGCTGGGTCTACAGGCGCAGGTGTGGGAATCGGGCTACCATAAATAAGGGAACCGACAGCAGGCGATCGCTGGACTCCATTAGCGCCATCAATCACGATCGCACGCTGGGCAAAAGCTCGAGCAATGCTTACACCCATCACTGTTAAAGTCATACCTGCTAGGAGACAATTCAGTTGCGAATGCTCATTTGTGAGAGGTTAAGGTCAGATACAATTTGTCAATAAGCAATAGTACTTAAAATATTGCTGAAATCGGGGTTAGAAACAGAATTTTTGATTGGGCGATGCCTAGGTTGGGCTTTGCCTACGCGTCATCTTGATACGCATCATTTATTCTTAACCCATAATTTCAGTACAACAGTTAACTTAATACCTCGGCTCTTTCCAAATTTTAAGCATAATTTCTAATTGACAAAAGTAAGATTATCTTAACCTCTCACCGATGGCGAATGCTTGATTTTCAACATAATTTTGCTCACCTGCATTTGATAACCAGAATTTTTAATCAGAAAATAGTCGCAGTTACTTAGTTAAAATTTTAGAAGTTTATCCAATTTCAGATTGCCAGCTTTTGAACAGATTCCAAAAAGATTGCTGGCATTGGCAAAATTAAAATAGTGCTGATTTTTGATAGAAAACGTGAGTACAGAAAGTTTAGAAATTGCTAAAACCCGCTACCAGACTGGGAAATTTGCCTTTGAAAATGGGCAATACCGCGAAGCCATAGAAAATTTAGAAAAGGCCAGTGCCCTGTTAGCTCGTAATTCTCGCCTTGGGGGCGAAGTAGAAATTCATCTAGTGACAGCTTATGAAGCCGCTGGACGCACAGATGATGCGATCGCTCTTTGCGAAAGACTCAAACGCCATCCCCATTTTGAAATCGGCAAACAAGCGCGGCAGATGCTTTACATCTTAAAAGCACCAAAGCTGAAAAGACCCAGCGAATGGATGATCCAAATTCCCGATTTAGGCGCACTACCAGATAATGAACTCAAAATTTCTATCGCTGCTAAACCTACTAAATCTTCTGTGCAGCAAAAGCCTAAACCTACGGAGCCAGAATTTGTTGACCTTAGTCAGGTCAATACCAGAGATAATCGCTTTATCTGGGTGGCGCTCATTGCTATCGGTTTAACCATCTCGTACTTGCTTTGGTTAAATTTTTCAAGAACCCCTGGCTGATAACAATTTTGGATTTTGGATTTTAGATTTTAGATTCTTTTGGTTCATGTCTCACCCACAAGGGGTAAGGGATAAACCAAAATCCAAAATTTAAAATCTTCGAGCTTTATCCGTTTATCGGTGGGGTCAATCCAAAATCCAAAATTTAAAATCCAAAATATGTTGACTTTTGGGGAGATTTATGGTTTTAAATTCTTCAATTTTTGGAAAGATTTTCTTGTGGTTAATCAGACCATTCCGTTTTGTATTTACACTGAATGGTCGAAATCGGATGAACCGCGTCTTTCCCATGCGAAATCCTATTCTATGGCTAGTGCTGTTAACATCACTGTTACTGACTGGTTGTGTTAAGTATGATGTAGGGCTTAACTTTGATAATTCAAATAGTGGTGAACTAGTACAGCATATTAAGTTGGGAGAACGGCTAACCAGTTTTAGCGGCGATTCTGTATATGAATGGTTGAATAGCATAGAGCGCCGCGCCCGTCAACTAGAAGGAAAAACACAGCGAGTTTCCCAAGAAGAAATCATCGTCACAATTCCTTTTAGTAGTGGTAGGGAATTGCAAGAGAAGTTCAACGAATTTTTTAATCCCCGTGCGAATCAACCCTCTGAGTCTGTGCAGAGCGAATCTGACTCAGAACTGCCGAAAATTGAATCAAACGTCCTCTTGGAGGAGAACAATTTTTTACTTTTAGTCCGAAATCGGTTAATTTATGATTTGGATTTGCGATCGCTCTCTCTAATTGCCAGTAAAGGTAACGTTCTGGCTAATGCTGGTTCAATTCTCGACTTGGAATTTAGCTTGAAAACTCCTTGGGGAGCCAAGAATATTCAACTAACTGAAACTGCAATTGAGCCAGAAAAAAATGGCAATCAATTAGTGTGGAAACTCCAGCCTGGTGAGCTAAACCATATAGAAGCTGTTTTCTGGCTTCCTAGTCCCCTTGGTATTGGTGGGTTATTAATTATCCTGTTTGTCTCGGGAGGATTGTATTTGAGATACAATTTCATGCCAGATCCCAGAATTCAGTTTCCTCCCAAAGCAGCAGCAATCCAGTAATAGTAGACTATTCATCTGTTGAATATTGTCAGTTAAGCCGATGCATTCTCCATCGGCTTTTTTACACTTTCTCCAGCTTTTTCTAAAAATGAGTCATAGCGAATTAGCCAAAGAAATTGTTCGTGTTTCCTATCTGAAAGGCGAGTTTCGGTTACGTTCTGGTCAGGTATCTTCCCATTACTTTGATAAATACCAGTTTGAATCTAATCCTTTGTTACTGAAGCGGCTAGCTAAAGAAATGGTAAAAAAAATTCCACCAGGCACAGAAATGCTAGCAGGATTGGAACTAGGGGGAGTTCCTTTAGCAACAGCAATTTCATTAGAAGTTGAATTACCGGTTGTCTTTGTTCGGAAGACCAAAAAAGAATATGGAACTGAAAAAATAGCAGAAGGGATTAATATTCAAGGAAAAAAGTTGTGTATTATTGAAGATGTTATTACAACAGGTGGTCAGGTTATAAATAGTACTGAAGCGCTGCGTAATGAGGGTGCGATCATGGACTTCGTAATTTGCGTAATCTGGCGCGGAAGTACACAAGACAATAGTCTCGAAAAAGCTGGCATTCAAAAACTTGCTCTGTTTGATATGGAAGAACTTTCAGTGTGGATGTAACTGTATTAGGGAACTCCAAGAAATAAATTATCCAATATTGTGGGGTGGGCATCTTGCCCGCCCAGTCCATAGGGCAGGCGAGACGCCCACCCCACAAGAAGTAATTGGATATTTTTTTATTTGGAAGTCCCTTAGGGAACAATACAGTTCAGATCAGCCCAAAACCTTGTAGAGACTGCGATTTATCGCGTCTAGAAAACCCAAAATTGTTGCCGATAGCCCTTAACCCAAGCGTATTGCCTTAGGGAATGGGGAATAGGGACAACCCGTAACTTTCTACTTCATGCAAAAGAACGACTGCTGTGAGAATTTCGCTGCCAAATAAAATCAAAATTTAGGAGTCGTAAAAGGACTACGAAATCCAGCTTGGAGACTGGTTTTCGTAGTCCTTTTGCGGCACCATTTTAATAAATGTGCAACTACCTTAATCTCTCACCGATGCTAACCCCAGCTAAAAACAGTCAAATCGGTTAATCAACTAAAAGTTCTGGGGTGGCAGTGGTTTTCCTTGGCTCTTAGGAACATTAACTACATTTAAAGCTTTCGCAATTGCAATAACATCATTATCTAAGCGTCGAGCTTTATCATTACCAGGACAGCTAATGTCTTGTGACTGCTGATCGGCTAACTTAATGGTAGTAGTTGTACCAAACGAAACAGATTTGGCACAACCTTGTTTAACTGACAAATTAGATAAAGGTTCAGCAATTTTCACGTCGCGAAAAAACTCTCTTGTCAATTTTTTGGATAATTTACCTCTGTTAGACCCTTTGCCATCAACATAATTAACTTCTCCAGTTGGTGATACATAAATGCGATACCCAATCGTATTGGTAGAGCCACTATTGACGATAATCGCAACGTTATTAGGTACAAGCGCCATTACTAATTGAGACGAACAAAGTACAAATGATACACCTGCTAGCCCTAGTAATTTTTTAGAAAAAATCCGATTCATCATATAAGAAGCCTCCTCATTTATGAGTCTTGGTTGTCAAACTTTTATGACCAATATTCATCTGAATAAGTTTCTTTCATTTCCTGATTTTAAACAGAATCTTCAGTAAAAATTTCTCGCCATACTTTTGTGATAAGCTTGTCATAAGTTCGTCAAATTAATATGAAATAATCACCAGGATTTATTTTGTACTTTGTCAGTAAACCAAGGCGATAACAGCAGGTTTTAAAATCAAGATACTTCAATCCCTCCATTTCACTTTCTTGGTAATTCAGTTTGGTAAAAAGCCAGTAACTACGCTAACTACGAGGAATATTCCCATCACCAAACGATACCAAACAAATACCCAAGTACTGTATCTTTCTAAATAATGCAGTAAACTATAAATGGCGGCAAAAGCAGAAATACTAGCTGTAGTTAAGCCAATAATTAAAGTCATCCAACCATTGATATCAAGTCCAGCTTTGAAAAGCGTATGCAGTTCTAACGCTCCTGCTAGAATCACGGCTGGCAAGCCCAGTAAAAATGAGAATCTAGCAGCAGTTTCTCGCTCCATTCCTAAGAATAATCCAGCAGTTAAGGTAGAACCGGAACGGGAAACTCCTGGAATTAAAGCTAATGCTTGAGAAATTCCTACCCAAATCCCATCACTTAATGACAGTTGATTAAAAACGCGATCGCGTTTCCCAAATCTTTCTGCAATTCCGAGCAACAAAGACATCACAATTGATGATATTCCTACAACTATCAGGGCGCGGAAAGGAGAATTACAACCATTGAGACTTTTTTTGAGTAAAAGACCTGCAACAGCAATGGGAACTGTACCAATTAATAATCCAATTGCTAAACGAAAATATTGGTTGCTGTAATCTTGTTCAGAAATTGCCCTGACAGTTGCACCTGTTAATTTTTTCAAATCTTGCCAAAAATAACTAATGACAGCCGCGATACTCGCTAACTGCATCGCTGCACTAAAAGCACTTCCCGGATCTTTCCATCCTAATAATCCCGGAATAATTCGTAAATGTGCTGTGCTACTAATGGGTAATAATTCAGTAATTCCTTGTACAATTCCTAAAAAAACTATTTTCAACCAACTCAATTCTAGAAAACCTAAATCGACATCACTAGAACAAGAGGTAGCCGATAAAAATAAAGAAAACATCATAGCTTGATGAAGGGATATTGTACTTTTGAGGATAGTAAGTAGTGAATATGTAAAAATTACATCTAAGAAAACTTTTATTAATTGCTGTTTAAATAGATATTCAGCTACGATACATCCTTTTGAAATTAAACACGTTACATTGACTTTACTATGACAAACCTATGACGAAAGTATGACTATTTTTTCAGATTAGCATTCGCAATTAGCGTATATTTTACAACTAGGCGATTTCCAATTCCAAATTTCAAGTCAAAATTCTCAAATTATATTAGATACTTTTTCGTAGTTGCAACCAATCTTTACCAATCTGGATGCTGATATCGGAGTAGAGATTGCCAGTACTTTCCACTCGGACTTCACCTAATTCTAAAGTGTTGCGAATTGATTGAGCGCTCTCACGATCTCCCTGTTGGGCAATAATCCGAGTTACTTCTAGAGGCTCACCCCAGCTTTTAGTAATATAAATATTGCTATAGCCAGCTTCTTGTAAGATTTTGATTAGTGGATGCAGGTTCGCATGATTGCTGCCAGTGCTGTCTTGAATTGCCACTCGTAAACTAGCTGGATGATTGGCTACTTGCGGTTTTGTTGCTGAGTCCAAATCAAAATACTGAGCCATCATGGCAAAAATGCGGCTGCTGTTTGGTATCCAGTAGCTAGCATCATATTCCTTCTTTTCGCTAAAACGACCAGACACCATTAACATCTGCATATTAGAACGAGTAGTTTGCACCATAAAACCCAACAGCGCTACTAACTCCTCCACTGTTAAGTTGGAATCAATATGTTCTTTAACTATGTCAAGAATTTTAGGCAGTTGAGTCAGTGTGGTGGGATTGAGAGTTTGGTCGGTTAAGGCACTAATCACCATTTGCTGGCGTTGAATACGACCAATGTCTCCTAACTCATCATGGCGAAAGCGCAAAAGTTGCAGCGCTTGGTCTCCGTTGAGATGTTGTTTGCCTGCTTTCAAATTGATATAAAGATGCTGGGAATCATCTTGGTATTTCATATTCTTCGGTACATAGACTGTCACACCACCCAAGGCATCGACTAACTTGCTGACTCCCAAAACGTTAATTCTGATATACCGATCAATTTCTACTCCACCCAAGAGATTACTGACTGTTGTACTGGTTAAAGCCGGCCCACCATAAACATTGGCAGCATTAATTTTGGTCAAACCATGTCCAGACACATCTATGCGGGTATCTCTAGGAATGGAAAGCATTATTAATTTTTTCTTTTCCGGCTCAAATCGCAGTAGAAGCATGACATCAGATAGACCATCAAAGGAATTTAGTTCAGGCTGATATCTCAAATGTAGGCTTTCAGGGGGCGGGTTCTTAATGTCTGGGGGCAGCACACTCATTCCTAAAACTAGAATGTTTACAGGGCGGCTTAATGCAGAAAATTGTAGTCCACTTCCAGTGATGCCCTCTCTATCAAACACTGCTTGCTGTTGTTGGTTTAGCTGAGTTTTCTCCAAAGGCTTGCTGCTGAAAGAAGCTGCTAACAGCATTCCGGCGATCGCTGATATCATTGCCACACCGCTCATCCCTACGCAAAACCACAGCCAGCGTTCGGATGTAAGTTTTTTGGTATTTTTGTTACCCCCTTTGAAGGTTTTCACCGAACGTTTTTTTCCTATTGGCATTCTTTTAACACTCACTCCTCACACTAGACAATTTCTGCTTGTCATTCGGATTTAAAGCAGACAAGCTAACCTACAATAGCTCACTCTCAAATTATCTCTTAGCCAAAATCAGATGAGATTTTGGAGTAATAGCAACCGAAACTTTTAAGAAAATATTTATAAACTAACTTATGCCAATGACATTTTTGTGACTAATATATGGCACTTGTATGACGCTCAATAAAAAGTATTTAATCTGTTAAAAATTATGAAAATAAAAGTATTTATCCTCTCTGCACACTGAGCGTAATAATTGTTATATTAATGGATACTGAAAGGTCGCCTACTGAAGCAAGTGTTAGAAGAGTAGCCTTGGCAAATAACACCCTTTTAAATTCAGAAACCCGCAGCAGATGTTAATCCCGCATTTCTCACAAGTTTGAAATGCAGAGGGGCAGAGGGGCAGAGGGGCAGAGGGGCAGAGGGGCGGAGGGGATTGAACTTGGCACATTGAACTCTCCTCTGCTCCCCTGCTCCCCTGCTCCCCTGCACAAGCACAGGCTTTGAGCATTGGTGAGAAATCCGGGTAATGCCTATGAGAGGCAGAGGGCAGTTTTCCGCAAGCTCTAACTGCCTTTGTAGACAAACTTTCTCTAATTAAAAGGGAACAGGGAACGGGCAACAGGCAACAGGGAAATCCCCATAATTAAAATCAGGGGATTTGTACAAGGACACATTGAAACATCGTGGCTGACGCCATCTCGTTTCAAATATTTTTATCTCTTTTCATAAATAAATTTAGGGGCTTTAAACCCTGTATTCGGGGCTAATTTTTTTTCTGTTCCCTGTTAAGAGTTCCCTGTTCCCGCCCCGAAGGGGCTTGGTAAGTCGGGGAGAAAAATTCAATGTATATGAAGAAATATAAATTAGCTGTCGGGTGTGTTATGCCTGATAGCAACGCACCTGAGATTGTTGACGGTGCGGCGCTTGGCGACAACACACCCGACATTAAAATTCCTTAACATAGCTGGAAATATTAGCACCGACTTACTTAATTTCTGGAATCCGTTTCTCTGTAATTGTAGAAAATAGTATTAACTCTGATCCCAAACACCGATTCTTCTATGCCAGTTACATCTACTGATAATCCTCATGCCTTGCTCTATGGTTTAGCCAATGGTTCAGTCAAAGCGCTCGAAGATGATGAAGCGATCGCAGCAAACAAGACCTTGGCACTGCAATTACAGTCTAGACTTCAAGATTTTTGGCTCTTAAATTCACCTGATGGACTTTGGGGGGCCAAATCCGCTAGGGCGCTAAATGCTTACAAACATTTTCAAAATCTCAGTGAGCCAGGGATAAATTCTCATATTGCCGCTAGCCTGCTCAATACCAATCCGACTGACTTAATACCAGGGTTTAAACTCAACGACGACTGGCCAAGTCGAACCGTGATGTGGTTAAGCTTACATAATCAACATATTAGTATTAACGGTAATGATGGAGAAATCAACATCGTTTATTTTCGGGGATTAGACCGTAATGGTCAGTGGAATGGTAATGCACCATTTGTCTGGAATGACCGACGTTGTGTATTAGTAATTAAAGACCAAGTTCCCAGTTTTGCGGGTAATTGGTTAGGCACTTGTGACCCAGGAGAATATTACTGGGAGAATCCGATGAATGAAAAAGGTTGTGCGGATATTCAGGCATGGCAATACCAAGCTTGGAGCGTCGGTCATCACCACGGTAGTACCGGAGACCAATTGGCTCTAGTACAAACTGGAGATATTACAGTGTTGCGTGGCCCTGAGCGCTTACCTGATAAGGGTAATAACTTTAGCGTCGATCAACACACTACTAATAATCCAGATGGGAATAGCCCTGGTGAGCCAGTCAAAGGTTGGTCTGCTGGATGTATGGTGGGAGCTAGTGCCAATGAACATTACGACGAGTTTATGTCTTTGGTGCAAGCAGACCCACGGGAAAAGAATGCCCCCGGAAAATATCAGCACTGGACAACAGTGATTAATGGCAATGAATTTCTAGATATTTTTCCTGGGTGAACTACCCACACTGACTTGGAGTACCAAGTACGGACTGTTTGCCATGCTTGGATTTGCATTTAGGAAATCCAGCACGTTTCTCAAAAAATTCCTCACCGAACAGGGCAAAAGTAAAAAGTAAAAAGTAAAAAGTAAAAAGGCAAAAGAAAGGAAAATGGTTTGAACGTGAGCATCGGGAGTAAGGTAATTCAATTAATTGCAAAACGCTGTAAGAGCAAAATTGCCAGGAAACCCCCTAAAAAGAAAAAACCCGCCGTAGCAGGTTACACAACAAAACTATGAACAATGAAAACTTGATTTAGCTGGAATACCTCATCTCAGCTTCTAGCTGACGAATCAGTTGTTCGTCGCCTTTTGCTCTGGCTACTTCCAAGCGATGCTCTAGGCTTTTTTGAATATTTGCTCTGTGAGCTTCTCGTGCTTTGCTCACACTTTGTAGTCTATTTTGACTCATAGTGATTACCCTCTTTAATTTTTCGCTTTATATCTTGTATTGTTAACATAACATATATTTTGTAGCTGTTGCTACAGAATTTTATAACTTAATGTATATTTTATCTGAAATATGTCCAAGAAGCAGATAGATCAACAACCACTTATAACTTTGCTCAGTGATTTCGGCGATCGCGATGTTTATGTAGGCATAATCAAGGGAGTCATAGCCCAAATCAACCCCAGGCTGACGATAGTAGACTTAACGCACCAAATTCCGCCGCAAGATATCGCCGCAGCTAGGTTTAGCCTAATGAACGCTTATCCCTATTTCCCAGTTGGGACAGTGCATCTGGCAGTAGTAGATCCGGGTGTGGGAAGTAAGCGACGAGCGATCGCAGTAGAATTTGCTCAAGGGTTTTTGGTGGGCCCAGATAATGGTATCTTTAGCGGGGTACTCAGTCAAAGTCCTGCGATCGCCGCCGTCGAACTTACAAATCTTAACTATTGGCGAACTCCTCAACCAAGCAAGACTTTTCACGGTAGAGATATCTTTGCACCAGTGGGAGCTAATCTTGCTAGTGGTGTCTCCTTGAAACAGCTGGGAAAAGAAATTGATCCAGCAAGTTTGGTAAAACTGGATATAGGCGACTGCAAGCAAACAACAACTGGTGTAGTAGGTTGTATTCAATATATTGACCACTTTGGCAACCTAGTGAGTAACATTCCAGGGAGTTACGTACAAGGCAAAACTTGGTATGTACAAGCAGCTGGGTTGACTATACCAGGTTGTGAAACTTATAGTGATGTCAAATTGGGAGAGATAATAGCTTTAGTTGGCAGTCACGGGTGGATAGAAATTGCCATTAATAGCGGTAATGCTCACTTCCAGTTGCAGTTAGATTGCCAAGAAACGCTTCAAGTGGTGCTAAGGAACATGGATTAGACATCTGGTGAAAATGAATGTAGAGACGTAGCAGTGCTACGTCTCTACAAGGATTCTGGATAACGCATATTTAATTTCTGGAGATGTCTATTAAATAAGATGCAAAACTTCATCCTGTCTCTAGCTTCCCTCTCCTTTATCAGGAGAGGGAATGAGGGTGAGGTAAACCAGGGACATAAATTGTATGTTATTTAATTCTTATTCCTAACTTAAATACCGCATCTCGTGAGTGCCCCATCAAGAGAAACACCAAAGTTATATCCTCTTTCCACAGTTGGTAGATGTCCTGGGGGGAAGGTTTTAAAATTTGGTTCCTTGCCAGGTTTATACTCGTATCTTTTAGTTTGCTGATTATAGTTCCACTGAATCAGCCAGTCACCTGTCAAGGTTTGCCATCCCACCGCGTCATACATCTTGCGATAGTCGTTTTTTTCTTCCCTCAAAATCTTTTCTTGAGCGCTAAAGCCCAACTTACCATCACTAGCTGTACTCCAAAGCCTGTCAATAGTTTTCAAATCAACACACGAAAGTGCATTCATTTCATCTTTCCCAATAGCACCCTCCGCTTGTGCCTTAGTCCCTGCAACATCTAGCATTCTTAGGTAAGTTTCTCTGTCAGCCCCTTGCCAATCTTTGCTTTGTAAATATTTCTGCAACTGGCTGTAATCGACATTGCGGGCTGTGGTAATTTCTATTTGCTTCAATGAGCTAGAATTAGTAGTTGTATTGACTAAATTAGTGTTTCCTGGACTTTTGCTTTCAGACTTAGACCGTGTTAACGAATATCCAATCCAGCCCAAAACAGCAAATATACCTATAAGACTTGCTGTGATGAGTAAAGTTAGTACCAGAACAGTCTGATTATTCTTTGCCATTTTTGGATGCTTCTGATTACTTTGAATGCCCCAGGTAAAATTTAGTCTAACCGTTACTAGATAGTAGATGTATATTTTAGCTTTTTTTGATAATTGTCAAGATTAATACATATACAAAACAATCGTCATCAGCAAACTATGACTACACAAACACTCTCTGCACCAGAAGTTTATCAAGGTCAGTTTGGGGAATTTACAATTACTCAGAGCGATCGCACTGGCGTAATTATCTATCGTGCTGGGTTGATGGTAGCAGCACTGAGCTTTGCAATCGGCAGCGCTTTGGTTTTACTCAACAATAACCCAGCTGTTGTAACTGCACTCACACCTCTATATGCTTGCTTTAGCCTCGCTCTTGGTGTGAGTTTATTCACCATTCATATCTACATGGCATCACTGCACCGAACGTTGCAAATTTTTTGGGCGATCGGTAGTATAGCATCAGTGATTCTGGCAATCACTAGTAGTGAACCTTTAGCTGTCACCATTTACAATCAACCAATTACCTTATTTGGAGTTGGTTTTATCTTCGTTGCTTTGACAGGTATTTATTTTAAAGAGGCTTTTTGCTTCAATCGCCTGGAAACCAAAGTATTAACCCCAATCGTACCGATACTGTTGTTAGGACATTTAGTGGGGATTTTACCAACTCAGGGAGAAAGTGTTTTATTAGGAATTTGGGCAACGTTATTTTTGGTGTTTGCCCTGCGAAAAACAGTGCAAGCAATTCCTGCTGATATTGGAGATAAGTCTGTATTTACCTATTTAAAAGAACAACGTTTAGCTAATACCAATTCTGCATGAAGATGCACATAATAAGACCCCCCTGTAGTCCCCCCAAGGCATCGGGGGGATGGCGTAGCTGGGGGGTAAATATATGCAGCTTCACAAAGAAACAATATAAGTTTTAATGCAGACAAGAAAACGTCGGTGTCAAAAATTTCCCAAAATCAAAATAATCAAGCGCCAAGAAATGTGGACACTTACGGCTCAGGGGTGGGCAATTGCGATCGCTTTGATTGCTTATTTAATATTTTTCGTTTTTACTCATGTACACTCATTTCTCGCCGTAACTTCCCCGATCCAATCAGCAGAAGTATTAGTTGTTGAAGGGTGGCTACCAGATTACGCTATAGAAAAAGCTTTGACTGAATTTCAAACTGGTTCTTATCGTCAAATAATTACTACCGGAGGTACATTAGGAAAAGGCAGTTATCTTATTGGATACAAGAACTTTGCAGAAGTGTCAGCCGCCACTTTCATAAAACTCGGTTTAGAAGCAGAAAAAGTCATAGCTGTTCCGACACCTTTCGTAGTTAAAGACCGGAGTTATGCATCTGCTGCCGAATTTCATCGCTGGCTATCCGGTTCCAATTTACAGATAGAATCAATTAATCTTTTTTCCTTAGACGTTCATGCTCGTAGGAGTTGGTTTCTTTTTAGAAAAATACTTACCCCTGACATTAAAGTTGGTGTGATTGCTGCCAAAACGCAAGATTACAATCCAACAAATTGGTGGGGTTCTAGCGAAGGTGTGCGGACAATTCTTGATGAAGGCATCGCTTATCTTTATGCACGGTTTTTGAGTTGGAAAGCCTAACAATGATATTTTAGATTTTAGATTTTTCATTCAATCCAAAATCCAAAATTGTCTTACTTACCCAGGATTTGCAATAATGCTTCCCGATAAATTTTCAGACCTTCTGCATTCAGATGATCGCCATCACTAGTTAAATTTTCTTTAAGAACATTATTGTCATATAAGGGTGCTAGTCCTGCTGCTGCAACTGGCACCTTTTCTGTTTCAGCAACTTTATTAATCAGAACATTAATTTGTTCAACTTTCGGAAGCGGGGCTGATACAGTTGGATCTAAGCTGGCTGCAACTGTTGAATAAAAAGCCGGAATGAGAAAAATCTCTTTAGTTCCCATTGTTCTTATAAGTGCGATCGCCTCTTGCAGATTTTTGGTAAACAACTCATCACTAATCTTATACCAAGCATCGTTTCCACCTATGGCAATAATAGTTTTTTCACATTTGACCTTGGTAGGAATTAGATTTTTCAGTTGTTCCACTAATGAGATTGTACTCAGACCATTTAACCCAAAGTTAAAAGTACCATTCCCAAGGGTATTACCAAGTTCAGCTGAAACAGAATCGCCAAATAAGCAACCGGAGAACCGTTTATCTTGGACAGCAAGTATCTGATATTGCAGGGCAATTTGCCCTAAAGGTGAAGAGCTTACGTCGTCTTTCGGCGTTGCGTCAGCAGAACCAGAAGATAAATTTGCCATGCCGACTAGCTTCTGAATTTTTGACACATCAACAACTAATTGACTACTGGGATAAGCTTCTAGAAAGCTAGTTATTCCCAGACCTTCTGGTGATTTTGCTCCTAAAATAATGGCAGATCGTAGCGCTTGTATACTGGCTTGATCGCGACGAGCGATCGCTTGGGAAGCAAAAGATAAAATTTGCTTGCCCATTCCCGTATTTATCAGCTTATCTAAAGCCGCAATATCAAGAGACATTTTCACTTTCAGAGCATCTTGAAACCTCTGTTTCTCCTTAGGGCTGAGGTAATTTAGGAAAGATTGCAAATCGCTAGAAGCCTTTTGAGTCTCGCCATAGTTGCGTATATCTGCCACCGGAACCGATTGCTCAAACAATCCGTACCTGAAAACAATCTTTTCGGCTGCCAAACTAGGCACACTATGCAGCAGTGAAAATATTAAGCACCCAGACACGCTTATTAGAATACGATAGAGATATTTCATCACAGAAGATATCAATAGATAGTCAATAGTTAATAGTCAAGAGTCAAGAGTCAAAAGTCAAGGGGGACTGGGGACTGGGGATTGGGGATTGGGGATTGGGGATTGGGGCATCGGTGAGAGTTTAAGATAATCTTACTTTTGTCAATTAGAAATTATGCTTAAAATTTGGAAAGAGCCGAGGTATTAAGTTAACTATTGTACTGAAATTATGGGTTAAGAATAAATGATGCGTATCAAGATGACGCGTAGGCAAAGCCCAACCTAGGCATCGCCCAATCAAAAATTCTGTTTCTAACCCCGATTTCAGCAATATTTTAAGTACTATTGCTTATTGACTAATTGTATCTGACCTTAACCTCTCACAAATGGGATTGGGGACTGGGGATTGGGGACTGGGAATTAGGAAGAATTTCTGCTCCCTGATCCCCCTCCCCCTCATCCCCCTCATCCCCCTCATCCCCCTCAATCCGAAGGGTAAGAGAAGCTATAGTTATCTAATTGTTTTATTCACCTACAGAATTATTGAAAGGGGTGCTATTTATTAAATAATGATTCCTGAGTTTGATGAAAACGGTAATCTACCACCAGGGTTACATTTTGGCGATTGGAAGGAGTTTAAAGAGAGGTTTGGATATACGGATAAACGAATGCAAATGATTCATGGGATAGAAGCGGTAATGGCAGAATTAAAAACTGCTGGATGCAGAACTTTTTATATTAATGGCTCATTCGTAACAAGCGAACCGAAGCCGCGAGATTTTGATTGTTGCTGGGATAAGGATGATGTTGATATAAACTACCTCAGACAAAATGCACCGCTAATATTAAAGTTTTATGACAGTACAGCACAGAAAGCCAGGTATCGAGGGGAAATTTATCCATCCGATCAACCCGTGGATGAGTCTACAATATCAATAGAGTTTTTTCAACGCGATAGAAAACAAAATCGTAAGGGTATTGTAGCTATTAATTTATTGGAGTGGGAGCCATGATTAAAGATGATAAACAACTGGCGTATTCCAAGGAATGGGCAGAAAAATTTGCTGAAGCCAACCTGACTTTAAGGGCGAATGAAGAAAAGCGATTAAAAGACCCGGATGGCTGGCAGTTAATTCAAGATTCTAACGATGCGCTGCGGCGGAAATTATTGGATGAAATAACGGAATATGAAGCATTAGTTGCTCATGACCCTGAGCAACCAATTGTGCTGTCAATAGAAAATCTTGATTATTTACCCGACCTATTAATTAAAGCCAGGATAGCAATGAAGCTGACTCAGAAAGAATTAGCAGCATTTTGTCAGCGTACTGAAGAAGAAATTAAATCTTTTGAAGATAAGAATTATCACAATGCTAGCTTCCTAGATTTTGCCAACGCACTTGATGTATTAGGAATTAAGCTTGTAAATGGCAAGTTTGTTGCCAAAATGGATAATTTTTACAAGCAAAGATTAATGAATATACGTCGAGAGTCACATTTGGATAGCGATTTGAGTGGTATGAAGGTTGCTTCTTAATGATTCAATGACCAACTATGAACCTATCCCACTAATAATATTTGTGCTATAAAGCTTAAGCTTATTGAGAACTGAAAACGAAAAATTCAGGTTTTCAAGCACATTTTACGAAAAGAAGTAGGGATTTTTAGAATAGTGGGATAGGTTCATATGAGGCAAAAATCTTAATCTTTTGCAGAACTAATTGGTTTTTGACCAAACGAGATATTCTTTCTACCTTCACGAGACACACCCCCAAGACTGCGGAAATACAGTCCTCCAATGGTGAGTAAAAATGTCACATATCCCACTGCTTGCACAAGATAGAGATTGTCTCTATAGCCAAATAAAGATTTGAGAATAATCCCAGGAAACTGTTCGTCAGGAAAGATTGTAGAAGTATTGGAAACCATTGGCCCCAAAATACAGGAGTGGACTTTTGTAAAACGTTCGTAATAAAAACAAAGGTTTTCTGTGGCACGACTGCTCAGGGCGAGGTTCGCTACAGCTTCGTCAAAGTGTTTCAAGGCTGAAACTACTAACCCAGCGACAATCAACACTAATAAAACGCCCATAACTTGGAAAAACTGGCGGATGTTAATTTTGACACCCCATTTAAATAGCAGCACTCCAATGGCAGATGCCGCTACCAAACCACCAATAGCGCCCAAAGCTGGCATTAATCCCTGTTGAAAATTAGCTGCAACGAACAGAACAGTTTCAAAGCCTTCGCGAACAACGGCAATTAAAATTAAGGTAAAAACACCCCAACCAGCATTTGAGTTTTGTGTCAGCGCTTCTGTTACTGCTCCCTCAACTGTCGCTTTCATAAATCTGGCTTGTTTAGTCATCCAGATTAGCATCCAACTGAGCATTGCGATCGCTAATACACTAAACACACCTTCTAGCGCTGGCTCAACTACAGTGGTGTATTGAGGATTAGCGGCTCCCAGTATTTGAATTAACCAACTGAATAGCACACCTATTAAGGCACTGACGACAATACCAACGCCGACACCAGCATATACCCAAGAGTTTAGTCGGGATTGTTTCGCTTTTTTCAGCAAAGCTAGCACAATACCAACAACAAGGGCAGCTTCCACCCCTTCTCGGAGTGTTATGACAAAAGTAGGTAGAGCAGTACTAAAATTCATCTTTTATCCTTTGTTTTTTCTCCTTAGGAATAAGAATTAAATAACATACAATTTATATCCCTGGTTTACCTCACCCTCAATCCCTCTCCGATATATTGGAGAGGGATCGTGAGACAGGGTGGAGTTTTGTATTTTATTTAATCCACGTTCCTTAGTCATTTGTCCTTTGTCCTTAGTTTTTTGAATTTGTTTTTGACTAAGGACTAATGACTAATGACTATTAGCTAAAATCACGTAGCATCTTTTTCAATTCGAGATTATGCATCTCTTCTTGTCCAATCATACCGCGAGCGAATTCTTCAAGGTAAATGCTGGCATTGGTGACAGTTTCGAGCAAATTTTTATACAGATCCAATGCCTTCTTTTCATGGGATAAGCTTTCTTCCAAGATATCCTTGACTTTATGCTGGTAGGTTTCTTCCATTGGGGCAATTTTCAGGGAGGGATGCCCATCTAAACCGGTGAGAATTTCTCCCACTTGTTCGGCATGAAGTAAAGATTCACTTGCCTGTGCTTTGAAAAAAGCCACGATTGGAATACGGTTAGGGCCTGTTACCATCAAAGAATAATGTGTATAGCGCACTACTCCTGCTAGTTCAAATTCCATGATGGCGTTCAGCAGGTCAATGGTCTTTTTATGGTCAAGTTCTTGCATCAGTTGTTAGTTCAAGTAACGAATTTTAATGAGTGAGGAGTGAGGAGTGGGGAGTGAGGAGTTAGGAGTTCGGGACTCATAACTCATAACTCATAACTTCTAACTCATAACTCCTAACTCCTAACTATTTTAAACTCCTTATTCTATGCTTCCCATTAAATCAAAGTGTGATCGCTGGGCTTAGGTATTGGATTTGTCAATCGCTTTTTGAGAGTTTTCTTCAATGATCTTTACCAGTTTGGTAACATCATTAGGAGTTTTAACTGCTTTTACTGGCGGGATTGCGGCGGGCCAAACTTTTATTATTTCAGCAAAACTAGTGTCTATTGCTTTGTGTGCTTCGGGAGCTGCTTGAGCTACTTGGCTAGAAATTCCTTTGTATAATTCATTGGCATAAAAGACAAAACCACGAGAGTCTTGATACTCAATTGGCGCTGTGATTTTACCATCGGCGATCGCCGCGCGATATTCTGAGTTGACTGAATCTAATAGTTCGTTAATTACCTGTAGCGCAAATCCTGGTTTTGAGCGTTGATCTGCTGGCAAAGCTGCGATCGCTCCATCAACTGCTTGCACTGAAGAAGTAAAATTAGTTTTAACTTTGCTATCTTTGGGACTAGATTTCACTAAATCTTGCAAACTCACCAGTGTTGTCTTAAATTCTTTGACTTTACGTTCATTCAGTTGATCTTCTACGTCAACGTAAATTTCTTCAACTGGATGTCCAATATGAGGTTCTGCTTGTTTTGGCTGATTCTGATCTAGCAGTTCTTGTGCTACTAAAAGATGCCCTTTCATTAAACCTAATTTCGACATATAGTCAACATCTTTTGCCTCACCTGTGAGTACCACTTCTTGAACACCAACCTGGTCTTTAATTTGGTCGAACTGTTCTTGAGTAATTACTTTTTTGGTAACTAAATCTTCTGGGTTCCCATAAGGACGATTTGCCTGGATTTTGTTTGATAAAGCCGGAACACCTAGTTTGCCTTCAAACTTATCCAATTCTGACAATATAGCAGTGTTAATGTTAATTTTTTCTTTGCTACCGTGACTACTATAACTGTTATTACTTACTGCCTCTGTAGCCGGAGGGTTAGCAACTGGTGCTGATGGATTTTCTGCGGTTGGTGTACTACTACAGGAACTCAAGGTAACTATTACGGCTGCTGCTGCTGCTAAACATATATAACGAAATTTGATCATTTTTGCTCCTCACACAACTAAAAAAGGTATTAATTTAAACATTTCAAACTATTACTAAAAAGTAGTTTTTTTGACAGATTGTCATAGATTTTACTGTTGCATATAATGATATTTTTTATCAACTAGTTACCTAAAATTTTTATGAATTAATTACAAATTACTAAATAATCTTGTCAAGAATGTTTAACAGGATTTTGAGAGTTCTTTTCAGCAAGTACTTCAAATTGACCCATGCAACCGTTTTCTGCGATCGCATCCTGATGAGGATGGAACATATACTTACCTGGATAGCGGAAAGCAAATTCCAATATGTGCCTTTCTGCGACACCCATCGTAATCACATCTGCTTTCTCGCTAGGAGTCATAGTCATACCATAGCGATAGACATCAAAGAAGTTGGCATGGAGATGAAACGTCACTGCCGGATCGTATTCAATGATGTTGAGAACATACAGCCGAATCAACTGATCTTTGTAAATGCCAATGGGATGATGCATGTAATAGTGGGGCAGACCGTTGAAGGCGTAATAATCGTTATGGCTATCATCATCCACGTCATACCCACCCATCACTAATACGATTTCATCAGCCGGGGGACGGGGAGTCGGTGGATCGATGATAAACATTCCGTACAGTCCCTTGGCAATGTGACGCGTGACTGGTTCAATATGGCAGTGGTATAAATGAACCCCATAAGGTTCAGCATCAAATTCGTAGATTGTGGCACTACCATTGCTGATTGGGCGAACACCATCCATTTCTGCTGGATGAACGCCATGAAAATGCAAAGAGTGAGAATGTCCCGCCTTATTGAAAAATAGTACTCGGATGCGATCGCCTTCTTTTGCCCGTAGCGTTGGTCCTGGGATGCGACCGTTTAAATCCCAGATGTTGTAAGAGACGGCACTATTGAGCTTTATGATGGAAGTACCAGCAGTTAACTGGAATTCCCGGATAGTCCGCCCGTTTTCTTGCTTCACCGTCCCATAATCAAAATCCCTCAACATCTTCATCGGATTAGTAACGTCGTCTGGTGCTTCTATATTGAGTGGTGGTACTTTGACGGTTGACTTACTTTGTAGATTTAGCATCTGCCAAAGTCCAGCTGCACCAGTCACTCCAGCACCCGCTAGGCCCAGCTTCAATAATTGACGGCGGCTCCAAGGTTTTCCGTTACCCAGAGCGAAGTTGTTGGGCATGAGATTTAGTTACGGTTAGCGGTAAACAATTGCAAATATTTTGCAATTGCTCTTAGAATTTTAGATGAATTAGTAATTATTGTCAATAATTTTGAAGTGCTTCAAAACTGCTACTAAAATTATTAGATTCAGGTTGAGCTATAATCTGTCTTGAAAATAGGGATTGACATACTCCCCAGCCTAAAGGCGTGGGAATTCTAGGCTCAAACAGCAATTGCAGGCATAGCCTGTCTGACATCACCTAACCCGATGGTTGATGCCCCAACCATTTGAATATTGAGTGCGGCGTTTTCATCTCTGCCATTAATTGACTGACAACCGGAACAACGCCATTCTCTAACAGACAAATCAAGACTTTCTAAAACGTGTCCACAACGAGAGCAAGTCTTAGTACTGGGATACCATTGGTCGATGAAAACAACCAATTTATTCTTCTTTTTGGCAATCCATACTAGGATTTGTAGAAACTCACCGAAAGCCAAGTCTGATATTTTTCTACCCCAAAGACGCTGCATTCCTTTGAGGTTTAGCGTTTCAAAACATAGCACATCAAACCTATTTGTTAACTCATGTGCTAACTTCCAAAACCAATCACGCCGACGATGAGAAATATTCTCGTATCTGCGTACTAAATTCTTTCTGGCTCGTTCTCTGTTAGATGATAGCGAAGCGTTAGAGACGTTAGGAGCGTCGCCTTTCAACTTTTTGGAATGCTGTCTGCTGGCTATTTTGATGGCGTTGAGTGACTGCTTAAAAAATTGGGGTGACTCAATTTTAGTACCATCGGAGCAAGTGAGGAATGTTTTCAAACCAAAGTCAAACCCCGCTATCTTACCAGTCGTGAATTTGGCTTCCGGTTCAACACAATTATCAACCACTACTACCATAAACAACTCACCCAAGGGTGTACGTTTAATGGTTAAGGTTTTGACTGTTCCCTCTATCTCTCTGGATTTCCAAAATTGATATATTCGATTCCCAATTCTTACTTTGTTACCTTCCAAAAACTTATAACCAGCTTGTTTGAGGGTGAATGATTTGTATTTTTTAACTTTCTTAAATCCCGGTGGTTTAACTCCTTTTTTATGATGTTTAAAAAATAGTTTATAGGCTTTCTCGATGCGTTGGCAGATATCTTGTACTGCTTGAGAACCTACCGATTGCCAGAATGAATTACGTTTTCTCAATTTAGCAATGTGCGACTGAAGTTTTGCACAACTCAAGTGCTTGCCCCACATTCTGTAGTAGCGTTTGTGTAGAGCAATGCAATGATTGTAGATTACCCCAGCCGCATTAATCAGGCGCTTAAGGTGTCTATTTTTTTTGTGTTGATATAGCTTAAATTTTAATGTTTTCATATTAATATCGTACCAAAAATATGAGCAAAAAAACTCAATTTTTTCCTAAATTAAACAAAGTCGCCCTTGAAGGGCGAGGCTTTAAACCCATATTTTCGGTAAAATGTCTATTGACATGGCGGCATCGGTGGAATCCGTGCGATCGCTCCGGCTCTGAGCAGTTCCGGGCGCTTGGCGTATGGGAGTAAACCATCCGGCTTGGCGTGATACTGACTAGCACAGTCAAGTACAGCAGTTGCTATCTTCTCTACACGTTCAGCATCAGCAGGCAGATCGCCGAATAAGTAGGTGTGTTTGTTAGGAGAGACGAAAGCAATTGCACAAGCCTGCTCACAAACACCCATGCATTCAACGGGTTGAATCGAGAACTCGTCTTGCAACATCCAATCATGATATAGGGTTTGTAATTTCTCTAACAGCCGTTCACCACCGGTTTTAGCAACATACTGTTTTGTCTGATCGCTACTTCCACAGATTGTGCAGACGAATATAATGTGTTGATGATTCATAGAACCTCACGGGATGCGGGAAACTCAGAGTCTTTGGACCTGAGAGGGAAGCGGTACGAGCGACTTCAGTCGCAGTGGTCTTTGTGGTAAAATTAGATTGTTAGTAAGAACAAAAAACATCTACGTGTTGAAGCATCCTAGTATCGGAGAAATCCCGGCTGCTGTGAAACAACGGTCTTTGTTTTAGTCCTAACGACAGTATGACAAGAAAGAGCAAATAAAGGCAGGTTGCAGAGCGTACCGCGTCTTGGCAAGCGTGATGGATTCTGAAAGCATTGGAAACAATAAAAGTAGCTAGAAACCTAAGCTTGACTTAGAGTGACTAGGTAGACGGCGTTTGACGGTCGTAGCGGGAGTTTTACTCTGTCTGCAGAATCTCAGTGTCTTTAGACCTGAAAGTGTCAAATATAAATTGCAGGTTTCAATTTCTCATGCTGTGTCTATAAAAATCCATGTCGAAGACTCAATGGTATCCGACATGGATTTTAGGCAGTCAGCCTGTTTGGTCATTGGGCAAAGAAACTAAGGGCAAATGTTTTTACAACCGAATGGCATAGTAATAACGCCCTTTGATACTGACTTAGGAAACACTACGCTTCCAAGTCAACCCAGTACGTGGAGTCTGCCTCTGTCGCAGCCACAGTCCCAGCAGCAAACCAATTACCACAATTCCCGTGAAGTAAGTCAGCGAAATCAACCGGACAGACATCGGCGGAGCGACACCTTCGACTGGAATATTCTCTGCAACTTGGAATGGCTGAAATTGTCGGGTTGCGTTTGCAAGCGGTGCAACCTCGACAACAATGCTATGGGGGGCACCGTCAAAGAACTCCTGCTCCCACGCCAATTTTCCATTGCTGTCTGGAGTCCCCTCATAAGCAAACGCCACCCAATTATTTTCGAGTTGGGTGGTTGTTAGCTTCAACACTACATCTGTCACAGGTTGGCTGGTTTTGGTATCACTGACGCTAACCTGCAATCTGGCAGGTTGACCCACTGTTGCACCCTCGTCGCCCGATAGTTGCATATAAAGTCCTTGAGACTGCAATTTGGCGGGCTTACCAGAGGGCGGAACTTCTTCTCCCATGCCTGGCATCGACATCGTATGGTGTGATTCGGCAAGTTCAGCGCTGATGTTGACGAGCAGGAGTGCAGCGATCGCTACTACAATCAATCCACTCAACAACAATCGCACCTGTTGCGGGGCAATTTCTCCCGGTTGAATCGGTTGTCTGCCCCCAATCACCCAACCTCCTAGTAGTCCAACTGCCAGTAAAATCACAACCAGGATGCCAAAGTAGCGAAACTTTAAGGGATTTTCAGGCAGCGTCAGGGTCAGAGTTTGCTGAATCGGCTCAAAGGCATTGGCAACGAGCGGAGTAACTGCTACCAAGAGTTGATACGTTCCCCGGATCGGCAGGGTTTGTTGAAGCTGCAACTGACCTGTTGGTGCATTGCCCTCAATGTCCAGCAACTTTGTTCCCTCGACGATGGGAAAATCTGTTGTGAACCAGGGGTTTTTAGGAGGGGTGAACAATTGCAAGTGGATTTTGGCATTCTTTAAAGATTGCCCTTGAGCATCGAAGGCTTGCAGCATCAGCTGCACTGGCGGATTGTAGTGCCCTGATCCCAACACTGTAGTGGCCTCAGCCTCAAGGGGTTGAACCTGATTAATCGGTGGATTGGTTGTTAGCCGCACCGATGGTTGAGGAGATTGGGAAAGTCCGATCCAAGCATACAGAACAATTCCGAGCGTGCAAACCACACCGATCAGCTTAGACCACTTAAATAAAGTCATTTGATTTGTGAACTCCTGCTAATCATTGACTCAATCAACTAATGGCAACTCACCATCAGTGTGTGGTGACGCAGAGTATGAGTTGTGTCATGGATAGCGGGGTATGTAGTGAAATAAATTGTCCACAGAGTCAAAGAACACAGTGCAACATAGAGCGCTGATTGTACAGGTACTGATAGTACTTGACGGGTGACTTGTTGCTGAATCGAACTAGAAGATTGAACTGTCATTTTGTACCTCGTAGATAAAACGATATTTAATGATTGATTCAGTAGGCATTCTGACTTCTACAGTTAGCAGTGAACAGTAAATCACTGAAAACAGATGAATAAGACTCTGTATGAGCCGCACTAGCATACTGAGCCAGCTATTTCGCTTTCTCATTCATGAAGATTACCTATATTAACACCCACGTAAGGTTTAGTAAAATCTATCTAGATGACAGAGGCATTGCAATCTTATGTCCTAAGTGTGACTAGTCGTGTCACTTGCTACTCACGAATGGTGGGAGAGCTACCCTTACCTTTTTGGCTAATTTATTAGTTTTAGGACTTACGCAAAAATTGCTAAAAAGCTTAATTTATCGAACCGCCTTCTTTTCGAGAGGCTGACGCCAACGCGCAGCGTCTCGTAGAGAAGACGCCAAGAGCGCCGAGAATGGGAGCATCCTGTTTTGGCGGATCGCCCTGCGCTAAGGCGCACGCTACGCGAACAGACTAGAAGTCTGGGGCTATACAAACAAAACCCGCCTACGCGGGTTTCAGAGAGTCCGCGCAGGCGGACGAAAGTTTGTGTAGCCGCGATTTCCAATCGCCCGGTGTTTCTTCCAAAAGTGGATGCTCCCCCGATAATTCGTAGAGTGTACGTAAGTCCTAAGTTTTACAATGAAAGGCAGAGGGCAGTCCCAATGAAACAAGTTTCACAGCCTTGAATGAAAGAATAACTGGGGACTAGTATTTTTACTCAGCACTCAGCACTTTCAAGTTAGAAGGAAAGAAGTATTAATAAAAACTTTAGTGGTGGGTCTAATGGGAAAAGACCCTTGGGAATACCCTTTGTGGGTACTTCTACAGCAAAATAATCAAGAGCTATTTAAAATTCAACATGTTAATTTGACTAATATTTCGGCGAGTTTAGAAAAAGAGGATTCCTATAAAGATTTTCAACCTTGTGGGATTATTGCAATGGAAACTAAAAAAAGTAAGCAAAAGAAATCTCTTGAGATTAATTTTAAAGGTAAAAACTATACTCGATCTTGGGATTCTCTAGAGCTTGGTGTATTTATTAAGTAATTTTATATCCAAAATTATAAAATTAAGATTTACTGAGAAATTAATTAAATAATGCTGACAAAAATTGTTGTTGAAAAAATTCTGGAACGTGCCTTGATGGGATACGACTTATCTCTCGAAGAGGGAGTAGTATTGTTACAACAAAGTGACCCAGAGGCGATCGCCGCAATACGTACTACATCCGACACACTCCGCCACACTCAAGCAGGCGATACTGTCACCTACATAATTAATCGTAATATCAACTTTACTAATATTTGTGAGCAGCACTGTAGTTTTTGTGCTTTCCGTCGAGATGATGGTGATATCGGTGCATATTGGTTAGATTCGGCGCAAATTTTAGAAAAAGCGACAGATGCAGTACAACGGGGTGCGACGGAAATCTGTATGCAGGGTGGGTTAAATCCACAAGCGCAGATAAATGGTAAATCCTTGCCCTACTATCTCAAGGTAGTGGAAACCATCAAACAGGAATTTCCCCAGATACATTTACACGCTTTCTCTCCCCAAGAAGTGCAATTTATCGCCAGACTTGACGGACTGGAATATGCTGATGTGATTACTGCTTTGCGCGATGCTGGTGTTGGATCAATGCCGGGAACAGCAGCGGAAGTGTTAGACGATGAAGTGAGGCGGATACTGTGTCCAGAGAAGATTGACACAGCCACATGGCTAGAAATTGTCAGCACTACTCACAAATTAGGCCTGCATACTACTAGTACTATGTTATCTGGGCATATTGAAACCCACGAACACCAAATCGGGCATTTAGAAAAATTGCGATCGCTCCAAAAAACCGCCATCAATCAGGGATATCCAGCAAGGATCACAGAGTTTATTTTATTACCCTTCGTTGGCCAAGAAGCGCCCAAATCCTTACGTCGCCGTGTCGGACGCGATCAACCAGTTTTAAACGATGCACTGCTGCTAGGGGCTGTAGCGCGGATTTACTTAGGTAATTGGATTCCCAACCATCAGCAGAGTTGGGTAAAACTGGGACTTGCAGGGGCGACAGAAGCCTTGGTTTGGGGTTGCAACGATATCGGCGGCACCTTGATGGAGGAGCATATTACTACAATGGCAGGTGCTTTGGGTGGTACATGTATGGAAGTGGAAACTTTGGAAAATGCGATCGCTTCTTTAGGACGACCTTACCAACAACGAGATACCCTGTATCAGAAAATTAGTAATTAGGAAAAAAATTTCTCTTCAATCTCCTTGCTTTGTGTTCTCTGCGCCTCTGTAGTTAAATAAATTGCTTTTAAGTAGGTGGGCGTCAATATTTGTCGTTGGAAAAAGGCAGGGGGCAGGGGGCAGGGAGCAGGGGGAGAAAGGGTTTGAGCCTTGTTTACTTTTCTTTACACAGTTTGGTTTTATTGTGCCGACTTACTTAAACCGCAGAGTCACAGAGATATCAGCCTTTTAATTAACTTGAGTTTATTATTAATTCCCTCTACAGTACCACTGGTGGTTCTGCCGTCAAAATAACCGTCCTAACCGCCTTGTCGATTGCTATATTTAAAACGATGTTTTATCGGTAAATCTCTACAGCAACAAAGCCCTCCTCATAATTTGAGTAGGGCTTTGTTTTGAATAAACAACCTGGCATCGAGCTATTTTTGCGTAGGGCTACCCCTAAACTATCGTGGCCGCAGCAGCGTTTCACCTCTGAGTTCGGGAAGGGTTCAGTGTGG
>NZ_JBALDZ010000243.1:0-21472 GCF_036917155.1 Nostoc sp. | reverse complement strand
CCAGTCAGCGCAATACAAGATATGAGTTAATCAACATCAAGAACTTCTCACTGTGCTTGAGTTTCAAACTCTCAATACCAATTAGACAGCTAGGGGTCTGCTGTCTGCTTCTTTTGACCTCTAACTCTTTCATGTCAATGGGTTTTACTTTCTTCTAATTTGCGATCGCCCCGTGGTCGATTACCTATTGCTTTGCTAATAGTAATCAGCAATTTTGCCACAACTCTCGTCAAGTTGACTATGCCAACCATACCATTACCTCTTTTAGTTTAATCGACCAATTATCACAAAAGGGGCTGACTTGGAAAGGGTATTTTGAAGATATTCCTTCTCCAGGCTCTAAGTCCGTTGTCGCTCCCAGTCTCAATCGTGAATTATATGCGGTCAAACATAATGGTTTTCTGAACTTTAAAAAAGTGCAAGATGACCCAAACTTACCCAGTAAAATAGTCGGGATTGACCAACTTACTACCGACCTGAAAAGTAATAAAGTTCCCAACTACAGCCACATCATCTTCAACCAATGTCATGAAATGCACGGTTTAGCAGAGTGTCCCCAATTGCAAAAACTGATTCAAACTGGCGACACGATGATTGGAAAAGTTGTTAATCAAATCACCACTTCTAAGTTGTGGGCTGAGTCTGGCAATAATGCAATTATTATTACCTGGGATGAAGATAGTAATCCTCCTGATAAAGCCCAAATTCAAAGTTGCTGTGGTTTTGACCCTAACAGTCACGCTAACTTTGGCGGCGGTCACATTGCGACGATTGTGATTACTAATCACGCCTCACGGGGCATTGTAGATCACACACCTTATAATCACTACTCATTGCTCCGAACTACTGAAGATGCTTTTGGCATCTATGAATACTTAAACTCTGCTAATGACACGGCTAAAGGAGTTAAGCCAATGACCAATCTATTTGTGAAAAAATAATTAAGATATAATCTACTACACCAACTCTTTCACCATTCACAATTTTATAACTGCCTGGTAGTTTCATTGTTGACCTGTAATTTGATAAATAACCACAGTACAACTCAGGTTTTAGTAGGCAACTGTTAAACGGTGATGGATATATTGGGGGGTTTCAACTTCATTGACGAAGGCGATCGCAAAATCCTCAGCCGAAATTCGGCTTTCACCCTTTTCGTTGGTCAGCAAGCGGTCAGCCCCAACTTGAAATTTGCCAGTTCGTTCCCCTGGTGCAATCTCAGCCGCGGGACAGACAAACGTCCAATCTAAATCGGAAGTTTTGTAGAGATTATATGCCTGGCGATGAACAAGGGCGAGAGGGCGGTACGCCTCAAAAAAATTGGGGCTATCGACAAATTCAACCCCTGGCTCAACCTCAAGAACACCTGCCCCACCGACAACAACTAAGCGACGAATTCCAACCTGTGATAAACCCTCAATCAGAGAACGAGCCGCGTCTGCAATCACTTCTACTGAAGAACCACTCGTCCCGATGGCACTCAGCACTGCATCATGACCTTTAACAACATCAACGACGCTGGCAGGATCGAGGGCATTACCAGCAACAATCGTCAGGTTTTGATGGGAAATAGAAAATCGGGATGGATCTCTGGTAATGGCAGTTACCTGATGTGCCCGTGACAATGCTTCATCAACAATCCGACTTCCGATCATGCCAGTTGGACCAAATATTACCAGTTTCACCGCCTTCCTCCTGTGCTAGTCAAACGAAATTCTCAACAATTAAAAGAGTTTGTATTCGAGCAAGATAAACAGCGACGACTACCAATGGTTTACTGTGCAGCATTCCCTAATCGGTTTCGGTTGGTGGTGTAATTGTTGCCCAGCGCTCAACAATTTTACCGTCTGACAGTTTCCAAAGCACAAAACCTTTGAATTCAATCTTCTTGCCCGTAGAAGAATCGGTTCCACGCCAGACGTTCCTCACCATAACTTTGTCCCCCTCAGCAATGATATCCTCCACTGTCACATGTATATCGGGATACTTGATGTAGACATTTTCCATCATCCGTTTAGCAGGTTCCGGACCGACCGATTCTCCATCTGGTTCATCGTGGTCTACAAAATCAGTTACAAAATTCTGGTACGCAACAGCAGAATTTTTGCGGTTCACAAATTCCTCAAAATGATTGCGGATGAATCTCTTATTTTGTTCTAACGTTTGTTCTGTAGACATCGAAGTGATTCCTTTACTACAAAACCTGTAGTGTTTAACAGCACTCATCCTACCACACTCAATACTGCTCGGATAAGCAGGGGAGGCTGGCGTTGCAGGGGAGGCTCTTGAGACAGAGGAAGAGGAAGAAATAAGTGTATAAGCAATCTCTTTTGGTAGTAAAAAATACTCATTTTTGTCTCTATACTCCCTCTGCTCCCCTGCTCTCTCTGCTCAAGAGCCT
Source organism: Nostoc sp. (assembly GCF_036917155.1). Lineage (GTDB taxonomy): Bacteria > Cyanobacteriota > Cyanobacteriia > Cyanobacteriales > Nostocaceae > Nostoc. The sequence continues at coordinate 19,071 of NZ_JBALDZ010000243.1, read as the reverse complement.
ATTTCACGAGGATCTCACTTTTTCGCGTTGCTCCCGGTTTGGGTTAACTTTGCTACCGGCTGTAAATCAGTGGTGTGTGATTGGTTAGTTGCGGTGTAGGGAAAGTGGTGGTGTCATCATGTTAAGGGATTAGGCAAATTTTACCTAAAGAACCTGGCTGCTCAATTTCGTGATGGGCGCGTGCTGCTTCTGCCAATGGAATCTCTTGGTCAACAATCAAACGTAATGAACCCTTGGACAAACTTTGGTAAAGAGCAGCATGAATATTTTCATTCGTCTGGTTATCCATAAGCGACAACCGCACGCCAATAATGCTGATTCCTAATCCAATAATTGCTACTGGATCGACTGCTACATTCTCTCCACCACCAATAACAATAATCCGTCCCCCTGGATTCATCAGACTGATATCTTTAGTCAGATTTGCACTGGCAGCCATTTCTAGAATTATGTCGATGCCATTTGCTACTTCTCGAATCTGGCTCAGATAGTCCGGCTGTCGATGATTAAAAACATAATGTGCGCCCAAACTTTTGACTAATTCTATTCCGGCAACTGAGCCAGCAGTTCCGATCACTGTCAATCCTGCTTCTATTGCCAGTTGAACCGCCGCGCTGCCTACACTACCACTTGCTCCATGCACTAGTACCACTTCTTTGGCTGTGGCTTTTGCCAATATGCTTTCATGATTTTATCTTTATTATGATTAACTGAAGTTTCTACATTCCTACCAGAATTGTGTTGACTTAACATTAAGTCAAATTTAAATCTTTATAAAAAATCAGCTAACGGATCTTAATTACTGGGGTTGAGATTAAAGGAACGTTAATTCAAATTTGATCTATTTTTCAGTTAAAATCCCTAATAACCCAAGTTGCCAGTTACAAAATCAGACTGGTGAACTGGTGTCAAAAAGGCAATAAAATCCCCTCCAGGAATAAAAACGGAGGGGAAGATGCTAAACGAAATAATTACTGTCTATGCTATCATCGACGACTTGCTGAAGGCGGTTGGGCATAAAGCGATCGCATAAATTGTTGAGGGGTGACAAGCACACATCACTCGATAACCCGCAACTTGGGTTAATAGCGATCGCATTTGAGCCAGATGAGAATCGGGTGTCTGTTACCCTACGTCACCAAGATGGGACAGAAGTTAACAATTCAAAATTCAAAATTCAAAATTCAAAATTAAAGACATTTCAGACGGGGATTTAAACCCCGACTGAAATGGGTGCTACATCATATAGATGTAGGGGTCTTAAACCCTTTAATTCACGATGAAGGCTATTTCCGGGGTGGGATTTGAGATCGTGAGCGCCTGTTGAACTATCTCGCCAGAATTATAACCAATCCAGTTTTTCCTTAGAATGCGACCTGCTATGGGACTCATATCTAATTTCTGAACAAGATTTTAGACAAAACCCCAATCAAACAGGCTTTTCAGTCTCAGTATATTTTCCCAAATCAAATCGGAGTCCTATATTTATAATTTCTTGTAGTTTTGTGATTCCCACTTAGTGAAGTCAAATGAACTCTCCCAAACTGAACTGAAAAAACTGCAAAGACAAAAGAGCGAAAACCAAAACCGAGCGACTGAATTTGTCACTCTACACCAGAGGAGAAGAATTTTCCCAGAATATTAAACATTAATTAACTAAATTTTAATCTTTTATCATTAGTTTTGTTTATAAACTTACTCTAGTTTATCGGGAAAGGCAGAGGGCAGGAGGCTCAGTTGGCAGAAGGGAATGCGGTCAATTTGCGACTTTGACTGGTGCGTCCACTTTGACGGCTAATGACTTCATCGTTCAAGGGTAGCAACAGGTTTAATGTATGGGCTGGGCAAATATCATTGGTGTCAACTTAGTGTAAAACTTAGGTTTAGCAAGTGTTCTAGAGTTGCCCTCATTCCCTAACCCCGAATCCCATGTTGGGATTCGGGGAACTGGAGAATTTGCTCCCCTTTCCCAAATTGGGAGAGGGGATGGGGGTGAGGGCAAAACTCATGCAGTCACGAGATTTCAGCTGAAGTTGACACCAATGGGCAAATATTTGCCCTTATTTTGGCAAAGGTATTGACGGTATTGACCTATCCCACGCCGAAGCCAGAATGCAGGACGAGATAAAATGCTGCCGAGAACACCGAAGCACCAAGCAGCGTGCAAGCTGGCAGTGTCAGTACCCACGCAAGTATGATGTTCCTGATCGTATTCGCTTGTAGACCAGAACCATTGGCCGCCATTGTACCTGCCACACCAGACGACAATACGTGTGTGGTACTGACTGGTAGCCCAAAGCGATCAAGAGTACCAATTGTTACGGCTGCCACTATCTCAGCAGCAGCGCCTTGACGCTAGTACAGGTCAGGATTAATAAACCTCTGATCCAAGGTGGCGGTCCAATATTTTGATCTGCTGGCTGGTACAACTGTGGCTTTTTGAGTAGCGCCTTGGCTAGTAATAGTAGCAGTCCTGCGGCGCAAAATCCGATAATTGGCGAAATCAGCAGAGAGATGAAAACTTGCTTGACTTGCTCCCAGTTGATGCCCTGGCTTAAACTATGGCCTGACGAGATTACTGAATGCGCTAAACCAACTCCCATAATCGCTCCAACCAAGGCGTGGGTACTCGAATTTGGTAATCCCAAAAACCAAGTTCCGAAATTCCAAATGATGGCTGAGATCAGAAGAGAAAAGACCATTGCATAGCTAGGACCCGAACCAACATTAATTACCAACTCAACTGGCAGCAACGCCACGATCCCAAAAGCGACTGTCCCGGCTGAGAGCATCACACCAATCAGGTTCCAAACCCCCGACCAGACGACGGCATAGGATGGTTTTAACGAGTGAGTGTAGATGACTGTTGCAACTGCGTTAGCCGTATCGTGAAAACCGTTGATCGCTTCAAAAAACAGCGCCAGTCCCACCGCCAACACTAGAAAGAAAACAGTACCTACTGTTATCGACTCTCCAAACAACTCCATATAATATTATCCACATTGGGCAATATGTAACATTCATTAATACTGTTCAAGCAAGTTTTGTAATTTAAGCGAATATTAAAATGAAGTTAAGCTTTTTTTAAGCTAGGTACAAATTAAATCAAGCTGACCCAAATTCACTCTAGAGATAGACTGCAATACCGTTCAGTTAACGTTTTATTTAATATTTTGAATATCCCCCAACCCCATCAGTGATAAATTAAGATAAATAATAATTTTTCAATAAGTAATAGTGCTGAAAATTCTGTTAAAATTCCGGTAGAAAACACAATTTTAAAACTAGTGAAATATGATTTGATTAGCTTTGTCGTCAGACGAGTCCATTGGCAAGCACTGGACAATGGTAATATTGACTCGCTAGATAATCTTTTTCTGATTAAGCTTTCGGATTTCTGCAATTACACCATCAAGCCCACGATTACCATAAATAATTAGCAAGCGTTCGGCAGATAAGTAACTTAGTACAGGGTTGCGAAATTTTTTAATATATGTTGTATCCGTAGGATTATAGCCAAACTGGGGAGCGATCGCTTTCAATTGCTCTTGAACAGTAGTAACAGCTCAGAAGTATACATAAGATACAAATTTACAAATCTACTAATTGCGGCTAAATATTTAGTGAAAGATGTTGACAATCTTTGCATCCTAACAATCTTCCCACTACTCCACCCACAAAAAAGGAGAGCAACACTTTTTGATATCGCTTTGAATTCTCCTATTGGTAGAGATGTTTGAATAAAGGCATTCAGCCTGTAAATATCCTTGTAGCGAGCGGTATAACCAAATAAATTAACCCGCTATACTCCTCTGCTTAAACTTAGCTTAAATTCCTGATAAACAAATATTAATCTCTCCGGTTTTTAGATAAACTTCAGATTTATTTAATATCTTTAATTCACTTATTTCTCAAACTACTTCATCAATCTGGAGTACAGTAAAAGCAAATAACTCAAACAGGACTGACTTATGTCGAAAAAAGTGAGTTCAGCAATTAATCCGACTTTCTTAATAGATGTAAATCATGGTGGAAAGAAAGGGCAACCACTTTCGATTGCAGAACAATTAGCTGAGTTTATTGATGGAGCAAAGTCAAATCTGCACATTGCAATCTATGATTTTCGTTTAACGGAATCAACCCTTGCAGAACCCGTAATTACAGCACTTAAGAACAAAGCCCAAGCAGGTGTCAAAGTCCGAATTGCTTTTGATCATGGAAAACCTGAAACTAAAACAGTTGATGCCTTTATCGCTAGTGGTAGCGATCCAGCACCGAAAGGAACCAAAGCATTCCTAGAAAGTGTATTTGAGGGAACTCAAGTTGAAATAAAGAGCATTGCTGGCTCAAAGCTGATGCATAATAAATATGTCATCCGAGATGTGAATACCAGTGAAGCAACTTTGTGGACTGGTTCAGCCAACTTTACAGACGATGCTTGGACTTACCAAGACAACAATATATTGCAAATTTCTTCCCCCCAGCTTTGCTCATACTATGAAACTGACTTTCAGGAATTGTGGGTCAGTGGCAATATCAAGACCACGGGTGTTGGGGATACGGGTAAAGTTTATATTGCTTCTACAGAAGTTGATTTCGCCTTCTCCCCAGGAGAGGGTCAGACTATCGACCACATCATCCCAAGCATTTACAATACCTGCACGTTTAACTCTTACCTCATAAGCTTCTCTTAGCAATTCTGCTAGAGTAGTCATTAGCTTTCCTTGAAACCGATCCTCTTGGCTACTTGTCAAAACCACAGGTATGTTAAGCACCTTTGCCACTTTTGCAAGTGCTAGAGTATTCTTTTCTACCTCTGTCAGAGGTAAGTTTTTGATCAGCTTCATCGTCCCAACTTGATGGTCAATTAGAAGCATGGCCGAGTTTTCTTGAGTGAAATCAGAATATTTCATTATGCTGTTTTCCTATATCCTCAAAAGAAGAGCGTTCGCAGGCAACCTCTAACTCAGTAACAGAGGCTTTCGTCATGATAAAATTAGACCAATTAAGAATTGCTTAAGAGTTAACTAATGACTTCTTAATATCACCCTTGCTCGAAGTTGACTTTCGGCTTGCGGAGGACTTTTTACTGAGACAATCTCTTCAAATGCAGGGTAAGCGCATCTAATTTTGTAGCGCTTGATACAGACAAAAAGCTTTAAACTCTATCTAAATATCAATTTTTCGTTCAAAATAGGACGATTTGTCGTAAATGATTGAAAAAACATGGGTCAAATAGCTTTTTATATTTTCAGCCACATAAATACGAAAATGTCAATCCCACCCCTTGGCTCAGTGTAGTAATTTTGAACTTATTTGTGCTTTGGTTGAACCCCAAAACTACCGTGTCAATAGGGTTTGAGATGCGCTTACCCTATCTTCAAATGCTGTGTTTAAATACTAATAGAATACCAAATACTGTAGCCAAACGGATCTTAATTGGATCGAAAAATGAGGTATAGATTAATATTAATGCTGCTCTATTAGAAAGAGCAGCTTTATCTTATACAGGCTCCCTAACCCAAGCTAAAAAACGATGGTTTTGAACTGGTTTGGCTATCTAACCCTAAACCCCTCTCTAGCTCTGCTATCTTTTCCCGCAGTGCAAGATTCTCTTGTTCTAGCCTCTCTATTTTTTGCTCTTTCTTTTCTTAACTCATTCATGAACACTACCATAATTCTTTCCTCAAGCAAATAATCTTTACAATCCTAGTCAGGCAGTTACCTATTAACTGCAAACAAAGCGCAGGTAAACTCACGCCGCTACCTGTCAAGCTATAAGGGACTTCCAGAGAATAAAATATACAGCTAATAAAAATGATAATCATTTTAAGGGTGAGAAAGCGGTTGCCGACGGCAACCGCTTTCTCCCTCAATAAATATGCAAGATAAATGTCTACACTCAAGAACAACGAATGAGTGCAGCGAGCAGAATTGCTATCAACTATGAAGCCAGTTTAACCTTGTTAAAAATTACGTTACTCTATAACATATATCAATAAACCACTTGCCTAAATTTGGTTTGAAACTAAACTATGATGCTCGGCATTAGTTAAGTTTAATTGCGCCTAACTACTTACCCAGGCTATAAAAGTTTGGGTATTTGCATTTATGGAAATGATTAATTATAAAAACTACCCCCATACATTCTTTTACTCTTCCCTATTCTCCATCCTAAGCGATATGATAAATACATCTCTGACGAGACTCTCATCAAATGGCTTTAAATTTCCGGTTACAATCTCTACGAAATACTTATAAATCCCTCAAAAACTCTATATTAGAAAAATATCCACTTTTTCCTGGAGTACTAACTGCATTCTTATCAGTGGGATTATGGCAAGTAAGTGCTTGGAATAGCTTGGAATTATTAGGATTTAACTTAATCTTCCGCACCCGTAACTATCTACCGCATTCTAGTTGGGATCAACGGATAGCAGTAATTGGTATTGATGATCGGACATTACAAGAATATGGGCAGTTCCCCTTATCACGTGATCGCTATACTCAATTATTAGAAACCCTAGAAGCTACCCCTCCCACAGCGATTGGCTTTGATATTCTTTTTACCGAACCCACAAATCATGATGCTGAACTAGCAGAAGCAATGGCAATTAACGGTACAGTTGTCTTAGCAGTTGCCCCTAGTCTACAGCAACAAACCCTGCATCCTGTGGCAATTTTAGATCGTGTCACTAGTAAAGGACACATAGCCAATAATGCTGATTTTGACGGCATCACTCGGCAATATTTTCTCTACATCGATCAAGTCCCTTCTCTGGGTATTAAGTTACTAGAAACATACAACAATAGTGTGCAACACACCTTCACAGCAAACACAAATAAAAACCAAAAATCTCTGATTACCATTCCATCTCTGCAATCAGGAATGAACAAAAAATCCGTCTGGATTAACTGGGTAGCACCAACACAGAAAATCCCCACCTATTCCTTTGCCGATGTTTTACAGAAAAAAATAGATCTAGCCAAACTTCAAAACAAAATTGTCTTAGTTGGGTTAACTGCTACTGGTACAAACGATCCTCTCAAAACTCCCTTCGAGCAAACAGTACCCACTTCTGGTATTTATATACACGCCGCAGTCCTAGATAATCTACTCAACCAGCGATTTCTGCGAAGATTGCCTTGGCAATTTGAACTTTTGCTACTACTTATTCTAGGTATTATGGGAACCATAATACTAACACCACAAAAATTTTACCAACGAATTCTGCTACTAGGACTACTACCCCTAATTTGGTTTAGTTTATCAGTATTAGCCCTGACAACTACTAATTTTTGGTTGCCCACTGCTGCACCCATTGGTACTATTCTCTTAGCTGGGCTGAGTGTGCAGTGGCAAGAACAAAAAGAAAAACAACAATTGATGAGTTTATTTGCTAGTCACGTTTCTCAGGAGACAGCAGCATTAATCTGGCAAAATCGCACCGAAATTTTCCAAAACGGTCAATTAGATGCCAAAGAAATGGTAGTAACGGTTTTATTTAGCGATATCCGCAGCTTTACCACAATTTCTGAAGGGATGAAGCCACGAGATTTACTCAACTGGTTAAACACCTATCTGGGGGCAATGGCTGAATGTGTTCACGAGCATCATGGAGTAATTGATAAATACATTGGTGATGCTGTTATGGCTGTTTTTGGCATTCCCTTTCCCCACACCCAAACAGAAGAAATCCAGCAAGATGCCATTAATGCTGTCTCTGCGGCCATAGCTATGCAGGAAAGATTAATACTATTAAATAAAAAACTGGAACAGCTTGGTCAACCTGCTATTCACATTGGTATCGGTATTCATACAGGTTTAGTAGTTGTTGGTAGTGTTGGCGGATCTCAACGATTAAACTATTCTGTATTAGGAGATGCTGTCAATATTGCTGCTCGTTTGGAACAACTCAATAAAAATACGCAAGAAGGAAATCCTAATAACATTTTAGTTAGTGAGACAACATACCAGTTAGTCAAGGATGTTTTTTATACACAAAAAGTGCAAGAGTTAAAACTGCGAGGAAGGCAAAAACTGACTATGATTTATTCTGTAACTGAGATTAAAAGCTCAGTGGATTCAATAAATAAGTATTGAAAAGCGACAGTAGAAACTTTAAAAGTTTACATTAGTCAATTTATAACTGAATAATTTCCAGATAGACTCTAAAGTGTAAAATATTATAAGTAAGTGAATAGATATCTAATTGCAGGAATAATCACAACTGTATTATGGAATACCCTGTTATGTAAGGGTAGGACACAACCACCCCCATGTATTTCTCAAAGGTTGCCAGAAGTTAGCAATTCTGTTAATAGTTTCCGACAGAGTGATGTTATCGTCATTGGGAAAGTACCAAATCGTCCTTATGTAGTTGTTGTTCCCGGTCAATCAGAGCAGTTATTAAATGTTGTCAGACACTATGTTACCGACGCATTTTTAGCACAGCATAGGCTTGGTGCTTATGTCTATGCTGGAGGATCTGCAAATAGGCATGAAGCGGAATGTTTATCTTCTGTGTTGAGATCCCACGGGTTAGATGCAAGAGTCGTCTATTTCCATTGAGTAAAGGTAGAAAGTTTTATGAAAGCTTGGTGGGCAGGTTTGATGCTGGTTATGGTTGGGTTAGTTATGGCAATTCATGCTTTAGCGGCTGATCCATTGAGGGTAAAGAGTGATCAGTGGCTAGAAGTACGCCGCCCCATCGGACAAGTTATTTATTCCCGTGGACAAACATCTCAACCAGTCCACAAGGGAATGCGATTACAATCAGTCGGTGATACCATCACCACCAAACAAGGTTCTAGTGTAGTCTTGGGAATTGATGTAGGTACTGGTTTTGTTAAAGTTTCTGAAAACACAACTGTAACCGTACAAAAGCTGGAAACAGGCAACAAAGGCGAACGCATTACAGAATTACTTGTCCTGTCTGGCCAAGTAAACCTACAAGTTCGTCCCCTAACTAATAATGCCTCTCGTGTAGAAATTAAAACCCCGGCTGGAGTTGCTGGAGTCCGAGGGACTGAGTTTGGCGTGAGCGTTCAAAATGACGGGAAAATGGGTGTTGGAACTAAAAAAGGAGCAGTAGCTACCTCTGCTCAAGGACAAACAGTGCTGGTAAAAGGTGGATTTCAAAATCTGACTATCCCTGGACAACCACCCTCACCAGCAGTTCCTTTGCGAGAAGATACTCGTTTGAATGTTAGTCAACTTCTAGCTAGAGGTAGACGAGTCCAGATTGTTGGTACTGTCGATCCGGTAAATCTACTATTAATTAATCAACAGCCTCAAAATGTTAATTCAAATGGCAGATTTGATATTACTGTTCCTTTACCTTCTAACCGCAAAGTAGAAGCTACAGTGTCAACACCGTTAGGGACAAAACAACTATATCAACTGATAGTTCCTTAAACTAAAATAGACCTCTTGCAAAAAAGTTTTGTGGTATTATGTAAAGCTAGGAAAATTTCAAGTTAATTAGCTTTTTGAAGATCATAATTATAAATTCCAGCAATTAAGAGACCATTTATAAAGTCAATCTTTAAACGGCGAGACGACGCAACATAATCCGAGTCATGACAGCATAAATAGCAGCCTCGCTCATTTCAGTCAGACGTTCATAATCCTTACTGAGACGATAATATTGGTTGAACCATCCACGCATTTCGCTCAACCACCCAACGCTTGGATAACACCTCAAACTTGGGTTCCGTGCGATGCATTACCTCGACACGAGCTTGAATCATCAGCCAAACAGCAAGAGCAAATTTGTCACCGTTATAAGCAGAACGCTAATTGCAACAAAGGGAATTTTCGGAAGCATTTGTAGTAATAATCACTATATAATACTTATGATTCCCAGACAACTAATTAAAAGTAACTAATAAAACCAGCAACTTGAGATTAATAACCCAAATTGTTAGTTAATACCAATTCTCCAAAATGAGGCAACAGATGTAAATTAGGAAAGTCTTGCTGCATCTAAGTTTCTTAATTGCGAATGGGCGAAAAAGCTCCCCTTGTACTGAGCGCAGCCGTAAAGCCTGCGGCATAGCTACGCTTAGGGCGTAGCCTCTCCAAGAGTTGTATTGCGAATTGGTATAACTTGGTGCTGCTCTTTTGTCGCAACTGATAATCGTCATACACTGACATTGACTAAATCAACATCAGCAAGCCATATTGTTCTGCTTTGGGCAGACACTTCTTCTAAAATTGGAGAGCGCCACTCTACCCCATAAAGCCAATTATCTTTGAGGCTAAAAATTCCTTGAATAATACGGCGTGTCGGCTGTTCACCGAAATCAACCTCAACTATATCCCCCAATTTAAAAGCTGGAGTAGAAACAGTGGACTTTTCTAGTAGATTTGTTCTATGAAATTCTTGTTCAGCTAAGTAGAGAGTTTCACTCTAGCAAACAATTGCATAAATCCATTGCTGTCTTTCCCACAAAACACCACAGCAGTAGCCTGACAAGTCTGAGATTGGCAACAAAACTTTTTCTAACATTTTCACTGAATGGGGAGGCATGGTCTGACCCCACTCAGGAGAAATATGCCAACAGGATTCTAAAGCGGTAATTTGGTTAATCATCTGGGAATGTAGTTCTCTTTTTTATACATACACTCTCTTGGAGCAGCCCGATCCGGAATATAATTTAAATTTCGGGAAGCTAACGCAACAGATGGGAATTTCTACCCAATCAATTCGAGAGCCTCCCAATTTGAGAAGACTTTACTGATTTACTAATTCGTAACTAAGATAAAATTGTTTTGGCAGTAGCGTGAGCCTGCTCCACACTCTCTACAATATAAACATTTTCTGGCGACAGTTTTTTAAAGAAAAGTTTACTTTCTTCATCATTATTCAACAAAATTACTTGCTTATTTGCTTTCAAAGCTAGAGCAATTTCTGAAGCGGTTCCTGCACCCATTCCGCAAGCAATTACCACATCACTGGTAAGAACGTTAATATTGTTTCTAGAATTACCCATGTCTGTGAAAATAGCAATATCCACCCAAGAGGACATACCATCCTGATTTTCACCTGGAAGAATACCAATAGTTAAACCATCAGCAGATTTTGCACCTTTGCTTACTGCATCCATTACCCCTACATTTCTACCACCAGTGAGTAAAACCCATCCTTGTTTGGCAATCAATTGACCTAATATATAAGCATCTTGTAAATCATTTGCTGTCGCATTTTCTCCATGACCCATAACCCCAATAATAATTCTTCGCATAAAATTTCAGATGATACTGGTTTTGGGCAAAAAGTCAAAGCTTTCTCCATAAAAGGGCAATTGGCTGAGGCGTTAGGAAGATAGCAATCGCCTTTTTAAGGCAGTGAAGCACCTTTGCCTCACTTTAGTAGTTTTTTGCCTGCTCATCCAAAAAACACCATAACCACTGTTCTCCTAACTCAGCCGAGCTAATTACTGAATGTCCAGTTTCCTCGTAATGCCGTCGGGCATGTTGATGAACAGAAGAATCACAGCACAGCATCTTGCCGCAACTTTGACAAATACGGAGATGCACCCAACGACTGTTCATTAGGATACACTCTTCACAACGAAATACTGGGTAGTTTGCTTTAGAAATCAGAGTCTCTGTAGTTAGATTGTCTAAATGTTCGCAACTCATAGGAATTTGAATGACACGTTAATCAGAGTATAGATTAGTGCAGAGAAACTTCTATTTAATACAGCGATGGCTGCGCCAACGCCTGCCAGAGAATGCCCGAATGTGAACAGCGCCTCTTGTATTGAGAAGGGCTGTAAGTTAACGCTACAGCTTTGCAATACAACCAAATTTTTAATTAAACATCAATATTCATCTGTTCTATCTGTCTAGCAGCTTTATCCCACAGCTTTGCAGAAGCCTCATCTTTCCAATGATTTCTGAGATTTTCTGCTTTTTTATGACTGATTCGTTCTAACATTTCTAGAACTGCGGCTAATGTTAATTGATCAACAATTGCCTCTAAAGACTCCATATATTCTTTTGTCATAACTAACCTCTTGAAGAACAATAAAAGTTAACTTTTTTCTTGGAGAATCGTAAATGTACAATTTTACTGTTGTGCATCACCTAATTATATGGACACGATTAAATATGTTCTGACTGAAAACCAAATGCCAAAAGCTTGGTACAACATCCAAGCTGACTTGCCACAAGCCTTACCACCAGTTTTAAATCCTGGTACTGGTAAGCCAATTACACCAGATGAATTATTACCTTTGTTTCCATTGGCACTGATTGAGCAAGAAGTTAGCCAACAAGCGATCGCTTGGAACAGGCAATATACTGGTACTATGCCGAAACTAAAGAGAGTGCGATTGCTGTCTCTTATACTCACATAATCCTCACCTTGTCTGTACCGTTCAGCACTGATTTTTTCTTTTGCCAATGTCGTTTTATCGAATGCCAATTGATAGCCCTGGGTCAGCTTGTCTGTATTTCATCATAGACTCGGCAGCTTCTCTTATGTTGTACGTGGGCGAAACGTGCCGCTCTAATAAGCGATGGCAGGGTATACACGCCTGCAAAGATTACATCGCCAGCTACCAGGATTTACATTATCGCTATGGGTTACTCTCCAGCAGTCAACGCCGCATTTTGGTGGGATGCTCCGGTTGATCGACGCACACGGCAAGAGTTGGAGTTGAACCTTATTTTGAAGTGGCGCAGTCCATTTAATAAGGAGAACTGGGAACGGTGGGGCCAGCCTTTTGGGTAGGGTGGCTTACTTATGCTTTATGGCGCTACTTTTTCTTTAAACTGTTTCCCAGCAGAGAATGCAGGCACTTTGGTCGCCGGAATTGTCATTGGCTCATTGGTTTTGGGATTACGCCCCTCGCGCTCTGAGCGATCGCGTCGCTCGAATGACCCAAAACCAACGAGCGTTATCTTCATTGGATAACGCCGGCCTATTATCAAATCTACGTTAGAAATTTTTACTAACTTCTGACCGATTAGTTTGAGAAAATCTTCTTCTTTGTGGCGAGCGCACTTGTCAATAGGGATGTAGTTGGTAGTGGTAAATTTAGTAAATATTTTGTTTTTTCTCCTTTCTGGTCTTCATGGAAATGATTCATCTCAATCGCAGCAGTTGCTAACTGCAATTCTCCTCTAGAAGATTGGAAATAAACTGCACTATAACCACCATCTTCTGCATCTAAGGTTTCAGTAACAATAGGTAGTTTTTGATTAACAATATCCCCAGATAACAAAGCAGCGATAACCTGATGACTTTGTGGATCTTTTACTGCTGTAACTGTGTAGCGAATTAAGGCTTCTTGCCCTCTAAATTTTGGTGGCAAAGGAGGATTCTCTTTGGCTAATTCTTCCCAGGTAACAATTTCGCTGGTTTTGATTTGGGAAGGTTTCTTAAAAATCTCCGTCAACAATTTTTGTGGGTTAAATATTTCCCCTGTGCGCTCATGATTAGCATTCGCAATAATTCGGAAATCTCGCCCCACCAATGTCGCATCTTAGAGAATCTAAATGCTTTTGTCGGTTCAACTTGTGCATTCAGCCGTTGCAGAACTATAGGCAGTTCATCAGGTGTCAAAATCGTAAAGCTATTGTCGGGTAATACTTTCATGTTGATTGAGGTTGCTGACTGAGAATAAACCTCGATAATTTGTAATATGAATCCTCTTAGTTTTAGTTTATTCAAAACAGGGTCTTGTTTTCAGTTTTCCCTCAGCAGTAGCTTTTCTAACACAAAAGCTCCCAAACCCAATCTTCACACCAGATTTCCTAGCAACGCCCCACATCAGCAGAACTTTCGGCAGTAAGAGAGAAAATCGATTGGCTACGCTTTGCTTTAAGAGCGATGTCTACGACGGGCTGTCCGGTGTCGCTACTTTCTCCATCCCCAGATTTCCTTACTCAGCAACCCATCACCAGCAACCATGTCTGTTGGCTGCTGTCAGAAGAAGCTCAAAGTCGCGGATGCCTGGGGTTGCCAAGAAATAGCCAGTAGGTCATCTTTTTTAGTGAAAGGGGCGTTTGCATGGGAATACTTTATATATATATTAATTGCAACAAATAGAACTCTTATAGTATGAGCTATTGTACTAATATTGATTGCCTGCGTCCGCAAAATTCTGAAATCTCTCGTTTTTGTAATAGTTGTGGTCAGGAATTGTTACTCAAACAGCGATATCGCCTACTCGCTGTCATTGGACGCGGTGGCTTTGGGAGAACGTTTTTAGCTATTGATGAACATCTTCCAGAACAACCCAAATGTGCAATCAAACAGCTATATTTTCAAGAGGAAAACACTGAAATTTGGCACAAGGCAGTCAAATTATTTCACGAGGAAGCACTTCGTCTTAATGAATTAGAACACTCTCAAATACCCAAATTACTAGCGCAATTTGAACAAAATAACAAGTTTTATATCGTCGAAGAATTAGTAGATGGACAAACACTCGCCCAGGAATTACAACAACAAGGTGTTTTTCAAGAACCGCAAATTTGGGAAATATTAAAAAGTTTATTGCTCACACTCCAATTTGTCCATTCCAGACAAGTAATCCACCGAGATATTAAACCGGAAAATATTATGCGTCGTTCGGTTCGAGGAGACTTAGTTTTAATAGATTTTGGAGTTGCTAAACTCGCCACTAATACGAGGCAACTTCATACAGGCACAATAGTAGGTAGTCCAGAATATATTGCTCCCGAACAAATGCGAGGAAAGGCATTACCAGCTAGCGATCTGTACAGTTTGGGTGTAACATGTATTTACTTACTCACCAATGTTTCTCCCTTTGATTTGTTCGATATTACTAACGATTGCTGGGTATGGCAAAAACATTTACCAGCAAACAATACTGTTAGCGTTCACCTCTGTGAAATCTTAGATAAACTTTTACAAAATGCCGTTTCTCAACGCTTCCAATCTGCAACAGAAGTATTGCATACACTAGAGCAACAACCTAAGAAATTGCTAAATATTTCTAATTGTCAGACAGTAAGTACTATTAATTACACACATTTGCGTGGTTTATTAGCAAAAGGAAAATGGCAATCAGCAGATCGAGAAACTTGGGAACTAATGTCTCAAGCACTAGCAAAGCCTAGAGGTAGTTATATATTTAGTAGTGATGTTGAAAAAATTCCTTGTCCACATTTGCAGACTATTGACCATTTATGGGTGAATTCCAGTCAGGGACGCTTTGGTTTTAGTGTACAGACACTTATTTATAAAAACGTCAATGGAGATTATGGTATTTTTTGTCATCAAGTTGGTTGGTATATATACAGTTATACTTCTGCCAACTCGGAATTTGATTTTAGTCTCAAAGCACCAATCGGTCATTTACCCTCACGTATTTGGATTGGTGGTTCTCAACCGTGGCGATACCCCAATGCTTTAGCTATAAAACTAGCAGCTTGTAGATTAGTTAGTGGGATTGAATGAATGCACTATAGAGTTCACGTATCTAAATGCCTAAAGCATTTTTTTAATTACAGAATCATCCGGTGGCACTGCTGTTCGCAATAGAGCAAATAAAAACACAACCTTCTGGTTCGGAACCCGGAAATTGGGTAGCCCGAAGCGTTTAGTTTAAACCTAGTGTGAGCCACAAAGAAAGTAACTCGTCATATCTGTCAATTAGGTGCGTGACCGAACGCTTACCTTATACATATACCCTTTAATTCAAGGTGAGTGTGTATTTGAGGAACACTTCTATGTTCCTGGTAGCGTAATGCTCCTATATAGGCAATCACATCCAAACCAAATTCGTTCTGTGGTAGAGCGAGTGACCCTTCTTGCTCTGGTCGATATGCTTTTTTATACCGCAGACATGACTGATTTTGACATCGACGAATTTTTAGTTGTAGTTCTACTACCCCGTTTAACGTTCTTATATGTCGAGGATTATTGTATTCATTCCACATTGCTTCCCCGCACGAGGGGCATCTTTTTTGAACACAATCGAGTACTTCAAACGATGTTGGCTCTGGTTTTAAACAATTTCATGCCAAGTTTTTACACCATTATTTCGCTACAAGGTCAAGATTACAGGATTTCCGCTCTTCTCTAGTAAGTTTTACCACACTAGGAAAAACTCAATTTATGCGATCGCCAGCGCGTTGGGCGGTTACACCATTGCCCTGCCTGCTGTGAAAGTGAGGACGGCTGCCCTTCATTGAACGTGGTATTCTCACATTTATCAGAAAGAAGAATTACGTTCTTATTCTCCTCTCTATGAAGCTCAAACCCAAAATTACGATTGCTGACCATTTTGCGGTGATACAAGATCCACGAATAGATCGCACCAAACGACATAAATTAATCGATATCAGGGTAAGCCTTTCAAGGGTTTTGAAGCAGGTTTTCCATAAAAATAACCGAAGAACCAAAATTCCTTGAGAGTTTAACGCTAAAAGTTTTTAATAGCATTTCAAGCTTGTGAGAAATGCGGGGAAAAGTAGGAATAAAGAACTTTTCCCCACAAGGTAACCAGCCAAGTGTTCTTAAATAGGTCGAACAAAAAAAAGAAGATAATACCCGCCACGTAGTGCGTTCGCCCAAGGCGTCTCGTAGAGAGAAGTAAGCCACGCCCAGGCGAGCCTCCGAAAGCTCCGGTCTTTATTTGAAACAAGAGCTTTTAAGTCACTGGTTCCCTTTCCCCTTTCCCCCTCTTCATGCTGACCTACTTAGTTCAAGAAATTTGGAGTACCAATACCACCATTTCTACCAACAGCAGGAATTTCCATTAGACTATCTGTAGCCTTACCAGTGCCGTCATTGGTAACGTGTGTAGAGTCACCCGGATGTCCATTGGGAACGAACAGTTGTGGATGATCAAAGGGCGCTTTCTCATGGAGAACTCGCTCATCGGTAAGCCCTTTCAGGAAAGCCACCAAGTCATCTTTTTCAGCTTCAGTTAGTCCCAAAGGGGCGATGGCACTTGCCTGGCGGAAATCTCCGCCACGATTATAGAAGTTTACCACTTGCGGCAAAGTCAAATAGCCACCATTGTGGAAGTAAGGGGCGGTGAGTTCTACGTTGCGTAGTCCGGGAGCCTTAAAGCTTCCGTCTGCAACTACTATGTCATTGGAGGTAATTGTAATATTGGGGTTTGAACCAAGAAGTAGTGGGAATTCCCCCAAAGCCGCGACCCTCGGCTCTGAAAGCGGGTTGCCAAATGGGTCTTTACCACCAACCCCAGGGTCTTCTAGGGGAGGTCTAACACCGATCCCGAAGAAGCCATTGTCAAAAACAAATCTTTGATTGCCGATGTTTATAGTTCCCAGTCGTTGCTTTTGTATACTGCTCACCGAGGCACTAGTAAGTTCTAATCCGCTATGGCAACCGATGCAGCCAGCTTTGCCATTGAATAGTTGGTTTCCTTGTTGCTGCTGTTCGGTGAGGGCGGTGGTGTTTCCTTCCAAGAAGCGATCGTAGGGCGTATCATCAGCAATCAGTGTAGACTCGTACAATTGAATCGCAAGCCCGAAGAATAGCGAGAAGTTGTACTCTATCAGCCTATACTCATTGGTTTCCAAGGAGCGATCGCGCTTGTTGACAAAAGTCCGTCTACCTTCAACATCAACTTGGATGAGTTGATTAGACTTCCACCACTCCGGTTTGAAGGCATCTTTAATCAGCTGATCGTAAGTTCTATCTTTCAGTCCGGGCTGAGGCCATCTACTGTCTGCACCGAAAACGCTGTCGTTTCGATGCACAACCTGTTTACCTAGCGGTCTGAGAGTAAATAACTTTTTCGCAAGTTTTCGGGGGAGTTTTTTTCCCTTACTTGTTCCTCCGAACTTATCACCAATTTCTTGAAAAGTGCGACCATCCGCAGATGTCTCGAAGGAACTGAGTGGCGGGGACATCGCTTGGGAAGCTAAAGACGAATTATTCAAACTGACTTTGACAAATTCAAGCTGATTTGGTTTTTCAGCCTTGACTACGGAGGCGTAAGGGTCTCTCAAACCAAAGGAATTCACCCCATTAAAGATGTTTTGTGCCTTTCCATCCCAGAAGTTGCGGAAGTTGAATGCTGCATTAATCACGCTTGGCGTGTTGCGCGGTTCGACGCGGCGCACATTGATGCCGCCCACGTTAAACACCGGATCTGGCTCGTTTGTTACTTGGTCTTCCGCACTACCAGGTATCACATCCACAAACTTCGTATTGAAAACCCCCTGAGAGGAACTGACATCGTTACGGTCAGATACAACGCTCGTAGAATCACTGGACAGCTTGTGAAAGGGAAAATCTTCTGGCTTGAGCTGGTAGTTTGGTGCGCCACCTAAATCAAAAACTGTATCTGGATTCCCTGTACCATCGGCATTGATCCGCAAAAGCCCAGGATTGATCTGATTTTTGGATCTGTTGTCGGCTCCAGCATGAAAGTGACAACTAGCACAGGAGGTCTGTCCATCGCTGCCAACCTGCATATCCCAAAACAGAGCCTTTCCTAACTTAATCGCGGCTACTTTGTCTTTTACGAAGTCTCCAAGATTGTCAGGCTGCGGAACCGATACGCTTTTGAGCGAAGCTAGAGGCGGCGCTGTCACCTGTGCTGATACAGTATTTCCAGCTATTACTGCTGCCATGATCATGGCAGCAATTGTTATAGTCTTTGAAAATCTTGATCTCAGGTAGTTCAACTTGCTATCTCTGAATCTCCACTCTTGGCGCTTTATTTTTGTCACCACAGATTTCAGGCCAAATCGACTTTTTGAGGTCAGTAGCAAGCAAAGGGACAAGCCTGTAATCAAGACTATTAAGCCAAACATAGGGATTATACCCATAGTTTTTATCAGAAAAATAACAAACAACAAAATTATACACTTACGAGGAAGTTTAAAATTTATTAATATTCATTCGTTTGGTATTACTGAATTGTCGTTCTGGGCGATGGCGAGGCAACTTTAATTTTTCACTACTGCTAGATGCAAGTTTTTTTACCTGCTTTGTATACCAATTAGATTGCTAGCAGGTTGTCGGAGAACTGGCAGAAGCATTTCCTAGCAAAACCTGCAAACGTCTTAAATTGAATGCTAAACATACCAAGCACCATTCTCCA
>NZ_JBALDZ010000242.1:0-48602 GCF_036917155.1 Nostoc sp. | reverse complement strand
TGGAGTTTGGAGTTTGGAGTTTGGAGTTTGGAGTTTGGAGTTTGGAGTTTGGAGTTTGGAGTTTGGAGTTTGGAGTTAGGAGTTAGGAGTTAGGAGTTTGGAGTTTGGAGTTTGGAGTTTGGAGTTTGGAGTTTGGAGTTTGGAGTTATTATTCTCCCTCATCTCCCTCATCTCCCTCATCTCCCTCATCTCCCTCATCTCCCTCATCTCCCTCATCCCAGAACGGTTCATTAAATAAACACCAAAGGTTTATCTTTTAAGGGAGCAAAAGCTTCAGCGTCAAACTTATACAAGCTAGCTGGACGACCAGCACCCCGCGATACCTTAATTCCGGTATCGCATAAAAAACCTAACTTGAGTAGACGCGCCCGAAAATTAGAATAATCGGAAAAATTGTCACCTAAAACTGTGGCGTATAACTGATATAAATCATTCAAGGTGAACATTTCTGGCAAGACTTCAAAAGCTACTGGGCTATACTCTAATTTATTTCGCAACCGCCTATGGCCATAAGCCAGAATTTCGTTATGGTCAAAAGCTAGTTGCGGCACTTGTTTTACTGGATACCAAGCTATACCAGTCATGCGATCGGCAATTAATTCGGCTTCTTCAAATCGCACTAGGGCAAAGTAACTAACTGATAGATAACGCACACCATAACTATCAGTTGCTTCCCGTGGATCGCGGTTCGGCCCGCCAAATGTATATAGTTGTTCTAAGTAGAGATTGTTGACCTTAATTTTCTCCGCCATAATGCGATAGGCAGCATCTTCTAGAGACTCTCCTGGACGCACCAAAGTACCAGGAAGACTCCAATGATTTAAAAATGGTTCTTGCTGTCGCATTACTAGGAGAACTAACAGCCGATTTTGTACAGTATCTACAGAAAAAATTACATTATCAACACCAACCTTGAAATCGGCCAAAGGTTGTTGGTTTAACGAAGTTGGTATCTTTTTTTGTGAACGTCCTGGCATTCGTACAAATGCTCTCGATTAATATAGGCAACTACAGGGGCTATGAGGGCTTGAGAATCTCCATGTTCGCGGTACGCTGTTGAGGAAACATCTAGACCGGTCAGACTGGCGATCACCATCTTCCCTCCCAGCTTTTGCACTACCTCTGAACTAGATTCATCTATTGCATATCCGGGTCGCGGTACAATCAGTAGTTGCACTTCCTGTAACAAATCTTCAATGCGATACCAACGTGGTAGCTGACTCAGTAAATCTGAACCAATGATCATTGTTAATTCAGCATCCTCACCCCAAATAAGCTTCGCTTTTTCTACTGTTTCCAGTGTTCTAAAGCTACTCAATTCTTGTTCCAAAGCAATATTGTGCCTTGGCGCGTCTATATCCGCAATCAACAGCTGCAACATTGCCGCCCGATGTTCTAAGGGCGTTTGATGGGACTTAAATGGATTATCCGCAGCCCAAACCGCTACCCAATCATAACGCTCAGACAACCAACTCAGAATTTTTTGATGTCCAGCAGTTGGTGGATCGGCGCTAGTACCAAACAAAGCAACTCTCATAATAATTCGTAATTCGTAATTAAGACAGACTGAAAGAGTAATTATTACCTCTGTGTACTCAGCGCCTCTGCGGTAGCCTATGGCAAGCCGCTGGGGCGTCTACGTTTCTTAGTTTCCTCCGTTAACTCTTGCAGTGCGGCAGAAATCTCCACTTGCACCGAGACAGGATCATTCAAACGCCGTGTCTCTTGTGGCAAACTAGCAACTGAGGCGGCGGTACGCTGACGAATTGTTGCCAACGATTCCAACGGCTGCACCCGTTTACCTTCTTGCACTACCAACTGCAACAAAGGTTCTTCTTCCACAGAACTTTCACCTAAAAGTCCCAACCTGTCTGCTTTTACCTTACCTCCCGTAAACGAGCGAAAAACCTGCTTGCGTCCTGGATAAGTAACTTTACCACTAGACTGCTTCATCACTGGGATACCATCAATGTCTACAAGTTTATAGACTCCATTTACAGGCGAACCTGTAACTAGTCGCGTTCCCAGTCCGTAACCATCAATTTCGGCCCCAGCAGCTTTTAATCTGGCAATTTCCCACTCATCCAAGTCGCCACTAGCAAAAATTGGCACACCGGGAAGGAGCGATCGCACCTGTTTTGATAAGGTAACTAAATCTCCTGAGTCCAATCGCACTCCTGTTAATTGCATTTCCCCGGAATTTACTTTTTCAGACAAGCGCCCGGCAGCAGCAATGGTATCGTAAGTATCAATCAGCAATGGCGCACCCGGAAAATATCGATGAAATGCACTAAAGGCTTGTTCTTCAGTGCCTTCTATTGCTGACAACGCCATCACCAGGGCGTGTGCCATCGTACCACTTGGTTGTTGTCCCAGTTGTAGCGCTGCTAACACATTGGAGGTGGCATCTAAACCACCTGCCAAAGCCGCCCGCGCCGCCCACAAAGACCCTTGGGGACTAAATGCTCGTCTTGTGCCAAATTCTAAAAGTGTTGCTGATTCCCCCGCAATATCTCGCAACCGTGCTGCTTTTGTGGCAATCAAAGTCTGGTAATTAATCGTATTTAAAAGATAAGTTTCTACTAGTTGCGCTTGCCAAAGAGGTGCTTCCACTCGCAACAATGGTTGATTGGCAAACACAGCCGTCCCTTCTGGTACTGCCCAAACATCACCCGTAAACTTTCCCTCAGCTAAAAGTGACCAAAAGCGATCGCCTGCGTGAGCGAAAATTCCCGTTGCTTGTAATGCCGCAATTTGCGCGGAACTAAAGCGGATTTTGGCTAAATATTCCAATGCCTGCATCAGCCCCATTGCAATTAAATAACCAAAATCCTCTGGCAATCGTCTGACAGACAATTCAAAGCTTGCCCGTCGTTGTTCTATACCTTCACCTGTGTAACAAGCTGCCATTGTTAACTGGTAAAGGTCGGTCAGCAAGCTGTAGTCATCGGCAGAAAGGTTTAGTTCCTGGTTCTGCTGTTTATATACATAATTCAAATCTGGCAAAGTTGTCATGCAAGAGCTTCCTTACAAGATGCTTCTGCTGATTATGGTAATATTTACCATAAATAATGTCAACTCCCAGCAAGTATATTTTCTGAAGTTGCCGTAAAACAGTAGATTTAGAGGTAAATTAATACTAACTTCATAGAATACTTAATATTTTTTAATAGTAATAGCTAGCAATAATGTTAATCGGATCGGGTGGCGAAGGAAAAAACAAGATTCTGTCAGAGAAAGTTTGTTTGCCAGCCTCTTTCACAGACTGGGGTTGAAGAAATAACTATGTTACAATTAGAATCGAAGAGAAAGGTTTGACTTTTTGACAAGCTAAAGTATTGCGAAGTTATCTAAATAAACATTGCATAAATTCTCAATATATTGAGAATTTCAGCGAACCAAGAATATTAGCGTTAGAGTGGAAGCATCACAATTAAATAGACTCGAAAAAAGGAGTCAAATATGATGGCTATTTCCAATATCATTGCTAAGATAACTGAGTATATTTCCGAAGCTGCAATGCGGATTTTTGGCCCTTCGGATGATGCTTATCCTGCTACTGGGGTACAACCTTTTACAGGTGAGCCTTACGATAAGCGTAAAGATGAGAATTCGTAGGTGCTGATATAGCATTTGAAAAATATTTATGAACAAAAAGATCCCCGATTTCTTCAAGAAGTCGGGGATCTAATTCTCTCGGTGGAGAGCCAATCAAATAGGAATGCTATAGTTGCGTGACGATTGACATAAACTAATTAGCAACAGGTTGTCCAGCCGAAAATATTTGTTGTGCCGTTAGTCGCAAGTTAGGAAAGATTGAGGAAATAAGTTGATCGTTGTTTTGAAACAACTGTTTTTGATACTCATCCTCTATGAGGTTGCAAATTGTCGCCGTTGGCTGTTTAGGTTTGCCAATATATTCTCTGCCACCAATACCCAGATAATCAACAATCCAATATTCAGAAACTCCTAACAGGGCGTAATCTTCAGCTTTACGAGCATAATCGTTCTGCCAGTTTGTGCTAACAATTTCAGCAATCAGTTTGATTGAGTTTCCTGATGTAATTATAGGTTGTTGTTGCCATAAAGGTTCATGAATTAATTGAGTTTGGTCTAACACAATCACATCAGGGCGAAAAGCTGTTTCTGTTCCTAAGAGTTTGATTAGACAGCGATGGGGGATAAAGTAGCTTAGATCCTGACGATCAATTTCTACATTCAGTTTTCGCCCAATCAATGCCGATACTTGCTCGTGTGGTCCGGTTGGTTCCATCTCAATTAATTCACCATCAATTAGTTCATAGCGATCGCACTCACCGTAATGGTTAATAAATTCATCAACGGTTAGAATTTTTGAGGCTGATTGAACCATTGCGATTATTCCTCATAATTTGGTACGAGCCAGTAAGGTAAGGTGTTATAGCGATGAATTCTGTTCAATATAAGAGCGGAGAGCGGAGTTAACTAGAGATTCGTAGCCTTTTCCTTTGCTTTTAAACCAATCCAGAATATCTTGATCTAGTTGAATTAATGCGGCTTCTTGGCTAACAGGTTTTACCATTTTGGCTGTTTCCCAGAATTGATGATCTAATTCAGGAATATCTGAAATATCAATCGCTGGATCAGGGATATTTTGGAGTTCTTTAAGTCGATTGAGCGAGATACTCATAGTAGGTTCTCCTTTCTTTAGGGGTGGCTTTTCGGGCAGAGATTAAGTATTTAAACTTTTTTCCCACCGACTGCTAAGAGTTCCAAAATGACTCCATTTGTCCAACCGAAACCAACTTCGTTGGAACTATATCCAAAGGAAATATCGTCGGAAACGTTGGCAGAACAGCGTTCAACATCATATTTCTCAACTAGGGTATTGTGACGCTCGAATTCTTTGATTACCATAGCCAGGAATTTGTTGGCAATGCGATCGCCTTCTGTATGATATCCATAGCGGTGAAGTCCCTGGACGGCAACTAATGTCAATGGCGCCCAGCCAAAGGGAGCATCCCACTGGTTGCCGGTGACGTGAGTACTGGTCAAAATTCCGCCTGGGGCTTCAAATAAAGAGAGATTTTTGACGACGCCTTGGGCTTGGGCTGGTGAAGCAATTCCCAGCCATAGGGGATAGAAGGTGGTCGCAAATTCGTAGCGGCGGCGTTCTCCACTCTGGAAGTGATAGTCTAAATATAATCCCTGTTCTTCATCCCAGAGAAATTGATCGATCCGATCGCGGCGGATATCTGCACGATCGCGCCATTGTTGTTCTAGTTCTTCGTTCCCCAAAATAGCGTTAATTTTCGCTAAATCTTGTTCTACCTGATACAGGAAACTGTTGAGGCACACAGGAGCGTAGTGGAGGATATCAGCACTGAAGGGGCCAAATCGGTTGGTGATATCAAAACCGGACTCGCGCATGGTGCGATCGCCCTTATAAAATAGATTGGTCAGTTCGTCATTTTCGCGATCGTAATAAAGATTAACGTCGTAATCTTTAACTTCAAAGGTTTGGTAATATTCCTTGACGCGATCGTAGTGGCTTTTTCCCTCCTCATCCCGCTCAGAAAACAAAACTTCTGGCGCGGGGCCTTCCCCAAAGGCATAAAATCTAGATAAGCCGGTTGCAGCATTTAGGTGGGGCGGTACTACCCAGTAATAATAAAATTGCTCTAACAGCGGGACGGTTGCTTTCAACCACTCTTCATCTTTGGTGTGCTGGAATAGCGCCAAAACCATCATACTGAGGACTGGGGGCTGCGATCGCGACAGCATATAAGTCCGGTTGGCATTGAGGATGGTGCCGTAATGCTTCACCTGGTACAATAATTGGTCTACCTGACTTTGTGCTAGCTCCAATTCTTCATCGTGCAAAAGTCCCAGTAATATAAAGTAGCTGTCCCAGCCATACATTTCGTTAAAGCGGCCGCCTGGTACGACATAAGGCCCTGGTAGGTATAGTAAGCCATGCTCTTCAATCGCTTCTACTGCCGATGGTAAGGTGCGAATTTCAATTCTCTGCATATCCTTGGGAGATAGCGATCGCTCCAACACAGTCTGAATGTTGGGACAATCTTCTAAGGGGGAAATGTAGACAATCCAGGGAGTATCGGTTTTGTGGTCTAGTTTGGTATCTTTGGCAGATTGTAATAAGTGTTCGTGCGATCGCGTTAGGGTTTTCCACGTTTTTTTGATATGGAGGCGCACTTTGTCTATCTGCGCGGTGGTAGGTGTTGGGGGAGTGGTCATTATTTTTTTTAAACGCAAAGGAACGCAAAGGGAACCGCAGAGGTACGCAGAGGTTTTATGAGGTTTTTACTCGGCGCTGCTAACTAATAAAGCAACTGGGAAATGGGCGAGGGCTGATCCGATAGATAGGGTTTCTGTGGTGTGTAAGGGTTGCTGTGTTATGACGTTTTTCCAGGTGTGGGGGGTTCCAGGGGGTAGTTGGAGGTGGGTATCTTGCCAAACTGACTCGCCTAAGGGGTTGTCTCCTGGCTGGATGAGGCTGGTTAAAAAGCGAGGTGCGATCGCGATCGCTGTTTGATTCCCCTCCCGTCGGGCGAAGGCGATAATATGATTGGCGTAGGTTCCTTGAAGTTCTAATGGTAAGTAGTCGCCGTCCTGGAATAATGAGACAAAGTTTGTTCTCGCTTGGAGTAATTGAGCCGTTAAAAACAGTTTGATTCTGCCGTCGGTTTTGTGGTTTAGTAACTCCTGAATTAGTCCGAGAATGTCTGTTTTTACTTGTTTGCGGATGGCGCTTAAGTAATTTCGTCGCTGTTCAAAATCCACGGGACGGCGATTGTCTGGATCGACTAGACTCAGTTCCCAAAGTTCGGTTCCCTGGTAAAAGTCGGGTACGCCGGGGGCGGAAATCTTCAGGAGAGTTTGGGAAAGGGAATTAAATATCCCATAGTCGGCAATTCGCTGTTGAAAGGGACGAAAGGCTTCTAGAAATTCACCGGAGATGGCAGGATCGAGTACTTTCTCAATAAAGGAGGTACAAGCTTCTTCATACTCGCTATCAGGTCGCAACCAGGCTGTATGCACTTTCGCTTCTCGTATTGCCTTAATTATATAGTCTTTTACCCGTTCTAGGAAGGATGCCTGTTCGTATTCGGTAAAGGGAAACGCCCCTACCAGGGTTTGATAGAGAAAATACTCATCGTTGCGATCGGGTATCGCGAACCCTTGGCGATGGCTACGATGTCCTCGATTAATGGCACTCCAAGTATTTACCTGCTGATCCCACTCATCGGGAATTTCTGAAAGGACATTCAATCTGGCCCGCACATCTTCGCCGCGTTTGGTATCGTGGGTGGCGGTGGTGTTCATTGTGTGGGGCCAAGTTGCTTGGTGCTGTTTGTTAAAACTGTGGAAGTCAGCTACAGAAATCCCAAAATGACCGGGATTACCTCCGACTTCATTCAACGATAGTAAGCGATTGTAAACATATAATGTGGTGTCTTCAACGCCTTTCGCCATTAGCGGGCCGCTGTATTGCTGCATCCGCAAGACAAAATATATCCACTGTTCGCGTTCTGTTTGAGTTAGAGAATTATCAAACTCTAGAAGCATTAACTTTTCAATAAAGGTTAGTTCGTGCTGCAACAGAGGCGTTTGTTCTTTGGCTTGGTGAATTACTTTCTCAATGGTAGCGCGATCGCTATCTCCAATTCCATCGGGCGTAATGTAGGTACGGTAAATTGGGAACAGGGTCAAAACTTCTGCGATCGCTCTTTTGAGTCCATTCAGGGTAAAATCATTGCCATAGCGATATTTGCTGGAAATGTTCTTTAACAAAAGAGCCAGATTGTCAATATCACCAGCTAAATTCTTTTCCAGTATTAGGTGTTTTTTATCCTTCACCACCGAGGCATAATCTACCCGTGAGCCAATAAAGTTCTGGTAAACTTTATCTAGCTGTGATTGATTTTCTGTTTGACAAAATACGCCATTTACGTAGTTTAAAAAGTCATATCCAGATGTACCTTCAATTCCCCAATCTTCCGGCAAATCTTCGGTGAGTTCTAAAATCTTCTCAACGGTGATATAAACATCACCCATTTTTTCCCGCAGCCTTTCAAGATACTGAATTGGGTTATAAAGTCCATCAATGTGGTCAATGCGTAAACCTGTAAATTTACCCTCCTCAACCAGCTTTTGAATTAGGCTGTGGGTATTATTAAAAACTCGCAGTTCTTCAACTTTCACAGAAATCAGTTCATTGACAGTAAAGAAACGGCGGTAGTTCATTTCCTCCGCGCCAACCTTCCAGAAGGCGAGACGGTAAAACTGGTCATTTAATAATTCATCTAGGAGATTAAAGCTTTCGGAATTACCAGGCTCTCCGTTGAAAGTTTCGATATTTTCGTCAATGAACTCATAGATAGCATCGTTTGTGGTGTAGAGTTCCCAAACCAAGCCTTTAATAAATGCAATCTGGTCTTGTCGCTGTTTACCCGCAACCTCTGAAGGCACGTTTTTGAGAATATAGAGAATCCCCAATAGCTTAATAAAATCGGGGTGATTGCGTCCCAGTGTACGGGTGAGCTTCCCTAAATTATGGGTAATAAATTTTGTGTAAGATTCTAAGCGGAGTGGCAGTTTGAAGCTGTAATAGTTGACAGTTAAACCGTTTTCTTCATATTGCAGTTGGATGTGTCCATTTTCCAGGGATGCACCATAGAAATCTCCCAGTAGCGGCGCGAGAATTCGCTCTTGGCGATCGCCAAAGGGAGCATTCCAAGAAAGGTCGAAGTAGTCGGTATAGCTGGAATCTGGCCCATGTTCTAATATATCCATTAAGTAAAGATTTTCGCTGGTATAGGCCATGTGGTTAGGCACAATATCTTGTAACCAGCCCATACCAAGGGATTGAACTTCATCAACTAATGCCTCAAAGGATTCATTAGTTCCCAATTCTGGGTTAAGTTGAGTGGCATCGACTATATCGTAGCCATGTGTACTCCCAGATCGGGCCTTAAAAATGGGGGAAGCGTATAAATCGGAAATACCTAAATCTGCTAAATAAGCTGCGATCGCTTTAGCGTTTTCAAAGCCGAACTGGGGTGTAAACTGAATTCGATAAGTGGCGGTAGGAATTCGCATATTTTTTTCGTGGGGAGTGGGGATGAGGGGGATGAGGGGGATGAGGGAGATGGGGAGGTTGGAGTTTTGAGCTTGGAAGTTGCACCTTTAAGCCTGAAACTTTAAGTTCTAACTTTCCCCCTCATCTCCTTTATTTATAAATTTTGAATTGTTAACTCCGTCATTCCCCTTCATACAGGACTAGACTAGTAGCTTTTACTGTCAGTCCTTGACCCGCAGACAGATGTTCCGCTGCTTCAGAACCAAGGCCAGACCATGAGGTATCTGCTGAGTCTAATAGTTTATGAACATCGTGTTGACTTGGCAAAGTCAGCGTCACTGGAGACGAATTGAAATTCATCACAAATATTAGTTCACTCGATTCACACCAACGACGCACGATGACCAACTGTTTATCTTCATCGCTAGTAGCTTCGATGAAATTGCGGTCTTGGTTGAGAAGCGCTGGATGCGTCTTCCGTAAATTAATTAACTGGCGATACCAATCCCACAGAACTTTGTGCTTACCTTCATTGCGTAATTGCCAATTGAGTTTAGAACTTAAAAAAGTTTCTGCCGATTCGGGATCTGGGGGATCATCTGCATAGTGAAATGCTTCAAATTCTTCTTTGCGTCCGGATCGAACTCCTTGAATTAAATCAGGATGGGAGTGACTGACAAAGTAAATAAAGGGTGCTGTTTCGCCATATTCCTCTCCCATGAATAACAGGGGTAAGTAGGGCGATAGTAACACAGCGCCAGCAGCTAACTTTAATCCTTCAAAAGAGATCCGTTGGCTGAGGCGTTCTCCTTTCATTTGATTGCCGATTTGATCGTGATTCTGAATGCAGACTGTAAACTGTGATAGGGAGCGATCGCGGCAAGATACACCATGAAATCGTTTGCGATCGGGCGAGTATTTCCAATCGTAGATAAAAGTATCATTGTAAGCTTTTGCCAAATCAGCCAACTGCCCAAAATCTTGATAATATCCTTGGCGATCGCCTGTCAAGAGTGTATGCAGTGCATGGTGAAAATCATCACTCCATTGGGCATCAATTCCATATCCACCCAATTCTGCTGGACGAATGATTTGCGGATTATTTAAGTCACTTTCAGCAATTAAATGACGTTTCCATTTTTGCCCTTGTTGTGAAAAATGATGAATTGCTTCCGCCAATTCCCATAAAAAATGCTTGGCTCCCAAATCGTAAATTGCTTGAATAGCATCCAGGCGCAAGGCATCAATGTGGAACTCACCCAACCAGTAAAGCGCATTTTGGATAAAATAATTTCGCACACCCTGACTATGGGCGTCATCAAAATTCAGCGCTTCGCCCCACGGCGTTTTATAGGTTTGGGTAAAGTAGGGTGCGAACTGACTCATATAGTTGCCTTCTGGCCCAAAGTGGTTATACACCACATCCAGCACAACGGCGATATTATTTTGGTGACAAGCATTTACCAGTTGCTTAAGTTCGGCTGGGCTACCGTAGGAATTTTGAACAGCAAAAGGATAAACGCCATCATAACCCCAGTTGCGGTATGTCAGAGCAGCCTCAACATGAGTGTCTCCCGGAAATTGGGAGATAGGCATAATTTCAATGGCGTTAATTCCCAGTTCTCTCAGTTCTGGTAAACGAGGAATAATGGCGGTGAAAGTTCCTTCAGGCGTGAATGTGCCAACATGAAGTTCATAAAAAATCATCGACTCGACAGGAATACCCGCCCATCCTTCATCAGTCCATTCAAAGTGATGATCGACAATTTGCGACGGACCATGTACCCCTTCCGGTTGATACTGCGATGCGGGATCGGCAAAAGTATCTTGACCATTCAAGACATACCGATAAAGCGTACCTGGATACACATCGTTGACCTTCGTGTGCCAGTATCCCTCAGACTGAGGCTTGAGGGGAATTAACTGCGGTTCTGGCGTCAAAACTTGTACCGTAACGCTATCCAATAGCGGAGACCAAACTGTAAATTCACACTCTCCGTTCCCCAAGTAGTTAGCACCAATTCTCACGCAGTATCCTCCCATCAGATTCTATGTTGTGGCGAATTGCAGCGCGATGGCGTACCCGCCTCGCAAATGTCATTGATTCCACAATGTTTACAAACACGCCAGATAGCATAATGCTTGGTCTACCGGGCTTTTTGCTAGCATCTGGAGGTGGATTTTTGACTAGAAAAAATTCTATCTAATGACAAATAAGCAAGCAGGGCAATACGGTTCGGTTAAGGTTTTTTGATAAAAATTCTAGCTCGCCAAGACCCAATAAATCGCCATATTCTTGTAGAGACGGCGATTCATCGCGTCTTTTGCCTTACCCAACAGCATTGGGAGCCAGGAATTTTGAAACCCACGGAGCTAGGATAAAGCCTAGTATAGCTGTGGTTTATTTAACTTAAGTTGGCTTGCAGTTCCCATCCACACAGTACGATGATTCATACGTGTTAGAACGCTTGCCAAAGAGTCCATAGCGATTATCGCGGATTTGTTCGTAAAAGCGATCGCCTGTCCATTTCATCCCCGGTAATGCTCGATAAGCGTCTACAAATATACTTCCTACTGGCAATAACCACCCAATTTTTTCTATTGCATTGCTACCTTGCCAACGTCTCTGAGGTTCATTGCCATCAATTAAAATCACCCCTTGTTCGCAATCTTGGGCTGTAATTCCCCATCCTAAAAGTGTCTGCTCATCTTGCATCGGAACGTAGCGAAATAACTTTCCCTTATCTAAAGTTTCTAGCGATCGCACTAGGGTAACGCAGAGATTACAATTCCCGTCGTAGATTACGTAGTAGTTCATTAAAATAACGGCTCTTTGGCAATGACAAATTATATGTGTATAAACACAACTTTAGTATTTTAGTTTAGAAAATCGTAGCTATAATGTCGTCGAGTTTAAGTTGTAAATTTGGGAAGAGATCAGACGAAATAGTATCTCCTAAGCGATATCGTTTTTGCTCGTACACACCGTTTACTAACTGGCAAACAGTGAATGTCGGTTGTTTGGGATTGCCAATAAACTGCAACCCACCCAAACCACGAAAGTCCACAATCCAATATTCTGGGATATTAAGAAAGGCATATTCTTCTACTTTTCTGGCATAATCGTCTTGCCAATTAGTACTCACAACTTCAGCAACAAGTTTGATCGTATTGCCGTTACAAATAATCGGTTCTTTTTGCCAGAGTGGTTCTTTGCTAAGTTCTGCTTTATCTAAAACAATTACATCAGGACGCAGTGCTGTGGCTTCAGCCGCAGGTAGTTTAATCAGACAAGTTTTTGGAACTAGCCAGTTGAAATTAGAATTAAAAATTTCGACATAGATTCTACCAGCAATACTACCTGCAATAGCTTCGTGTGTCCCTGTAGGTTCCATGTCTCTTAATTGCCCATCGATTAATTCATAGCGTGTATTATCACCATATTGGGCGATAAAGTCCTCGAAGGTAAGTAGTTTGGGCGAGGTGTAAGTCATGATCTCTTGTTTTGACTTTATTGTAGCGAAGGCGTTGGGTAGGGAGAGTTAAAATTTGAAGTTTCACCCTCAGATGCTCAAGTTTTAAGTTTTAATTCCTCCTGAATTTTGACTCTTGAATTCTGAATTCTGCTGTATCATTCCTTTGGAACGATATTTGCTTAGTTTTTTCATTAAGGAGAAAATATTCATGAAATACAAACTCCTGGGCAAAAGCGGGTTAAGAGTCTCTGAACTCTCCTTAGGAACCATGACCTTTGGTGAAGATTGGGGATGGGGTGCATCTGTTGACGAAAGTCGTAAAATTTTTGATAGCTATGTAGAAGCAGGGGGAAATTTCATTGACACCGCCAACGGTTACACCGATGGTAGCAGTGAAAAAATTGTCGGTGAGTTGATTGCTAAAGAACGGGAACGCTTTGTAGTTGCGACAAAATATTCCTTTCCCTTGCGGATGAATGACAAAAAGGGCGATCCTAACGCCAGTGGAAACCATCGTAAGAATTTAATTCAGTCTTTAGAAGGTAGCCTGAAACGGCTGAATACCGATTACATTGATTTATTCTGGTTGCACGCTTGGGATTTCACAACACCGATTGAAGAAGTCTTGCGATCGCTTGATGATGTCGTCCGTCAAGGTAAGGTACTTTACATCGGTATTTCCGATACTCCTGCTTGGATCGTTTCTCAAGCAAATACCATCGCCCATTACCAAGGATGGACACAGTTTATCGCCCTGCAAATTGAGTATAGTTTAATTCAGCGAACACCAGAACGAGATTTATTACCACTGGCCAAAGCCTTTGATTTAGCAGTAACACCGTGGTCGCCTTTAGGTGGTGGTGTGCTGACAGGTAAGTATAATCAGCCTCCTCAAGAGGGTAGCGAACAAGGACGATTAGCAAATGCAGCTTTAGGAACTATTTCAGAACGAAATTTAGCGATCGCTCAAGTTGTCAGTGAAGTTGCAGGAGAAATTGACCATACACCCTCACAGGTAGCATTAGCTTGGTTAAACGCTCAAAGTGGTGTGATTATTCCGATTATTGGGGCACGTAAATTAACGCAGTTTCAAGATAACTTAGCTTCCTTAGATGTCCGCCTCTCGCCAGAACATCTGCAACGCTTAGATGAAGTGAGTAAAATTGAATTGGGTTTTCCCCATGACTTTTTGCAGAATGATGCAATTCGCGATCGCCTTTTCGGTGGCACATTTAACACCATAGAAAACCATCGCAGTTAACCCAATAGTCATTAACAGTAACACATTCAGGCGTTAATATAATCTGTCGTCAGAGAGTTTCGCACAGCCAACCAAAATCTGTAAAGTTAGATATAAAAGGCATTAACTTAGAACTATGACCGACAACACCATTTCATCACGTCTGTACCCCACCCGCATTGACATTCCCGCCGAAGCGCGAGTGCAAATCGTGGTACTTCTCAACCAAACCTTAGCAGCCACTTCGGATCTAAAAACCCAAGCCAAGCAAGCGCACTGGAATGTTAAAGGAACTGACTTCTATCAGCTACACCTATTATTTGATGAAATTGCTGGGGAATTGGAAGAGTTCATCGATCTAGTAGCTGAACGCGTCACAGCTTTAGGTGGATACGCTTTTGGGACAGTTCGCGCCGCAGCTAGTAATTCGATCCTGCCAGAATACCCCTTAGATATTTTGGATGGCAAAGACCATGTGACAGCCTTGGCAGATCGCTTTGCATCCTATGGTAAACATCTCCGGGAAGCGATCGATAAAACTGATGAATTAGGCGACCTGGATACTGCCGACCTTTACACCGAAATTTCCCGCACCATTGACAAACGACTCTGGTTCTTAGAAGCTCATCTGCAAGTAGCAGAAATTAAGGCAGAGAATGGCAAAGCGGGTACTACTAAAACTCAAAAGATCCCTGCTGCTGTCAAATAAGCACTTTTGAGAAACACTAGATTTAGTAGTAGTCTGTCAATTAAATAAGTGATGGGTAAATTGCTTGTAGAGACGGCGATTTATCGCGTCTCTCTAACCATCAAAATGAATTTGACAGACTAGTGGCGTGTCAAGCAAAAAAATTGTAGGTTGGGTGGAGGCTTTGCGTAACCCAACATTCTGATATGTGTTGCGCTCCGCTCCACCCAACCTACGTCTAATGCACTATTTTAAGCTTGCCACGCCACTAGCAGCTAATCTTGTTGTTCACAAATTGAAATTGCAGTAATTTAGTTTTCAAAGAGTGTATCCCATTCAATTGAAAACATCTGTTAAATCTCACTAGAGAACCCTGACAGTATCTTTTTAGTAAGTACGCCACTTTTAAGTGCGTACTTTTTATTTTATATGTATATACTTTACTATTTAAATAGTTACAAATTAGGTCTAATCAATCAGAATTCTCAATCTAAATTCTTCTAAAAACAATTAACAACGAGGTAAACTTATGTCTCAAAATACAATTACCCACTTAATTCACGATCGCAATGCTCGCGGTCATGCTCAAATGGGCTGGCTCGATAGTTATCACACATTTTCATTTGGTAGTTTTTACGATCCCAACCGGATGGGATTTCGCTCTCTGCGCGTGATCAACGACGATCGCGTTGCTCCTGGTGCTGGATTCCCTACCCACAGTCATCGTGACATGGAAATCCTCACTTATATCTTAGAAGGTGCTGTAGAGCATAAAGATAGCTTGGGTACTGGATCGGTTATTCGCCCTGGTGATGCCCAAATTATGAGCGCTGGAACTGGGATCAGCCACAGTGAATTTAATCCTTCACCAACTGAACCACTGCACCTACTACAAATCTGGATTCTCCCCGATCGAGAAGGAATAACGCCAAGATATGAACAAAAAACTTTTCCTCTGGAAGAAAAGCAAGGCAAACTCCGCTTAATCGCTGCTAAAGATGGACGCGATGGTGCTGTGACAATTCACCAAGATGTTGATTTATACACATCTGTTTTAGAGTCAGGTGATGTTGTTAATTATCAAGTAAAAAGCGATCGCTATGCCTGGTTACAAATAGCGCGAGGTATAGTCAACTTAAATGGCGAGGAACTCAGAGCCGGCGATGGTGTACAAATCAACGGTGAAGAACAGCTAGAAATTAGCACCAATATCGGCGGCGAAATATTGCTTTTCGATTTAGGCTAATTTAAGTCTGTTTCCTGAAAAGCTAGCTGGTAGGGTGGACATTCTCGCAATGTCCACCCTGCTATCATTTGTGGGAGACAAATTTCTCAATGGGAGTGCGGATTTGCCATTGCATTGGGAATCCTTAAGTGAGGGATACAAAACTTTTATTATACTCAGTGCCTCGGCTTAGGAACGTGGATTGAAAAAGGGACTGGGGATTAGGGACTGGGCACTGGGAAAATTGTTCGGGGATTCAGACCACGACCCAAGTTTTGTTCGCGCAGCGTTCGCACGAGAAGAAAACTCTTCCTAGCCCCCAGTCCCGGAGCGCCTGACGCGACATGTTAAATAAGATGCAAAACTTCATCCTGTTTCTAGCTTCCCTCTCCAATATATCGGAGAGGGATTGAGGGTGAGGTAAACCAGGGACATAAATTGTATGTATCCCTTTTGTAGTAAAAAAGTACTACTTTGAAAATCCTTTTACTCCAACAGAAGCACTCAATTTGCTTGCAAACCATACCTGTAGCGAAATTCAAACGGCTGTAGCAAAACATCCGAAGACTTCAGAGCAAGCATTATTAAAACTATATCTAAATCACGGTTATACTTTCTCATAAAACCAACAAAACAACTGGGCGGCAATGTCCAAAAAGTTCTTAGTTTGGGAAAGATGTATCAGACTTTAATAATTATTAGAGGTGGCTGTAATGCCGACGATTCATTTTGTGGATGGTGAAAAAGGCGGGGTAGGAAAATCTCTCTTTACCAGGACAATGATTCAGTACTGCCTGGATAAGAAAATCCCGTTCGTACCAGTGGAGACAGATAGATCGAATCCAGATGTTGCGGGAGTATATAAGGAGATATGTAAATATGCCGTTTTTAGTGAAAATGAACGACAGTCAAATAAGGCAGATAGAATATTTGAGTGGGCGATAGAGAAGCCAGTAATTGTGAATTTAGCTGCACAATCCCATAGAGCAGTACAAGGGTGGATTGAATCTAATCAATTAATTGAACTAGGAAGTTCGCAGGGAGTGACGTTTTGCAAATGGTTTGTATCCACAGGAGGATATGACAGCATCAACCTATTTACTCAGTCAGTGAATACCTACGGTGATAAAATCCCCCATATTCTGGTGAAGAATTTAGGGCTGTGTGATGATTGGGAGCATCTAGAGTCAGACTCCAACTTTCAGAACATAGTCAATAAATATCAGATAAGAGTTATGGATTTTCCGAAGTTAGCATATAGAGAAAGAAACATAATTGACCAAAATCGCCTAACGTTTGCAGAAGCTAGAGAGTATAAAGAATTTGGGATAATTGGCAAACAGAGAGTGGTGAATTTTTTGAAGCTTGCTTATGGTGCTTTTGAGAAAGTAGGTATCTGGTATGAAAAGCTTGAATAGTTTTGCCATCAGCTTGTGTTAGTAGGTTTTTGATAAGCTAAAAAACATCTAATTTGCATAATCGAATTAAACATAACTCTTGTGGGGTGGGCATCTTGCCATTAGTGTCAACTTAACGCGAAACGGGCGGTTAGAAACCGCGTCTACACAAACAAAACCCACGGAGGTGGGTTTCAAAACCTTGATTTGACCTTAGTCCGCAGAGGCGGACAATGCCAGTGTAGCCGCGAATTCCATGACTCTGTTGGCGAATTAATAGGGGGTCTAACCCAATACTGCTCGGATAAGCAGGGGAAGCAAAACTCAACGCCAGCCTCCATTTCTCCCCCGGCTATTGAACAGCTTGCCTCAACCAAGAAATTCCAAAACCTACGCAGTATTGGGGTCTAACCCATCATTCCTCATTACTCTGATTTGGGTCCGTTGAAACGGACCCAAGCTCTTAGCCCGAAATTTATTTCAGGGGGGGAAAGCAACGCCAAACCAATGTTTTAGGGGTGTGGGGAGTGTGGGGAGAATGAGGAGGAATTGAGACACTGCGCTTCATATCGAGCGCTTTGTGCAACGCAGCACCTCCCACACCTCCCACACCTCCCCACCCAAAAGCGTGACAAATTCGGGGAAACTCTATCTTCCCCCTGTCTCTTGTGAATTTGACTACAATCCTTAGAAAGAGTAGTAAAAACCTAAATGTCTAAAAAGTCCGATTCTCAGTTCCAAAATCTCTTTAGTTCACCCAAATCAAGCAACTGGGACGAAAGATTAGCCCAAATAGCCTATCGCTTTAACCGCGAGTATCAACGTGAAACCTTTGAACTCCCAGAAGAAGTACAAGCGATGCCGATATTCCGCGAGTGGATTGCTGGGAGTTTCTCAGGGAGAATTGCTTCACCTTTCTGGGAAATTGCTAAACCTCAAAAAAACCAGCACTGTATAGATATTGGCTGTGGGATCAGCTTTTTAATTTATCCTTGGCGGGATTGGCAAGCATTTTTTCACGGGCAAGAAATCAGTAATGTGGCACGGGATACCCTTAATTCCCGTGGGCCGCAGTTGAATTCTAAGCTGTTCAAAGGTGTTGAGTTGGGAGCCGCTCATCAGTTAAACTACTCACCAGAGGAATTTGACATTGCGATCGCCACAGGATTTAGCTGCTATTTTCCACTCGAATATTGGGATGCTGTACTAGCAGAAGTCAAGCGGGTATTAAAACCAGGCGGACATTTTGTGTTTGACGTTCTCAACCCAGAACAGCCCTTAGCAGAAGATTGGGCAGTTCTAGAAACCTATTTAGGTGCTGAAGTGTTTTTAGAGCCTTTGGCTAAGTGGGAAAAAACCATTAAAGCGGCTGGTGCTAAAATAGTGACGCAGAAATCAGGGGAATTATTCGAGTTGTATAAGATCCGATTTTAAAAATCTTACAGCAGATTTCAAATTGGTGAGGTACACAAGCTAAGTCTATTACCCAAGTATAAAGCGTGTTTTACTCTTGAATTCTGTTAGCGCAGGGGGGCGTAGCCCATTCTGAATTCTGAATTCTGCTGTATTACTCAGGGATAAGTGGACTCATGGGATCTAAAGAAGTTGTAAAAACAAAATAGATTACCCCAGTTCCGAGAATCATCACAGCCAGACTGAACAGCAATACCCAACGGTCTGTTGGCTCATAAGTATCTTCTTCGATATCACGACGGACAGCGAAATAGTGTGACGTTGAGAGCCAGACTGTCAGTAAACCCACTAGCGAGAAGACTAAACCTAACTTCCAGCCGTTACCTGGACGGGGTACTAAAGGTACTTGGAAGGCACGCAAACGCACGATAACCACGCCAAAACCCAAAAGAGCAATCCCTGTCCGCATCCAAGCGAGGTAGGTACGCTCATTTGCCAAATGATCTCGCACTCTGGACGGATTCAGTCTTCCTGGCTTTTTTTTCTCTTTATCTTCTTCTGTAGGTTTCAATTTTAACTGCATCAATAACACCCTTATCCCCAAAGCGGCTCTTATCAAAAAAATGCGAAGGTAGTAGGAAATCTCTTTCCAAATAACTCGCACAGAGCGCAATATTTGCGCTACTGAAATATGCCTGTTGTGATTGTACATTTTTTTCAAAATTTATTTTAATGCAGATATCGAAAGAAAACAAGCCTGACTGAATAATTAGACATCTCCAGAAATTAAATATGCGTTATCCAGAATCCTTGTAGAGACGTAGCAGTGCTACGTCTCTACATTCATTTTCACCAGATGTCTATTCGGAATTCGTAATTGATGGTACAGAGCAACTGTCAGTAATCAGAGGTCATAAAAAAACAGCCAAGATCAGAGAGATTTTTCACCAGTATTTGTCCTGTTTTTTCTCTGAAATTGGCTGTTACCCTGTTGAAATTGAGAATAATCTATAAACATTTACAGTCTAAATCACCTATCATACGCTTAGTAACTGTTTAGTGTTCAATGATTTAAGACTTCATGGTAGGTGCATTGGGAACGCGTGTATCTATTAGAGACTGTGATACATTCGGGATAAACCAGTTAACCTCATTAGCTTTGACAATTTGAGCATTAGGAACATTGATTTCAATTGCAGCATTATCTGGATTAGTCTGAATCGCTAACTTGCTACCATCAGGTATCTTAATAGCTACTGGCTCTGTAAATTCTTGAGCTTGTCCGTCTGCGGTTAAACCTGCAATTATGACATCATTTGGGAGATAGAAACCATCACAATCCCAGTTATTTTTAGTGGACTGACCATCAGCGAGAAAATAGAGACCGTTGTCGTATACGGCATCTTCATTCTCTTCGCCATTTGGGACTTTACCATAGACTGCTACGGTATTACCTGTTTTGTTTTCGCATTGACCCCAGTTGATTCCCGTCTCTAAAGCATATTTTTGGAATGCTAAATCATCGATTTTCTGCTGAATTTCTTCCGGGGTGACGCCTTCTACTTGAGTTTGGGCTTCTTTTGCCTGAGTCAATTCATTAATTGCTTTCGTGACTTCGATGTAATCAGGGTTTTTGCTAAATTTTGGTCTATCAGCAAAAGAAGGTTGAACAAAGGCAAGATTGGCGATAATTATTAAGAGAATTAGCAGAGATTTCCAGATTTTCATGTTTTCATTCCTGTTGATGGGTAAGATATTTTGCAGTTTTAGATTTATTTAGACACTTAACTTTTCTTGCTCTTCACTCGACTGTTGAGTATTGAAGCCTAAAATCAATGAGAATATATAACTAGAAACTACAGATAAAAGAGTCCAAGTAACATTTTCGGTGACAATAAACACGCCCAAACCAATCAAGATACAAGGTACAAAAGTGTTACCATTTTCAGTTAAAAAGTTGGCGATCGCAGGCAAGTAGGTTAACTTATAAGCGGTATAACACCATACACCAACCATTGTAAAAAATACACCTAGTATTACCAGCAGACTATCTAATTCTGAGTTGGCAAACAAAGGCACATAGACGCTGATATTATCACTGCCATTAGCAAAGGCGATCGCGGCTACATTGCAAGTTTGTGGAGAGAGAAAATTGCTAATTATAGAAGGACAAGACGGCTCAGTTTCTTCTTCGGTTTCCTCTGCTGAATCCTCTTCGCCTTTTAGTAAACTGCTTACACCAATGATTATTGGCATTAAGCCAAGTAGTCTAATCCAGTCCTGCGGTATGATGAGTCCACCGAAGAAACCAGGAAGGCTAGCAACGATCAATGCTGCAAAACCGAGATACTGACCAGCCAGGATATGACGACTACGGAACGTTTTACTTATTTGTGAAAAAAGCAACGTCAGAATGACAATATCATCGATGTTGGTGGCAGTGAATGCGGTAATCCCTGTGGTAATTGCAGTTACTAAATCGCTCATTTTTGGAAATCCTTATTTTGATGCTTGGGCATTGGGCATTGGGCTTGGGGCATTTGGGCATTGGTTATTCTCCCTCATCTCCCTCATCTCCCCCTACTCCCCCTGCTCTCTACTTGGCCGTTTGAGTCCGTGCCGAAGCCTTGATTTATACTTTAGTCAAATTAACCGATAGAATCAAATGCTTTTATTTGTCAAAATGATAAATGAAAGTGATTAAAATTTTGACACCAAGTTGTAGGGATACCATAAATGGCAGGAATGACGCTTGAGCAGTTAAAAATCTTTCTAGCTGTGGCGCAACACTTACACTTTACTCGCGCAGCCGAGGAACTTTATATTACACAACCTGCCGTCAGTGCAGCGATTCACAACTTAGAGCAAGAATACGGTGTGAAACTGTTCCATCGGATTGGTCGCCATATCGAGATTGCTGAGGCGGGTAAATTACTGCAAGTAGAAGCGCAGAAAATTCTCGATCAAGTTTCCTTGACTGAAAGGGGATTGCGAGAATTGAACAATCTGCAACGAGGTGAATTGAAATTAGGGACGAGTCTGACAATTGGCAACTACTGGCTACCAAGTAAGATTAGTGAGTTTAAGAGCCAATATCCTGGTATCCAGATTGACTGCACCCTTGCCAATGCCGAAACGATTTGTGTCGGTACAGCGATGGGACAGTTTGATTTAGGTTTGGTGGAAGGAGATGTGAAGCCAGCGCTTCAGAATACTCTGGAGTACGAAATAGTGGGGAGCGATCGCTTGCAAATTGTGGTTGGTCAAAAACACCCTTGGTTTGAGTGGGGAGAAGTTGATTTAAGCCAACTAACTCAAACTCCTTGGGTGATGCGGGTGCGGGAATCGGGAACACAGCAAAGGTTTGAGGAAGCGTTGCAAAATTGGGGGATCAACCTCAGTGAACTGAATATAATTTTAGTATTTACCAGTGGCGAGATGGCAAAAGCTGCAATTGAAAATGGCGTCGGTGCAACTGGAATTTCTGAGTTGATGGTAAAAAAAGAAATCCAGTTGGGAACTCTGCGGGCAATTCGAGTTATTGATAATAGAGAAGGCAACGGTGCGATTGCAGAAATAGTCCGACCTTTTTTTAAACTCAAGCATCGTCAGCGTTTTCAAACTGCTCTTTCTAAAGTCTTTGAACAAATGTTGATATCGTCTATGTTAGATGGCTCATATCAGCATTTATCAAAATCAGTAAACATCTCCCAAAATTAAATAATGCATTACCTGAAACCCTTTGTAGGGACAATTCATGTAGACGCCAAGCGGCTTCCCGCAGAGTATTGTCCCTACGCCAATTCTTTAGATGTCTAGTTATTTAACGTTTTAACAAGAAAGAATTCAGAAATTAGAAGCCAGAATTCCGAATTGAATTCTGTGTGACTGGTGGACGCTGACGTGAATAGGAGAGGCTGTGCCAACGACATTAAGTCTAGGCTAATCCTCCCAAGCGAGAGTACGTTTCACAGCTTTTTTCCAAGTAGCAAAGTTGGATAAGGGAAAATCGCTCTTTGGCTCAAACACATACTCAATCTGTCGTTGTCCCACCAGTTCTTCATAGCTCTCCCAAAATCCTACAGCTAAACCTGCTGCAAATGCTGCA
This sequence comes from Nostoc sp., assembly GCF_036917155.1. Classification (GTDB taxonomy): domain Bacteria; phylum Cyanobacteriota; class Cyanobacteriia; order Cyanobacteriales; family Nostocaceae; genus Nostoc. The sequence goes on along the minus strand of NZ_JBALDZ010000242.1, from coordinate 25,973 downwards.
CCCTGAACGGTCGTATCACGCATGATCGGACGTTCAACTGGAATACCTAACACATCAGCCTGAAACTGCATCAGGAAATTGTTCTCGCAAGCACCACCATCTACGGTTAATCGACCAACTGGAGTACTGCTAGATGCATTTATCGCTTGCACCACCTCCAGAACTTGATAGGCGATCGCTTCCAGTACGGCGCGAACTAGATGCTCTGGTTGTACGCTGGCGGTAATGCCAAAAAAGGCTCCCCTCGCGCTCATATCCCAGTAAGGGGCACCCAATCCACTAAATGCAGGCACAAAATATACTCCGCCATTATCTTTTACCTGATTTGCCATCGCTTCAGTTTCAGCAGCGGTTTTAATCAGTTTGAGGCGATCGCGCAACCATTGGATACAAGCTCCACTAGTAAACATACTGCCTTCTAGAGCATAGCCTACATCTAAATTTCCGTTTGGCTTTCTTTGTGTCCAGGCAATGGTAGAAATAAGTTGATGGTGCGATTGCACAATTTGATCACCTGTGTGAGCAACCAAAAAGCTACCAGTTCCGTAAGTACATTTCATCAAACTGGGGCGATCGCAGCCATGACCAAATAGAGCAGCTTGCTGATCTCCCAAAATGGCAGCAATGGGAATTTCAACGCCCAACAAGTTACTATCAGTAACTCCAAATACTCCTAAACTGGGCTGAATCTGGGGCAAAATATGAACCGGAATTTGAAACAGATCCAATAAAACTTCATCCCATTCACAGGTTTTGAGATTCATTAGCATTGTACGACTGGCGTTGCTGTGGTCAGTAGCATGGACTTTCCCACCTGTGAGGTTCCACAACACCCAGGTATCAATAGTGCCGACTAAGACATTCTTCAGGTTAACATCGGTAAACTTGTCTAAGAGCCATCTGAGCTTGGTAGCAGAAAAATAAGCATCGATAATTAATCCAGTGCGATCGTAAATTTCTTCAGCGTAGCCTTGCTGTTGTAACTGGTGGCAAAGGGGAGCAGTGCGGCGATCTTGCCAGACGATCGCTCTATGGAGTGGTTTACCAGTAGTTTTGTCCCAAATTAAACAGGTTTCACGCTGTACAGTTAGTCCCAAGGCTGCGATCGCTGATGGAGCAATTTGGGCATTCTCAATTGCAGTTTGCATCACCCAACAGGTATCCTGCCATATTTGTTGAGGATCGTGTTCTAACCATCCAGGCTGAGGATAATGCTGAGTTAGTTCTTTGTATGCCTGCCCAACAATCTTGCCGTCTGCGTTAAACACAAAGGCGCGGTTGCCTGTCGTACCTAAGTCCAGTGCTAAGATGTAGCCCGATGATGGAGTTGTGTTGCCAAGTGTGTACATAGCCGCTTTGAATGCTGCGTAGGCGTAGCCCGTCGTAGGCAATGCGTTCAACGAAGAGGCAGGGGGAAGGGGGCAGGGAGCGGGGGGAAATGACCCCTGACTCCTGCGGTGGAGCGGAGCGGAACATGTTCTTACGTCCCCCAATAAGAGTTAAGTGGTTCTCGTACCCTGCGGGAAGCTAACGCAACAGGTGGGGTCGAATCCCCCTTTCTGTTCCTTCTCCCCTGCTCCCTGCTCCCTTGCCTCTTTTTCAATCAGATATACATTATTTTGGGTACATTTTGAATTCCTTATTTGCATCGCATTGCCCTTACATTGCGTCCCTGTACATTTATAGTAAGGCAGTTATTGCGCCCTGCTTCCCCTGCTTCCCCTGCCTCCCCTGCCTCCTTCCTGCCTCCTTCAACGAATGCCATCATTATCAATAGCGCTGTAGCTGTCGCTGGGGAAAAGACCTAACCAAGGGTCAGAACTAGGAGTTAAAAATAGTTGGGCGTATACTTTGTCATTGAGCGCTTCCACACTCCTTGTTTGCTTATCCTGTATAAACCATTGATGAATTTGGCTGTGCAGCATGTATTCATTTCTGACTGTATCTAAAGCCATTGTGGCTTCAAATTTTTTTACTATTATCGGCAAGTTATCTTCCTGAGTGTTGGCAGATTGAGACTTTTTAGCTCTGATTAGAGAAATGCTGTTCTGATCTAGCTTGACATCAGTGGCATAGAGTTGAGCGATTTTGTCCCACACTTTTTGATCGGTTATTTCCGCTAAGGCGTTTTGATTCCGTTCAGCATCAGACTGTAAAGCACTTAGCATTGGCGTTTCAACTCTCATTTTAGAAACTGCTAGAGAGCTTGCTATTGCCGCTGTCGGTGGCTGACTGGGATTTTTCGGAATTTCCACCAACTTAGGGGGAGACTGGATACCTAGGCGAGATAAATCTGCAACCCATTGGGCTTGGATTGAATTCAGGCGATCGCTATGGTATTTTTTTAAAAAAGACTCGCGATCGCTTGGTGTAAGTTTGCTGTAACTTTTCACTGCTATTTCAGCCTGCTGTAGCTGGCGCAAAAATTCTTTGGGACTATATAACCCTGGAATTGCATCGATTGGACGACCTGATGCATCCAATATATAATGAATGCTATTGCCTGTAATCGTTCGCTCCAACTTGCGTCCGTCGCCAAAATCAATAGTTACTTTGGGTACAGGGCGCACTGATTGCCAGTGCAAAATGAAGCGGTCTTGAAGCAGTTTAGAAATTTCAACATTCGGATACAGTGCGACTCTGAAGAACCTACTATTCGCACAACTCAAATCTTGATCCAGCCTGCCCAATAACCGTAGAGATAAAATGGGTTTACCACTAGTTCTAGCAGCAGCTTTGGCTTGTTCTATATCAGTGTACCAGTACAGACGAGAGGCGTAACAGTCTCGTTGCTGGCAGAGTTCATCTAAGGCTACACGGAGTACAGGGGAAGGTAGAACTGTACCTGAAGAATCGCTATTTAAGTTATTGGCATGGGATTTGAGAAATACTTGTAACCCTGTTGGGCCTTGTTTCCGAAGTACAGAAACTTCTTGAGATAGCTTGGAGATTTCAGCTACAGGAGTTTGAGCATCAGCCGTCTGCAAAAAACTGAAGCTGATTAACATGAGTGCAAAAGGATATTTGAAGGTTCTAAATTTCATATATTTTCAGAGGTTACTAATATTTGATATGTGTGCTAATGGTTTTTATGAATCATTTTCAAGACCTTTATTAAAACCTTGTAAATTACAAATTCTGCAAATTATATTTTTTGGAATTTGTAATTTTTATAGTGTATCTGTACTATAACAGTCCTAAATCATTCGTGGCAATTAGAGGTAGAATTTTTACTGAGCCACCAATACGTGGGATGCTGGGGAAGCATCTGAGTGAAAGCAAATATACCTGGCAAATAGAAATCGCGGTTATACAAACTTTCGTCCGCCTGCGCGGACTCAAGGAATTTAAAGCCCACGGAGGTGGGTTTTGTCTGTATAGCTGCGTTCGCCCTTGGCGTGCCGGAGGCATCATTCTATTCGCCAGGGCTAGATATATTTTTACAAAAGTGAGATGCTCCCGGATGCTGGTTGATGATTAGTGAGTTTTACCAATGTCTGTTGTTTCTAGTATCACTGTTACTGTTCCCGCCACAACTGCTAATTTGGGGCCTGGTTTTGATTGCATCGGTGTAGCTTTAAAGCTATACAACCAATTCAAGTTCACTCGTCTAGAAGAGGGTGGGCTAACTATTCATGTTACTGGTACGGAAGCTGAACGAGTCCAAACTGATCAGAACAATCTCCTCTACCAAGCATTTGTCAAGTTCTATCAACATATAGAGCAAACGCCGCCCATTGTAAAAATAGAGATTAAGTTAGGTGTTCCGTTAGCAAGGGGTTTGGGTAGTTCGGCCACAGCAATTGTTGCTGGCTTGGTTGCTGCTAATCAACTTGAGGGTACGCCGATCAGTCAGTCACAGGTAATGGAGTTAGCGATCGCAATGGAAGGACATCCTGATAATGTAGTTCCAGCTTTGTTGGGAGGATGTCGTCTCGCTGCTACCAGTGGTACAGCTTGGGAAATTTGTGATGTTCCCTGGCATAAAGATGTTGTCGCAATTGTGGCTATTCCTGATTTTGAACTTTCCACTTCCGAGGCGCGGGATGTTCTCCCAACAGAGGTAAGTCGTGCCGATGCGATTTTCAATACGGCGCATTTGGGGTTATTGTTGCGCGGTTTAGAAACTGGTAACGGACAATGGTTAAAGACTGCTCTACAAGATAGATTGCATCAACCATATCGTAAAGCTTTGATTCCTGGTTATGATGCTCTTAACATCGCAGCTGTTAGCGCTGGTGCTTATGGTATGGTGATTAGTGGTGCGGGGCCAACACTGTTAGCTTTGGCAGATAAGTTACACTCAGAGGCAGTGGAGGCGGCGATGTTAGCTGCTTGGCAAGAAGAAGGAATTACAGCCGAGGTGCGATCGCTTTCTCTCGATACCCAAGGCGCAAAAATCTTTTAAAAAATCAGATAACTATTTTACTCAGCACTTAAAAGTCGATTTATGGAGCAAATTCAGGCTGAAATGGCGGCGCTTAACTCCCAAATACAGATTCTTTTAGAAGAACGCGCTGCACTCACTATTAATAATGTCATCTCTGGCGAGAGTGATTCACCCCAGGCAATGGTGGAAGCATACCGCCGTCAAGCCAGAGAAAATGCCCAATTATCAGTTGAACTCCAGGGCATAGATGCAGCGATCGCCGCCTTGGAAGCCCAGATCAAACAAAAACAAGGTAAGTTAGTGCGATCGCAAGGTGAATCAAAGCAACTTATCCTCCAGCAGCAGCTAGAGGAGGCGAAAGAAGTGGCACAGGTTCATGCTGAACGCATTAATCAACTAGCGGGAGAACTGGCCGCAGAAGTCCGTTTTCTTAAGGCTTGTGCCAATCAACTGAGTCCAATGTATTGGCAGATTTATTACAAGCCCTTCATTACTGGGTTTAAAACAATCTCTGTTCCCTATGTCCGCTCAGATGGGGAAGTGTGGACAATTGTCAACCGGATCGTTTAATGTCAGCATTTCTAAACTAGAAATACTTTACTAACATTAATTTTTTCAATAGACATCTCCAGAAATTAAATATGCGTTATCCAGAATCCTTGTAGAGACGTAGCAGTGCTACGTCTCTACATTCATTTTCGGAGATGTCTAATAACCATTTGACATCACAAGACAGTTGGTGAAGAAGGCAGAAGGCACGATTCCTTCTGCTTTCTGCCTTTCTTGCTAAAATCGTCCATATCGAGAGACTTTAACCCATGACGCAAGATTTTGCACTTTTAAAGCGGATATACAATGTTTTCGACCCATTTCGACCGACCAAGCACTAAAAATTCAACCTGATAATTACGAAGTTTGGAACAATCGGGGCAATGTGCTAGGAAATTTAAAAGGGAACAGGGAACGGGCAACAGGGAACAGGGAACGGGCAACAGGCAACAGGGAAATCCCCATAATTAAAATCAGGGGATTTGTACAAGGACACATTGAAACATCGTGGCTGACGCCATCTCGTTTCAAATATTTTTATCTCTTTTCATAAATAAATTTAGGGGCTTTAAACCCTGTATTCGGGGCTAATTTTTTTTCTGTTCCCTGTTAAGAGTTCCCTGTTCCCGCCCCGAAGGGGCTTGGTAACGATTTTGTAATGGTGACTTTAGCTACCGTTTTTTGTTGACGTTGCAAAAGTTTACATTTAAAATGGAAAACGTCAAAATCCGATAAGTATTTATTCTTATTTATCCTGAAAAACTGACATTTAATGAGTATATATTCTTGTCGAGAAGCAAAAATTTAATCTTTCAGAGTTCAAGAAAGGTTACAAAAGTACGAATTCCTTAATATAATGTAACTAAAAGCGAGAAAGCAAATTGATTGTCAGAAGTGATGAATGCTATTGAATTTCCCTGGCTAACAGCCATAATCCTCTTACCCTTGGTGGCTGCCTTAGCCATCCCCCTAATCCCAGACAAAGAAGGTAGAACTGTGCGGTGGTATGGTTTGGGAGTTGCGATCGCCGACTTTGCACTGATGATTTATGCCTTTTGGCATAACTACGACTTTCAGAGTTCAAAACTCCAACTTGTAGAAAACTATCCTTGGATACCGCAGTTAGGTTTGCATTGGGCTGTGGGGGTTGATGGTTTATCGATGCCCTTACTACTTCTGACAGGCTTAATAAATACCCTCGCAATCTTCGCGGCTTGGAAAGTTACCACCAAGCCGCGATTATTTTATGGTTTGATGTTAGCGATGTATAGCGCCCAGCTTGGTGTATTTGTCGCCCAAGATTTGCTGTTGTTCTTCCTAATGTGGGAAATCGAGTTAGTGCCGGTTTACCTGCTGATTTCCATCTGGGGAGGACAAAACCGCCGTTATGCAGCTACTAAATTCATTCTTTACACCGCCGCCGCATCAATATTTATCTTGATTGCCGGCTTTGCAATGGCATTCTCTGGAGATACCGTCACCTTCGACATGGCAACTCTGGGAATGAAAGAATATCCCAAAACCTTGGAATTATTAGTTTATGCAGGTTTCTTGATTGCCTTTGGCGTGAAGTTACCGATTTTCCCCTTACACACTTGGCTACCTGATGCCCACGGTGAAGCGTCCGCACCCGGTTCGATGATTTTGGCTGGTGTGCTGTTAAAAATGGGTGGTTATGCCCTCATCCGCTTCAATGTGGAAATGTTGCCTAATGCCCATGTGACTTTTGCGCCAGTGTTAGCGATTTTGGGTGTGGTGAACATTGTCTACGGTGCTTGCTGCGCCTTTGCCCAAACCAATCTCAAACGCCGCTTGGCTTACTCTTCAATTGCCCACATGGGGTTTGTGCTGATTGGAATTGCCTCTTACACAGAGTTAGGTATCAGCGGTGCAGTGCTACAGATGGTTTCTCACGGCTTGATTGCTGCTAGCTTGTTCTTCCTATCCGGCGTGACTTACGATCGCACTCACACCTTGATGATGGATAAAATGGGCGGTATGGCCAAGGTAATGCCCAAAACCTTTGCTCTGTTTACCATTGGTTCAATGGCTTCTCTCGCCTTACCTGGAATGAGTGGTTTTGTGGGTGAGTTGATGGTATTTCTCGGTATCGCCACCAGTGATGTTTACAGTTCTAGCTTCAAAGTTGTAGTAGTGCTATTGTCAGCCGTTGGCGTGATTTTGACACCGATTTATTTACTGTCGATGCTGCGTCAAGTGTTCTACGGTGAGCAAAATCAAGAGTTGCACTTGGATGCTGTAATATCTGATGTCAAACCCCGCGAAATATTTATCACCGCTTGTTTGCTACTGCCAATCATCGGAATTGGTTTCTATCCCAAGTTGGCAACGCAGACTTATGATGTAAAGGCAGTAGAATTAGCCACCCATGCTCGTCAAGTTCTACCAGTTGTTGCTCATCAGCAACCATCAAGTCTGTACTCGCGGATTTTCTCTGCACCAACATTGGCTAATTCTCAAGTTGAAAGTTCAATTAATATTTCTGAGTAAATTAACTTCCCATTAAGGGGGCTGCAAGTAAATTCTAAATATTCACGGGAATAAAGGGGTGGTTGCGAAACCACCCTTAAACTTTTGGAATTATTGAGTTGAAGTAGGAGCAATTCATGAATTGCCCCTACCGTGTGGTTCAAAATTATTCAAATTTCAGAGTTCCGTCAATATTGGTAATGTGTTCATTAAGATCAATGTATGTTCCGAGAGATGTCTGTCCGTCAGCTGTTTCGCATTCAGCACGGAGTCTGCTAGCACCAGCTAAACCAATATTGTCGCAGGTCAGAGCAAATTTATCTCCCTCCCAATCTAATGTTCCATCAAGATTGGCGATATATGGATTTAAGTCGATGGAAGTTGTAGAAGGAGTATATCCATCAGCTTTTTGGCAAGTAGCTGTTAAGGTTGAGCCATCAACACTAATATTTTTACAGGTTTGAGAAAATTGACCAGTTCCCCAAGCGTTACCCATGACTAAGTTAAAGCTCAGAAAGATAGCACACAAAAAAGTTGCACAAATTTTCAGCATTAATCCTCCGTTCTAAAGTAGATAATTGGTTAAACTAACCAAGAGGAAATTTTATCCTGTTGTATTTTTATTTATTTAAAGATAATAGTTCTTAACTATACCTGATACTCTACGAGACACTACGCAAATGGAAAGCAACTCTTGGAGACGCTACGCGAATACTAACGCACAATACCAACCCATCTATCGACTCAACCACACGTTGGGAAGCGATACCAGGAGAACTGCGAAAAAAATTTGCACCGATTTGTCCTGAGTTTGTGATTGAATTGCGTTCTGAGAGTGATAACTTGCGAATTTTGCAAGATAAGATGCAAGAGTATATTGATAATGGCACACAACTTGGTTGGTTAATTGATAGAAAACAACGCCGAGTTTTTATTTATCGTCCTAATATTGCGGTTGAAGTATTGAATAACCCTAAGACTCTGAGTGGTGAACTATTGCTACCTGGGTTTGTTTTAGATTTAAGTCAGGTTTGGTAGGGAGTAAGCTAGTCTTATAGTACCGAAAAAGACTGACATAGATACAATATCAGTCTTTATACGAATGTTTTGTTAGAGTTAGGCTCAAACCTGGATTTCTCACCAGATTTATCAAACCGAAGTGCAGAGGTCGTAGGGGCGGGTTAAGCGAGACATTCATGAATGATAGATCATATCTGTTAACCCGCCCCTACTGGTTGTGAGAAATGCGGGTCAAAGCATGACCAAAAAAATGCTAGGAATCTATGGCAGCGAAAGACATATTCTATGATGCTGTAAGACGCGCTTTGGAGAAAGAGGGTTGGCTCATTACTAATGACCCGCTTTTCCTCCGTTTTGGTGGTTTGGATATGTATATCGACCTTGGTGCAGAGAAAGATTTGGCAGCTGAACGAAATCAAGAAAAAATTGCGATTGACGCCAATGAACTTATTAGTCGAGGTATACCCAAAAAAGATATTGTTTTGGCTTTTCATTCCCCATTTAAACGACAATTTACCGAGTTTGCTGTTGGTTAAATTCATTTCAATCGCTAAACTTTTCGTGATTTAGGATATAGCCAAAAGCTGAACAAACGGCTAACTCTAGGCATGACAACATAAGTTAATAGCAAAACCATAGTAATGGTAACGATCAACGAAATAATTAAGGGGGGTAAGCCGCGAATCAGGGGTGTTATAAACGTATTCAACAAATTAATCAACACAAATACCGCTCCCCAAGTTAGCAATGCTGTTTTATAGCGTGGTGGAGTTTTCAGTGGTTGACCAGGAAGAGAAAACCAAGCTTCTAATCCACTGATTTGTTGAACATCAGGATCAGATTCCACCAAATGTTTACCTTGATTCAGGCAATATTCGCGATCGCGCGATGTCATCCACACCTTCAAACTTTCATAACTGTCAAACCGAAAGATGATCACATATTCGTTTCGCACCCCAAGTTGAGGACGAATCACATTTGTTCCCAGATGACCTATATAGGTTCTAGAAACTCTGGTAATTTCTTTCAACCAAGCCTCATAAGCAGTTTCACATCCTGGTTTGACAATTTGTGTAATGACTACGGTTACAAATTGATCGTCCTGTTCCATCTCCATTAGTTATTTCAATCAATTTTGGATTTTAGATTTTAGATTTTTTCGTGTAGCTTGTTTTTTGGGGAGCGAATATCAATTTGCTTTCTGTAAAACATTTTGAAATTTTGGACTTCGAGTGACTTGTACTTCGACAAACCTCAGTACAAGTCACTCGAACGCTTTTCAATTCAAAATCCAAAATTTAAAATCTAAAATTCGGATATCCAACTTTTCCAACCTCAAGCCGAACAACATTAGCAGGAACTACACCTGTACGCGGAGGTAAAAACATTCCACCATTGGTGACAACATAAATCGCGGTGCGATCGCTTTCATTTTGACCAAAAGCCACGGCTGTGCTACCAATTACACCTGCCTCAGCTTGAGCAATAATAGTAGTAGTGCGATCGCTTGCAATTCGTACCACACTATTGTATATGTGAGTCGCCCCGTAAAGATTGCCTTCCACATCAAAGGCAAAGTCATCAATATTAGTTTGCTCAACAAAGATTTCCGGTTCACCTGGTTGATTTGCGGTATCAACGGGAATCCGCAACAACAACATTTTTTCCGTATTTGAAACGTAGAGGAAATCACCAAAACGCTTCAAACCATTTGCCGCCGGAGTGACATTTTCCGAATTGCTACGAGCAAGTAAAGGATGTTCTAGCCAAATTGATCCATGACGTTGAGCGATATCAATCAGCCAAATTGCACCCCGATATGAATCTGCTGTCAAATATTGAGTGCCAGAAAGCGGAGTGATGCCATTGAGAAATATTGCATCTGGCAGTTTCAGCAAGGTTTCCACTGTCCCATCATTGGCGACTAAAGAAACTACTGGTATAGACTCAGCATTCCAACCTGTTGCTACCAAACCCCCGTTGGCAGTGAAAGCAAGACCACTCACTTTGCCCTCAACAGTAGCATGAATCTGCTGATTGCCATCTGGACTAATGCGAACAATCTTGCCAACTTCGTGGTTAGTTACAAAGATTGTGCCATCTGGTGCGATCGCTAGATTTTCCAAAAAAGTATTGACAGGAAACGAGGCAATAACTTTAACAGGTGCCAATTCAATCGGCTTATCTGCATAAATAGACGGTAAACCTGCGGAATTTCCCATATTCACCTAATGCTGTAATTGAATGGGCCTACCAAATTTTCGCATCTCTGCAAAAACTCAAACTGCTTTTAAGTTTACTCCCTAATAGGGATTTTGATGAATTGCAATCAGAACGCCCTTTATTCTCATCATCATTGCTAATTGCAGTTTCAATCCCTAATAGGGATTTTGATGAATTGCAATTCATATCGAGCCGTGGCACTGTGCTGCTTACCGCGTTTCAATCCCTAATAGGGATTTTGATGAATTGCAATGCTGTGGAGTCTTTACCGCCACTGTATGATAATGTTTCAATCCCTAATAGGGATTTTGATGAATTGCAATCATCATCAATTTTGGCAGCACTGGCATCTGGGGAGTTTCAATCCCTAATAGGGATTTTGATGAATTGCAATTCAATACCCGATTTATATCGCACAAGCTGCAAAGTTTCAATCCCTAATAGGGATTTTGATGAATTGCAATTGGAAGGTCAATCCTAAGTAATCGCCCCAAAAACGTTTCAATCCCTAATAGGGATTTTGATGAATTGCAATTATTATAAATAATTGATTTTGAAGGCTTGTAAATGTTTCAATCCCTAATAGGGATTTTGATGAATTGCAATAGCGGCAGGCTGAAAGCCAAGCTATATTTAGTTTTCAAGGTGCAGTTGCGCGAATCTAGAGTAATCATAGCATTAGAGAATTTCTTTGGGAAGAGTTTCGGGAAAGATTGAAGGCTGACACCCAGTTTTTGTAAGCATTTCAAAGATTGCGCGGATGACGATCGGGTCATTAATGAGGTGAAATGCTTGCTGGTGTTGAGATAGAAGCACTTTTTTGAGGCTGTGGAATTTTTACACCTACCCTTCCGCGCATTTTTAGATACAGGAAACCTGTGAGATGATGCGATCGCTAAAAATAACCTAATGGTGATGGGGGGCACGATCGCTGCTTTCAGAGCCAGAAATCCCAGTCTTCATATACTTATAGCCTCCCACATCACACGCAACAATAGTAATACTACTCTTGAGACTCCTCAGAGACGGATTCTGATTCGGTTTCAAGTTCTTCTGTTTTGACTTTGGGGGCTGGAAGTTTAACGGGTTTTGGGCCACGCGCTAGGGCAGGATTTCCCTGCTGCCTGTTTTCATCCCCTAATGATTTTTTCCCTTTATCAGACGAGCGATTACGGCTCGGTTTTGAGTTTTTGGGGTTGGATTCAATCGGAGTTATAGAATCCGTGTTCTCGGAATTTTTGTCAGTGCTTTCTTGGGACTGACGTTCCGATTTTTTGATTGGGCGTTCTACCATTGTTGATTTTTGTAAATTTATCTGTATAGTACATCGGTTTGGTGGCTATCAAACTGTTGAGTAGCATTTTTTAAAGATTTTATGAGAAAAGAATTCAGGAGTCAGAATTCAGAATTGAAGAAGAATTCAGGAGTCAGAATCAAGACGAAACTCGAAAATACTCGCTAATGCTGCGCTATCAGTCGTGGTTCTAAATCCACGACTGAATTGTTGCCCCACCAAATATAAAAATGGGTGCGTTAACGATCAATACGGTTCAGATAAGCTTTTTTCTCCCCCTGCATCCCCTGCTCCCCCTGCCTGCCTCAACGGATAAATTTCTTAACCCAAGCGTATTGCGTTAACGATAGCTGAACGCACCCAACAACTATTTAACAAAATCAGGTCGTGCCTGTTGCCTTGATTTAAACTTTTCTTCTAAAACTGTCCAATTTTCTTGCTCGATTAAGTTAGTCAACTCATCGAGATGATGACGATATTGTTGCAGCGATCGCAGCAAAGCTTGACGATTATACCGCGCCATCATCACACCCAACTCTGGATTCCCGCCTCCCACACGACTGGTATCCCGAAAACCGGAACTAGCTAACTTTTGGGCTAGTTGCAAAACATCGGGGTCACTTTCACTCAAACAAGCAGCAATCAACGAGGAACTGACCATTACAGGTAAATGGGAAATCCAACTCACCGCACGGTCATGTTGTTCTGGTTGACAATAGTAGATATTCGCTCCCAGCGCTCGCACAATTTCTTCCACAACCGTAATTGCACTAATTGGTGTTGTAGTCGTTGGTGTTAGAACATAAGGTTTATCGACAAATAAATGCCGTTGTGCAGCTTCTATGCCATTGTCTGTTCTTCCAGCCATTGGATGACCGCCGATAAAATTATCCCAAAGGGGGGAAATTTCCTTAACTATCTGTACTTTCGCCGAACCCACATCAGTTACGACTGTTGCCACAGACAAATGAGCGATTAACTGCTCAAATTGGGGCACAATAAGGGCTAGAGGTGTACAAATAAATACAACTTCTGCGGCTGCTAACAGGCTCAGATCAACAGATGCTTCATCAACACTGCCGAGACTAACTGCCTTTTGACAGGTGGCTTCACGGCGACTAACTCCTAAGATATGATGTCCTTGCGATCGCAAATCAAAACCCAAAGATCCGCCAATCAGTCCCAATCCTAAAATTCCAATATTCATTTTTGATTTTGACATTCTGTTTTTATGACTTTACCAACTATTAAAGTTGGCATCCAAGGGGTAGCATCAATGACTGTAGAGGAATTACTAGAAAAATATACAGCAGGAGTCTTAAACTTTAGTGGTGTTGACCTTGCAGAAGCTAACTTGAGTGGGGTCAAACTCAGTGGTGTGAATCTTAGCGATGCTAATTTGAGTATAGTTAACCTGAGTGGCGCGAATTTGAGTGAAGCTAACTTGAGCAATACCAAGCTAAATGTAGCTAGACTGAGTGGCGCGAATCTATGCAGCGCTATTTTGAACAATGCCAGTCTCAACGTCGCTAATTTGATTCGAGCGGATCTCAGTCGCGCTCAACTAAGAGGAGCCTCATTGATCCGCGCCGAGTTAATTCGCGCTGACCTTAGTCGCGCTGACCTGTTGGAAGCTGATCTCACCAGTGCCGATTTGCGAGAGGCGACACTCCGCCAAGCGAATCTCCGTCACGCTAACTTGAATGAGACCGTCTTGAAAGGTGCTTCTTTGACGGGAGCTAACTTAGAGATGGCTAACTTAAACTCCAGTGACCTGAGTCGTTCCGATCTAAGCGGTGCAAATTTGCGAGAAGCTGAACTCAGACAAGCCAATCTTAGCCATACTAACTTGAGCGGGGCAGACTTGAGCGGCGCAAATCTCCGGTGGGCAGACTTGAGCGGTGCAAATCTTCGGTGGGCAGATTTGAGCGGGGCAAAATTGAGCGGCGCTGATTTAATTGGCGCAGATTTAAGCAATGCCAATTTAACGAATACGAGTTTAGTCCACGCCAACTTAACCCAGGCAAAATTAATTAGAGCAGAATGGGTCGGTGCTGACTTAACAGGAGCAACTTTAACTGGAGCCAAGCTTTATGCCACCTCCAGATTTGGTTTAAAAACTGAAGGGATGATTTGTGAATGGGTTGATCTTAGTCCAAATGGCGATCGCTCCATTATCCAAAACTTCCATTCTGAAGAGTCACGAGATTTTTTTAACGAAACACCCCCAACAATAAGGATTATCGTTGATGCAGCCCTAGAACACGAAGCCAATTTTGCGATCGCAGGCGCTTACTACCAAATTGCTCAAGAATATCGGCTCCTAAAACAACCCCCAAGCATCGAAAGTGGTCGTCGTCGAACTATTTTCACCTTTCATGTAGATAGCGACGAAGCATTATTCCCCACTGCTTACATTGTGATTCTTCCCTTTTTAGATGCCGCATCTACTCAAAAAAATATTTCCAGCATGGTGGAAATGATTAATAGTCAACTTGTTGGGAACCAAGATTTAAAATCACCCGATATGGTGAAACAATTAAATATTCTTTTAGAACAAGCCATAAGTCAGGCTACAACAATTAAACAGGTGAAAAAAAATATTGAAGTAGCTGCAAAGTTAAATTTTTGTAAAGCCCCAACCCAAATAATTTTAACAAATTCCAGCGCCCACATTTTGATTGTCCATGACCATCCCTACTTTGGGAAAAGATTTATTAATCGTTCTGCTCTCAAGGCTTCAGCTTATGATGATATATCCAGTGAACCAACAAAATATATATTACCTTCCTTAGACATGATTATAGATTTTATCAAAGGATTTCACTATATTAGTCATTAGTCATTTATCATTAGACATCTGGTGAAAATGAATGTAGAGACGTAGCAATGCTACGTCTCTACAAGGACTCTGGATAACGCATATTTAATTTCTGGAGATGTCTATTTGTCATTAGTTCAATGCCTCATGACTAATAAAAAAAAGATAGAGGAAGAAAATGAGCAACATTTTTAATAAAATGATCGGTCGAACTCGCTATGTAGTATTCCGCCTATTTCTGCACTTAGGGGGAGGCGAAGTAGCGCCAATTTTGGGACTATTAAATAGTGCTGGGCGAGATGCGATTGATGCCGATGGTGACTTAGAAGTTTTGGGAGAAGGATTAGTAGAAATTAGCCAAACCCTGCTGCAATATGATGAATATTGGCTTTCTGCTGCTAACGAAGGTGATGTCTTTTGGAGTGAAGGCGAGGCGGGAGATTACGTCAATGAATTATTTACGAACTCTGCCGAAAGATATCTCAGTGAACCAAATTACAGTTCTGACTCTGAATTGAATGAACCTTTATCAATACCTGTAACCCGTAATGTCATTGTGATGCTTACAGTAGCTTATGAAGGAGAAGTACCAGAGTTAGAAACTGACCTTTCTAACGTTCAGGCACTCAAGGAAGCTTTGAAAGCCTTAATCAACCTACACTATAAACATAAGCTCCAGGCAATCCAGGTACATTTCTCGCCAGCACAGTTAGGCGATGAACTTACTAGCGATCAACTTTTGCAATATTACCCAGAATTGATTCCTTTGTAATCTGTTGGGTAGTCCGTACTTACTACTCACATCGAGAAATTGTTAAGCTCAGAGGTAGGACAATAATCCAATGATCATGACCATAGTACGTAAATTTACAGCCGTTTTTTTAGCTCTGAGTTTGTGTATCACAACTGTCGCCTGTGGTGGCGAAAACCAAACCAACTCTTCAGCTAAGAACGTTAACCAAACCTCTAATACCACTAAGCTGAGTGACGGGCAGTATCAAATACAACAAGCTACTTATGATGATGCAAGTGGTGAGTACAGCTTGTTTTTACTTAATAATAAGCCACCGACATTTTCAACCGAAAATTTGCAAATGGCACGGTTAACTGATGATGAAATCAAGCAGGGTAAGAAGACCTATCTAAAGGTAGAAAAAGGACAACCGATTTTATATCTAACGGAAGACTTTAAAATTGAGTATGTCCACAACGTTACCGAAAATAAAACCAATCCCCAAACAGGACAACAAGAGGCGGTTGTAGTCCGTCGAGAAAATAGCTTCTGGGCCCCCTTTGCTGGGTCTGTAGCTGGTAGCTTGGCGGGTCAGGCACTTGGTAGTCTGTTGTTTAGACCCCAGTATTATGTACCCCCTGTCTATCAACCAGGACAAGGATTAAGTGGCTTCGGTGGATATGGCGGAAGCTATGGCCAAGCAGTTCAAAACTATCAAACTCGCTACAACACGCCACCCGCAGCCGTGACAAACCGTACTGCGTTCCGCAATACAGGGACAATCAGAAGGTCATATCCTGGAAATTCAAATGTACCCAATACACCGCGTAGCACTACAGGTAATAACCGTCCTTCTGGTTCTGGTTTTGGCGGTAGTAACTTAAGACCCTCTGGTAACTCCAGCACTACCAAACGCAATTCTGGTAGCGGTTTTGGTAGTGGGCGTAGTACAGCACCCCGTCGTTCAACTGGTTTTGGCAGCAGACGCCGTTAGGAAATTCCAAGTTAAATAAGTCGGGCGACTAGAAGTCGCGGCTACACAAGCAAAGTCCACCTCCGTGGACTAATGCAAAATCAAGGGTTTTTTAATCTGCTTAGATGGGTTTTACCTGTGTAGCTGTGATTTCTAATCGTCAAGTTTCTTGTAATAATTAAGCAGTCTTAAAAAATCGAATGATTTCGCGGACATGATCGAGAAATTGCCCGTCGGTGGAAAGTTGCGCGATCGCATTTCTGGCTTCTCTTGCCAAACGCTCATGTTCGGTTTGATTTGTCGCCCGTAATTCCTCTAAGTTAGCCGCAATTCGGGCTAAGTCTCTGCGAGTCTCTTCAGCAAAGCGTTGTTGAGTTGCAGATAAGGAATAGGGCTGTTCTGGGTTGAGTTGATCTTCCAACGACTGAATTTTTTGTTCCAATGTAGAGAAGCGATCGCGCAGTTCAAAAATATCTTCGCGGGGATACTTCCATTCTTGGCGAATCATCGCTAGCCGTGCATATAAATACTCATAAGCGCGAATCGCGGGACGCAGAATTGTTAATAACAAAGCTGCACCAGAACTTATATATCCCACCGTACTAATACCTGTAGCAGCCAGAGTATAAAGACCAACGGCTGAGAATAAGTGTAGAGCAATGGCAACCCAGAGCGATCGCTTGGCCAAAAGTGTGACATACTTCACTTGTTTCCCATCGACTGGAATCCCTTTCTCAGTTGATTGTGCTGCTTCTGCTAAGACTTCTTTGGCTTGAAAATGCACATTCCACGGTACGGTAACAATTACCAACAGCCACCAAAAACTTGCACCACCAATCACCCAATCAAGAAAGTTACCCGCAGGGATGTGCAACCATTGCAGTAGTCCAAAAGCCGCCAGCACTACAACTACAATTCCAGCTATAGAACTGATGAAAAAGTTAATATACATCTTGCCCTGTCTCCGGTGAAACTATTACCTCGATCATGACTGTAACCCAGCAGTTATACGTAAATTATTGTGATGGTTTTTCCCTTTGCACACACCAGCTTTTCGATCAGATAGCTACGCCAATTACAGCAATTTTCAGGTAAATGGTTTCTAACCGCCGATTTAACTACCTTTTTATGGAAAATAGCGACAGAAAGGATTGTGATGATTTTTCTAGTTGCACATACCAGCTATTGGATGAGATAGCTACGCCAAATTGATTGAGTATTTTTACTGCCTTTTTCTGGAAGCAGCAATCGCCAGGTTTTACCTTCTTGCTGAATTTGCAGGTAAACGTCAAAGGGTTTTTGTGGTTGCGTCAAGCTTCGTTTTGGTAGCTTAACAATCAAGTCGTAGGTTCCCCGAACGCGGAAAGCTGGTAAATTTTCAATGGTTAAGGGTTGTTCCTGGGTAATTGATAGCCGCTTAATTTCAAATCCTTGAAAATCTAGATCCAATTGTTGGCTAAGTTTTTGTTGAGTTTGTTCTAACCCAAGTGCGATCGCTTTTTGCACTAACTCGCTAGTCGGTAGCAGTCCAATACTGCCACAAGCTGTTACTAACACTAGCAATATTGCTGTCAAAACTAACCGCACCATGTTATTCCTGAAATTCCACTTATCAGCGATAGTATAACTGTAGATTCTCTTAATTTTCTCATCTACCATGCCAAAACAGTCTATAGGTCTTGATAACCAACTCTACAATTATCTTTTATCCGTTTCGCTGCGGGAACCAGAGATTCTTAGGAAGTTGCGCCAAGAAACTGCTAGTCACCCCAGGGGTGGAATGCAGATTTCACCAGAACAAGGGCAGTTTATGAGACTTCTGATACAGTTAATTGGAGCCAAGAAAACCCTAGAAGTTGGAGTGTTTACAGGTTATAGCTCACTTTCTGTAGCTTTGGCACTATCGGCTGATGGGAAAATCATTGCTGCGGATGTGAGTGAAGAATTTACTGCGATCGCCCGTCGATATTGGCAAGAAGCTGGGGTTGCCGATAAAATCGATCTACGATTAGCACCAGCTTTAGAGACTTTAGATCAATTATTGGCAACTGGGCAAGCCGAGACATTTGATTTTGCTTTTATTGATGCCGATAAAGAAAATTATGATGGATATTATGAGCGATCGCTGCAATTAGTCCGTCCAGGTGGATTGATTGCGATTGATAATGTTTTATGGTCAGGAAAAGTTGCCCAGGAGCAAATTCAAGATGAAAGCACCCAAGCACTCCGGGCGCTCAACAAAAAGTTACATCATGACGAACGAGTAACACTCTCCCTTGTCCCCATCGCCGATGGACTTACTTTAGCCATCAAGCGACCTTAGAGTGCTGAGTATGGTATAAAGGAGTTCGGAAATATTGAGGGGTTGATGTTGGGTTTCACTACGTTCCACCCAACCTACGAATGATTAAATTCCATACTCTTTTTGTAATGGGCTGGATGAGTATTCTGAATTCTGACTCCTGTTTTATTAGAGAATTCAGGAGTCAGGAATCAGAATACAGTTGGATATTATGGACTAGTAGTCTGTCAATAAATAATTGATGGATAAATTCCTTGTAGAGACGGCGATTTATCGCGTCTCTCTAACTGTCAAAAGTTTTGATAGGTGAATCAAATTTCAATTTCTCTTCTTTCCTTCTTCCTTTGCGCTCTTCTCTGACGAGACGCTGCGCGTAGCTTGCTTCTTTGCAGGAGTATGCGGTTCGTTCTCTTAACCCTCAAATTTAATGGAGCAATGCTGTGCGCTTACGACTGGCGCGACGCTGAGAGAATCAAAGTATTTTAAGACACGCTCCATACAGAATTTTTCTGTTCAGAACACTTAGCAGATGGGAACTCTAGTTAGTAAGCTTAATTAATTACAGTATCCCACCCAAGACTACCAATCATGTCCCATTTTGCTCATTCCACTTTGGGCCAATCTCCTTACCCTCGCTTAACTAGAAGCCTGAGTGCTGTTGAAAGTTGGGGTTTTGGTTTGACGGCTCATATTTCTTGGACAGCATTGGTTCCAGCAATTCATGCTGCTCTCGGTTTCCAAGCTATTTTTGTTTGGATACCTGCGGTGATTTTTGGAATGCTACTCAACTATCAAGTAAAACGCTTGGGTATACATTTTATGAATGTGGCTGGAGGAACACCTAACTATGCTACCAAGCTACTGCAACACTACCCAGGACTAGCTCGCTATGCAGCAATTGGATACCTTCTCAACTGGGTTTCTTACCTGTCAGTTAATACAATCGTACTCAGAGATTTAATTAAGGTGAATTTGGAGGCGCTGGGTATTACCTGTCCAGATATATTTTTGGATTTGAGCTTTACACTGTTGCCTTTTATCGTGGCGTTTAGTGGGACTCGCGCCCTAAGTATTTTACATTTGTTTTTTGTAATTCCAGCCTTTGGACTGCTAATAACTTTCTGTGTGCAAGGTCTAACTTGGTTAGCGTTTTCTCCCGTTAGTCCTGGGTTTTTTCCTAATAATTGGTCATCCTTGAGCTTTGTAGATTGGGCAAAGTGGTTCTTTTTCGTCACTTATGCAACCTACAGCTGTGAAACGGCTTCTTCTTTTGTCGCTGATAGCCGTCAACCCACCCAGACGCTACGCTTTCTAGACGTTGCCGCTTGGATGATGCCACCCATCTTTTTGGGTGGGTCTTGGGTAGTAATGCGGTTAGCAACAGATCCCAACCTTAAAGATAATGCTTTTCTGAATCTTGTGGCAGCTTCCCTGCCCTTTTGGGGAAGATTTGCTGGTTTAAGTGTTTCTTTTTTGTTAGTCGCTGCTTGTCTACTAGGTTCGGCAACGGTGGTTTCTAATTGCCCGCGAATTCTGTATCAATTGTCCTTAGATAACCACATTTCACCAGTATTTTCCGTTGTCTCACGTCGGGGTGTGTTTGTTCCAGCTTTGACATTGACACTGGTATTATGCTTAGTCTATTTGATTTGGGGAGATGTCGCGCGAATCGTTGCTGTTGGTAACGTCGGTTGGTTTGTCTCCTTTATGTTACTGCATCTAGGGCTTTGGCTTGGGCGCGATCGCCCAGAAGTTTTGTTCCCTCGCATATCTCTAGGCATTTTTCTATTAGAAGTTGTAGTGCTGTTGGTGGGCGGATTTGCCTGGGGTTGGCTTAATTTACTGATTGGGTTATTGTTTCCTATTGGTGTCTTAGGAATTGATGCAGTAATTCGCCGTGTGAATTTTGCTCCCTTCCATACCAGTTGGTGGCTGCGGCGATATCGCACGCGCTCTGTGGTAATCATCAAAGATTCAGTAATTCTTCAGGTGAGCATCCTGATTTTTTTACTGTGTAGCGCAGTGGCAGTTGGCTGGTTATTTGGTGTCAAACTTAATAACGTGGCAATTGCGGGGGGTGAGAATATATTTGTGGTGTTGCTGATGAGCGTGGCATTTGTAGGCGTAGCGATCGCTTGTTGGACAACTATACCGCAAGTGGTGGCGATCGCAGAAGCTCGAGAATCTGCCGAACACCTGTTTACTGTTGCCCAAGATGGTATTTTAGTCGTAGACGATCAAGGCATTATTCGGCAAGCTAACCCAGCCACCAAATCATTCTTTGGTGTCAACCCATCTGAGTTGCGGGGAAATCACCTCAACAAATGGCTACCCGCATTAGTCTACTATCCAGACCAGTGGACAAAGCGTAGCGAACAACCCTTACTCAGTAATGGGAAAAACAGAACTCTGGAAGTTTCCATTTCAGACCGACCTCATCAGGATTTTCAGGAATACGTTGTTATTCTTCACGACATTACCCAGCGCAAACAAGCAGAGCAGATATTGCGATACTCAGAAGCACAATTGCGCCAAGAGGCCAAGCAGTTAGCATCTCAACTGGTGCATAGTGAAAAAATGTCCAGTTTAGGGCAGTTAGTCGCAGGTGTAGCGCATGAAATCAACAACCCAGTCAATTTTATCTCTGGCAATATCGGCTATGCGAATCAATATATCCAAGATTTATTGAGACTGCTGCAACTATATCAGCAAAACTATCCTCATCCAGCCACAGAAATTCAAAAAGAAACAGAAGCTATTGATTTAAATTTCCTGATTGCAGACTTGCCCAACTTGCTAACTTCGATGACCGTTGGTGCCGAACGAATCACTGAAATTGTCTTATCTCTGCGAAACTTTTCCCGCTTAGACGAAGCAGAGATGAAAGCAGTGAATATCCATGAAGGTATAGATAATACGTTGATGATTCTAGAACATCGCCTCAAACTTAAATCTAACCATCCAACCATTGAGGTGATTAAAGAGTACGGCGATCTGCCATTAGTAGAATGTTATGCTGGACAACTGAATCAAGTATTTATGAATCTTCTCGCAAATGCGATCGATGCTTTGCAAGAGTCAGTAGAGAATATTGAGTGGGGAGTAGGAGAAAAAGCGCTCCCGACTCCCCAGATACGCATTCAGACTAAACTCACTGGCGAAAATCAGGTAGTTATTTGCATTGCTGATAATGGTACAGGCATTCCAGAAAAGGTACAAAAACACTTGTTTGAACCATTTTTTACTACTAAACCAATTGGTAAAGGTACTGGGTTAGGTTTATCTATTAGTTACCAAATTATCACCCAAAAACATCAGGGAAAATTACAATGTGTTTCTGCTCCTGGTCAAGGGACAGAATTTGTAATTGTAATTCCGCTGAATCAGCAAAGTAATTGAACTGGGGATTGGGGATTGAGAAGATTTGAATGGGGATTCAAACCCCAAGAAAATCTTACTCATACAGGACTTACGCAAAATACCTCTCAAACTCTTATTTCTCCGTGTTCTCTGTGTCTCTGTGGTTCGATTTTCCGTTACCTGTGCGTAAGTCCTATCATATTTTCTTGCCCAGTACCCAGTAAAGCAATACAGTTCAGAATGAGCAACAAAACCCTCAATACGGTTTTAACTGAACCGTATTGGGAGCAGTTCGACCACATCATAAGGAAGGATGCGATCGCGATCGCGCTCGGCAGCTCCCAAAGCAATAAAATCGAAAAGGGTTTGGAGTTCTGGAGAGTTCGCGGTGACAGGAGCCGAGAACTGAAATGTGGAGTCTAGAACTTTTTCTTCAATCTTGATCATTGTTTTTCTCTCCGATATATATGGCATTGAAAATTGATACCAGAACGCGAGCGCGATGCTAATCTTGAAGCTGGCGTTGATAAAATCTTTAACTTGAAAGCGACAAATAATTGATTCAGTTTCAAGAAGATAAATGTTACAAAATAGTTAGTAAAAATATCTGCGATTGCTGCTTGAGACTAATTACAAAGACTCTCAATAGATTACAAAACCCTATAATTAAATAGGCATTTATTCTGTTCAAAAACACAAAAATATGCTTTACTCACATACTATTTTCGTTTATTAAACAGACATGGAAGAAACTCCCAAAGCTAAGATAGGTTACAAAGTACTGTAAATCTATCGGATTACGGGAGTTAATGAGATGATAGGAAATATCCTACAAGGCTAGATAAGGCAAGTCAAGCTTTTCTTGAAGAATCTCAGATTTTGATGTTGAGGCACTTAGTAATAAAATGTGCTGCCATTGATGTAGAGGTGAAAACAACTCTCAATCTTGACACTATACCTCTTGCAAAAGTCCCTAACACCTCACCCCTTAATCTCCCCGATATATTGGGAGAAATCAGAAATCTCTTTCCCTCCTCTTTCTAAGGGTTAGGGTTAGGGTGGGGTAATTCGACAGACTAGTTCTGATTCGATAACTATCGCTAGTCCCGACTTATGTGAGTTTGGGTTGAATCGGCTATCAGATTAATCTTCCCCTAGAAAGCAAAGAGTCTAACCTAAACCGGGTTTATTGATGGAATTCTCCAGTAGCTTCACAAAATTTAAAGATCCTATGTTGAGCCTCTTTTCTTAATCCTCTTTAATCCAATACGCCTAGGTTAGCGCCAAAAACCTTAAGTTATGTTGGGTTGAGGAACGTAGACGCATACTCCTGCAAAGAAGCAAGCTACGCGGAGCATCTGTCTGCGACACGCTGCGCGAACGTAGATAAGTGGCTTCCCGCAGGGTAGCCCAACATTTTCATAGCTTTGTTGGGTTGTGCTTTGCTTCACCCAACCTACAATTTTTCACAAAGCCAAGCGTATTGCTCTTTAATCACTTTCGGGAAAGAATAATCTAGAATCCTGAAAAAATAAGACTTTTAGCAAAAATATTGATTTTAGGCGTAGGTTGAGGAGCCACTGCGCCCTAGCGCTTTACCGACTTCCCGCATCTCTCAAGAGAAGAAGAGTGTGTGGAGCATGTCACAGATTTGAGCATCTTACTAGTACAACACGGCGTAAATAAACCACCCATTTAAAATAGCCAGAAAGCTTACAAAATAAGCATTCTTTCTTTTTACTTTTGCCTTTTTACTTTTGCCTTCTTGTACTAGGTACATTTGTCATAGCTTTCTACTTTTACAAAGCGTTATTATCTGAATAACGGAGACAATCGCGGTATTTCAATTTATTGCAAAAATTAACTTGTTATTTTCGATTTTGGTAACCTATAATAGTTGTGTTTTTGGTTACGATATATCTTGTGATTAGTGGATTCTACCACACAAGATTTCCTGTTCAGGTTCACGCAAAAATTTAATTTGTTTACCAGCGTACTAATGCTTAAAATAATTCGATTGTTGCTAACAAGTACTTCAACAGATTTATTAACAAAACTTTGTCTTTATAATTAGAAGAGTTTTGGACTAGTGTAAAAATAAGTAAGTTGAGGATGAAATCATGAAATTTGGAATTGATAGTGGGCACAATTGTCCACCAGACACAGGAGCTAATGGAATTAGATTTGAGGATAATTTAACTCTAGATGTAGGTAATAGAGTTATAGCCAAGTTAAGAGCTTTAGGAAACGAAGTCGTAGTATGTAGACCAAGTAGTGCCCGTACAGTAACGGAATCGCTTTCAAAAAGATGTTCTACAGCGAATGCAAGCAAAGTAGATATTTACGTCGCGATTCATTTTAACTGTTTTAATGGACAAGCTAACGGCACAGAAGTATATGCAACTAGCGATACAGGTAACAAAATCGCTAAACCTGTACTAGATGAAATCATCAAGTTAGGATTTTTTAATCGCGGCATTAAGAGTGGTTCCCACTTGTATGTTCTGAAACATACAGATATGCCTGCGATTCTTGTAGAAGGTTGCTTCATTGATTCGCAAAAAGATATGAATCTTTTTAATCCTGAAGCAATGGCTAATGCGATCGTTAAAGGCTTAACTGGGAAAGCGTCAAGTGTTCCTGTTAAGCCCGTACAAGATGAAGAAAATAATGTAGACGCGACTATTCTCAGATTGCAAAAGGCCTTAAATCAACTAAAAATAACTGATAAAAATGGTAAGGCATTAGTAGAAGATGGCTTCACCGGGGCTAGCACCAAATCTGCCGTAGAAAAATTCCAGACTATTATCGCAGTTCAGCCGACTGGAATTGCTGACGAAGCTACATGGAATGCCATAAATCTAATTTTGGCAAAACGAATTATCAGACCAAACCATGCTGGTGGTGCAGTTGTCAGATACTTGCAATACCGTTTAGGTGTTGATAATGATGGCGTCTATGGCCCACAAACAGAGGTTATAGTTAAGAACTTTCAAAAGCAAAATGGTTTAGATGCCGATGGCATTATCGGGCCTTCTAGCTGGCAGAAATTAATTGGTTAGACTGAATTATTTGTGCGATCGCCTGAAGCTGTTGAGCTAAAATAATTAAAAGAGATAACCAGGGCGTAGGAAGTCACTTATGCTGCTGACAGGGATATGTTCAGCTTAACCAAGTTGGCGTTTGACTAAGTATCAATCGCATTTGGTCATAAGTAATTTCCTATCGCTCTGGTGCTTTTTTGGCGGTGAAGTTTCGCCAAAAGTATAAAAGTAAAGGGCTTTTCAACTCTATAACAATCATTACTGTTTTGTTGTATGAATGGACACAATTTTTGCTAGCTTTCAAGTCAGAGGAAGGGGGAGATGATCTCATCCTCCTGCTGTGGAACTGGGCAGAGCCTCCACAAGAGCATTACAAGGGAGAGCCTTGTAATGAGAGGCAATCCACATTGGCTGTCTCTATCATACGTAAGTTCTATAGGAATCATATTTGATTGTTGAAATACACGTAGGGTATGAAAGCAAAAAAATTGTGCATTAGACGTAGGTTGGGTGGAGCGGAGCGCAACCCAACATATATCAGGATGTTGGCTTTGGCAAAGCCTCCAACGCCACTTGCTACAACGCTCTTAACCCGCGCAACGCAGTGGCTCCCCAACCTACAATTTTTTTACAACATTTTAGCCTTGTCACACTACTACATATACTTATACTTAGATTTTTTGTAACTGCCTAGCTAGTAGTAATAGAGGAAAGGAAAACAGAGACATTACCTTCTAAAGCATCAGTAATAACTTCGAGGAGATTAAGACCATG
>NZ_JBALDZ010000241.1:0-53396 GCF_036917155.1 Nostoc sp. | reverse complement strand
TCATGGATTAACTTCTGCCTTTAATTGCTGTAACCCCTTCACCCATTCTATTTTGCCTGATTTCAGCAACTAATTACCCCTGTGAACGGTTACGAAAAATCATTGTTTAGCCAAGTCCATTAATGACGCATCTTGGTATCAGTTTCGTGTTTGGATTGAGTACTTCGGACTTGTATTTAAACGGGTGACAGTAGCAGTTAATCCACAATACACGAGTCAAGAATGCTCTAGTTGCGGTGAAGTTGTTAAGAAAACACTATCCACTCGAACCCATGTTTGTAAATGTGGTTGTGTAATGGACAGGGATGAAAACGCAGCTAGAAACATCCTTAGTCGGGGATTGGGTACGGTAGGGCATACCGGAACCTTTGCGCTAGACGCAAACAACGCTTTAGGAGATGATGCCTCTATCCAGGTTGGAGTAATCCTGCCTGAGTAAGCAACGTCTTTGATTAAAGAATCTCAGTGGCTTCAGCCCTGAGAGTGTCAAAACCCCAATATTGTTCGCTTAAGACAAGAGATGCGATGAATCGCCGTCTCTACAAAGAATCTATCGATCAATTATTTATTGACAGACTACTAGTACAACACGGCGTAAATAAACCACCCATTCAAAATAGCCAGAAAGCTTACAAAATAAGCACTCTTTCTTTTTACTTTTGCCTTCTTGTACTAGGAGTATGCTGTTCGTTCTCAATACACGCGATCGCATTACTTTTGAGCAAGTTTCCCTAGCGAGCGTAAAGCCTTCTCCTTCAAAACTTCACCGGTAAAGTGAGAGTAAACGCTGTTTGACCAGAAGATGTTGAGTCAAGGGTGAGATCGCCACGATGGGCGCGGGCAATTTCACGGGATAGGCTGAGTCCTAGTCCAATTCCTTCTATTTTGCGGTTACGTGAGGGATCGCCGCGATAGAAGCGGTCAAAAATACGTAGGCGATCGCTCACTGGAATATCTTGAGATGCATTGACAATGGTTACATTGAGGGTTGCTAGAGTTTGATCAGTGTGAATTTTTATCCAGCCGTTGGGAAGATTGTATTTGATGGCATTACTGAACAGGTTTTGCAAAACTTGAATTAAAAGATCGCGATCGCCTTTTACCCGCAGTCCATCAGTGAAGTCAGTTTGCACAGTCAACTGGGGAGCTAGCATTTCCACATCTTCTAGCATCTCCATGAGCAACTCAGACATATCTACCTCAACCAGATACAAGCTCATTTTTCCTGCATCTGCCAGAGATAGTAACAAGAGTTTCCGCATAATTCCACTCAGGCGGCGCACCTCATCCAACAGGTTGCTTAAGCGTTGTTGCACTTCACTACCGGAATCAACCTGTTGTAGTGTTCGTTCGAGTTCGCCTTGTAAAATAGTTAGTGGGGTTTTCAGTTCATGAGCCGCATCACCACTAAAGCGGGAAGCTTGCGTAAAACTGCGTTCCAAGCGTTCCAGCATCAAGTTAAACACTTGAATCAGTTCGACAAATTCCACATCAGTTGTTCCAATGGGAATCCGCTGATCTAACCCTTTGACAGTCACCTGTTGAATTACGCCTGTTAATTGACGGATAGGACGCAAAGCACCACCAGAAACTAACCATGCTCCCACTGCAACTAGCAACAGCGCTCCCGGAATTGAAACCAGAAAAATATTGCGAATGGTAGCCATCTCTTGATCGACGGCTTGTAAGCTAACGGCAATGGCGATCTGAGCATTGGGAAATTTAGTGACCCCAATCCGCCAGACTGCTTTTGCCGTC
Organism: Nostoc sp.; assembly: GCF_036917155.1. Taxonomy (GTDB): domain Bacteria; phylum Cyanobacteriota; class Cyanobacteriia; order Cyanobacteriales; family Nostocaceae; genus Nostoc. Next base: position 51,638 of record NZ_JBALDZ010000241.1, on the reverse strand, counting down.
TGTTCGGTGACAAGTTGAGGTGGGCGTGGACGAATCGGCGGCGGCGGCTCGAAGGATGGATTTGTATTGGAGGGTAAAGGTGGTTCTCTCTTCGGGGGTGGTGGTAGAGGTGTCAACTGGAGACGCGCCAGCAACAGACGATTCACCTCAAGATCGGCAGGTAAGGAGTTTGATTGATAAAGTATATTGCCGTTTGAATCAAGCACCAGAACGGCGACGGGGGTTTTTGTATTAGTTCCAAAAGTATAAGATAATGAATCTTCGTAAGATTGCCATCGCGAGTGATGTCTACGACGGGCTAGGCCTACGCCTGATTAGAAAAAACTTCCGAGAACGGGAGGTTCCTGTCGTTGAGGCAAGTTCGGAGTTGCCCGCATCAATTGATTTAATAGTTCTGCATCCAGGCGGCTAGTCTTAGCATTGTAAATCTGCAACCAGGAAATTGCACCAAATCCAACTAATGTGCTTCCAGCTAGAGCCGCAGACAACAGAGCAAGGCGGAGTCGAAAGGAAGGGAGTTTCATAAGGAAGAATCTGGCTTGCGAAATCGGTATCCAACCCCTCGAATGCTTTCAATCCAGACTGCTTCATCAATGGGGTCAATTTTTTTACGAATTCGCTGAATGCAAACATCCACAACGTTGGTGTTGGGGTTAAAGTCGTAACCCCAAACGTGTTCTAGAATTTGAGTCCGAGTGAAAACCCGTCCGGGAGAGCGCATCAGATATTCTAGAAGATTAAACTCGCGGCTGGTGAGTTCTATCGCCTGGTGATTACAAGTGACTTCCCTAGTGATGCGATCGAGTTTAATCGGCCCAACGCCAAGTACATTTTGGCGTTCGCTCACACTCCGACGCACAACGGCATGAATTCTAGCGACTAACTCTTCCACAAAAAACGGTTTGGCAATATAGTCATCGGCTCCCAAATTTAGTCCTTGCAAGCGATCGTCTAGTTCATTCCGAGCCGTCAACAAAATTACTGGAGTATTCCGACCTTGCCGCCGCAATAGTTTTAGAATCGATAGTCCATCTTTTCCCGGCATCATAATGTCGAGTAAAATCACATCATATTCGTTATCTAATGCCCGCAGATATCCTTCATCACCGTTATCGCAGTAGTCTACAACAAATCCCTGCTCCTTCAGCCCAGCCCGGACAAAGTTAGCAATTTTCGCTTCATCTTCGACAAATAGAACGTTCACAAGTATTTATGAGTTCACATATTGTTCCATTTTAAATTCATTATTTTCTGTTTAAATTACAGTTTTGTAATTTATAAAATAGGCAAGCTGTAATTTTGAGGTAGCTCAAATAAACTACAAATCAGGCATTCTAAACTTCGTCCACATCAGCAAAAGCATTCTCCCCAACCTCATAATCAGGGCGCGGTTCAAAACCGAGTAGAACACAATAACCGTTAATAGAAGCACCATTGCATTTCATCTTGCCCTCAGCCATGATATTCTCAGAGAATTCCTGACTCAAATTACAAAACTGTAATTCAAAAAGAGGGCAGACTGTCATTTTGAGATGATTTCATTAGAAACATAAACTTTTGGAGATTTAATGATGAATATTCGTCAACTTCTAGCAGTAACAGCAATTCCTGTTCTAGTTGGCACATTTGGTTTTATTTCACTCAACCAAGCAAATGCCGCTAATCAATTCGATCAAATAGCACAGGTGCAACAACCGCCCAATCAACCATCGAACGAACAGCCACATCCACACAGACCTGATTTTGCAGCCGCAGCCGCCAAGTTAGGAGTCACAGAAGCACAGTTAAAGGCTGCCTTGGGATTTCCTGCTAATCCTCCGAATCAAGGCGATCGCAGTCAGCATCCACCCAGACCTGATTTCGCAGCCGCAGCCGCCAAGTTAGGAGTTACAGAAGCACAGTTAAAGGCTGCCTTGGGATTTCCTGCTAATCCTCCGAATCAAGGCGATCGCAATCAGCATCCACCCAGACCTGATTTGAAAGCCGCAGCCACCAAGTTAGGAGTCACAGAAGCACAGTTAAAGGCTGCGTTGGGAATTCCTGCTAATCCTCCGAATCAAGGCGATCGCAGTCAGCATCCACCCAGACCTGATTTGAAAGCCGCAGCCGCCAAGTTAGGAGTTACAGAAGCACAGTTAAAGGCTGCCTTGGGATTTCCTGCTAATCCTCCAAATCAAGGCGATCGCAGTCAGCGTCCACCCAGACCTGATTTGAAAGCCGCAGCCGCCAAGTTAGGAGTTACAGAAGCACAGTTAAAGGCTGCCTTGGGATTTCCTGCTAATCCTCCAAATCAAGGCGATCGCAGTCAGCGTCCACCCAGACCTGATTTGAAAGCCGCAGCCGCAAAGCTTGGTGTCACTGAACAACAGTTGATCGACGCACTAGGTATTCCACCTCATCCTCCTGGCGATGGTGGAACTTCTCCCCAAGAAAATCGCCCTAATCAACCAAAATAGCTGAACATTATCTAGGGTAAGAACTACGCGAGTTAAAGAACACTGGAGAAGTCGCTAGCTGCAATTGTCTAGCTTCATACCAGAAGCGCCATAACGTTCCAGAAAGGTAGATAGATTTTGATGAATTAAGTCGATTTTAATAAGCAAACCGGAGTTTGCTGACTCATTTTCTCTAAATGCTTGCTTATTTAAGTAATTCAAGCATTCATGACTGCGATCGCTATGTAGCAAATAGCCATCTTCAAAAATTAATTATACGTTGCTCGCAATCCTTCGTAGGCAGAATTCATGTAGACGCGGAGCGGCTTCCCGCAGGGTATTCTGCCTACATCATTTTTACCCATCTGTCTAATATAAAATCTTCAAGAGATGAGTAGGTAAATTGGCATGAGTGAAACTACAGAAACGATTTTCAGCAAAATCATTAGTCGGGAAATTCCCGCTGATATTGTTTATGAGGATAATTTGGCCCTGGCATTTAAAGACATCCATCCCCAAGCGCCGATTCATATCCTGGTCATTCCCAAAAAACCCCTGGCTACACTAGCTGATGCTGAATCAGAGGATCATGGTTTGTTGGGTCATCTTTTGTTAACCGTCAAACGTGTTGCAGAAGAAGCGGGACTAAAAAATGGTTATCGAGTTGTTATCAACAATGGTGATGACGGTGGTCAAACAGTCCATCACTTACATTTACATATTTTAGGAGGACGGCAGTTGGATTGGCCCCCTGGTTAATAAAACCAAGTCATTAACAATTCAAAATTCAAAATTCAAAATTAAAGACATTTCATACGGGGATTTAAACCCCGACTAAAATGGGTGCTACATGTAGATTGCAGGTTCTTAAACCCTTTAATTTACGATAACTCTACCCACAAGGGGGATATAGTTTTTGGGCATGGGGTATGGTGAAGAAGTTACCAATATCCTTGCCCAATACCCCAAGCGACGGGGCGACTATCCCTGTCCACCCATCTTCGCGTAGCATCTCTTAAAAGTGGGGCGAGGTTTATACCTTTCCCCCTACCCCCCATCAAAATCCTTAACATATCGCGGAAGTCCCCACCCTCAACTCTTAGTAGGGTGGGGATTGTGAATTCTAACAGCACATTCTCACTTGAGTATCCGATAGTGTAAAAACAACTGACTTCCAACTTGACGAGTTTCGACGAGCTGAAGATGAGGAGCAGCACTAGGAATAAAACCCTCTCCCTCAACTGGGCTAGGAGCGTACTTTCCTCCATAAATAACCGGCCAAATAGTCAACCACCAATCGTCAATTCGCCCTGCTTTTACTAAAGAAGCTGTTAAAGAGCCGCCTCCCAAAGCAACGACTTTATGAATACCCCGCTCTGCCATCAAGCTGTAAGCCCGATCCCAATTCAGGTCTGGTTGAGTCGATGGGGAGTATTATCTCCCGCACCTCTCAGTTAAATCTGGGCGTGCGATTTTCACCGCACCCAGCTTCCGATGTTCTTAGCTTACGCTTTTGCTCATGTGTTTGTAATCGTGGCAACTCTCATGAATTGCTTCAAGATTATTTTTCTTCCGGTTGATGTGGTTTCCATCGACGTGATGTAGGTGAACCCGTTCCTCATCGATGAAGTTCAGACCACAGGAAGCACATCTATGGCTTTGCTTCTTAAGAGCTTTAGAGGTTTCGCCGTAATAGAGTTTACTGTTACGTTCGCTCCAGTAGGCTGTATCTCCGTCGTAAGGTGATTTAGTTTCCTTGACAGAAATGTGTTTGTTTTCGGAGTAAGGAACCTTTGGGAATGCTTTGTCTAGTAATTTCTTGCTAGAGTTGCGATTTTGATTAGTTTCCTTGTTGAATACTGTGTAAGCTCTTTTTTCAATGTGGTATAACGAGTTTCTTGACCCGTCCATCTTGCAGAACTTATGGTAATTTCTCCACCCTCTAACTACCGGGGCTAATTCAAGAGCCTTTGTGGTAGCACCATAATTCGAGTTGTTGACGATGTGTTTTACCTTCTTACGAAATGCTTTGAAGTTATCCACTGAGGGACTGCATCTGAACTTTCCGTTTTTCTGGACTTGAAAGTGCCAGCCGAGGAAGTCAAACCCATCTGTCGCGGCGGTAACTTTGGTTTTCTTTTGGCTTACATTCATTCCGCGTTTGCGGAGAAACTCGCTGATTCTTTCAAGTATCTCTATTGCATCATCTTCGGGTCGGAGTATAATAACCATATCATCCGCGTATCGGATTGATGGTTCAGTAATATCACTGGCTAGGGTTTTATCAGTGATTCTGTATCCTAAATTCTTATGGTATCTGTGTATACCCTCAATCCCGTTGAGCGCAATGTTAGCTAGTAGGGGGCTGACCACTCCCCCTTGGGGTGTTCCTTGTTCAGGGAATTCTGGGTTGACTCCTGCCTTGAGGCATCGGTATATTCCGAGTTTTAAGCCAAAAGGGGCAATGAGTTCATCCATAATTGCTGAGTGGTTAATCCTATCGAAGCATTTTTCGATGTCGAGTTCTATAACTCGTTTCTCTATTCCATTGCAAGCAGAGCGGAGGTTATTAAAGATGTACTTTTGTGCATCGTGGGCAGAGCGCCCAGTTCTGAACCCGTAACTCCTAGCGTGGAAAGTGGCTTCGTGTGCTGGTTCGAGTGCGTATTTTGCTAGGCATTGCCAAGCCCTATCCGCGATGGTGGGTATCTTAAGCATTCTGGTAGTCCCGTCCTTCTTAGGGATGGGGATTTCCCGTAGTCCTTGATGTTTCCAATTTCTACTATTCATTTTCAGTAATTCTTCAAGGTTGAAGCGTTCTTCAAATGAGAGCGATTTTTTCCCATCAATACCAGCCGTCTTTTTACCAGCATTTAGCTGAGATACAAGTCTTATTGCAAGAAATCGAGCCGAGGTTGATTTGAGAATAAGCTTTTGGAGTGACCGAGCTTTCCGCTTGTCTCCAACTTGAACCGCTTTAAATACGCGCTTTTGAAGGCGGAAAAGATTTCGGCGGAATTTCTTCCACGGTAAAGCTCTCCAAGATTCACTAGTATGTTTACTGTGTCTAATCATTTTCTCTTCTGGAGTTTGTATTTTCTGAACACCTCAGTCCAATTACGGACTGTCCTACCCTAACTGTGGGGATTCCTCCGCTCGTCTGGTCTACCTGAGATTCGACTGTCTCAAGACCCACAATTAGTTTTTATTCGTTCCCTCGGAGAGATTGATTGTTCCGTTAGATGTAGCCAATTCGACTACTGGATTCCCTAGACTCTTTGCCGCTATTAAATACAGGATACGGCGGGAATGAACTCCAGTGAGATCAGGGGATTTTGAGTTGCGCCCTGTCTTTTGGTAAGTCGCTTTTATAGGCTCGGTTTCATCATAGGAACTCCCTGTTAGCACCAGTGTCAACCCGCAACGGTCGTCTGATTGCGCCCTGTTCCCAGCTTCACTCTACAAGAACCGAGCTTGTTCGGTGTGGGCAGATAAGGAGTCAATTCTGAGTCTGAATGGCAAGGCTTACACTTGCATCTGACCGAGAGTTCAGCCTTTTGATGACAGTAATCTGCTCTCAGGCTGGCTTAGTTATGTACGGACTGATTACCGTGATTCACTAAACAACGAATCGCACGTATCTCCCAAATCAATCAATTCAACCAATTTTTGCAAGGCTTTGGTATCAGAACTGCGCTCCAAAGCAGTCCGTGTGGTGAATATCCATCGCTTAATGTCCTGGCTTAAAAAAGGCAAATCCAGCGATAGGTCAAGAGAACCTGAGACAACGCAAGTAATGGGTTGGGGAGGCTGACCCCGAACCTCGCGTGCTGCCAACAGTTCGGGATTGCGAATTGTAAAAGTTCCTCCCTCAGCCCGAATTGTGCCTGCTCCTACCAGGATTAAATCAGCAAAGGAGACTTGATGCTCCATGTGTGCTTGATCATCTGCATCAGAATCACGGGGTGCTTTAGGATCTACGGCGCTAATCTTTCCATCAGCCGTCATGGCAAGAACCACTGTTGTTTGAATAGCTGACATGATTACATTTTGACGATTCTTTATAATTTTACAAGAGAAGGCAGGAGGCAGGAGGAAAATAGCAATACAGTTAAGTTAGCGCCAAAAACCTTCAACTGTGTAGGTTCGGTTGAGGAACGTAGCAAGCTCCCACAGTGTAACGCAACATTTCTGGGGCTTTGTTGGGTTAAGCAAAGCACAACCCAATCGGCGATTTTCCTTAACTAGACATCTGGTGAAAATGAATGTAGAGACGTAGCACTGCTACGTCTCTACAAGGATTCTGGATAACGCATATTTAATTTCTGGAGATGTCTACTGAACTGTATTGGCTCTATCCTAGAAGTGACGCTTGTATAACGCATTTATGCGATCGCTACCCCTACATTCGTAGCGCATTCGGAAGAGGAGATAGACGTTACAGTTAGTCTAGTGCTATAGAGGGGCTTCAAAATTTATAATGAATTTTTGAGAAAAAGCTAAAAACTAGACTAGGCAATAAATACAGATGATCCGACCTCGTAAGGTCTTTGCTCAACATTGGCTCAAAAGTGAAAAGGCGCTCAACGCAATTATAAAAGCAGCAGAGTGTATAGAAAGCGATGGCTCTCTCAAAGGCGATCGCATCCTGGAAATTGGGCCTGGAACCGGGATTCTGACTCGTCGTTTATTACCCTTAGTGCAATCTCTGATTGCAGTTGAAATAGACCGCGACTTATGCCAACTACTATCAAAGCAGCTTGGTAAGACTGAAAATTTTTTACTGCTGCAAGGCGATTTTCTCACTCTAGATTTACCATCTTATCTGGCAGCCTTTTCCAATTTCCACAAGCCAAATAAGGTAGTAGCCAATATTCCCTACAATATTACGGGGCCAATCATTGAGAAACTACTGGGTACGATCGCCAACCCTAACTCTGAACCATTTGACTCTATAGTGTTGCTGGTACAAAAAGAAGTAGCAGAAAGGTTATATGCTAAATCAGGCTCAAAAGCCTTTGGGGCGTTGAGCGTGCGAGTACAGTATTTGGCTGAGTGTGAGTTAATCTGCACAGTCCCAGCTGCCGCATTTCATCCACCGCCAAAGGTCGATTCAGCAGTGGTGCGATTGCGTCCCCGAAAAATAGAAATACCAGCGCTTAATCCCCGACAGTTAGAGAATTTCTTAAAGTTGGGGTTTGGTGCCAAGCGCAAAATGTTACGAAATAATTTGCAATCAGTTATAGAACGCGATCGCTTGAGCCACTTACTGGAACAATTAAAAATAAATCCCCAAGCTAGAGCCGAAGACCTCAGCGTTCAGCAATGGGTAATTCTAGCAAATGAATTGGGAGTTGGGAGTTAGGAGTTAGGAGTTAGGAGTTAGGAGTTAGGAGTTAGGAGTTAGGAGTTAGGAGTTAGGAGTTAGGAGAATTCCCAATGCCCAATGCCCAATGCCCAATGCCCAATGCCCAATGCCCAATGCCCAATGCCCAATGCCCAATGCCCAATTCCCAATTCCCAATTCCCAATTCCCAATTCCCAATTCCCAATTCCCAATTCCCCACTCTCAGAAAATGCGTTCTTACAGCCTAATTGCCCCTGCTAAAATCAACTTGTATCTGGAAATCATTGGCGACCGCTCCGATGGCTATCATGAGTTAGCCATGATACTTCAAAGTATTGGACTTGCAGACCAAATTGATGTGCGTTCCATTAGCACTGAAAATATCCGTGTTCATTGCAACCACCCACAAGTACCAACAGATAAAAGTAATCTGGCATACCGCGCGGCAGAATTAATGGTGAGGCAATTTCCCGAAGCCTTTGCTAAAAATGGAGGCGTGGAGATTAATATTAATAAGCAGATTCCTGTCGCTGCTGGTTTGGCTGGGGGTTCAACGAATGCAGCAGCTGTGTTGGTAGGGATAGATTTACTGTGGAAGTTGGGGCTAACTCAGTCAGAATTAGAGGAGTTGGGAAGTACACTCGGTTCAGATGTACCGTTTTGTGTAGCGGGTGGAACTGCGATCGCCACAGGTAGGGGTGAACAACTTTCTCCCCTGCCGAGTTTAGATAACATATATATACTCTTGGCCAAATACCGCAGCCTGGAAGTTTCCACCGCTTGGGCATACAAAACTTATCGACAGCAGTTTGGTCATTCTTATATTAGAGATAGCGACAACTTGGCAGCACGTGCTAATGCAGTTCATTCAGGAGCAATAGTAAAAGCTATTGTGGATAAAAATACGGGAGAAATTGCCCAAAAACTGCACAATGATTTAGAACGTGTAGTATTGCCAGCCTATCCCCAAGTTTTGCAACTTCGAGAAGTGTTTGCAAATCAGGAAGGCGTTTTAGGAACAATGATGTCTGGTTCTGGGCCAACAGTATTTGCTCTTTTTGAGTCTCAACAGCAAGCAGAAAAAGTTAAGCTGCAAGTTCGGGAAGCAATTGTTGATGAAGACTTAGAATTGTTTGTGACTCAGACAATTACACATGGTATTCAGGTGGCATCTTCAGTTTAATTCAAATGGCTAGTAAAGACGCAGAGATGCAATTTTAAGGACGATTAGCTAAGGATAATAATTATTTCCTAATCCTCCAATCTAAAATCTAAAATCTAAAATCCCAAATATTATGAATGACCAAAACCTCACGCCACAAACAGATGCTAAAGAACAGGTTACAGCGAGTCCATTACGCTGTTTTCTTGGGGCAGCGATTTCTGGAGGAATGGGATTTGCAGTGTATTCGCTGATGATTGCGATCGCTACTAACTTTGCGACTAAACCTGTCCATTCAATTAATCCCTTGGTGGTAAAGATTTCTTCTGCTGTTCGTACTCTGGTTGTTGGTGTAGTTGCTTTAGGAAGTGGGATATTTAGTATAGTGGCAATTGGTTTGTTGGCTTTGGGAGTGCAATTATTAGTGCAGCGATTGACTAAGCAAAAAAGTAGTGAAAACTAGTAATTTGCTTTAGAGTAAACAACCTAACGTCTTTTGGATTGACCCCAACCACAAGGGTGCGGGGCATTATGATTTTAATTTGGGATTTTGGATTTGTTCCGCTTGACTTCGGGCGGGGCATGAACCGCAAATTTTCTAAAATCTAAAATCTAAAATTGGCACGGTCAATTTCTGGCGGCTAGGCGATCGCAATTGCAAACCTTGGGAATTATCGTCATCAATGAATCGGGAGCATCCACTTTTGGAAGAAACACCGGGCGATTGGAAATCGCGGCTACACAAACTTTCGTCCGCCTGCGCGGACTCTCTGAAACCCGCGTAGGCGGGTTTTGTTTGTATAGCCCCAGACTTCTAGTCTGTTCGCGTAGCGTGCGCCTTAGCGCAGGGCGATCCGCCAAAACAGGATGCTCCCAATGAATCTGACTTGTTTACACCTGCTGATTTAAGTAGGTGGGGGTCGTCATTTGTCATTTGTCATTGGTAAGGGTTTCAGCCATATTTACGTTTCGTAACATAGTTTGGTTTATTCCCGCCTACCTACTTATACCTCAATACGGTTCAGTTAAGGCTAAAACTCTTTGTCAAATTCAATTTTTTTAACGTAGACGCGGAGCGGCTTGCCGCAGGCTACCGCCTTCTCTGCGAGACACTGCGTGAACACGCAGCGTCTCGTAAGAGTTGGACGCAAAGAGAAGAAAGAAATGCCTAACTGAACTGTATTGACTTATATCTTGTATTTAAAGCTAGTACAGATGCCGCTATAGAACCTCTGTATAGTATGGTCTTTGAATTTAACAGATTTCGGGTTGACACTTTATAGACTGGCTCAATATTCAAAAATTTATGCGGAATTGATACCAGTGACACTGAAATTGATAGCAGTAATATCATTATATAAACAAAATTTATGGACACGACCAAGAGATATTTTTTACCCCTCATTTTTGTGACAATGGTTGTCAGCCTCAGTAGTTGTAGTTCTAATTCCACTACTCGTAATATTGACGGCGGAACGCCATCCCTTACCACAACACCAACAAATAGAGTATCGTCTCAGACTCCCAGCCAAATTCCTAGCGTAGCTCAGTTGAGAGAAAAATCTCCTAATCAAGAATCTTCTAAGGAAAATCCGCCTTCCTCATCAACTCCTAAAGCTGCCACGAACAAAACTACCAACGTTACACTTTACACAAGTGATACTCAATGCCAGAAACTAATTCCAGAAAAGGTTTCAGTACCAGCTGAGGAAACAGTAAAAAATGTAGTGAGTAAAATCTTAGAAAAATGGGATACAAGCGATTTTAGCTTATCTGGGTATCGTGTCAACATCAAAAATGGCATTGCTACAGTTGATTTGCGAATATCTCCTGAGTCAAAGCGGCAAATAGCTTCTCTTTCTAGTTGTGAACAGTTTGCTCTGTTTGGTAGTCTCCGCAAAACCTTAACTAGTAATGCCCAATGGAATATTAAAGAGGTTCGCTTCACCGAGCGAGGTGAGGATATTGTTCTTTAGTTAAATATGGTAGCAAGTGCCGTCATCAGCTAGTTAAAAAGATTTTCCAATCTGAACAGCCACAGGACTCATGCATCAGCATCTACTAAAACAGTGTATGTCTAGCAATTCCAAATTCAAAAATTTAAGAGGAATCAGTTGCGGGAGAGAGTAGTGAGTCGTTGAGCATGAAGTCAAGATAATTTGGGGATTAGGACGATGAAACCAAGTTTTAGATGGAATTTCGAGACTTGTGTGTACACAGTAGCCAAAGCATTGGGGGGAATTATTATGTGCGTCTTCATAAAAAATTGGTATTACACCGGAATTTTAATGAAAAATTCTGTACCCTCACCTAGAACAGAATTAAAACTCAATTTTCCGCCGTGGATTTCTTCGACAATTTGACGAGCGATCGCTAACCCTAATCCTGTACCTTTACCAACGGCTTTAGTAGTGAACAAATGGTCAAATACTTTTGATTTTATTTGTGCATTCATCCCCTTACCATTGTCTTTAATATTAACAATTATTTCTTGCTTATTATCACTAACTTGAGTAATAATTGTGATGCAATTGGGATTAATTTTAATCTCTTCAAAACCGCGTCCAGTGTTTGACTCTTCTAAAGCATCAATAGCATTTGCGAGAATATTCATAAATACCTGATTCAACTGTCCAGCAAAGCATTCTACTAATGGTAGCTGACCATACTCTTTGATAACTTGAATTTCTGGACGAGTTTCCGAAGCTTTGAGGCGATGTTTGAGAATCAAAATGGTGCTATCGATGCCATCATGAATGTTACAGGCAATGGGGCGATCGCTATCAGCACGAGAGAAGGTTCGTAAGGAAGTACTAATATCCCGAATTCGCTTCACCCCTTCTCGCATAGAACTCACTAACTTAGGTAAGTCTTCGCGGATGTAGTTAAGGTCAATTGCTTCGATTTCGTCTTGAATTATGCTACTGGGAGTAGAATATTCCTGTTGGTACAAATCAATTAAGCCAAATATATCCTTGATATAATCTAAAGCAGGTTGAATATTGCCGCCCAGGAAGCCAACAGGGTTATTGATTTCATGTGCCACCCCTGCTACGAGGTTTCCCAGCGCCGACATTTTTTCACTTTGTATCAATTGCACTTGAGTACCTTGAAGTTCTACTAGTGCTTCTTCTAGATTTTGTTTTTGTTGTTTGAGTTCTTCTTGTGCTAACTGACGTTTAGTAATGTCTTCTGTCACTAATAAAATGCCGAACACATTTCCCTTGGCATCGCGTAAAGGCATCTTGCTCGTATCCAACCAAACTTGTTGACCATCTGCCCCTCGCGATTGCTCAATAATATGAAACTCTGCTCTACCAGACTCCATGATGCGGCGATCGCACATTACAAACCAATCAGATTCTTCTTTGCTCGTTTGTAAGTCATAGTCGGTTTTACCCACAATCTCATCAGGCGAACTTAAGTTTAGTGCATCAGCAAAACTTTGATTACAGCCCAAATAAACTGAATTAATATCTTTCCAGCCTACCAAGTGGGGAATAGTATCAAACACTAAGCGCATCAATTGTTGAGTTTGCTTGAGGGTTTCAATCGATGCAAATAATTCCTGGTTTCGTTCTGCGACTCGTTGCTCTAATTGCTCAGTGAGTTGTTGGAGTTCTGTATTTCTGGTTTCGAGAGATTGGCTCAATTGGTTAAGCTTTAAGTGAGTTCGCACCCGTGCTAAAACTTCACTTTGTTGAAACGGTTTGGTGATGTAGTCAATAGCTCCTAGTTCAAAACCTGTGACTTTATTTACCGATTCAGTCAAGGCGGTGATAAAGATAATCGGAATATTTTGGGTTTTCGGATTGGCTTTGATGTGCTGACAGGTTTCAAAGCCATTCATCCCCGGCATCATCACATCCAGTAAAATCAAAGATACTGGAGCATGTTCTAGTTGCTGTAAAGCCCCCTCTCCACTAGTGGCGATCGCAACTTCAAAACCAGCATTGGCTAAGGTGTCTGAAAGCACCTTCAAGTTATTTGGCACATCATCGACAATGAGAATAATGCCATTGTCAAATAGATTGCTAACAGGATTGTTAAATGTAATGGAATTTCTAGAGAATGCTGTCATAGCAAAAATGGGGATTGGGGATTGGGGATTGGGGATTGGGGATTGGGGATTGGGGATTGGGGATTGGATATTGGATATTGGATATTGGATATTGGATATTGGGTAATTCCCCTAGTCCCTAGTCCCTAGTCCCTAGTCCCTAGTCCCCAACCCCCAACCCCCAACCCCCAGTCCCTTTGATTAGGGAAGATACTGTTCAATAAATGTTCGGATTTTTTCAATTTGGAAATTATCTGCATACTCACGTACTGCTTTAACAAATGGTTGGTATCGCTCATCTGTTTTTTCCAAAGTTTTGAGCTGTTGCTCGATCGCCATCAAGCGTCCTTGCAATGCTAATGTGTGCAATTGCGACAAAACCTCATCGGTTGGGGAAATGATCTCGTCTGGGGTGGATGAAGATATTGCTTCTGAGTTGGCACTTATCGGTTCTACAGCAATGGAATTTTGCTCATAAATCCATTTTAGATTCAGGTATTTTTCCAACAACTTCAGCAGTGCTGAGGCTTCTACAGGTTTGGGTAAAAACGCATCAGCTCCGGCTGTAATACTCTCATTTTGGTTACTTTCAAATACACTAGCTGAAGAGGCGATCGCCGGAATATTCTGCAATTCAGGAATCTGTCGCAACTCTCGCAGCATCTCGTAGCCATCCATTTCTGGCATCATCAAGTCTGTAATAATCAGGTCAGGATGAATCTCCTTCGCCTTCTCCAATCCTTCTCGACCGTTGCTGACGGCAATCACTGCAAAACCCAAAGGTTCCAGTAAACTAACCAAAACTGACCGATTCTCCCAACGGTCATCAACTGCCAGCACTTGGCGCTTGCTACCTTCAAATCCTAAAATTTTCCCTTGCTTAGTTGTTCGCAGAGTTGTAGCCCATTCTTTGGCTTCGGGAAGTTCGACCTCAAACCAGAAGGTGCTACCTTGTCCAAGGTGGCTTTCTACATTTAAGGTGCTACCCATCAGAGAAACTATTTGCTGACTAATTGCTAGTCCGAGTCCAGTACCTTCTCCTTGTTTCTTGACATCACCCACTTGTTCAAAGGGCTGGAAAATTTTCTTGAGTCCAGATGACGATATCCCTACCCCTGTATCTTGTACCTCAAAGCGAATTTTATAGATTCCAGCTTCCAATTTGTGAGTTTTAACGCGAAACGTCACTCCGCCTTCATCAGTAAACTTAATGGCATTGCCCAATAAGTTAATCAACACTTGGCGTAGGCGTTTTTCATCGACTGTAATACCAACAGGTAAATTAGAATCAGGTTGATAAGTAAAGGGAATTCCTTTTTGAACAGCACGCACACGCATCATCTCCGCAATGCCTTCAAGGAGTGCCGGGAAATAGGCATCGTCAGGATACAATTCCAACTTGCGGGCTTCGATTTTGGCGAGGTCAAGGACATCGTTAATCAGATTAAGCAAATGATTGCCGCACTGATAGATGATATCTACACCTTTTTTAGCTCGTTCTGTTAAGGGTTCACCATTTTGGAGAATTTGGGCATAGCCCAGGATGCCATTGAGGGGAGTTCGCAGTTCATGACTCATATTAGCCAGAAACTCGCTCTTGGCAAGGTTTGCAGTATCGGCTTTCTCTTTGGCTTCTGCGAGTTCGAGTGTCCGTTCTTCTACCTTTTGTTCCAAAGTGGCAAAAGAGGTTTGCAACTGTTTGGCCATGCTATTAAAAGATGCGGAAAGTTCTCCAAGTTCATCGGTGCGATTGCTGGGTAAAGTCGCATTCCAATTTCCCGTTTCTAATTGTTTAGCGGCGCTATTGAGTTGTAAAACTGGTAATACCACAAGCGATCGCGATAACCAACGCACTAAAACTACAGTCAGTAACAACACAGCCAAAAAAGTTACTAGAGCAAATGCGGCTACTGAATATTCCTGGCGCACTACAGAACTTGCATCCAGTTCAACCACCAAGAATCCATTCACCCGACCCTGGAGATTACTAATTGGAGCATAGCCGTAAAGAATGGTTTCGCCATTTGCAGTTTGGTGAAATTCCGGCTCAACAAATGGCGCATTACAGGCAACGGCTGCATACAAATCATCTAATGACTTTGTGTAATCCATACCAATTAATACACTTTTGCTTTGCTCACCAGGGTCATAGTTTAGAACATAGAGAAATTTTTTATTTGGTTGCTGACGTACAGTATAGATACGTAGAATATCTTTACTTGTTGCTTGAATAGACACAAGTCTATCTTGATTAATTTTGTAAAAGGCTGAGGTGCGATCGCTACGCTGGAGAACCAATCCGTGATAATCGCTATCGATTTGTGGAACTGCCAGACTGACAATCGCCAAAAGACGATTACGGATTGCCTGCCGTTGACTAGAGTACAACTGCCAGTACATCCCCGAAGCTATTGTCCCAGCCATCACCGCGATTAGCACTGAATAGGAAGCAATAATTTTTGTGCTGAGGTTCCAATTTCGCACGCTCTGTGGCTCCTTTTACAGCCCCAAACTACTAATATGAGCAAGTATATTATTAGTCATTGCCCAATTATTTTTAAGATGCCCATTTCATCTATCAAATGAACAGTTGGTCATTAGTCATTAGTCATTAGTCATTTGTTATTTCTGCCCCTCTGCCCTTTTATTGGGTTAAGCCCAGACTGGCGCGGTAAGCGTCTAAGTATACTGAGTAAGATTCAAGTATGATTCCTATATAGCTACTCAGTGAATATTTTAAATAAATCAACACCTCTCGAACAGAGAATATAATTAATTCAGTATAAATTCTCAAGCTATTTCCTAAATTAAAATAATATAACAAAGGATGAGAGTAAAAAATATTCCATTTTCCTTTGAGAACGAATTAAGTAAAACAATAGCATCAGCTAAATAGAGTGCCTTGCAAAAAAAAGGCTTAACTCACATAATCCATACATGTATAATTAGTAGATATGATGGTAACTCAAAAGCAATTAAAGGTATCGCTACTTGTCTGGAATTTATCCACAAACGATGGCTTTATTCGGGCATATTTATTACAGAAAGCTCTAATTAGACTAGGATATGAAGTAGAAATAGTTGGATTTCTCTTTGGTGATGAGTTATACAAAGCGATTCCTCCTGAGGTGAAAGTATATGCTGTAAAAGGGTGCAATTATCCAGCTATATTTAAATCAATTTATAGTATTTTAAAAAAAATTAATGGAGATATTATCTATGCAATTAAACCTCAAGCAGCAAGTTTCGGTGTGGCATTATTAAAAAAGCTATATAGTAAAAAGCCAGTAATTTTAGATATAGATGACTGGGAACTCAGCTGGCATGGTGGCGATGAATGGCAATATAAACCTACAGTCAAACAGTTAGCCAGGGATTTATTAAAACCAGATGGCGCTCTCAGAAGTCCTAATCATCCTTTATATGTGAAATGGATGGAAAAGCTGGTAAGTTGTGCTGATGCTGTGACAGTGCATAATAAATTTTTACAGCAGCGTTTCGGTGGTACGTTTATTCCCAATGGCAAAGATACAGTTTTATTTGATCCATCTCGGTATAATCCTGAAGCAAGCAGAATTCGCTATGGTTTATCTGAATATAAAATTTTAATGTTTCCCGGTGCGCCCAGACCTTATAAAGGCTTAGAAGATGTCCTCATAGCGCTAGATAAAATTAATCAGCCTGACTTAAGGTTAGTGATTGTAGGTGGTAGTCCTTATGATGATTATGATAAGCAACTTCAACAAAAGTGGGGACGTTGGATTATCAAATTGCCAAGTTATCCAGCCGATATCATGCCTGATGTGGTGGCTGCTGCTCACATTGTTGTTGTTCCCCAAAGAGATACACTTGAAACTCGGGCACAATTTCCACTGAAGCTTACAGATGGAATGTCAATGTCTAAGCCTGTATTATCGACGCGAGTGGGAGATATTCCCGAAATTTTAGATGGAACTGGTTATTTAGTTGAACCTGCTAGCCCTGAGCAAATCGGTGAACAAATTCAATTAATATTTGATGATTTAGAGTTAGCGAATGAGCGTGGTAGAAAATCCCGCGAACGATGTGTAAAAAAATATAGCATAGAGGCTATGGCTGCTAATCTGAAGTCAGTAATCTCTCAGGCAGAAATTCTAAATTCAAAAGATCAGGACATATTAAGGGATTTCCAAGGTGCAGACTTTGATAAAACCTTGTGGGGTGTTCATCCCAAAATCTCTGGGGTGAAATGAGCAGTGATACCGAAATTTACGCTCAGGAATTTGTCATTTTTAGAGGTTTTATATATGTTAGTAATCTCTGCAAAATCTGGACAACTAGGCAACAGGTTATTATTATTTGCTAATTTTATCGCATTTGCAATTGAAAATAATGTCACAGTCATCAATCCAGCATTTGACGAGTATGCTGATTTTTTTATCTCAACGTCTCAAGACTTTTTATGTTGCTATCCTCCCACACCATTTTCAATTACTGGAAACCAATTGCTACGTAAATACTACTATAATATCAATCGTTATTTAGCTGAAAGTAGGCGTTTCAACACAATTAATATTAAGCGAAATGAGCCATTTAATTGGAGTAATTCAAACATCACCAAAGATATAAAATTAGGTTCTATAAACTTCTTTCAAGGATGGATGTTTCGCGATGGATGGTTTGTAGATGACATATCAAATCTAAAAAAGCATCAAGAAAAAATTCGTGCTTACTTTCAACCTTTAAATAAGTATCAGTTAAATGTAGCAAAACTCATATCCAATATTCGTAGCCGGACTGATATTATCATTGGAGTTCATATCCGTCATGGAGATTATCAGCAACATCAAAATGGCAAATATTTCTATTTAATTGAAGAGTATTTAAAGGTTATGGAATCAGCACAAACACTATTTCCTAACCAAAAAGTGACATTTTTGATTTGCTCAAATCAAAAGCAAAATGAGGATTGTTTACAACATTTATCTTATATTAATGGCAATAATCATATAATTGATGATATGTATTCCTTAGCTGAATGTGATTATATTATTGGACCTCCTAGTAGTTATAGTATGTGGGCATCATTTTATGGTGAGCGACCTCTCTATATGATTAGGGATGTTAATAAAACGTTAGAAATCGAAGATTTTGTTCACTTTTACCAATGGCAAGGAGTTTTTCACTATAACGAAGACTGGAGTAAAAGTGTCTGGGAATGGAAACATTAGACCTATTATTAATATAAGCATTATCGAACAGAATTCAGTAGTCAGGAGTCAGAATGGGCTAAACGCCCCGCTATCCATGTACAGAATGAATTTTGACCCTGATTCTATCGTCAGTGATCGCCAGCCCCAAATAATGACTAAAACCTATTCCTAGCATACGTTTGCTAATTTGCGGATATGTCTATTAATTTTTTATGGGGTTAGCCCCAGGCTAGCGCGGTAAGCAGCGCGTTGAGACTTAGTCCCAACTGTGTTAGTAATCTGCTCCCATTTCTGTTCAATTTGTTGCATTGCTTGTTCCTTGGTAATTTTGTTCGCTAAGAAATCCGCTCGAATCGCATCGAGGGCTTCGATATATTGCTGATTGTGGGGAATTTTCAGATCCACAACCATATTGGAACTATTCAAGCTGACACCGATCGCTCCTAAATAGCTGTTGGCTGCTTCAGGTGACATCCCGGCTTTAATCCAGGGGTTTGCATTTTCAAATTGAGAAATTCGGTAGGGGTTGAAGCCCGTTTCGCCCAGGGTGACATCAATATTTGACTGAGCCGATTGACCCATGTAGGAGAGAAACGAGTATGCAGAATCTTTCACCGCTGCTGCTGTCTTTGCCGCAACAACACCGACCCATCCCCCATAAGCGGCATAGGGCGCGTGATTAACTCCATCAATGGCGTAAGGACAGGTAAACTTGTCACAAGTAACCAACTTACCCGTCTTTTGATCGAGAACTTGAGTTGTGCCAGGAGTGATAAAGGCTCCTACTTTGTTAATCACTTTCGATGCAGGAGCGATCGCCAGTGTACCCACATCTCCCCAGTCAAGGGTCATAGCACACCTCCCACTCAGAAATAATTCTCTGGCTTTTGCCTGACTCAGATTTTGATCGTCGGGAACTCCATAATCCATCGTTTTTTTGTATATCTCTAGTGCCCTGGCAAATCCTGGATTGTTCACTAAGGGTTTCATCGTGTCCGGGTCAAAAAATATCCCTTGTGCAGTTCCCTGAGATTGCAAAAAGGGAGCGACAAATGAACCCAATATAGATGCACTAAATTCCTTGGGACGCTTTTCAATACAAGAGCCATAGTCTGATGTACCATCGCCATTTAAGTCTTTACCGTGAAATCGTTTGGCGATCGCCAGATAGTCATCCCACGTTCCTGGAGGCGTTAAACCCGCTTTCTGTAACAAGTCAGTGCGATAATAAATTATGTGAAAGTCGCCATCTAAGGGAATTGCGTAGGTGCGTCCCTTGTAATTCGCATTGAAATTCTGAAATAGGGGAGCAATATCATCCCATTGCAAAGCAGCATCAGATTTCCGGCGATCGCTTAAATCTTCCAAAGAGCCAGCATTAATAAAGTCGATTAGCCACTGAGGCAAAACAATTGCTGCATCATACTTTGAATTCTTTCCAGACCAGTTTTTTTGTAGTGTGTCATACAAATCTTTGAAGGGAACAGTCGTTAGATTGACCTTCGCTCCAGTTAGGGCTTCAAACCCCGCAATATGTCGTGCAGTCGCCGTTTTTTGCGCTCCATCATGGGTAATGACATTAATCATCACGCCGTCAAAGCGTTGTGTAGTCGGCTTGATCTGGGTAGGCTGGGGCGATACAGAGATTTGAGAACTGGGTGGGGAAAAACTACAACTCGGAACCCCTAAGCTCAAACACAGAGCAGCCAGGAAAATCAAAACATAGCGAACTTGTTTCAAATGGAAACAAAAGCCATGCCAATCAGACATTTTATGCGTCCTCTTCATGGTTGTAATATGAAAAGGTTTTCAAGTCTTGTATACAAATTTTTATCTCCCTTTTTATTTGTAATTTATAGTTCAAAAGAACTACTGAGTTGCGATGCCTGTGGTGGGTGTAGCGACGATCGCTATTTTGGGAAAGCCTGAAACACCAATTCTATCGTCAGTAGTTTGAAAAGTCAGATTGAATTGAAGAAGAATTCAGAAGTCAGAATTCAGGAGCGGAGCTGGAGACGTTTCCGTTAGCTCCGGTCAGCAATCTTGACGCTCGTTCGCTCTTAGCGTCTACCCTTCTCACATTGGGAGAGGCTAACGCCAAGGGAGAAGACAAAGGCTTAGCTACGCTATCCGCTTTTTCGTTCAGAATTCATTCTGTACATGGATAGCGGGGCGTTTAGCCCATTCTGACTCCTGACTCCTGAATTCTGTTCGATAAGCGAACGGACGGTTTAACTTCTAAATCTTGATGATTTACGCCGACCTACTTGGTTTAATTTTTTATGGAGTTAGCCCTAGGCTGGCGCGGTAAGCGGCGTGTTGAGACTCACGCCCGACTGTGTTGGTAATCTGCTCCCATCCCTGTTCAATCTGCTGCATTGTTTTCTCTGTGGTGAGTTTGTTCACTAAGAAATCAGATACGGCGGCATCAAGGACTTCAAATTGATATTGCTGATTATGGGGAATGCTCAAATTCAAAACTATGTTGGGGCTGTTCAAGCTGACTCCAATGGCTGCAAGATAATTGTTGGCAGCTTCAGACGACATCCCAGATTTAATCCAGGGATCTGAGTTTTCAAATTGAGAAATTCGATAAGGATTGAAGCCCGTTGCGCCAATTGTCACATCCACACTGGATTGAGCCGATTGACTCATGTAAGAGAGATACGAGTATGCGGCATCCTTCACTTTTGCTGCTGCTTTGGCATGAATCACACCAGTCCAACCAACGTTGGCCGCGTAGGGTGCGTGATTTGCTCCATCAATGGCATAAGGACAAGTAAACTTATCGCAGGCGATCAATTTGTTGGTTTTGCGATCGAGAACTTGAGTCGTACCGGGAGTTATGACAGCACCCACTTTATCCATCACTTTAGACACGGTTGGATCAATAGCTAGTGGCCCAACATCGCCCCAATCAATGGTTAGAGCGCATCTGCCAGTGATAAATAATTCTCTAGCTTTAGAACCACCCAAATTCTGATCCTGGGGAATTCCATAATCCATTGTTTGTTTGTAAATATCTAATGCTTTGGCAAAAGCTGGATTGTTTACTAGGGGTTTCATCGTCTCTGGGTCAAAAAATGCTCCTTGTACTGTTCCCTGAGATTGTAAAAAAGGAGTGGCGATGGATATCAACATACTTGTGCTATTTTCATGAGCGCGCTTTGAAATACAAGAGCCATAGTCTGGTTTACCGTCACCATTTAGGTCTTTGCCATGAAAGCGTTTTGCGAGCGCTAAATACTGCTCCCACGTTTCTGGAGGCGTTAAGCCAGCTTCCTTTAACAAATCTGTGCGATAATAAACCATGTGAAAATCACCATCCAACGGAATACTGTAGATGCGCCCTTTATAAGTCGCACTCACATTCCGAAAGATCGGAGCGATATCTTCCCACTGCAAAGCAGTATCAGTCTTCACTCGCGCAGTCAAATCCTCCAGATAACCAGCATCGATAAAGTCGATCAGCCATTGAGGCAAGATAACTGCCATATCGTACTTTGAATTCTTACCAGACCAGTTGTTTTGTAATGTAGTGTAGAGATTTTTAAAGGGAATACCCGTTAGATTGACCTTCGCTCCAGTCAAGGCTTCAAACTCGGCAATATGTCGCTTAGTCCCCGTATAAATAGCTTCATCATGGGTAATGACATTAATCGTCACACCATCAAAGCGTTGTGCAGTTGAATTGTTCTGGCTGGGCTGGGGCGATACAGAGATTTGAGAATTGGGTGGAGAAAAACTGCAACCTGGAATCCCTAAGCTCAACCAGAGGGCAGCTAGAAAAATCAGATAATATCTAACTTGTTTCCAGTGGGAACAAAAGCTACGCCAATCAAACATTTTATGCGTCCTCTTCACAGTTGTAATCGGTATATAATTACACTCAAATTGCCCACATTGGGGTGATTTGACGAGGAAAATAGTTAAATTTTGCAATGATCTATAAAATTACAGATTTACAGCGATTGAAAGCAAGTGAGGCACAAATTCCGACGACTTACATGTCGAATATTGCCGGAATCAGCGCACATCAAGATTATCGTGTAATTAATTTGTGGGAGGTTGATGTAAATATTGTATTTGAACAACCTTTACCATCATTGCTTCCCTTTGTGCCAATTCTTAAAGGTGGTGAAAATGAGTCAACAATCCGACAAGCATTACAAATTTTGCGTAGAGATGAACAATTAAACCAATTAGAAACAGTTTTAGCTTTTTTTGCTAATTTTGTACTAGAAAGTGCTTTAGTTCAGGAAATCATGAGGTGGGATATGGCTGTGTTGCGCGAATCACCTTGGTATCAAGAAATTTTACGCGAAGGGGAAGCACGAGGAGAAGCACGTGGGGAAGCGCGTGGGGAAGTCCGGGGAATTCAGACGGGTCTTGAGGTATTATTAGAGATAAAATTTGGCGATCCTGGCTTGGAATTAATGCCAATTATCTATGAAACTACAGATTTACAGCGATTGAAAGCAATTCAACAAGCAATCAAAACTGTAAATTCTGTTGAGGAATTGAGGCAAATTTTGTAGTGCGATTATCGAACAGAATTCAGGAGTCAGGAGTCAGAATGGGCTAAACGCCCCGCTATCCATGTACAGCATGAATTGTGTACGAAAAAGCGGATAGCGCAGCGTCAAGCCTTCTCTTTCAGAGACGCTAACGCGAACGGCATAGCAGTATGTTGCAGTGTCCGCGATCGCCTCTTTCTACTGCAAAACTGCTATAGAGTCTGTTCACAAGTGCATCACTTATGAACAGATTCTACCGTATAAACTCTATGATTCTCTTCCTGATGCCCAGGTATCACGCCATTTGACAGTACCTTCTTTCGCAATCACCCAGCGGCGATTTACCAGATTTTCGCGCAGAGGCGATTGCCCTTCCCGCCACATGGCATATTTATAAGCAATCAGTTTACCAGCACTTTCATCAAAGGGAATCTCAGCCGACCAGGTATTGGAGTTGATGTACTCTAAAGGATATGCTTTGCTGATATCCCAGTTACCCAACTCTGGGCAATCTCCTGTTACCACAATGATTTCACCGGGTTGGGTATCCACGCCATTGAGTTGGACGCGGACAATTGTTTGTGCTTTGATTCGTTCGCCAACGTGGCTGAAAACAAGCACTCCGCGTTCTTCTAATATCAGGTTATAAATCTTGCCGTCTTTCACTTCATACTTATTGCGAGTCACCACGCAGGTATGTTCCCCATCGGGTAATTCTGTTTCTACTTCTCTTAGAGTAACTTCTCCTCCCCGGTTTAAAGCGACAAAACACAAGGAGTCACGATAGCGGCGTACATAACAGTAAACATCTGCTGTTAAGTATTTTTGCCAGTGGCTACCCATTGACACGGCTGGATTCAGTCGCCGTAAACCAGATAGCAGCCTGATGGAACGATAAATCTCATTCTCAGCATCCCAATTTTCCATCATTGGGCGGTTGTACGGGTCGTTACCGCCATCAGTATCGTCATGGAGATATTGTTCTGTACCGTAGTAAATGCAGGGAATACCGCGAGATGTCATAATTAAAGCGATCGCTACCTTCAACATCGCTGGATCGGGGTTCAGCGATTGAAAGCGGCACATATCATGGTTATCGATGAAGGTAACTAGCTCTGTTGCCCCGTTATAGCGATAATCCTGATCAAAAATGTATTGAATTGTTTGGAATCCGTTTTCTGAACCTTGCCCTAGCGCGGCTCGAATTGCCACACACAAACCAAAGTCTAGAAGTGTCATGCCTGAGTGATTGGCAAATTCCACCGAGCGATCGTCACTCGGATTACTATAAATCCATTCACCAAAAATAAATACATCTGGTTTGTGATTGGTCATCTCGCCAGTGAATTCTTGCCAAAACCAAATCGGCATGTGCTTGACAGTATCCACCCGCAGTGCATCTACACCCCGATCTAGCCATTGCTTAATGGCTGACTTAATATATTCCCGATATTCCGTATTGTTTTCATTGAAGGTTGCTAAACCAGCAAGTTCACAGTTCTGAACTTGCCAATCGTCTTCCCAGTTTTGCACTTCGCCATAGTGATGATACCAATTATTGACATCATTATTGAAGTCAGCAATTTTTACACCATCATCAAACAATTCACCCTTACTACCACTAGTATCAGGGCTGCTATGGTTGCAGACGATATCCAGCACCAGCTTCATATTGCGCTTGTGTAGTTCCGCAATTAATCGATCAAAGGTTGTATTTTTTTCTTCTTGAGTAGCATTTAAAGAAGGATTTTCTCCCTCAGCAATGTAGCGAGGATTAATCCGTTTAAAATCTTTTGTCCAATAGCCATGCATCGCTGCATTGCTAATAAATAACTCTTCAACTTGCTCGAATAGTGGAGTTAACCAAAGGGCGGTAACTCCCATGTTTTTGAGATAGTCTAACTTATCGATGACACCTTGCAAGTCGCCACCCCAGTACTTACCCCACTCTTGTCTCTTTGGATCGTACAGTTCTGAGTTTGCACCTTCGCTGTTATCTGGATCGCCATCATAAAAGCGATCGACCACAAGAAAGTAAATGGTTTCCTGACGAAATTCAATATCTCTGGTGTAAAGAAACTCTAGGTCAATTTCAGTTTCTGACGGTGGTGTTTCTATAATAGCGTCTACTTTTTCTTGTGCAGAATCAACTTTGTATTGATCTGGTGAAAACTGGGATGGAGGGGTTTTTACCATAAAAAAACTCAAAATTTCATGTAATTTACATTTGTAGAACTAACAGTACAAACACTTTGAGTATTGTGTGTCACTACAAACATCGGTATTGTCACATCCTGCCCACGGTGTAGGTATCTATCGCTAGCTAGTTTATAATTCTATCGATAGATATAATTCATCTGCTAGAGGGTAAAAACACAAGAATATAGCAGTTATTAACGATAATTGCTCGTTCAGAAAAGTCTGCATCAAAGGAAGTTTCCATCTTCTGCTGCACAGATTTTGGTATGGGTTGACCGCCGCTACTGTGAGCTAGGTTGACTCTGATTACAAATTATCTGTAGCTTTACCAAAGCGGAAACTGGAAACAGCTACTCCACCCATAAATGCATCCTCATGATAAACGCGATCGCCCGGCTCTGATTCTGCGGCACCAACAGCCACCAAGAGCGGGATCAAATGATCCTCTCTGGGATGAGCTAGGCGGGCTGATGGTGCATTGCTCCAGTTGAGTAGTTTCAGGTTTCTTTCCTCCGACTTCGATCCGCAAACAGCGTCAGTCAGCCACTCATCAAACTTATGGGAAGGGACACTCGCCTGTGGCCCCATCTGTCTCAAGTTGTGATAGCTCAGTCCACTGCCGATAATCAGCACCCCCTCCTTTCTTAGAGGAGCGAGTGCCTTACCAGCAGCCAAATGAGCTTCTGGGTCATAGTCTCTGCGAAGCGAAAGTTGAAGCACTGGGACGTTTGCTTCTGGGTAAGCTACTACTAGAGGGGCGAAGACACCATGATCAAACCCACGGGAGTTGTCGGAACGCGTCTGAAATCCTGCTTTCTCTAACAATTCTTGCACTCGTTGGGCTATTTGCGGCGATCCTGGTGCAGAATATTTGATGTGATATGTGTGTTCGGGGAATCCAGAGTAGTCGTAGAGCATCCCAGGAGCAGCACTCGCCATCACTGTGAAGTCGCGTTCTTCCCAATGACCAGAGATCATGAGGATTGCCTTGGGGGTGATCCCGATCTCCCTTGACATTTCTTGCAAAGATGCTTCAAGTTGATCAAATCCCGGCATCTCCTGTTTTAACCACGGCCAGGGGCCGCCCCCGTGGGAAATAAAGTAAGTCGGGAGGAAAATTTCATGGTCAGTTTTGTTTGTCATCATATAGTTCTCAATTTCTTTTTGATGAATGCGATCGCCAATAACCAATAACCAATGGGTTGTACTTTTACTATACTCAGTGCTGAGTTCTGAGTAAGAAGAGGAGTACTCGGTACAATCGATGGCAGGTATTTGCCCTGCCCGAAGTCAAGCGGAATTTTTTTCTATGGAGTTGGTTGATACCCCGCCCCTTGTGGGTGGTCTTTCAACTCAGCACGGGAATCGGGACAATTGGTGAAAGTTTTGCCCCAATGGTCTATCGGGGAGCAAGCTTCTCTTTACCTCCTCTATGAGGGACGGCGACTATTGCCAGCCAAGGTAACGTGTTTTCGTGATTTTATTTGCGATCGCTTTGCGGCAATCAGTTCCGAAGTTTGACCACAACATTGCTGCTAAATTTTCACGACATAGGTGGTAGAAATGCCATGAATTTGTCGATAGTCTATCTTACAATTAGCGATCGCAGAACATTGGCAAATTGCATTTGATGAATAATAGGGGAAGTCAGGAGTTTGTGGAGTCGGATTACAGTAAGGTTTAATTAGTGCTGGACATTAGCCGTCAACAAGGTTTCGTTACACCTGAGCAATACTGAGTAAAACATGTCTTAGCGAACTTTTTCTCTAGAAGATTCGCTCCATTGGTAAACTGACCATTGTCACTTTCAATCTGTTATTACTATCAAGGAATTAATTTAGGTAGCAAATATGACTAAATATGACAAGGTTTTTAACTCACCAAAGACATCAGAGGAATCACTAAGTCCAGAAGAAGCAGTAGCGGCGATCGCAACTGTAACTGCGATCGCAGATTCAGTGATTGACGAGGTAGATGCAGAAAGTTTAGCGGGTATTCTCTGGGAATTCGAGGTTTTCGAGGAATACTCAGAAGATGAAATCACAGAAATAGTTGATAGACTCATCTCCATTGCCGAAGAAGAGGGAATTGGGCCTTTGTTTAATGTCGCTAAAGTATCTCTCTCAGATGAATTAGTGCTAGATGGTTTTGCTGCTGGGGTAATAGTACTTTTAGACGATGAACTCGCCATCCCCAAACCGAAACAAGCCTACCTCAAAAAGCTACAAGCAGCCTTAGAACTGGAGGATGAAGAAGCAGAGGAAATCATCAAGGAGGTAATTGCGGCCTTTAAAGAAGCAGAAGATGAAGAATATGCAGACGATGATGATGATGAAACAGTAGTCATCGAAGATTTTAGTGAACAGGCATATCAATCCCCATTAGGTAATTTTACCGTCCCGATTCCAGTTGATCCCCAGCAGGGCGGTAGAATTCAGAGCCAGGAAGGAGTAGTTGGCTTTTCTGATGACATCGGTACTTTGCTGAGAATTGATTATTATCCTTTCCCCCTGGAACAGTTAGAGGAATTGGAGTCTATTGGACAAGAAGAATATTTACAAACAATCTTAGTAGACAAGTATGTACCCCAGGCGATTTTTGCCAATGTACCAGATGCTTCTGTGGAGTATACCGAATATCTGGAAAATACTTTGCGAGGCGCTTACTATGTGTTAATCGATATGCCTAAAGGTTCCACGATTTCTAAGCAAGAAAATAATGGAACTGCGATCAGATTAGATGCGTACCGAGGACTGCTTACCTTTATCAGGGGTGAATTTTTGTATATAGTTAGTAGTCAACACAGCTTTATTAACGGCGAAACTCCCGATTCTATTGAAGAAGAGGCCGAAGACATCAAGGAGAGTATTTTAGAGTTTGTTGAAACTATAGAGTTCGCCTAGTAGTCTGTCAATACATAAATAAATTAAGAGTAGAGACGGCGACTTAGGGAACTCCAAGAGTCTATAATATGGCGGGTGAGACGCCATTGGTGTCAAGTTAAGAAAAATAGAGTCTTGTAAAGAGAGGCCTACTAATTGACTAAACTCAGCACCCTTGTGCTGAGTTTAGTCATGAGTAAACCACGGAAAAAACAAGGGAATCCAGACTTTCGCCATCGTGTAACGGCGCTGGCGCTTCAGAGCAAGGAGATTGAATCGTCGCAACCAAGAGCGATGTCTACGACGGGCTACGCCTACCCCAAATGTTGCAGAACTGTGAATACTTGATGAAAATACAGCCGAGCTAATATCTAATCCAGGAAATTACTGTAAGTATAAACATAGGGAATTTCAAATCATCTATGCAGCTACTTGCCCTCTAGAACGGAACAAATTCTGAACTTAGACAATCTTAGAAATGGTAATCGTCAGTAAATGCACTCAGGTAAAAATCAATATCTTGGCTGAAGCAAAGGTTTGTAGCGCTTAAACGCAATTTCAAACATTAGATAACTTGCTACTTAAATAATGTTTAATTTTCCCGAACTGCTTTTGATCCCCATTTCGATAGAATGACTAGGCAGAACCCTAAAACTAAAAACCGCTTTTGACTGCGACGCCCATGAATGAACTGAACAATGGTTTTACGCTATTTCTAAGTCTGCTAGTCGAGGCGATGCCTTTTTTGCTTCTTGGGGTTTTATTCTCCAGTTTGCTGCTGTTTTTTGTTGATGAGCGCAAACTAGTAGAAAAAATGCCCACAAATCCGCTATTGGGTGCTTTAGTTGGCAGCATGATCGGCTTTTTATTTCCGGTGTGTGAGTGCGGGAATGTACCGGTAGCGCGGCGGTTCCTGATTCAGGGAGTACCCACACCAGTCGCAATTGGTTTTTTGCTAGCAGCACCAACAATTAACCCAATTGTAATTTGGTCAACTTGGACAGCATTTCGAGATCAGCCAGAAATAGTGGTCTTACGAGTCGTATTTTCTCTAGTAATTGCCACAATCGTCGGGTATGTTTTCAGTTTTCAAAAGGACTTAAATCCGATAATTCAGCCCGCGATCGCTCGTTATATGAAGTTTAACCCACCCGCGCCGCCTGAAACCAAACGCCGTGGTAAGCGTTCCCAAGCACAAGAGGAAGCAACAATACCGAATATCTTACAATCTGGGACTTATATCTTAGGAGGAAAAGCAGGTACACCACTGCGGATAGATGCTAATTTAGTACCGCCTACCTCAGCGTCTACTTCCAATAAACCGTTGACAGCGAAACTGCGTCTAGTAGTGGATAATAGCATCCAAGAATTTCGAGAATTGGGCGGCGTTATGGTTGTAGGAAGTGCGATCGCGGCTGCCATTCAAGTCCTCGCTCCCCGTGAATTAATTCTCAGTTTGGGTGCTGGCCCCATTACCTCAATTGCGGTCATGCTGATATTAGCAGTAGTGGTGTCAATTTGTTCTACAGTTGATTCTTTCTTCGCCCTATCTTTTGCCTCAACCTTTAGCAGTGGTTCATTGTTGGCATTTCTAGTATTTGGGCCAATGATTGACATCAAAGGTATTGGTTTGATGTTATCCATTTTTAAACCAAAAACGGTTTTTTACTTATTTGCTTTAGCAGCACAATTAACATTTGTGTTTACCCTTTTCCTTAACTTGCACGTCTTTTAAAAAATTATTTGTCATTTGTCCTTTGCTAATGACCAATGACTAATGACCAATGACTAATGACTAATGACTAACAAAAATCCCAAATCTAAAATCCCAAATCTGTTACTCCCTTGGCTGGATGCTATAGCAATTACAGCCTGGGGCACTTTGATGTTGAGATATTGGCTAACTAACAAGCTGAACCTGTTGATTCACCCAAATTACATTTGGTTCGTGGTCGTGACAGGTATTGGTTTGATTATTATTGGTTTCTTCAAGATGCAGGAACTTTGGCAACGTCGTCGCCATGACGTTACGCCAAACGCCCCGCATATTAGTTTATTTCCCCCAGGTTGGGGCAGTACTTTGTTGTTGACTACGGCGATTCTAGGTTTTATCATTACACCGCAAGTTTTTGCTAGTGACAAAGCACTTCAAAGGGGTGTTACGACTGATTCATTGGGAAGCACGCGTGTCAAACCCCAAGCCTTTCGCGCTACCGTTCGTCCAGAGGAGCGATCGCTTGTAGATTGGGTGCGTACTGTCAATGTCTATCCAGAACCAGATACATATACAGGTCAAAAAGTCAAAGTACAGGGATTTGTCATTCATCCGCCGGATATAGGAAAAGAATATTTGTTCTTAGCACGATTTGTCTTAACTTGCTGTGCAGCAGATGCTTACCCTGTAGGATTACCCGTCAAACTCCCAAATAATCAAGAGGCTTATGCCGCTGATAACTGGCTGGAAGTCGAAGGACAAATGGTGACAGAAAATTTGGCAGGTAAACGCCAACTTACCATTGCTGCCAACTCTCTCAAAAAGATTCCTCAACCCCAGAATCCTTATAGTTATTAGTCGTTAGTCATTAGTCATTAGCCCAATGCCCATCAGGAGTGCTGTTAGAGCGGGGCGGTTTAGCCCGTAATGAGTGCTGAGTGGGGAATCTCACTTCTTTACTCAGGACTGGGAACCGGCTAAACCTTAGCTATCCGCTAACGGAAAAGAGGAACTGTTTTGCCCAATGCCCCATGCCCAATTCCCAATGCCCTATAACCAATGACTAAATTTAAAGCATTTATCCAACCACTTGATCGCATAGCGATCGCACTAATGCTACTGCTGAGTGTGCTGATTGGGTTAATCATCTTGCAAGGTGATGTGGTAACTGCTCGTGTCCGGGATTTTACCTGGCAAAATCAACAAGTTGGGGCAGAAGATAACTCTTTCACCCTCACCTTCAGCCGCCCAATGGAAATCAAAAGCGTCGAGGATAACTTGAAAATCGAGCCACCCCTCGCAGGTAAATACAGTTGGGCAGGGCGGCGGATGGTTTATACACTCGTGACACCAGCACCTTATGGCACGAATTATAAAGTGCAGTTGCAAGGAGCCAAAGATAAGTTTGCCCAGCAAGAGGGCAACAATCGGCTGATACAGCCCTTTACAGGTAGCTTCCGTACACGCGATCGCGTCATCCTTTACATCGGCACCGATAAAGAAGAACAGGGGCGGTTAGTTCTTTACAACTTGACCCAAGAACAAAAAAGGGTACTTACCCCCAAAGACTTGGTAGTAATAGACTTTGAATCATTTCCTGATGGGGAGAAAATTTTATTTTCTGCTCGCGCCGCAAACAATCAAGACCTACTTTCAGCCCAAATATATACAGTGACAACAGGCGTTTCTGCTAAATCTGGACAAAAAGCAGAACCAGAAGGCAAAGTTGACCTGACTTTAGATAGTAAAGATTATCAAAACCTGAAATTTGACTTATCCCCTGATGGGCAAACTATTGTCATCCAAAGGGGAAACAAAAATAATCCTGGCGACTTTGGACTCTGGTTTATGCCAGCAACCAGTGATGCTTCCGCAGAAAAACCCGTCCCGAAACGCCTCAAAAGCCAACCAGGGGGAGATTTTATGATCACGCCAGATAGTAAAGCCGTTGCAGTTGCCCAAGGACAGGGAGCAGCGATTTTACCACTGCAAGGTGATGCAACTAAACCTTTAGATTTTCTGCCCCAGTTTGGTTTGGTACAGGCTTTCTCTAAAGATGGCTCTCAAGCAGCAATGGTAAGGTTTAATACAGATTACACGCGAGATTTGTTTTTAGTGACAAACCAAGGTGTGCAGAAACAACTAGTAAAAACAACAGGCTCAATTCTCAGTTGCCAATTTGACATTGCCTCACCCACCCTCTATTGCTTGCTGACACAGCTAGTATCCAAGGAACAATACATAGAACAGCCTTATGTGGTGGCAATTGATCTGAAAACCGGACAACAGAAACCACTGTTAGTACTGCCTCCCGCTCAACGTAATGTGCAAATGAGTTTATCGTCCGACGGTTTGGGCTTGTTATTTGACCAAGTAGTACCTCAGAAAAACACCACAGCATCATTACCCCCAAACACTTTAAAAACTGATGATGGAGATACGATCGCTACCAGTAGCCTGTGGTTAATGCCTCTATTGCCCATCGCTGATGCTACGACTGTTGAAATTAAACCAGAACAACTCCCCTTAGCCGGGTTTCATCCCCGATGGCTACCTTGAGAGAATAATTCCTAAGTCGATTTCGGAAGGTTAATTAAGGTGTCGCCACCAAAACTCAAGTTGAACCTAATGGAGTTCAGTTCCATCCTTACGGAGCAGATAGCGATCGCTAATCAACTTCAAGACTACTCTACCTATTTCTGGATGCGTTTCTCTGTTACTGAGGATGTTTTTGTAACGTTTTAGGTTTTCTGGACTGGGGAATTTGTAATACCCTCAGAAAAAATTCCGCGAAGTTTGGCAGCACGTAGTTTTTTCGAGTAGTAGTTACGAATACCAAATTTATCTAAAAAGTTTTCTGGAATCACACTATCAATAGGAAAGTAGAAAGCTAAATCTCCAGGACGCAAGTTACCTTTGACTATAATTACTTGATACCCCATATCTTCAATAGAGGCAATATCTAGCCTATCAGCATTGGGATGAGGATTAATGCTGTTGATTTTGACAACTTCAACTTTAAAAATACTCATATATCACCTCTTTGAAAAACATCCAAATTACAAACTAGTAATTATTTGTTGATAATTTGTCCAAGCTTCCCAAAAAATATAAATTGATAGTATTCCTAAGAAAATACGAAGCACTAAACTCACAGTATAATCTGGTAGTTTTGGCAATGTGCGAGTACTCATCTGAACACCTAAAAGACCGCCACATCCTAAAACTATACCTTGAGCAAACAGAATATTTCCCTCTAATGTGTGTCCTGTACAGGCAGCTAAACCAGTGATGACAATCACACCCAAACTAGTCTGAATTGCTACTTTAATTTCTTCTCCCAATAGCAACATTTGCAGCGGCACCATAATCGTACCGCCACCTAAGCCAAATAAACCTGCTAAAATTCCTGCTGCTCCCCCAGTGCCAATTTTAGAAACTAATGGGTTAAATACTGGGGCTGTATCCTCTTTTACCTTAAAGGCTAGTTGCTTACGAAGCTCAATTAGATAGATGTTAGTGAGTAGTATGATGCCAAATGTAAAGAGTATTATATAGGATGGAATTTTATTGGCGAAATATACACCTATTCCAGTAGTTAGAAAAGCTGGAATTCCTAAATAGATTACTCGTTTAAAGTCAAAGTAGCCCATCCACCAATTCTGCAAACTTCCAGAAATTGAAGTAATCACAATAGCAAGGCTACTAGTAGCGATCGCCTGAACGGGAGTATAACCTAGTGTGACTAAAAGAGGAATCGTGATAATACCGCCACCTATTCCTAAAAGTCCAGCTATGACTCCAGATATTAAACCCCCACTCACTAAAATCAACCAACTAAAATCAATCATAAATTAGATATTTTTCTAGACAACTGATAGTGCTGAATGGGCATTGGGCATGGGTTATTTCTCCCTCATCTCCCTCATCTCCCTCATCCCCCTACTGTCACCGGATGATTAACAACGCCTCCGTAGAGCAATCCAGAATCATTCCACGGAACTGTAATCGGTTGTGTATTACCTAAATTGTCTGTAGCACGAGCCTGGAGAAAATATTCCCCAGGAAGTGGGTTCCATTCAATGTCCCACCGTACCCATGCAAATGGAAAATTTGGTTCTCTCAGTCGTGCAAATTGCCAAGTTTTGCCGCCATCTAGGCTGACTTCTACACGTGCAATCTTTCCTTTCCCAGACCAAGAACGTCCACGTAGTAAGTGGGTTTTAGCCGAAAGCGTAGCTGGCCAAGCCAACTCAAAAGCGCTCTTAACATTTTGGTAGGTAATCAGCTTACCTTTATAGGGAGCGATCGCTGGGTAGTCTGCACCAACCAGCACCATCTGTTCTGTCACCCACTGGGTATATATCGGTGTTTCAGAAACTTCAATCCGCTCAATCCATTTAACGTTGGCGTTTCCTCCCCAACCAGGGAATAAGACACGGCACGGCTGACCATGATCTGGAGGTAATGGTTCTCCATTCATTGCGTAGACGACGAGCGAGTTATCTGCTAATACTTTGCTAATTGGAACTACACTGCTGAACTTGGATTTATTTGTCTCTTTTGAGTCCAGCGAATCTACATCTGCACCCTCAACGAGTACATCTTTTGCTGTGGATTTCAATCCAGCCCGCTCTAATAACATACCAAGTGGTACACCAGTCCACTCAGCTACACCAATAGCCCCAAGCCTCCAACGTGTTCCAGGAAGTGGTATGTTGTAAGCTTCTTCAAAGAAGCGCCGACCATTAGCAGCACACTCAATGGCACAAGTGACTGAGACGGATGGCATGGCGATGATTTCATCGTAAGTAAACTCGCAAGGTGCAGAAACACCAGTTCCATGAATTTGCAAACGCCACGTAGACGGATCAAAAGGCGGAGGTGTACTGCGGTTGTGAACATAGAACCAATCATTAGGTACTAAATAACCACGCCCATACATCGTTTCCCAGTTCATCTCTAATGTGCCTTTGCTATGAGAGATATACCCTGGTGGCAATGGTTTAAGTATTTTGCTGCCTTTAGTTTTAATAGCTGCCTGACTGTGAGCAGATGAAGGTTTAGCTAACCCTCCAATGGCTGTTGCACCAACCATAGTAGCTAGTATTTTCAGAAAACGCTGGCGCGAAATACCCGCATCTGTGCTTTTTTGCCAGATGCACTGTTCAACCCGTGTCTGTAGATAATCCTCTTGGTCAAAGAGGTTTTCATCGCTCAAGCTATTACCCCCTTTTAATTCGTAATTCGTAATTAAGATACACAGAATAAGGCTTGATGAGGGAGATGAATTAATAACCAATGCCCCTCAAGAGTGCTGTTAGCGGGGCGGCTTAGCCCGTAATGAGTGCTGAGTGGGAAATCTCATTTCTTTACTCAGCACTGGGAACTCGGAACGGGCTAAACCTTAGCTATCCGCTAACGGAACTGTTTTGCCCAATGCCCAATGCCCAAAAAAACTAGCTATTTATCGCTGTCCAAACACCGGTTATCTCATCTTGTGTATAGTTGGGCAAATAGTGAGTAAATCCGTTTTTAGCTATTTGAGCGATCGCATTTATAAAGCGATTGCAGTCTTCCAATGTATTATATACAGCAAAGCTGGCTCGGATAATACTAGGAATGTTGCGTGTAATTCCTCTGTCTACTTCCTGAGCAATTTCGGAGTCTTGCTCGTCTGAAACATTCTTGAGTTTGCGAATGTATTCATAGGTGCAGAAAGCCCCAGCCCGAACGCCAATGCCGTATTCTTGTGCCAGAATCTCTGCTACTAAGCGTCCGTCAAACCCATCAATATCAAAGGGAATAACATGAGCTAAATTATCTCCGGGAATATGCATTTTGACACCAGTAATCATCCCCAGCCGTGTATATGTAAATTCAACTAAAGAGTGTTCATATTGAGCAATGCGATCGCGTCCTACTGCTTCGATAATTTCAATCGCTTTGGCAATGGCGATCGCACCCATTGCGTTTGGTGTTCCAGGATCGTGGGCCCGTTCTGTATAAAAACGCTTGATCTCTAAATTTCTGGTGATATAAGGCAGGTTTCCACCGCCAATTTGATAAGGGTAGGAGCTATCAAAAAATTCCTTTGGCCCTAGCAAAACCCCGGTTCCATAAGGGGCATACATTTTGTGTCCAGAGAAAGCCACAAAATCTAAATGACATGGGTCATCATCAGCACGCATATCTACTCGTTCATGCTGAATTAACTGACACACGTCAGCAAATATCTTCGCGCCATACTGATGTGCTAAAGCTGCAATCTCGTAAATCGGAGGTCTATAACCTGTAATTGTCGAAGCACCTGTAATAGTTACTAACTTAATTTGCTCGGCTTCGGGAAGATTTTGGTGTGCTTTGAAGATATCTTCAATTTCTGCAACACTTACACTTCCATCCGGCTGAGTTCTGTACTGCACAACTTCGTCTCTAGTCACCCAAGGCAGTAGGTTGGATGAATGCTCAATATCAGAAACTAAGATTTTCCCCGGTTTTTTTGCCCAAAGTGTCGCGGCTCCATTAATTGCTTCTGTTGTATTCTTCGCAAAGATTACATAGTTATCTGAAGATGACCCCACAAAGTCTCGAATGATGTTCCGGCTGGCGTCATATTCTCGTGTAGTGATGACGGACTTTTGCCCAGAACCTCGATGCACGCTGCCATAAGTGTCAAGCATTTCATCGACATGCTGCTTGACGGTTGCAAAAGGAGTGGTTGTAGCTCCATTATCCAAGTTGACGTACTTGACATCGTTTCCGTTAAGAGTTTTCACCTTGAAAGATAGAGACTCATCTGTAAATAACGGTCTGATTTCTTTGTCCCAAAAGCTGTCAAAATTTTCTGACAACAGCGATAGTTTGGCAGCTTCTTGCTTGATATTTGCACCCATTGCAAGTACATCGGTCATCTTTAGCACCCCTATTTTAAAATTGAATTTTTTGGACAAGCCTAACTGCCATAACGCTTTATTTCACGCCAAAATCATCTCAATGGCAGTAATCATAGTCTTTATAACTACTTTATTACTAATGGAAAACTCGGTTATATAAATTATTCTTTAACAAAATGATTAAAAAGTGTATCCATATTAATACTTAATCATGATAGTCTTATTGTTAATAATTATACCTTGTAAACAATGTGAGTAAGTAGTCAAGTATACTTTAAATAATTTTCTTGTAGTCATTAAACAAACTTGACGCATTGAAGGCAAGTTGAGAGAAAAACCTCTCACGAACTAAGCCGATAATTGCTTACTAGAACTGCATTTACCCAGATAAAAGCCAGTACTAAGTTGAGATTACTCTTTAAAAAAGTTTCATTAATCCACTTAGGTGTATTGTTACTTCTTCAACAATTCTTTATAAGTATTTATTCGTGGTCGGCAGAATTTTCTAACATTGCAGTTCTACCAGAAGCTCTTAGTTGTTTGCTTAGGGAACTCCAAGAAATAAATTATCCAATATTGTGGTGTGGGCAATACTGCTCGGATAAGCAGGGGAAGCAGGGGAAGCAAAACTCAACGCCAGCCTCCATTTCTCCCCCGGCTATTGAACAGCTTGCCTCAACCAAGAAATTCCAAAACCTACGCAGTATTGGTGGTGTGGGCGTCTCACCCCACAAGAGTTAATTGGATATTTTTTTATTTGGAAGTCCCTTACATTAAATAGCGATCGCCCAGGATTACAGAATTATCATCAAATAGAAGATACTTGTACTGAGATATATCTTACTTAAGTAAGTAATAAATAAGTCAGTATGAAAACGTATTAGAAAATACATTTATTATTTATTTCTGAAGACAGATGCGATTTTAAATAATAAAGTGTAGGTTTAGGCAGTTTTTTCAAATAGAAAAACTTTATCAGCCAATACAATTTAGTTTTTTACTATCGGGTTTCTCCTCTCTCCCGCCTATCCTCAAAGATCGCCGGAGTTCCCCTTCTATCTATCCTTGACGGGAAAGAGCATCATAGTGTTATAACGGCATCAGTCTAGATACAAAATGGGGAACACCAATTGATAATTAATTGCTGGTGCTTAGAGAGAGTTAAACTTAGCTTCTAGAGCAAACCCTGATTAGACAGAGTTGATAAGCAATGCTAATGCCAGCACTGCTGAATATTTTTAAGCAGGTGAGTCAAGAGTGATGAATGAAGCTGACACCTCAAATAAGGGGGCTGTGATGGAATCCCTAAATTCTGCTAATTCGCCACAATTAGAACAGGCGAGTTGTCCCTTTTACTCAGTTGTGCCTAATGACAATATGGCAGTTAAAAAGCTGCCCCTCCTCATGCCAGCTGAAGATACACAATTTTCACAAGATACCACCGAGCAGGACTGGGTTGCAGAGCCGGAAAGCGGCAAACAAGCACTTATTGACTCGGAGTTTCAAAACCTGCTGGCATTGAACGAAGAATTACGTGCGGCTAACAATAACTTGTATGAACAAGTAGAGCATCTAAAAGATAACCTAGCTGAGTCAGAAAAGGTTTTGCAGTGGCAGAAAACGCGCTCCAGCGTTAGTGAGTCGATGCTCAACCAACACACTCAGGAACTCGCTGCCGCTCAAGAACAGATAAAATCTCTATTTCAACAATTAGAAATCGCTGTACAAACTATTCAGCGCCAGGAAATTTTTACTGATACTTATAAAGCACAGCTGCAAATTAGCCAACAACGCCTGGCCCAGTTAGAGCGAGAATGTACGTTGCTACACACTAACAACAACGAACAGTCTGAGCAGCTATTGCAGTCAGAAAATGTTTGTCGGGAATTACGTACTAGACTGATGCGACAACAACGCCAAACGCTTCAATTTAAAGCAGCTTTGGAAAAATGTCTAGATACATCGGTTCCTAGTTATGACTCTCTAGAGGATGCTGCAAAACATCCTAAAGACATAACTAGTAGCCAAGGAAGATTCTCCAGAAAAGCTCGGTCTTTGTTTCCTAACGCACAGCCAATTAAACCTTGGTCAGCAGAAGCAGAATCCTTGAGTAACGATCTAGATAATTCTTGGGGCGAACCTTCAGCACCAATTCCATTCCAAAGAAATGAAGCCCCACCGACGTCCTCATCTCCTTGGAACTGGACAGTTAAGAAAGACACGGCAACACCGACACAACCAGAATCATCTCCAGAAGTTAATGATTCCCCAAATACAGCGGAAGCTGTTTCATCTTCGGGTTCATTAAATTTAGATCAGCAATTAGATAGTCTAATTCAAATGTTTTTTACCTCCCAACCTGCATCTGCATCACCACCACCTGCTGCGAAAACGGATGTAGGTGATGCGCCTATCTGGGAGACTTTAGCAACAATCTTAGAAGACGATGAGGAACTAGAAAATCCACGAAAGGAGCCGATAGAAGCAGAAATTAATCCTCCTGCAACTACCTCCACTTCTTGGACGACGGATTCTGTGCTTTCACCAGCAAATAACTTACTGGTTCCCTCTACTCCAACTCGCACCAAAACGCCTGTTGGAGAAGCTGAAGACTACTGGTCAGAAGTTTCACAATTGACGAATTTGGAATTGTCAACAACTGATTTGTCTCTAGAGTCATCAGGTGATAACACTAATGATACCAATTCACCTTCACCAGTGGTTTATCCCCAGCGTCCACCCAAGGGGCGTAAGTCATTGGCATCTGTGGAACTACCGAATTTTCGCTCCAAGAGTTAGGAGAGACGCGATTAATCGCGTCTGTACAAGAGTTGGGAGTAATAAAGTGATTAGTGATTAATGACTAGTGACCAATGACTAATGACCAATGACTAATGACTAATTCTTGCTTCTGACTTCGGAATTATAGCTTCTGGGTTGGTTTTTGCGACTTGACTGCGCGATCGCGGTTTGCCTGTAGCGATCGCATAATTAATCGCCAATAGCCATAGCCACAAGCCTGGATTCCGGGGTTCTAGCCAAAAACCTACCCGATTCAAGAAGCGCTCAAACCACGGACTCAGCAAAGCGCTAACTAGGGCATGACGGCCGAAGTTGAAATAACTACCAAGCCATCGCACTAAATCTCTAGGGCCAGCAAGTTCCCAAATCCATAAAAGTAAGGCAGGATTTTTCCTGGCGGCTTTCAGTGCTAGGCGGTTAAAGGTTAACCAATCACACTTATCTTTGATGAAATTATCTGCCACCTCTAGCGGTTCGTCTGCTAACAGTCCAAAAAAGGTGTTGAGCATGGCGTTAATCCGTTGCGGTGGTAAAAATTTCCCTGTGGGCACCATCATGCCTTTGGAAAATAGCCAAGTCACGGAAACGTTGCTTTGGTAAGCGCGAATTTGGTTCAAGTGTCGGAAACTTAACAAGTCATGTTTGAGAGCAATATCCAAAAGTGTTGTTAAACGCTCTAAGTTGCGAACTAGGGAACCAAAACCAGTGAAGACCAGGGGAGACTGGAGTGATGCCGCATCACCGATCGCCATCAATCGATCGAAGGCAACCGTGCGATCGCTACTTCCGATACTAAAATGCCCCGGTATATACCCAAATGTCGGTTTCTTCCACACCAATTTGTCCATATCGCACCTGCGATACTCTGGCAAAATCGTGAAAAAGTCCTCGTACATCTCTAGCAAGGAACCAGGATTTTCGGCATTGACTTCGTGGTAATGAAATAAATAAATCGTCAGTTCATCACCTGCCCCAGGAAACAATTCCCAAATTAACTGCCTTCCCCGCGAAATATCCCCATGACTGTAAAGAACGTCTCCATATTGGGAATCCCATACTCCTGGCTCAAATCCGCTCTCAATTGCCGCTCCCACTGTCGGACAGACACTATCAAAAGCACGACCACCATTTAATTGCCAGGCGATGGGTGATGCAGTTCCCATTGCATCGATTAGCAGTCGTCCACTTACTTGTTTTTCAATCTGACTGGGT
Organism: Nostoc sp.; assembly: GCF_036917155.1. Classification (GTDB taxonomy): domain Bacteria; phylum Cyanobacteriota; class Cyanobacteriia; order Cyanobacteriales; family Nostocaceae; genus Nostoc. The sequence continues at coordinate 11,220 of NZ_JBALDZ010000241.1, read as the reverse complement.
AAGTGCTTGACTTTCAAAATGACTTGTGATATATCAATATCTGCACGGATAAACTCTGTTTCATCCCAGATTTCGCCACCTGCGGCTTGCAGCTTTTGCCCACACATTTGGAGCCATTTTTCGGAATCCAAACCTAAATTTAGGACTGTGGGTGTGTGGAGGACGGGCGATCGCAGTTTGGCTGGATTATTCGCATCAAAAAACTTATTGAATCCATCTTTGTATTCCCTGGCAATGATGGTTTCTAACTCAGCGGGGGTGACTAAACCCAGGTTAACCAAGCTTTGAATCTCATCGCGCGAAATATTCCATTCTCGGTTCATCCGCCCAAAGGGCATTCGTTCCACCAGCAGGACTTTATATCCCAGTTTTGCCATCAGTGCTGCATGAATCGCACCTAATGCGCCGCCGATATAAATCAGGTCGTAAGTAGGGGATGAGGGGGATGAGGGGGATGAGGAGGATGAGGAGGATGAGGGGGATGAGGGGGATGAGGAAGATATTATTTTTCCATCTTCCTCATCTCCCCTGCTCCCCTGCGAAAAAACAACCTGACGCGGCTGCTGCGGATTCCGTACCCCTTCGCGCCATCGTTGTTCCCACCAATAGGCACGTGTGAGGTCATATTCACCGTTGGGCATTTTCTGAAAATACTTGACGGTGAGGGGGTAAGCAGAGGCTAACGCAGCAAAAATCGATTGCTGGGATAAATCAATCGCTGGCGGTTCTGGGTAATGATGCGGAAAACGGCTTCTGATTTCTTTGGTTAGGTGTTGCAGAATTTGTCCCTCTCTGGGAAAGGGTTGTTCTGACCAACGAAACACTTTCAGATAGGTAGTTCGTTGCACTGACCAGACAAATACCGAAAGTTCCGCAGGCAAGTTTTCGGAAAAGACCGTCCCAGTAGGTGTAGTAGCACTAGTTATTTTGAGGCGAAAGCCTTCCGAGGTAAGCAATTTTTCCCCATTTCCAGGTTCAAAATCTGTTTGTAGCCAGCTACGCACAGTTGCCATATCTGGAGTTGGAATTTCTAAATAAAGGATTTCTCTCATCGTTTCCTGACATCTCCGATCAATCTACTCACTAAGACAGATTTTCTTCAGGCACAAAGTAAGGTAAACTCCGCCCTATTAGTTTCGTAAAGATTCAGTGAAGAAATTTTAAGAATTTGTTGAATTTATTGTTCATTTTGTATTTCTGTAAACCCACGCCATGAATTATCCCATTCCAGACAGTCCCCAGGAAATTTTTGCTCTGCGACAACAGCCGATTGATGAAGAACTAGTTGCTGCTGCGATCGCTGGAGTAATTAAAGTTGTCCGCGCTCAGGGTCAATCTTTAGAAGAATTAACTGCTCAGTTGTTAGCAGATGATCCACTGCTGGATCAGCAACAGCGTCGCTGGTTGAGCCAATTAGTTGCCCAATCATGGGAAAAGTTCTCTTAGAATTTTGCCTAACATGAAGTTATTGTCGCAGGCATTGCCCATTTATTGGCAGCATTAGCTTTCTAGGTCTGTACCTGTGTATATTGGCGATCGCGTTTAGGTGTGGGTGTAACAATAATTATCTGTTTGGAATTGGCAATTGGGTTGCTATTTTTGCAGTCACTAATTTAACCATATCAGCACAGGGTAATAGTATGAATTCCATCTAGAATCTCATCCTGTCACGTGGCTCCCGACTCTCTGTTGCAAGGATTTTATAATAGACAGAATTTTTCTAGATAATATCTATATTCGGTTATTGTTACACAGAATTTTTCCGTATATTTTCTCAAAATAGAGTAAATATACGGAATTTTTAGGCGATCGCGTCCCATTCTCACTAAATTTGCCTCACACCACATAGCATTCTTTGTCAACTAGAAGCTTTCAAAGCTGCTGATGCTTGGGAGTGTAACAACAAACCGTATTCCAGTCCCTCCACCACCGCTTGATAGGAAGCCGCCAAAATATTATTAGAAACCCCTACCGTCGTCCAACGTTGACGACCATTACCTGACTCTACTAACACACGGGTTTTGGCCGCAGTACCCGTATGTCCATCGAGAATCCGCACTTTATAATCTGTCAAATCAAAGGTTGCGATTTGGGGATAAAAATTCACCAAAGCCTTGCGTAAAGCTGCATCCAAAGCTGCGACAGGGCCGTTACCTTCTGCCGCCTCCAGAATATTTTTGCCGTCAACAGCGACTTTGACTGTAGCTAGGGCATTGCTAGTTTCTTTCCCCTCAATTAAGTCGCAGTGGACTTGAAAACCTTTGACTTCAAAAAACTTCTGGCGACCTCCTAAAGCTTCGTGCATCAACAGTACAAAACTGGCTTCTGCTGCCTCAAATTGAAATCCTTCACTCTCCAAATCTTTGAGGCGCTGGAGAATTTCTCTCGCCTCTGCCTTTTGCTGATCCAATTCAATGCCAAAACTGCGGGCTTTGGCTAAAACATTGCTCAGTCCAGACTGTTCAGAAATCACAATGCGGCGACGATTCCCGACTTGTTCCGGCTGAATGTGTTCGTAAGTTAGGGGATTACGTTCCACCGCTGATACATGAATACCGCCCTTGTGGGCAAAAGCCGAACGTCCTACAAAAGGGGCATGTTCATCTGGTGCAAGGTTGACAACCTCACTCACAAAACGACTAGCTTCTGTAAGTTGTGTGAGCTGGTCTTCTGTGATACAACTGTAACCCGCCTTCAATTGTAAATTGGGAATTAACGAACAGAGGTTAGCATTGCCGCAACGTTCACCATAACCATTAATTGTGCCCTGTACCATCTTTACCCCGGCCATAACGGCGGCTATTGCGTTAGCAACCGCCATTTCTGAATCGTTATGAGTATGAATTCCAATTTGGGGCATTGGGAATTGGGGATTAGGGATTGGGGACTGGGAAGATTCTTTCCTACTTCCTAATTCCCAGTCCCCAGTCCCCAGTTTCCCAGTCACTTCTACCACATCTTGAACAATTTGGCTAATTTCGTGGGGTAAAGTGCCGCCATTGGTATCACAGAGGACTAGCCATTCAGCACCAGCTGCGATCGCCACCTCTAATGTCTGTAAAGCATAATCTCGATTGTGCTTATAGCCATCAAACCAATGTTCGGCATCGTAGATAATCCGACGACCTTGAGAACGGAGGTACTCAATTGTGTCGCGAATCATCGCCAAATTTTCTTCTAATGTCGTCTTGAGTCCTGTTGTTACGTGTAAATCCCAAGACTTGCCAAAAATCGTTACCCAGCGAGTTCCCGCAGCTAAAATATCCTGTAGCATCGGTTCGGTTGCGGCAGTGGAGTTGGGGCGTCGAGTCGAACAAAAAGCCACAATTTCAGCTTGTTTGAGCGGATCTTCTTGGAGTTGCCAGAAAAATTGTACATCCTTGGGATTGGCACCAGGCCAACCGCCTTCAATAAAGGGAATTCCCAGTTGATCGAGCCTACGAGCAATGCGTAACTTATCTTCTATCGATACTGATAGCCCCTCGCGCTGAGTGCCATCCCGTAATGTAGTGTCATAGAGCCAAAGTTGAGGTGATGAATTTGTGGTCATAAAACTGGGACCGACGAGACAACTTTCGAGGCAATGTGTCAATATACAACAAAAAGCCATTTTGGCAGTTTAAAAATGCCTAAAGTACTAGCTGAAGGTAAAACAATTGATTGTGAGCAAGGAAGCAATCTCCGAGAGATTTTGCTGCAAAATAGTATTGAACTCTACAATAGCGGTGCTAGGGTAATAAACTGTCGGGGCATTGGCAGTTGTGGTACCTGTACGGTTAAGGTAGAGGGCAAAGTATCAGCAGCGAATTGGCGCGATCGAGCGCGGCGTTCGCTTCCTCCCCATTCTCCTACAACAGACTTACGTTTAGCCTGTCAAACTCAGGTTTTAGGCGATGTGAAAGTGACAAAGTTTGATGGATTTTGGGGACAAGGTTCTCGAATAGTGTGGACACCAAAAGGTTAAAAAGGAGTAAGACAAGATGGGTAGATGGACACCCTTAATTTTGATGGCTGGAGGTTTGGCCATTCTGCTTGGTACGTTACTAGGCATCAACTTTCCGATGGGGGTACAAACCGCTAACGCTCCCAGTGAAAAAAAATCCCAAGTTCTCCCAGCTAATATCAATGTTAATAGCAGTGCAGGCAGTAAGAATGATGAAACTGCAACTGAAGGAAATGAAAAAACTGAAACAAACGAAAATAAACGCAGCATTATAGCCCCAAGACCTGACAACAGGAGTAGTGTTGCCCAAAGTCCTTCCAATGACTCAACCTCACCGGCTGACAGTACAACAGATGGTAGTACAAATACTTCCGAAACAAACACCCCATCCAGCGATACAAATCAAAACAGCGAACCAATTCGCGCCTTGTGGTAACTCTCGATCCGTCTTTAGTTACGAGTTATAAGTTATAAGTTATGAGTTATGAGTTATGAGTTATGAGTTATGTACTAATGACAAATGACTAATGACTAAATAACTAATGACCAATGACTAATGACTAATGACTAGTGAGACTGTAATTATTGGTGGCGGCGTTATTGGTTTAGCGATCGCCATTGAACTAAAACTGCGCGGGGCAAACGTCACCGTGCTTTGTCATGACTTCCAGGCTGCTGCTACCCACGCCGCCGCCGGGATGTTGGCACCAGATGCGGAAAACATCCCTAATGGGGCAATGCGTTCCTTGTGTTGGCGATCGCGTGCCTTATATCCCGACTGGACGCGCAAATTAGAAGAACTGACCGGCTTAAATACTGGCTACCGTCCCTGCGGTATCCTCGCACCTGTCTTTGAGGGAGCAGGGGGAGATGAGGGAGCAGGGGGAGATGAGGGAGTAGGGGGAGATGAGGGAGTAGGGGGAGATAAATTAATTCTTTCATCCCCCTCATCCTCCTCATCCCCCTCATCCCCCTCATCCCCTGCTCACTGGTTAAACAAAGAGGCAATTCATCAATACCAGCCAGGATTGGGAGCAGAGGTAGTTAGTGGTTGGTGGTATCCTGAAGACGCACAAGTTGATAATAAGGCTCTCGCTCACGTATTGCGGACGGCGGCTGAGTCTATTGGTGTTGAATTCAAAGACGGCATTACAGTAGAAGCATTTTTACAGCAGCAAGGGCAAGTGGTTGGTGTACAAACCAATACTGGAATAATTCGCGCCGCGCACTATGTTTTAGCTTCAGGTGCTTGGTCAAATGAATTGTTACCACTACCCGTGCGTCCCAGAAAAGGACAAATGCTGAGTGTGCGGATACCAGAAGTTTCGCCGGAATTGCCGTTAAAGCGGGTTTTGTTTGGGCAGGATATTTACATCGTACCAAGACGCGATCGCCTCGTTATTGGCGCAACCAGCGAAGACGTTGGCTTTATCCCCAACAACACCCCAGAAGGTATTCAAAAATTACTACAAGCTGCCATCCGGCTTTATCCCCAATTAAAGCATTATCCCATTCAAGAATTCTGGTGGGGATTTCGCCCAGCTACCCCCGATGAATTACCCATCCTTGGCACTAGCTACTGTCAAAATTTAACTCTCGCGACTGGTCATTACCGCAACGGAATTCTACTTGCGCCCGTAACTGCCACATTGATTGCCGATTTAATCTTGGAACAAAAGTCTGACCCTCTACTTGCTAATTTTCACTATTCGCGCTTCCAGTCCAAGCCATCTACCTCCACCCCAATGCTGACTCACTCTGCCAATTTCTCCAACGGGCATCACTCTGCTATATCCCCACTCTCTACTCCCCACTCCCCCTTGATTATTGCTGGAAAAACCTTCCAATCCCGCTTGATGACGGGCACTGGTAAATATCGCAGTATTGAGGAAATGCAGCAAAGTATCGCCGCCAGCGATTGCCAGATCGTCACCGTAGCAGTCCGACGGGTACAAACCAAGGCTCCTGGACATGAAGGTTTAGCAGAAGCTTTGGATTGGAAGAAAATCTGGATGTTGCCCAATACCGCAGGTTGTCAAACTGCGGAAGAGGCGATTCGGGTAGCGCGTTTGGGGCGAGAAATGGCAAAATTGTTAGGACAGGAAGATAATAATTTTGTCAAGTTAGAAGTAATACCTGACCTTAAGTATTTACTCCCAGATCCGATCGGGACGCTGCAAGCAGCAGAACAACTAGTAAAAGAGGGCTTTGCAGTATTGCCCTATATCAATGCTGACCCAATGTTAGCCAAGCGTTTAGAAGAAGTAGGCTGTGCGACAGTAATGCCTTTGGCATCGCCAATTGGTTCTGGACAAGGGCTAAAAACAACTGCCAATATCCAAATCATCATTGAAAATGCAGGTGTGCCAGTGGTGGTGGATGCTGGTATTGGTTCACCCTCAGAAGCCGCCCAGGCTATGGAATTGGGAGCAGATGCCTTGTTGATTAATAGTGCGATCGCTCTTTCTCCAAACCCAGCAGCAATGGCCCGTGCTATGAATTTAGCAACAGTCGCCGGTCGTCTAGCATACCTTGCTGGCAGAATGCCTATTAAAGATTACGCCAGTCCTAGTTCTCCTCTGACTGGGACGATTACTAGTTAGTTAGGCACTGGGGACTGGGGACTGGGGACTGGGGAATGGGGAATGGGGAATGGGGAATGGGGAATGGGGAATGGGGAATGGGGAATGGGGAATGGGGACTGGGGACTGGGGACTGGGGACTGGGGAGAGTTAGAACTCATTAATCCACCTTAAAAACTTAATTAACGGAGTTCAAAGACTCATTCATCTAGCTCAAAATTCCCAATTCCCAATCCCCAATCCCCAATTCCCAATCCCCAATTCCCAATTCCCAATTCCCAATTCCCAATCCCCAATTCCCAATCCCCAATTCCCAATCCCCAATTCCCAATTCCCAATTCCCAATTCCCAATCCCCAATTCCCAATTCCCAATCCCCAATCCCCAATCCCCAATCCCCAATCCCCAATCCCCAATTCCCAATTCCCAATCCCCAATCCCCAATCTCCAAATGTAACGATTTATCTAGCAGTTTAAGAGCGGATTTAGCATTTATGTAACATAAAATTAACGATAAAGATAAAGGAATTAATTCATGCCCTATATCAATGAAGAAGGCGGCCTTCTGAATAATTTTGCTCGGGAACCAAAAATTTATCAAGCAGAACCTCCCACAGAAGGGCAAAAGCGAACTTATATCCTACTAGGAATCGCCGCTACAGCTTTGGTTGTCGGCTTGATTCTAGTCGCCTTCTTTGTTTCTAAGAGCAGTTGATCATAAAACATTTAATCTTCTTTATAGTTTTTCAGGTTCCGATTTTAAGAGGGGCCTGCTTTTTTATTTTTTGTTAAAATTGAACTAGAAACAAAAGTATACAATTATACTTTATTTTTCCTACTAGATATGAAGGCTCAATATATTTTGAGCAGCACAACATCTACTAGTTAAAAAATCATTTTTATGATGAATTTATCCTACTTGGATGCACCTAGAAAGGTGATATATACTGTGTTTTGGCTCTTTAGCCGCTATGAGCGTGAATGATACTGCACACAACAATAATTCTACTTGGAATCGGCAAGTATACCACCGCCTAAAACTTGCCCTAAGTCTTGGCTTACGACGACAACTTTTTTTAGCTGTATGTGATAATTTACACTTAAGAAATCAGGTAGCAGCCCGCTTGCATTCTACATTGGCTTATCCTGTTGGACAGGTGCTATATCAGTCATCAAACGCTCAAGAAAATAGCACTCCAGCTTATCCGCGATTAGTGACATTGCGTTTGAATTTAAACGATCCCAATCCCATAATCCAAATTAATCAATGGTTGGCTAATTATCCACCGCCAATGGTTGGAGTATCAAAAGATAGCCCTGGAAGACCTTTTCCAGTACCAGCATTTCAGATTGTCGGCGTGGAGCATCTCACTAAGCAACCAGTCGCGACACAACGGTTATTTTTACACTATCTCCGCTTAAGTGAACAATATTTCTCTACACAAGAATCCAGCCGATTCCTAGAATCTAACTTGCTGCTGTGGATACCACGTCCTTGGTTATCTGCTATCAAACAATCAGCACCACAGTTTTGGCGTTGCCGCACTGGCATATTTGTGTTTGCTGGAGAACCCACACCAGCAAATCAGAATTCGGGCTATCCAGAACGTTTTTCACGTTCTGGAAGCTTAGATTTAGAGAATATTGAGCAGTCGATTCTAGATGAATCAGTTAACCAAGCAGAACTTAGAACCGCAGCCACCGAGTTCAAGTTTGAGAATAATTCCGATTTCCCAATGGAGATACAAGGGAATCGCGTACACAAAACTCAGGAAGCTTCATCATCAACAGCGGATTTATTGAAGGCTACGCCACAACCGCAGGAATCTACGAATAGGTCTGGTAGTGGAATTAATAATCAATCGCTGTCGTCTTTATCTTATATTAGCAGTGAGTTAACGGAGCTAGTAATAGCAACAATCAATACAAGTATCGCTCAAAATACAGAGAATTCCTTACAACCACAACAGATTTTGTTGGAAATTGAAGAATTACACGAAAATCTTGTTTCAGAAGAGATACTGGCAGAGGCATATCATCGTTTGGGCACTTTATACCGCCTTCGCATTGAGCAAGGAGAGTCAACCCTAGAAAACTTGATGGTGGCAATTATTGCCTATCAAGAGGCAATTAGCTATGACGAAAATTCATCGCAACTTCCAGATATCTTGAATGACTTGGGTACACTCTACTGGATGCTATACCGCACACCACCCAATTCAGAGGAAGGACAAACTTATATAGAGCAGGCTATAGAGTTTTATCAGTTGGCGTTAAAAATGATTTCACCCCAGACACATTGGGAAACTTACGCTCGTGTGCAAAATAATTTAGGGACAGCCTATGGTGATTTAGCTCGTTTTTCTCACCCATCTGAAAATTGGCAGCAAGCAGTTTTAGCTTACAGTGAAGCACTTAATTACCGTACAGCCGATATGGATTCATTAAAGTATGCAGCTTGTCAAAATAATTTGGGTACTGCTTACTGGCATCTAGGGCAATATAATCAACCAATTTTACATTTAAAGAAAGCGATCGCAGCTTACAATGAAGCACTTGTACACTACAACCCCGAAGAGGAACCGCTCAAGTATGGTATGATTCAAAATAATATCGGTACTGCTTGCTGGAATCTGGCACAATACGAACAACCTGCCCAAAATCTCCAGTTAGCGATAGATGTCTACAGCGAAGCTCTCAAGTATCGCACTCCAGCAAATTTCCCCACCGCCTGCGCTGCTACACAAAATAATCTGGGTACTGCCTACTGGCATCTAGCAAACCTATCTCAGACAACTAAAGAGGCACGGCAAAAGTATCTGCAACTATGTATCAGCGCTTACGAAGAAGCTATAGCTTTGGCTCACTCACTTAGCGATACTTCTTTAAGTTTTGATTTACTAGCTTCTTATAATAACCTGGGACTGGCCCATTATCAGCTAGTAATAGATGAGTCTTTTAAGGGCGACAAAGCTACACGTTCTCAACACTTAGAAGTAGCATTAGATAACCATTTGCAAGCCTTAAACGGATTCAGTAAACAATCCGAGGCTTATCAAACAACCTTCACTTATGTAGTGAAAACTATTCGTGCTTTTCATAATGAATTAGGAATACAGGGGCAAAATCTGGCTTTATCTAAAGTTCCTAGTCAGTTGTTGCCAGAGATTTTGTCAAAGTTATAAAATACAGCAGGGAACAGGATTTAAAGTCTCTTAGTATATGGCTTTTGTCTTAAAGTTTGTACCTCATTTATCTGAAATTTGCTATATATTACGATGTATTTCTAACACTTTTTTATCACTCTGGTCAAAGAAAAATCTTCAGCCAACTTTGAATAGTAACTTGATATCAACTTGACAAGTAATTAAGAACGCAAGTAAAGTAGCGATGTCTACGACGGGCTATGTCTATGCAACTCCTGTCTTAATAATTACCAAGCCATGAAATCTTTTAACAATCCATAAACTTAGCTTGATGAATATAAATTATTCATTAATATATTTTTAAATTAACATAAATATTTTATAAAAAACACAATAAGACATTGGCGTATTTTCCGTAAATTTACTAAGGTAGATTTGAGGTCTACTTGAAATAAACTCCAGAATGATAATTAAAATCCAAAATTATGAAACTAAGTTTTATTTTTGCTACTGCTATATCTAGTTTTTTTGTGAGTTCTGCCACAGGATTTGGTTTCTCTGCTCAAGCTTATGCTCTAACTTTTCCTGGTATCTCTAGCGCTACATGGGGAGAACCTACTCCAGGAAGTACTAATACCGATCCCACATATACAGGTGTGGGAAGCAATACATTTACTTGGGGTGAACCTGATTTATCGACAGGACTTCCAAATAGACTAACCTTTAATGGAACTTCGTTTTCTGCGGATATTAACTCTGTATTCAAAATAGCTGATTTAACTTACTTTAACGGAACGGTATTTAGCGGTACAAGTGTTGAATCTGTACCTCTAAATCTCAATGTATCCTTTAGCCCTCCCGTTGGAATCAGTCAAGTTTTTAACTTCAACTTTAGTCTAATAAATACACTTAACGACCCAACAGATCCAGAAAAGAGTGCAGACTTTGTATATATAGACACAAATTTGAGTAATCAAAATTTCACCTTTGAAGGCAATAATTACACCCTTGAGCTAACTGGCTTTAATCCAGACGTTTCCCAGATAAGTATTAAGGCTCTTGAAGGAGCCACAACTACAACAGCTATTTATGCCAAAATCAAAGCCATACCCGAACCTACGCCAGTAGTGGGTCTATCCTTGCTGGGAATATACCTAATATCTCGTAAAAATTCTTGGAGAAGAAATACTAAGGAATAACATACAATTTATGTCCCTGGTTTACCTCACCCTCAATCCCTCTCCTTTATAAGGAGAGGGAAGCTAGAGACAGGATAAAGTTTTGTATCTTATTTAATCCATGTTCCTAAGAGCATAAAAATGTAGAGACGCTATAAATCGCGTCTCTACAAAGGGTTGCCGTTTTTGGAGCATGTCCTAAGTCACCAATAACATTGACAAACCTACACTTCTATTGGCAAGCATCTACACCTTTAATTAGCTCATCAACAAAATTTCTAAGCCGCTCTTGCCAGTCAGGAACGGCTTTTAGCTTATCCTTAACCCCTGGTAACACCTTAAAACATACAGGGTCTTTATCGAAGGGGTGAT
>NZ_JBALDZ010000240.1:0-18992 GCF_036917155.1 Nostoc sp. | reverse complement strand
AACTCCTAACTTTTAACTCCTAACTTTTAACTCCTAACTTTTAACTCCTAACTTTTAACTCCTAACTTTTAACTCCTAACTTTTAACTCCTAACTCTCCATCACTCGTGCAACCAAGGTGTTAAGTGTGGTTGCCAACTTACCAATTCTTCATCCTTAAACCATAGAGCGATTTCCTGTTGTGCGGTTTCTGGAGCATCAGAACCGTGGATTAAGTTACGACCAATATTCAGTCCAAAATCGCCGCGAATCGTTCCCGGTTCTGCTGTTAAGGGGTTTGTTGCACCAATAATCTTTCTGGCAGATGCAATAACGCCATCACCTTCCCATACCATCGCCACTACTGGGCTAGAAGTGATAAATTCCACCAGACCACCAAAAAAGGGACGTTCTCGGTGAACACCATAGTGTTGTTCAGCCAATTCCCGACTGACTTTCAGGAACTTTAAACCAACTAGGGTAAAACCTTTGGTTTCAAAGCGACGGATAATTTCCCCCACTAATCCCCGCTGTACTCCATCAGGCTTAATTGCTAAGAATGTACGTTCCAAAGCTATCTCCTAAAACTTAATAAAGTTTTTATCTAGTCAATTGTCCTTTGTCATTTGTCATTTGTTCTTCATCCTCTGTCTTGAATCCAAGGGTTTTCCACTAATGACCAATGACTCTTGACCAATGACTCTTGACCAATGACTCTTGACCAATCAGAGTTTATCTCAGAAATTATCTTTAGGTGCATATACGTTCCCAAATGAATGCGCTAAATTGTTAACTCGTGGGTGAAAAACAGAGGTTAGGAAGAAATGGGTGTTGAGTCAACTGCTACATCTGACGAGGTGGTACTACCTGCCAATGGACAGAAATTTGAAGTGAAAAATCATAAACACAAAAAACTGTTACCACCTAGTACTACTACAGGAGATTTACCTCGCTCCTGGAAAATTGAGGATAGCGAAGCGTTATACCGTATTGAAGGATGGGGACAACCTTATTTTTCCATTAGCGCTGCTGGACACGTTACCGTGGCACCCAAGGGCGATCGCGGGGGATCTCTTGACTTGTTTGAATTGGTCAACGCCATGAAACAGCGCAACTTGGGACTTCCCATGTTGATTCGCTTTTCTGATATTTTGGAAGACCGGATTGAGCGGTTGAACGCTTGTTTTGCCAAAGCGATCGCCCGCTACAACTACCCAGGTGTCTACCGTGGCGTGTTTCCCGTCAAGTGCAATCAAGAACGGCATTTGATTGAGGATTTAGTCAGATTTGGCAAGCCTCATCAATTTGGTTTAGAAGCCGGTTCCAAGCCAGAATTAATGATTGCTCTAGCTGTGTTGGATACACCAGGAGCATTGTTAGTTTGCAACGGCTACAAAGACCGAGAATACATCGAAACGGCAATGTTAGCCCAAAGACTAGGACAAACACCAATCATCGTCTTAGAACAGATTGAAGAGGTTGATTTGGTAATTGACGCCAATCGCCAGTTAGGTATTAAGCCGATATTAGGTGTTCGTGCTAAACTCAGTACCCAAGGTATGGGACGTTGGGGAGCCTCTAGTGGCGATCGCGCTAAATTTGGTTTGACAATGCCTGAAGTCATCGAGGCTGTTGACAAGTTACGAGAAGCTAACCTGCTCGATTCTTTGCAGTTGATGCACTTCCACATTGGCTCACAAATCTCTGCTATCAATGTGATTAAAGATGCCATCCAAGAAGCCAGCCGTATTTATGTGGAATTGTCCATGCTGGGGGCGGATATGAAATACCTTGATGTTGGTGGTGGCTTGGGCGTAGATTACGATGGCTCCCAAACTAACTTCTATGCATCGAAAAATTACAACATGCAGAACTATGCCAACGACATCGTGGCAGAGTTAAAAGATACCTGTGCCGAGCGGCAGATTCCCGTACCAACACTGATTAGTGAAAGTGGACGAGCGCTTGCTTCCCATCAGTCGCTGCTGATTTTTGACGTTCTCAGTACTAGTGATGTCCCTCTCGACGCACCAGAACCTCCGCAAGAGGGAGAATCCCCAATTATTAATTATCTTTGGGAAAGCTACCAATCTATCAACCAAGAGAATTATCAAGAATTGTTCCACGACGCTGCCCAATTCAAAGAAGAAGCCATCAGCCGCTTCAACTTAGGAATTTTACGCCTCAGAGAACGAGCTAAAGCCGAACGCCTCTACTGGGCTTGTTGTCAGAAAATTCTTACCATCACTAGACAGCAAGAATACGTACCGGATGAACTGGAAGACCTAGAAAAAATTATGGCTTCCATCTATTACGTGAATATGTCAGTGTTTCAATCAGCACCAGATTGCTGGGCGATCGATCAGCTATTCCCGATTATGCCAATTCACCGCTTGGATGAAGAACCAACCCGACGGGGAATTTTAGCAGACCTGACCTGCGATAGTGATGGTAAAATAGATCGCTTTATTGACCTACGCGATGTCAAGTCGGTTTTAGAGTTGCACACCTACAAGCCCGGAGAACCCTATTATTTGGGGATGTTCTTGAATGGAGCTTACCAAGAAATCATGGGCAATTTGCACAATCTATTTGGCGATACTAACGCCGTTCACATCCAATTAACGCCCAAAGGCTACCAGATTGAACACGTTGTCAAAGGTGACACCATGAGCGAAGTGGTGAGCTATATGCAGTATGACTCCGAAGATATGGTGGAAAACATTCGCCAGCGTTGCGAGAAAGCATTAGAAGAAAAGCGCATCACCCTAGCGGAATCTCAGCGACTACTGCAAACCTACGAGCAGAGTCTTAGAAGATATACGTATCTAAATAGTTAGGAGTTAAGAGTGAAAAGTTAGGAGTTAGGAGTTAGGAGTTAGGAGTTTGTATTTCATTTTTTACTCCTAACTCTTCACTCCTAATTCCTAACTTTAATTTGCGTTTGTCCCCAATAATTCCTCTATCGCTTGTCGTTCAACAGGGGTATGTGATGGCGGTGTCTGACGAGCATCGGTAATCAGCCAGTCTAAAGCCGCAGCTTGAACATCGATCGCAGCGCCAGTTTTATCTACGCAATAACGTCCAAATACTAGCTTATCGACTAACCGGACTCCGGGGCCCAGGCGCGACCATTCAAAAATCACGCTGTTTTCTACTGTTGCGCCACTACATATCCAACAATTGGGGCCAATCATCGCTGGCCCGACAATTTTCGCTCCGTCTTCGATTCTCGTCATCCCGCCAATGTAAACGGGGCCGGTGATATCCACTTTGTCCCAATTTACGGCGACATTTAAGCCAGTGTAGATGCCAGGAGCGACTTCATGACCGGGGATTTGCACATTTTTAATTTCACCCAGCAGTACACCGCGAATCGCCCGCCAATAGTCTGGGACTTTACCAATATCTACCCATTCAAAGTCCATAGGGATGGCGTAAAAGGGTGCTTTGATTTCTACCAATTTAGGAAACAATTGGCTACCAATGTCATATTCGACACCAGAAGGTATATAGTTAAAAACTTCTGGCTCAAAGATGTAAATACCTGTGTTGATGTTGGTGCTAAGAGCTTCTTCAGTTGAAGGTTTTTCTTGGAAAGCTTTGACACGTCCCTCTTCGTCAGTCACAACCACACCATAGCTAGAAACTTCTTCCTTGGGGACAGATTTCGTGATAATAGTAGCGATCGCCCCTTTTTCTTTATGCCATTTAACAGCCGCAGTTAAATCCAAATCAATCAAAGCATCACCGCACAACACCACAAAGGTATCATCAAAAAAGGGTGAGAAGTCTTGGATGCGTCGCATCCCTCCAGCTGAACCTATAGCTTCGCCCACTAGTTTACCGTCGTCATCAATTTTCCCTTCAAAGGAATAGGCAATCTGCACCCCAAACCGCTGACCGTCACGGAAATAGTTTTCAATTTCCTCAGCCAAATGACTAACATTGACCAAAATCTGGTCAAATCCATGATGGCGTAACAGTTCCAGCAAGAACTCCATCACTGGCTTTTGCAGGATGGGCATCATCGGTTTGGGCATAGTGTACGTAATCGGACGCACGCGAGTACCCTTGCCAGCTGCCAGAATCATCGCTTTCATAAAAGTTTATTCCTCAACCACAAGCCAGTTTACTTTCATCGAGTGATACTTAATCATCAGTTTTTATTTCTGCTCTAAGTCATCCCTCAAAACAGGGATAACAGTAATTTAGTTGTTATTGCAACCATCGATATACTTAGATGACAAGCGATCGCTTATCTTTTCAATTTACTCGGATTTTGGGGCTGAATCAAAAATCTGTAAATTATCTGTAGGGCTACTTTTGGCTTTCTTAATTCATCGGGTGTTCAAGGGGTCTCAGTAAGCGAATTTTAATCTCATGGTAAAACTCCTCTTGAAATAGCTCTACTTTCGATTGAGCCGAGAGTAGTAATAGCGCCCAAAAAACACCAACTAGTTGACTTTGTTTAGACTCATGTCCAGACCCATTTTGGTTGAGAAGCTTTGTCTGAGTCCACAATTCTACAAGTTGTTCTAAATTCAACCAATTTTGTTCTAAACTTAGGTCTCTTGCCGACAATTTCAATACCTGCTCTAGTTCCCCAGCGACTTCTGTCAGATTTTCTTGGTGAGCTAACTCTAGCGCCTCCCGCATACTTTGGACGCTAGGCTGACGCCTGGGACGGATAGGTTTACTAACTTTTTCTACTAGTTTCAGTTGGTTAGCCATAATCTGCAATTGCTCAATTAACTCTTGCAGAGTCACCCGGCGCTTTGGTGGCGGCATTGCTGCTGGACGACGACGCAATTGCCGTTCTAATGGTAGACGATGACCCTGATGTGATACACCGTCTTCATCTTCCAATAGGGCATCATCTTCTACACCATCTTGTCCATCTCCTACAGTTGACAATTGCATCAAGGTGTTGGCTTTGAATAATACCAGCATTGATGCTGATAAAAAAGCCTGTCCAGATTGAGACAAGTCCGCTTCGTAGCCTCTTGTTATTGCCCCCGGTGCCATCAGTTCCAAGTAGCGGTCAATCACCTCAATCACTTGGACATCCCAAGGATCAATTTCCCCTTGCTCGGCTTGGTAAATCAAGAATGTGATTGTTTCTAATAGCTCGGAAGCTTCCATCAACAGGTTCTAAGTTAATTAATGACAGGAATCGCCTGCTGGCAGTATCCTCTAAAATTTGTAATCAATCACCATTGTGAATTGTGAGATCAGATTGTGCAACTTTTGATGTTGGATGCTCACAAGTTTTTAAATGGCTTTCATTGGCAGACTGACAACGAATGTCGCCCCCTGTCCAATTCCTGGACTTTTGGCACAGACTGTACCACCATGTAATTCTACCAAGTGGCGGACGATCGCTAACCCTAATCCTAGTCCACCATGCGATCGCGTGGTGGAACTGTCTGCTTGACGAAAGCGTTCAAATACATGGGGTAGGAATTCGGCAGCAATTCCCCCTCCTGTATCACTCACCTGAATTTGCACGCAGGATTCAATCCGCTCCAATTGCACATCAACTCTTCCGCCCTTGGGTGTAAACTTAACGGCGTTGGAGAGCAAATTCCACACAACCTGTTGCAAGCGGTTGACATCACCCACAACTACCTCTACTTCCGGGTCGAATCTACACTTGATACTAATCTCTTTAGCCTGGGCTGCTGGGTACACAGTATCGATTGCCGCTTCTACAAGTGTTACAAGTTTTACTTGCTCCATGCTTAGATGAAGTGTACCTCTAATAATCCGTGACACATCTAGAACATCTTCGATCAGTTGTGTCAGGGATCTACTGTTACGCTCAATTGTCTCTAGTGCGCGACCAGTAACATTTTCATCTAACTTGCGCTTTCTAAGTAGCTGTGCCCAGCCTAGTATAGCATTTAGTGGTGTACGGAGTTCGTGAGAAAGTGTAGCCAGAAACTCATCCTTCATCCGGTTTGCTGTTTCTGCATCGGCGCGTGCGGCTTGTTCGCGCTCCAGCAGTTGTTCGCGTTCTTGCTCTGCTAACTTTTGAAGTGTAATATCTGTACTTAGGACAACAAATCCTTCTACTTTCTCTTGATGATTGAATTGTGGAACATAAGTGACATTCATGTAATGGTTTCTGCCATCTTTATCGGATAATTGGGTTTCGTAAGTTACTTGCTCTCCTGAGAGTACTGTTTCTACGTAAGGAAGGATTGACTGATAAACCGACTCTTCCAAAACTTCTCTTATGTGTTTACCAGAAATTTCGGAAGCAGGAAGCCTAAACCAGTCTTCATATCCTTTATTATTAAAGCGATAACGCTGCTCAGTATCAACATAAGAAATCTTGACGGGTACAGCATTTGTAATCAGGCGTAGCTCATCTTCTCGTTGACGCAGTGCTGCTTCTGCTTGTTTGCGTTCTGTAATGTCGCGTTGAGTTCCCCATGCTCTGACTAAAAAGCCATTTTCGACAATTCCCACCAGATTATTCAAAAAATATTTGGAATTACCTTGCTTATCTATTTCATGAGATTCGGCATCAATTAGTCGGTAGTTAGAACGGATAAAATTACGCAGGTATGCAATATTATGTGGATCGGAGGGAACAAGAAAGTCTCCTAGTCTGACACCAATAATTTCTTTGGCACTAGAACAGCCATACATCTGCGCCATCACATTGTTGCATTCTGCTAAGTAAACATATTGGTAAAAATGTTGAATTTGTTCATCTTCTGAGCAATCTAGCGAAATTGGTACTTCCAGTTCGATGCACCAAATACCTTCTGAACTATGCTCTAAAAAAGCGCGGTAACGTTCTTCGCTTTTGGAAAGAGCAAGCTCTACTTGTTTGCGTTGGCTTAAATCAAGTACAAAACAGATAACATCCTCTGGAGTATTTTCTAACAAAGCGCAACCTAATAGGATGGGAACGCGGCTGTTATCTTTGCGGATGTATTGGTTCTCAAAGGGCTGACACACACCTTTAGTTTTGAGTTCTGCAATCGCATTATTGTTAGCTTCAATATATTCTGGTGGTATCATGTCGCGCCACCGAACTCGCCCTGCTAGTAAATCCTCCCGCGAATAACCTACCATTTCTAAAAAAACATCGTTAGCTTCTGCGATCGCCCCATCCATATTGGCTACAATTACCCCAATGATGTTGGACTCTACCAACCTTCTAAACCTTGCCTCACTCACCTGTCGCTTCTGCAAACTCGTTTGCAGATGTTGTTTGGCAGTGCGTAACTCTGAGTTCAGCAAGGTGATGAATGTTGTCACCAGTACAAATAAGCCTAAGCGTCGTATGCTGTCTAGACTCGCAACCAAGAGCGAAAACACTGGCTCTAAGAAAAAGTAGCTGACGGCTAAAGTAGACAAATTAGTAGCCAGTAACCCTGCTTCTATGCCGCCATACCAGGCACTAACCGCCACGGCAGCAAAAAACAGCAGAAAAATAGTTGGTTTCAGTAATGGCTGTAGCAATAGTGTTAGTAGTAATCCGCTACCAACAGCTAATAGTGCCACAGCATAGGGTGCTAGAAGGGAACGTATTCCTTTCAATGTAGATTCTCCTTTTATGCAGCTAGCTAAAGGATTATTCCCAAAATCAGCTAGAAAATGCGTAGGCATAGCCTGTTATAGACATCGCTCAACACCTATTATGCATCAAAAAAATACACACCTAAGCAGTTACTTGCTGCTAATTTATCTAAAGTAGTAAAGCTTAGATTTAGCAAAGCTTAAATAATCTGATACTTATAATTATCGCTTTAATTATATATGTTTTGTTTTTGAGTCTCTGTCAAACAGTAGAGATTTATTCAGAAGAATTCAGAATTATGTAGTCAGAATTCAGTATGAATTGAAGTCATATTAGAGACTTTCAAATAAAAAAATATCCTAATTTCTCTTGCGGTAATATAACCGCGTATCTGGCTAAATATTTTATCCATTCATCATTAAATAATTCTCGTCCTATATCAAGTATTCTTCCTATAGCACTACTACTTTCATAGTCAGGTAAATATAGAGCAAGCTGAATTAACAATTCTATGAGATTTACTTTACTTCTCAAATAATCTATCGTAGTAGCTTCATAAATCACATCTGTAATTTGCATTTTGCTGGCTAATATTGATGCTACAGCTTCGCTTTGATATTTTCCTGTTCTAAGATTACTGATAGCACTGAGTAATTGTCTAAAAACCTCAAGTTCATGCAGTGCTTCGTTGCTGTTCATTGCATCACTCGCTTCAACTTTTAAAATAGCCTGACAATTTGCATTCGCCTTTTACTTGGTGTCGTCCCTTTACACCCACATCTTATTTATTTTGTCTATGCGTAAATACTCATCCTTACATCTTCAGAAACTGCTGAAGCTGTACTAATACAAACTAAGCTACTTTGCATAAAATTATTGCTCATTAAAAACATTTCTGGGTAAGTGTATAAAGTGAATTTTTTCTTCCAATTCGCACGTAAAATGAAAATATACCCTCTAAACCTGGGATTGGAGCCATCAAAAACTCAACCGCTCTTGGGGGTTGCAAAGCGGTTGCTATAACTATTTATCGCCATAAATAATAATTACTAAACAGTATGCTTTTTTACTTAACAATAACCAGTGGCAATATCAAAGTTCACTGACTTTTGATTAAGCTGAATTTTTCATTAAAGAGTATGGTTGAATCAACACCTCCGCCGGAATCCCCAATGAGGAATGCAAACGCCGAATCATCTCTAGTGTTAGTGGTTGCTGGCGATTTAAAATGTCTGTAACCTGTCCCAGACTCCCAATAATAGGTTCCAAATCATTAACGGACAAACCACGGGATTCGAGATAATATAAAATAGCATCAATCGGCTCTGGTGCAACAATAGGGTGATGCTGTTGTTCGTATGCTTCTACCAGCGTCGTTAAAACTTCTAACAAATCGCACTCCGGTGTATTAGGTTCTGCATCAAATAATCTTTCAATTTCATCAAGTGCAGCACGATAATCAGCTTCGGTTCGGATGGGACGGGGTTCGAGCATATACATTACCTCAAATTGTTGTCGCGTCTACGTTATCGTATTCAGAGTGCGTTCCTACAAAGCGGATAAAAATAATTTTAATGTCATAACGAACGTGAACAATTAAGCGGTAATCATTCCCTTTGATATTAAAAACGACACGATTATTAGCAATAATACTGGCGTTACGATAAGTACTTTTGATATCTGTCGGACTATTCCATTCTGCACGAGACGCTTCCTCATACCAAGCTTTAAGTGGCTGCTCGGAAGAAGGATGTGTTTCCCAAAATTGCCGTAAAGTGGTGCGGGCAATGATTCGCATACCAAGATTATAATATTTCTCCAGCGAAGTTTATGAAGCGGGCTAACTAGAGTTAAATTTATCTCAATTCTGATGACTCGAACTATAGAGACTCAACTTAAAACTCGTGGACTTAACCAAGAATCAAGCACTATATTTCAGTTACATCAGTTAACAATAAAAACTAATTCTCTAGTTAATTTCCAAATAAAAGTTCTAGATTATTTGACAGTTGAAAGTTCTCAAATTCAGGCAGAACACACTTGTTTAGCCACCTCTGATGTGATTGAATCACTTTTTGGTAAATATAAACAGTTTTCTTCTCGATGTCCTATTAAACAGATAGGTCAGATGATTTTGAGCATTTCTTTATCTACTATGAATTTGACAGCATCTGTTGTAAAGCAAGCCTTAGAAACAGTCCGGTATCTTGATCTTGAAGCTTGGTCTCTTGAAGTTTTTGGTCAGTCTATGCTCTCAAAAAGAAGAACCATATTTTCTGCCTCAAGTGACGACACAGAAATTGCATGAAAAGTTTTAGGCTGATTTCTCACAAAGTCAACACCCTAGTTTGAATCCCCTTCTAAATTGAACCTTCTGCCCTCTGCCCTCAGCATAGCTGCCTTCTTCAATAAGTTTTTGAATTAATTTCCTTGAGTATATAAGTCATCATTTCACCTTTACCTTTAACTTGAATTAAACCTCGTTTCTCCAATAAGTACTTATCCTTTAAAAGCTGATAACTTGCTTCACAAACCTGGATACTACCTGCAATACCATGAGATTCCATTCTACTAGCTGTATTGACTGTATCTCCCCAAAGGTCGTAGGCAAACTTTTTCAGCCCAATCACCCCTGCGACTACTGGGCCAGTACTAATACCAATACGAATGCAAAAGGATTGGTTATTTTCTTCGTTAAACGTAGTTACAGCCTTTTGCATATCCAATGCCATATTAGCGATCGCTGGTGCATGATTCTTAGATTGATTTGGCAACCCGGCAACAGCCATATATGCATCACCAATGGTCTTAATTTTCTCTACTTCATGACGTTCTGCTAATTGGTCAAACAAACAGAAAATTGTATTTAATAACTCAACTAACTCCGCAGGAGATGTACGACTTGAAAGCTCTGTAAAGCCAACAATATCAGCAAATAGCACCGTAACTTCCAGAAAGCTGTCGGCAATAGTTGTCGGTTGTTGTTTTAATTGTTCTGCAATCATCTCTGGCAAAATATTTAGTAACAGCCGTTCTGATTTTTGCTGTGCTAGTTCCATTGCTCTACGAGCGTAAAATTCTTTTTTTCGCAAGCGTTCGTATAAATAGACAGAGAAGACACAAATGATGCAAGTCCAAAAGAAATATAAGCCCTGCTCAATATAAAAAGCTGATGGGTTTTTTAATAAGGGATTATACGATAAATATAAAATTAGGTAGCAACCAATTGTCCCAAGTTGTGCTATTAAATGTAGCCACCATTGTACTGGAACGATTGTAGCCTGAGTGAGAAACATCAGATTCCAGAAATTGGTTCTAGGTTCTAGATTATTAAACAGCAAAGCGACATCAATTTGCACGGCACAAGTTACAGACCAACATAAACTCAAAAAAATTAAGTTTGGGTAACGACGACCTATAGAGGTTTTACATAAACCCCAACAAATAAGTGTAAATATTTCTACTGCAAAACCAATTTTAAAGGCATATATTTTGCCTTGTACCTGTGAATTTACCCAAAGGAAAAAAATAATCAAAGTCAAGCCAGAAATCAGCATAATCTGAGCCTGCAATTGCAATCGCTTAAGCAGGAAGCGCTGTCGCTGTTCTTTGTAAGATTCGCCAAGGCTACTGCTCATTTGCCAATGGGACATCCCTTGACTCATGAGCGCATCTAGTTGAGTTTTGTCAGAGTTATTTGGATTAATCATGCACTTTTTACGTTATTAGTAATCAAGGGAGTGGGGGGATGAGGGAGATAAGGGAGATGAGGGAGATGAGGGAGATGAGGGAGATAAGGGAGATAAGGGAGATGAGGGAGATGAGGGAGATGAGGGAGATGAGGCAATACTGTTCGGTTAAGGCAAGAGACGCGATAAATCGCCGTCTCTACAATAATCAGTTCTTCGTCTTGACGGTGATTTATCGCGTCTTTGTGATCTAGAATTTTCATCAAAAAACCTTAACCGAACCGTATTGGGAGATGAGGGAGATAAGGGAGAATAACTCTTAACTCCAAACTCCAAACTCCAAACTCCAAACTCCAAACTCCAAACTCCAAACTCCAAACTCCAAACTCCAAACTCCAAACTCCAAACTCCTAACTCCTAACTCCTAACTCCTAACTCCAAACTCCAAACTCCAAACTCCAAACTCCTAACTCAGCACTCAGCACTCTCAAATGGCTCGTACCCCTACATTAAATTTTGATCGTGGCACATTAATTTTGCATCCACCACCACGCGGCAAAGGTTGGATGGACTACGCTACGTGGGATGATAGAGTTGAAAAATTCCGCATTCCGGCAATTAGATACCGATCGCTTATAGAAGCACTACAAGCGGAAGATGTTTATTTTATCGATGAGGCAAAGGAATTTTATCCTATAGATTTGGTTCCTACCCTAGAAATGGAACCCTATCCCCACCAGACTGAAGCGCTAGCGGCTTGGAAACTGGCGGGTAGACAAGGGGTGGTTGTGCTTCCCACGGCGGCGGGAAAGACTTATTTAGCGCAAATGGCGATGCAGTCAACGCCGCGCACGACGTTGATTGTAGTCCCTACTTTGGATTTAATGCATCAGTGGTATGCACATTTAGTTGCGGCTTTCCCTGATGCTGAGGTGGGATTGCTGGGGGGTGGTTCGCGGGATAGAACGGCTATTTTAGTTGCAACTTATGATAGTGCTGCAATTCACGCTGAAACCTTGGGAAATCAATATGCGTTAATTGTTTTTGATGAATGTCATCATTTACCGACAGATTTTAATCGGGTAATTGCTGAATATGCGATCGCACCTTATCGTCTAGGACTCTCTGCGACACCAGAACGCACTGATGGTAAACACGCTGATTTAAATATTCTCATTGGACAAGAAGTATATCGCAAACGCGCCGAAGATTTAGCAGGGAAGGCGTTAGCAGAGCATGAAATTGTCCAAATTAAGGTAAAGTTATCGCAACTTGAGCGGGAAAGATACAATCAGTTAATTCAAACCCGCAATGACTTTTTGAAGCAATCAAAGATTTCTTTGGGGAGTTTGCAAGGTTGGCAAATGTTTGTCCAAATGAGCGCGCGATCGCAATCTGGACGGAGGGCGATGTTAGCGCATCGAGAAGCGAAAGATATCGCTTTGGGTACTGATGGGAAGTTGCGAATTTTAGTTAATTTATTGGCAGAACATTATCCGGCGCGAATTTTGATTTTTACTGCTGATAATGCAACGGTTTATCGCATTTCTCAAGAGTTGCTAATTCCGGCAATTACTCATCAAACTCCTGTGAAAGAACGGCATGAGATATTAACAAAGTTTCGAGAGGGTAAATATAATACTTTGGTTGCTTCTCATGTGTTGAATGAAGGGGTTGATGTACCTGCGGCTTCTGTGGCAATTATTTTATCGGGTACGGGTTCGGCTAGGGAGTATACTCAGCGCTTGGGGAGGATTTTACGGAAGGGGAATATTGAGAATAAGCAGGCGATTTTATATGAGGTGGTGGCTGAAGATACGAGTGAGGAGGGGACTTCGGCTAGGCGGAGAGGGGAGAGGAAGGCAGGGGGAGCAGGGGGAGAAAAAGAGAAGAAGGGGAAGTTACAGGTTGTGTATGGGAGTGGGAAGGAAAGGAGTTTGAAGGCTGCGGAACAGTTAGAAATTAATTATTCAACGGGAAGTTCAAAATCTAAAATCCAAAATTCAGCAGATGTTACCGACAGACTTACTGATGCATCGCCAAAACGGGGAGGAGATCATTCCGAAGAGACTGAAGATTGATCAAAAGACTTCAGAGTTGGCGATTGAGTTAATTAATTATTTTCAATCAGCGGTGGGAAAGACTCAGGGTGTGCTTGAGCGACAACTGACTGATTTTGAAGGAGATTCTACAGATTATCGGGTGAAGCGGGGGTTAGCTTATATTCTCAAAAGCAGTTTTTGTACTTTTGAGGTGGTTAGTCCTTTGGAACCACAAATGTTAAGAGAACGAGTGTTTTCTCTAGCTGCAAAGTCTGTTTCTAGTCGAGAATCTACACAAGTTACTCTGAGTAAAATTGCTGATGAGTTAACTCAAGAACTTGAGCGGGAAGTTTTATTAGAACAGGTTCGGAATGGACTATATGCTGATTTATCTGAGAATAAAATTTTGACTGTTTTTGATGCACCAACAGCGCCAGATGTGTTAAATCGATATAACTTATCTCAGGTGCAGGGTGTGTTTTATAAGGCCAGTAAACTGGTGTTAAATGCTCACCGAAATGTTCCGGGTGAATATAAGCTGTTATTTCGCTATTTAAAGTTGTTTCAATTGATGGCTTATATTGAGGGTGATGCTGACCACGGGTTTACAATTACGATAGATGGGCCGACGAGTTTGTTTAATCCTAGTACGCGATATGGGTTAGCGATCGCTAAACTTATTCCGGCTTTACTTCACGTTACTAAATGGAGTCTTTCTTCGATTCTCCAAACCCGTGATGCTTATACAAATACTTGGAAAACAGGACGTTTCACTCTCAATTCCGAATGTGGTTTGGTATCCCATTATCCACCAGGTAAGCCCTACGATAGTATGCTAGAAGCATCCTTTGCTGATAAGTGGGATGCGTTGAAAAGTGGTTGGGCGTTAGAGCGAGAAGTTGATTTGATACCGATTCCCGGTAGTGTGATGATTCCCGATTTTCGCTTAGTTCATGCTGATGGACGCACCTTTTTATTAGAAATTGTTGGATATTGGCGACCAGAATATTTACAAAAGAAGTTTTCTCAGGTGCGGCGGGCTGGACGTGATGACTTGATTTTGGCAATTTCCGAGCGACTTAATTTAGAAAAAGCGGGAGTAAAATTAAATGATGTCCCCGCTAGAATTGTTTGGTTTAAAGATAAGTTATTGCCCAAAGCTGTGTTAGCTGTAATGGATTGATTAAGGAGACTGGGTACTTGGTATTGGATATTTTATATGTGGAAAACTCTTGTTCCTAGTCCCCAGTCCCTAGTCACCAGTCACTTTGATTAAGGAGAAATGAGATGAAAAGTATAGAAACAATTGCCACAGTTACAAATTTTTCTGAGTTTTTAGGTAATTACAGCGCTTCTCGCTATTATGCAATACAGTTTTCTCCTTGCCCCTCTCCTAGCATAGCTTTCAGCTTTGAGGATGTACCTCATAGCTGCCGGAAGTGCTGTATATGTGATTTGAACTACTTTTTTTAGACATATCTTAGAATGTAGATGCACACAATAGAGCGATCTTTTTCTCAAAAATCGCCAATTGCGATCGCAACAGAGGTTACACTCATCTGTTTACTTTTTTTATTCCATCCAAATTTATGATCTAGGGTGATATATCTCTGACTAAAATTACAGCCCAATCAATCATAACTGGATCGTCAGGGTGCTAAGACAGCGTGGAGAGAGAGCTACAAGATATCTTCCTCATCGTACCAGCAGCTATGCATATCGAAGAACCCGCTACCCATGAACCGGAAGCTCCATTTTCAGTACCAGATTCCCAGAGTTTCCCAGAAGCAAAAGACTTATCTCAAGAAAATTTAGATCCTTGTCAATCCTCAGAAGCCGCCTTAAAAATGGCATTAATCGCCAGTGGCTTGGGGTTATGGGATTGGAATCTAGTGACTGATCAAACTTATTACGATCCCCAATGGAAAAGCATTCTGGGATATCAAGTAGAGGAAATCGACAACGATTATCAATCCTTTGAGCAACTTGTACATCCGCAAGATTTACCGAGAATTCGCCAAGTATTGCACGATTATCTCCAAGGATACACGCCTGTGTTTGAAGTCGAATTGCGAATGCTGACTAAATCCGGGGAATGGAAGTGGATTCTGACTTGTGGCAAAGTATTTCAGTGGGATGAATTCGGTAAACCGGTGCGGATGGCGGGGACGCACAAGGATATTACTCAGGATAAGGCGATGTCTACGACGGGCTGCGCCTACGCTACTCAACAATACCAATTCTTTGAACAACTCCAAAGAGAAATTGTCCAACGCCAGTCTGTCGAAGACCAAGTTAGGGAAAAATCACAGCAGCTAGAAATTACCCTCGATGAACTTAAATATACCCAAAGACAGTTATTGCAGAACCAGAAAATGGCTAATCTTGGTCAACTGGTGGCGGATATGGCTAACGAAATTAACAATCCGGTTAGCTTCATCTATGGCAATCTTCATCCCGCCAGCCAATATGCTGAAAACTTAATCAAAATCATAGAACTTTATCAACATCACTATCCCACGCCTACCCCAGTCATTGCCTTACATCTGCAACGCCTCGACCTTGGTTTCGTGAAGACAGACTTTTTAAAATTGCTGTGGTCAATGCGAGCCGGATCTGAACGCGTCAAAGAAATTGTTTTCGCCTTACAGAACTTTTCAACCTCTGACGAAGGTCAAATGAAAAAAGTTGACCTCCATAAAGGAATTGATAATGTTCTGAGGATTTTACAGCATCGTTTGAAAGAAAAGGCTGATAGAGCAGGGATTGAAGTAATTAAAACCTTTGGTGAATTACCTTTAATTGAGTGTTACCCTGGTGAACTCAATCAGGTATTCATGAACATCTTAACCAATGCCATTGATGCCTTAGAAGAGAGGATGAAGCATGATTATTCCTTTACTCCCAAAATTTTGATTCATACAGAAATTGTTAGTAGCCATTTATCATTGGTCAATAGTAATGAATATTGGGTAAATGACAAACAAACAGGAAAAAAACACAAAGTTATAATTCGCATTTTTGACAATGGCAAAGGTATACTTCCCCATATTCAAAGACATATATTTGAACCATTTTTTACGACTAAGCCAGTAGGCAAAGGTCAAGGACTGGGGCTATCAATTAGTCGGCAAATTATAGTTGAAAAACATCAAGGTAAACTTAAGTGTAATTCTCAATTAGGTCAAGGCACAGAGTTAGTAATTGAAATTAATACAACAGCAAGACACTATGCCGCGATGAGAAAACACGCCAGTTTTTAGACCAATACAGTTCAGAGCAGCCCAAAAAACTTGTAGAGACGGCGATTTATCGCGTCTCGAAAACCCAAAATTGTTGCCAGTAGCCCTTAACCATACTCAGTGCTGAGTACTGAATAAGTAAAAAACTACTCAGCACTTATGTACTTGGTACAAGCCGCGCCCCTTGTGGGTGGTCTTTTAACTCAGCACTCTTCATCGTGCCAATTTTAGATTTTGGATTGAAAAAGTTTTTTGGTAAGTCAATCCAAAATTGCAAATCTAAAATCCAAAATTCTTTGACTTCGCAAACAGCATCGCTTGCTCAATTCAACCCATTACCATGATGCACCAAGGCTGCCATGCCATATTCTGAAGCACGTAACTCCTTGTCAGAGATTTCTGGCTCCTTGGTATAGACCGAACTCAATAAGATATTCAGAACTCCACTTTCTTCAGCTTGACTGACAGCGCGATGTGTAATCAATTCACCTACATTCAGAATCACCTTGTCTTCTGGGTCAAGAATAACGCGGGTAACTGGACGACCTAGTGCTTGTTCAATCCGTTGCTTCTTGATTACCCGTGCGCTGCGTCCTTGCAACTTTTCTGCATTCGCTTTCAAGGCTTGCCAGAAAGTGTTGAGATTCTCTTGAGCGATGCTGGCCCCGTCGCGCAGTTGAACTTTGTTTTCTAACCATGTGTCTCTTGCGGTAGAACGGACTGCGGTTGCCAAAGTCAGACCGACAGCGTTGAGCAATTCTGCTTCTTTACCGTAAGTTTGGGCGCGGTCGAGAAGGGATTCCGTCACAATCTGCCCAGATGCCGCAATAATTAAGCCATCGTCAGCACGCACTGTTTGCCCGACTCTGCGCCCTCTTGCCTGCTCGATCGCCATATCTGCCAGTGAATCAATCGAACGACGTAGATGAGCGGTGCTGCTGTGAGTTACGCTCCCAATTCCATTGCTAAAAGATTCTGTTGCTGCTTGCAAATTGCGGCTGATATTGGCAGTTAGGCTGCCACCTGTGGCTCGATAGAGTTCATCGAGGATATCCATGCGATCGGCCGCTTCGGCATTGACTAGCGTCACTTCCTGCCCCTGTAATAGCAGTACATTCCCGTCTGGAGTCAGCACATCCCGCTCAACATGCTTGCCAATCACATATACCTTTTGCTCGGCAGGATCAACCAAATTGTTTGTCAGGGAAGCAGTTGCATCTCGATTGAGGTCTTGCAGTTTGCTGCTAGTAGCATCAGTTGCAGCTTGCAATTGCTCACCTGCATTCTGGCTTGCTTCCTGTAGTCCGCGGTTCACGCTCTCTACCGAGTTTTGTAGCTGCTCATTCACGGTTTGCACTGCTGTTTGCAGTCTGCGGTTAGTAGTATCAGCTGAGTCCTGCAATCTATCTCCAGTTGCTTGAACTGCTCCTCGAATACCACCGACCTGTTCTTCCATCATTTGAGCAGTTTTTGGAGGTACAAAGGCAACATCATCACCAATTTTCAGGGCTTCGCCAGCAGGAACAAACGATCGCCCTGAGTAAGCATCGGCAAATACACCGCTAGAAACTTCGTATCCTTCCACCAATCCACTATGCTCATCAAAGAACAAATCGACCAATATACCAAGGTCGAGTCCTTCGGTAGTCAGAATTCTCTTTTTTCTTAGCACAATACCCTGGTGCAGAATCTCTTTAATTACAGGGATACGATGTGCCTTAACAATAGATGCTTTGGATTTAACTACGATCGCATCTAACCCAATCGCTTGCACCTCTTCCAGAGGAATCACTTTTGCATCTCGAAACAGTCCTTTTTCTGCAACGAGAAAACCCAAAAGTTGATTGCGTTTCTGATCAAAAATTAAATCTATAATTCGGACAATTTTCTTGCCTGTGTCGTAGGTGACGACCACTTTATCGATAACATCACTACCTTTAAGCATTTATCTATCCTTCGGATTCCTATTAATTTGGTTGTTCAATCACTTGTTCGTTTGTTGCCTGACCTTTAAGCTGAAAATATCGTCCCTCTCGGCCAAAACGGGGAACAATATCGATCATGCCAAAGTATTCGAGTAATACCCCAAATATGGCGACAAGGACGATTAAAACAGTTATATTTGTTCCAGTATTAGAGCGCTTTCCTATGAGTCTAGGCATTTTATGTCATTATTTATTGTTGTTTTTGATCGCAAACATTGCTGTAAATGTTATACAAGAAATTTATATCATTAAATGTAGTTAATATGTTTATTTATTGGCATATACCTTACTTTCGATACTTTTATGGAATCAAAAGACCCAAAAGATATATTTCCAAAGATAGATTTTTTAGCTATTTATTATCAATCTCTTATATCTATATACTGGAAATAAATATTGTTATTTTTAGCCTCAATACTATTTAATAACTCCCGGTTCGCCCATTTTTTTATGAGTTAGAGAAAACAAGCAGGAAAAAGTATATCCAACGACATATATCCAAAGGTACAGAGTAGG
>NZ_JBALDZ010000239.1:0-8572 GCF_036917155.1 Nostoc sp. | reverse complement strand
ATGGCTAATGGCTAATGGCTAATGGCTAATGGCTAATGGCTAATGGCTAATGGCTAATGGCTAATGGCTAATGGCTAATGGCTAATGGCTAATGGTTAACGGTTAATGGTTAATAGTAACAATTAACACTTAGCAATTAGCAATTAGCAATTAGCAATTAACAATTAGCAATTAGCAATTAGCAATTAGCAATTAGCTATTAACAAATCTAATACTTGTACAGGAGTTAATTATGGCAAAAGCTGAAGTACTTTCTTGTTCTAAGTTTTATGTAGAGATTGACGGACTGGCAGATTTAATCGTCAAAAAAGTCAGTGGCATCTCTATAGAGTTGCAAACTGCTGGAGACCAAAATCCTTTTGGTGTTACAAAGGGAGGAAAATCTGCAATTCAGGCAACAGTTACCGGAGTCAGTAATGGAACGGTCACGGTTGAATATGTGTCTACTGTTCAGGATGACAGATTGATAAAATGGTACACTGACTCCCACTCCCAACCCACTACAGGTGGAGGAACTACAAATAAAGGAGTGCTTAAAACTGGCTCTATCATTCTGTATAATCAGGGTGGCGAAGAAGCAGCACGCTGGAATCTGATAGGTGTTATGCCCAAAACTTATAAATCAAGCCAACTGGAGGCAGGCACGACGGAACTAGCTACGGAAACAGTCGAATTAGCTTTCCACTCCATCCGACGTACTAAGTAATTTGAGATTGGCTAATGGCTAATGGCTAATGGCTAATGGCTAATGGCTAATGGCTAATGGCTAATGGTTAAAATCTATGGACTATTGACTTTGGATTCTAAACAATTAGCAATTAGCAATTAGCAATTAGCAATCAGCAATTAGCAATCAGCAATCAGCATTTTATCAATCTAAAATTACAAAATACTTCTGTGACAGATAAGCAGTACGAACTTTTAACTTCTTCTCGTTATTACTTAGAAATTCGGGTAGATGGCAGTGACGATCGCATTGACGGCTACTTCATGGAATGTCTTGGATTTGAGCGCACTCAGGAGGCCATCGAGTTTTGTCAGGTGACTCCCCAGAAATGGGGCAAAGATGGCAATAGCGTTGGTCGAGTAGCACGCACGAAAATACCAGGAAATTCTCACAGTGGCAATTTAATTTTGCGTCGTGGGATGACTATTTCTATGGCGGTGTGGGATTGGTTCAGTGCCGTTGAACAAGGCAACTGGGCAAAACAACGCCGCAATGGTGATTTAACCCTTTACAACCAAAATGCTATTGAACAGGCAAGATTTAGATTTTTGGGAGCATGGCCCATAAAGTACAAAATTTCTGATGTCAGTGCAAGTAATAGTGAGTTTGAAATCGAAGAGATGGAGTTGGCAATTGATGAATTTAGTCGGATTAAATAGCTAATGGCTAATGGCTAATGGCTAATGGCTAAAATCTATAGACTATTGATTTGGGATTCTAAACAATTAGCAATCAGCAATTAGCAATCAGCCATTAGCAATTAGCCATTAGCAATTAGCTGTTAACAAAACCCTTTACTCTTGGTTAAGCAGTTAGGCAATGCAAACAGAGTTTGAATTTACTTTACCAAAAGGCTATCTTGATGTTGATGGCAATGTTCATCGCAAAGGGATAATGCAGCTGTCACGGGCAATTGATGAAATTGTACCATTACGAGATCCACGAGTTAAGTCGAATCCTGCTTATGCAACGGTCATTATTCTTTCAAGAGTAATTAGCCGGTTAGGTGCGCTTGAAGAAGTGACACCTATCGTGATTGAAGAGCTATTTGCCTGTGACCTTAACTATCTACAAAAGTTCTATCGACATATAAATGAACTAGAACCGGAGGTTATGGAGCCAGAAATAACGTTAAAATCTTAGTTAGGATATAGCCTAATTACATGAGTTGTTAAACACTGAATAAGGCTGTTAATAGCTAATAGCTAATAGTTAATAGTAAGAAAACCATAGCAATTAGCGATTAGCGATTAGCGATTAGCTATTAGCAATTAGCTATTAACAAAAAAAGTTCAAAATCTATTGAATATTGCTATATAAAAACTTGATGTTGACTACAGAGTTTGATTTTACACTTCCTCGTGGATTGATGGATACGGAAGGCGTAGTTCACCGTAATGGGGTAATGCGACTGGCTACGGCGAAAGATGAAATTTCTGTGCAAAAGGATAAGCGCACTCAAGAGAGTGAAGCGTATGGCACTTTGGTAATGTTTTCGCGGGTGATTACCAGTTTGGGTACACTGTCAAAAATTACTCCCGAAATACTAGAAAATCTATTTACCCGTGATCTAAGCTATCTGCGCGAGTTTTACAACCGCATCAACCAACAAGGCAATTCAGAAATTGCTGTGTGTTGTCCCAGCTGCAATAACAAGTTTTCCACGGAGTTGGCTCTATCGGGGGAATTTTAGGCTACCCCTCAAACCAACTTTATGAGGAGGTAGCCTGTATTGCTTCTGAGTTCCATTGGTCGTTAGAAGAAATTCTCAATTTGGAACACAGCGATCGCCGTCGCTGGGTTATGGAAGTTGGCAGACTTAGAGAGTAATCGATAATGGCTAATGGCTAATGGCTAATGGCTAATGGCTAATGGCTAATGGCTAATGGCTAATGGTTAATAGGAAAAAAAATTAGCAATTAGCAACTAGCAATTAGCAATTAGCAATTAGCAACTAGCAATTAGCAATTAGCAATTAGCAACTAGCAATTAGCAATTAGCAATTAGCAATTAGCAATTAGCAATTAGCAACTATGACTAAATCACAAATTAACGGCAAATTATTAGAACAAATTTTACATGACTCATTCTTGATAGAGCAGTTGAGCGATCGCGTTTACAAACTTTTGCGTGAAGACCTCCGCAAGCATCAAGAACGCAGTCAAGGATATGGGAGCCGAATTTAATGGTAACAACAAATGGAACACAAACTTTTGGACTCAACTACGTCACAGCTAATCGTTTCTATGTGGGATTAGAAAGTACTATCTCTGCCTCCTTTACCGAGTGTCAGGGTTTGGGAGTTCGAGTCAAATACGAAACTTATTATGAAGGAGGTGTGAATGACCAGCAACGTATCTTGCTAGGACAGCCAGAATTTTCAGAAGTGACTTTAAAGCGTGGTCTTAGTGATGATATGGTATTTTGGCAATGGGCAAGTCAAGCCATGAGGACTGATTCCCAAAAGGCGATCGAGCGTCGCAACGTTAACATTTTAGTATTCAATCAAGCCGGTGAAACTATGCAGTGTTGGACACTGATTGGAGCTGTACCTGTTGGTTGGAAAGCTCCTCAATTAGCGGCAGATTCCTCTACAGTGGCGATTGAAGAATTGACCTTGGTTTATGAAGGCATTAAAGTTGCTAAATCGGGTACAGCTTCTGCAACTTCCCTTAAGGGACGGAATAATGGCTATTTTGGTAGTAACTAAGCAATGGCTAAATCAAATAATGCGCCCTTAAGTGAAACCGCTCAACCAAAGTTAGCAAAATCAACAGAATCTCTAAGTAAAAAAGACCCATTATTGCCACATAAGCCGTTGGGAGGAAATCAGGGACTTACCCCACAATTTCTCGTACCATTAGGGGTGCAGTCTCTTTCTATACTAGATCCGACAATTTTTTCTTCTAAAAACTCTGAATCAGATTTTTCCAATAACCTGTTTGAGGATTCACCATTTTTTTCAGAATACCGAGATGCGACTCCAAAACATAACGCAACAAAACAAGTTTCTCGTGATTTAGTTACTTCATCATCGACGAAGCAAATTTTACAACAAAAACTAGAGTCGATAAATTCACCTCTGCAACCTTCCAACCTGACAAAAAAATTACAGAGATCGGAATTTTCCGACACACAAGCTGATTTTGCAGTTAACTTTGAGTCAGATAACACCCAGCATAAAACTGATGATATTGAGGATCGGGCAGAGTCGGTTATAGTTGATTCTCTTGCACTTCCCCCGATGCAGGCGATCGCACCAGTAACTAGTTTAATACCAAAGGTTCAGTCAAAAACAGATTTTGATTCATTTCCTACATTACAGCCGCATACAGAAACAACGGCATTGGCTTCAGACAGTAATATCACGGCTGAAAGCTCATTTCTAATAAAGAATTCTGTTTCTGATTTAGGAAATATGATTCAACCTGCCGCAATAACAGATACACCAGCAAGAAATAGTCAGTCAGGAACGTTGCTACAACTGCCACAGGTTCTACAAAATATTATGGTTTTGGATTCACTCGCTTCCAAACCATCGCTGAGTCAGTACGCTACAAGTAATATAGTTACCCAAAGTTCTACTAACTCCCCTAAATTAGACCGTACAACTGTGTCAGGTAGTAATGTATCCTCTTGGTCAGATATTGGCAATTCTGTAAAGAGTAAGACAACTTCGGTACAGCGAAAAATGAGCAAACAAAATAGTTCATCTGTCAATACTCTAATTCAAGCCAAAGGAGCCAACGACTCAGAAACAATTCGACTATCAAGCCAACAAACCTTTGTCGATACAACAGAGGAGTCTAGCTCTGAAATATCGAAAAGCATAGAAACATTGGCGCAAGCAATCTATGAGAAAGTAAAGTGTCGCTTGCGTATTCAGCAAGAGCGTCACGGACGCGGTTATACTGGACGCTCATCCTGGTAATGCTATTTACGTTGAGAGGAGAAAGTTATGTCACTAGTCAAAGCTAAACTGGTTTCCTCAGATGGGGGTGAAACGATTGAATTCATGTTTAACCCCAATCAATTAGTTTTTCAACAACAGATTAACCTTACCAAAAATAGCGGTGCGCGTACTGCTAGAGGATTACCTAAAGTCAACTTTGCTTATCCAGAACCTTGCACGCTCACGATCAATGACATTTTGCTAGATACTTATGAAGAAGGCGGTGGTAAAAGCGTCATTGTCCATATCCAAAAGTTTGAAAAAGCAGTGAACTTTCTAGAGAGTGGCAAAAATCAAAAAAAGCGCCCACCAACTTACGTATTTGCTTGGGGTAGCAATCAATATATTCGTTGTTTTGTCACCAACCTGACCTACAAATTAATTATGTTTTTGCCAGACGGTACTCCAGTACGGGCAAAATTAGATTTGAGTTTAGAAGAAATTGACGAATCAACCTCCCAACCCGGTATGGGTACACCCAACCAAGTTGACCGCACAGGAGATACTCGTAATAAGCGTATGAGTTGATTGCTAATTGCTAATTGCTAATTGCTAATTGCTAATTGCTAATTGCTAATTGCTGATTGCTAATTGCTATTAACCATTAACCATTAACCATTAGCCATTAACCATTAGCCATTAACCATTAGCCATTAGCCATTAGCCATTAGCCATTAACCATTAGCCATTAACCATT
This sequence comes from Nostoc sp., assembly GCF_036917155.1. Lineage (GTDB taxonomy): Bacteria > Cyanobacteriota > Cyanobacteriia > Cyanobacteriales > Nostocaceae > Nostoc. The sequence goes on along the minus strand of NZ_JBALDZ010000239.1, from coordinate 3,196 downwards.
AGCCATTAGCCATTAACCATTAACCATTAACCATTAACCATTAACCATTAGCCATTAACCATTAGCCATTAGCCATTAACCATTAGCCATTAGCCATTAACCATTAGCCATTAGCCATTAGCCATTAGCCATTAGCCATTAGCCATTAGCCATTAGCCATTAGCCATTAGCCATTAGCCATTAGCAATTAACTTATGCCTGCCAGTTATACTGCAATCCCAACCTTAAAAATTGACGGACAACCTGCGTCTGATAGTTTGTTAGAAGATATTCTGCAAATCACTGTAGAAGAAAGCTTGCATGTACCGGGGATGTTCACCTTAGTAATTCGTAATGATTATTATTCAGCTCGAGAAGGAGAAAACCCGTGGCTGTACGATAATACTTTTACCATTGGTAAATCGATTGAAATTGGTTTTACTTCCAGCAACACGGAACATACTGACTTTAGCGCTGCTAATCAGAGTACCTTACTTAAGGGTGAAATTACTGCTGTAGAAGCGCAGTTTAATGCGGAATCTCAGGCTCCGATTATTATCCAAGGTTACGATGTCAGTCACCGTTTACACCGAGGACGCTACAATCGATCGTTTCAAAATAAGAAAGATTCGGACATTGTAAGTCAAATCATTGGTGAAGCTGGCATCACCGCAGGCACAATTGATGAAACTGGTGGCCCCTATGGATTTGGCGATCCGGTGGGCTACATCTTTCAAGAAAACCAGACTAACATGGAATTTTTGAGGGAACGAGCGGCACGTAATGGTTTTGAGCTATTTGTACAAGATGGTAAGCTGAATTTTCGTAAACCTTCAGGGGGTAATTCGTTGAACCTAAAGTGGTTAAAAGATATTACCAACTTTCATGTGCGTGTTAGTAGTACCGAACAAGTTAGCTCTGTTGAAGTTAGAGGGTGGGACTATAAGAATAAGCAGGCGATCGTCTCCACTCAAAGCGCTCAAACTGCTCAGGTTGTGACTTCAATTGAACAGGGAGAAGGCACTAAGACCAGCACCGCCTTTAACGGTAGTCCGAAAATGATTGTAGTCGATAAACCGGTTTTTTCTAGCAAAGAGTCAGACGCGATCGCCCAAGCACTTTTCAACGAACTTTCTGGTGAATTCGTCCAAGCAGATGCCCAAGCTGTAGGAAACCCGGATATTCGACCCGGAAAGGTAATATCGCTGAAAGATATGGGTAAATATAGCGGTAGCTATTATGTCACCGAAACTCGCCATATTTTCCAAAGCAGAGTTTACACCACAGAGTTCAGCATTCGCGGTTTGCGAGGTGATGATTTAAGTACCGCAATGACTCCCCAAACCCGCTTGAAACCAGGACAAACTCTAATAGTAGGAATTGTCACCAACAACAATGACCCGAAAAAATGGGGTAGAGTGAGAGTCAAATTTCCCACTTTGACAGAAGAACATGAAAGCGACTGGGCAAGAGTAGTGTCAATTGGTGCAGGAAGTAGTCGCGGGTTTGACTGTTTACCAGAAGTTAACGACGAAGTGCTAGTTGGGTTTGAACACGGCGATATCCACCGCCCCTTCATCATTGGTGGCGTTTGGAACGGCAAAGACGCACCGCCCACTAGCGTGCAGGAATCAGTTGCAGATGGTAAAGTGCGACTGCGGACATTTAAAACTCGCTTAGGTCACACCCTTCAGTTTGTTGAAGAAGACAAAGGCAGCAGTAAAAAGGGCGTGTATGTAAATACGGTGGATGGTCACAAATTGAATATAAATGATACAGACAAAAAGATTGAAATCAAAACTCAAGATGGTCATCTAGTGCTGCTAGACGACCAGAATAAAAAAATTGAAATCAAAACCAGTGGTGGAAATATCTGTAAACTTGACGACCAAGGGCGGAAAATTACCATTGATGCAACTGGCGAAATCGAATTGACAGCAAAGCAAAAAATCACACTCAAAGTTGGGGGTAGCAGTATAGAAATGTCTATGTCTAACATTAAGTTAAAAATGGGTAGCAACACCATCGAACTAGGAGGCGCAGGGATTAACATTGAATCCGCCATGACAACTACTGTAAAAGGATTAACAACGACTATAAAAGGTGATACAACAATAGGCGTAAATGCCCCAATAGTAAATATAGGCTAATGGCTAATGGCTAATGGCTAATGGCTAATGGCTAATGGCTCATGGCTCATGGCTAATGGCTAATGGCTAATGGCTAATGGCTAATGGCTAATGGCTCATGGCTCATGGCTAATGGCTCATGGCTAATGGCTAATGGCTAATGCAAGAAAAATAATTAGCAATTAACAATTAGCAATCAGCAATTAGCAATTAACAATTAGCAATCAGCAATTAGCAATTAACAATTAGCAATCAGCAATCAGCAATTAACAATTAGCAATCAGCAATTAGCAATTAGCAATTAACAATTAACAAAAAAAACTATGCCACAACAAGTTGTAATGGGTGCTTCTCTACAGTGTGTACCGTTTGGTGCTACACCTAGTTCGCTATTAGTTATCCCCAAAGGTTCACCGGTAATGGTAAATGGGATGCTAGCAGCAACAATTATGGATTTTGCACCGGGAGCAAATATCCTGCCTTTTGGAATGTGTACCTCGCTGACCAACCCAATGGTCGCTGCGGCAACTACCGCAGCGTTGGGTGTTTTAACACCTATGCCTTGCATTCCGATGATTGTCAGTCCTTGGAAACCTGGAGCAATAAAAGTTAAAATTAACAATTTTCCAGCATTACCCAACACTGCAATATGTAATTGCGCGTGGGGTGGTGTGGTTAAGATTAACTATGCAGGACAAATGAAGGTGAATATTACATAAAATGAATGCTAAACGTGAGTTCGATGAACCTCTCCCGGACAGCCTCCCTCTCCGAAACGGAAAGGGAGGAGCAAGAGCAACGAAAAATTCAGCTTTTTGCTCCCCTCTCCGTGTCGGAGAGGGGTTGGGGGAGAGGTCAACAAGAAGGGTGTAGGGGGTAGGGTGTGGGGTGTAGGGAAGATTGCATTGGTCGGGGCTTGAACCCCCACCAATGCTATCGTCTTGACTCATACGGGGCTTGTAACTCTATGGTTGTTGGGGCTAAATATTCACTACACCCCCTAGCTATCTAATTGGTATACAAAGCAGGTAAGCTGATATTACACCTACCATCGGTAAAAAATTAGTGATAGTAAAGTTGCCTCGCCA
>NZ_JBALDZ010000238.1:0-62512 GCF_036917155.1 Nostoc sp. | reverse complement strand
GATGGCGAGGCAACTTTACTATCACTAATTTTTTACCGATGGTAGGTGTAATATCAGCTTACCTGCTTTGTATACCAATTAGATAGCTAGGGATTGTATTTAGTGCCGATGGACAAACCTTATTTAGTGGCAGTGATGACCAAACTGTTAAACAATGGGATCTCACAGGTCAATGCCTACAAGTATTCAGGATGCACACAGGCTTTGTTTGGTCTGTAGCCCAGGCTCGGCAAGAAAACTATTCAGTCCTTGCCAGTGGTGGTATGGATCAAACGGTTAAATTATGGGATATTCAGACAGGGGAATGTCTGAAAAGTCTTGAAGGACACACAGATTGGATCTGGGCGATCGCTCTGAGTAAAGATGGTCAAACTTTAGCAAGTGGTAGCGCCGACCATACTATCAAACTTTGGCATCTCAATACAGGTGAGTGCCAGAAAACACTTCAAGCACATACGGGTATTGTGTGGTCTGTAGCATTTAATGCCGATGATAAGATGCTGGTAAGTGGTAGCGCTGATGGCACTGTGAGGATTTGGGATTTAGAAGCAATGCAGTGTTTGCAAACTCTCCACGGTCATACAGGCCATGTCTGGTGTGTAGCTTGTAGTACTGATGGTCAAACGCTAGCAAGTGGCAGTGCTGATACAACAATTCGCTTGTGGGACATTCACACTGGAGAATGTGTGAAAACTTTGTCAGGGCACACCCACACAGTGCGATCGCTGACATTCACTCCAGATGGAAAAACCTTGATTGCCAGTGATGACAACCAAACTGTTAAGTTCTGGAATATTCATACAGGACAGTGTTTCCGAACTTTTCGCGGACATGGTAGTGGTGTGTGGGCATTAGCGACCTCTCCACTTGATGAAAATGACCGCAGCCACGTCTTAGCCAGTGGTGAAGACCAAACAGTTAAATTATGGGATATTCATACTGGTAAATGTGTCAAAACCTTTACTGGTCATACTAATTGGGTACGAACCGTAGCTTTTCATCCCCAAGGTAATACCATTGCCAGTGGCGGTGCAGATGAAACAGTGAGAATTTGGGACATAGAGACAGGAAATTGCCTGCAAGTCTTGCGGGGTCATACAAATTGGCTACTTTCAGTTACCTACAGTCCCGATGGACAAACCTTAGCCAGCACTGGTAGCGACAAGCAGGTACGGATTTGGGATGTCAAGACAGGTGTTTGCCTGGGTGTGTTATGTAATCACACTAATATTGTCTCATCACTTGTTTATAGTCCTGATGGCAAGATGCTAATTAGTTGCTGTGCAGATTCCCTAATTCGAGCTTGGGATGTTGCTACAGGGGAATGCTTGAAAACTTTTCGTGGGCACACAAACGGTGTGTGGTCGGCTAAATTTAGTCCAGATGGGCAAACCTTGCACAGTAGCAGTCAAGATGCAACCATCAAAATTTGGGATTTCAAGACTTGCCAATGTCTAAGAACTTTGGAAGGACATACTGATGCTGTGATCAGTGCTGCCAGTCCTGATGGTTGTCTGCTGGCAAGCGGAGGAACCGACCAAACCGTGAGAATTTGGGATATGAAAACTGGGAAGTGCTTGAGAGTATTGATTGGACACACACGATGGATTTTTGCGATCGCATTTATCCATTCTCCGGTTAAAAGTCCAATTCTTGCTAGCAGCAGTGAAGACCAGACCATCCGCTTATGGAATGTCGAAACAGGTGAATGTGTGAAAATTCTCAGAACTCCTAGACCTTATGAAGGCATGAATATTACAGGGGTCGTTGGTTTGACGGAATCTGTGCGATCGTCACTTTTGGCACTAGGAGCTATAACAGAAGGTTTTTAAATAAATTAAATATGCATAATGCAGATTAATTTGATTCTTTAATCCAATTTACTGTGCAAAAACAGGAAGATCCATTAACGATGGCTGTAATTCGGGAATTACCGCGTTCTTTAAAGGTTAACACTGCCCAAGTATCGGAAATTTCGCCAGACTCTGAAGTTTCAGAATTAGCTCGGCTTCCAAAATTAAGTCAATAAATGAAGCAATAGATATTATGACTGTTTACAAGACTCAAATGATGTTCAATGGATTAACAGTCAACTGGTCTGTAACAGGGGCAAATCACGCCATCCATTCAGTCCACTGCGGCACATCTGTCACCAGTTGAGCAAATTTGTCTGGGCTTGCGTCTTCAAACTCCAGCATCACGCCGTTGTTGTTGTAAATGCCATCATCGAGAATTTCAAACCTATAATTCTGGCACTCGTTGAAGATATGCACCATAATTTGGTTTTCAGTTGTGGGGGGTGTTGCTTCTTCTTCCTGCACAGGTAATGAGCCATCTTTGTAGTGAGTGCAGATGAAGCGATCGCAGATTATACAGATCCACTCATCGCACATTTGAGGAGTATTGTCGTGATAGATTTGGATACACCCATCGCCGAGTCAATTATTTAATAGCTGGTTCTGTAGTATTTGACAACATAGCGATGGGAACAAATTGTTCCCAAAATGAGGGAGTGGATGAAACGGGAACAAATTGTTCCCAAAACGAAGAGGCGGATAAAACTCGACCTAACCCCTCACGAATCCTGCCAACTAATGAAGGACAAGTGCGCCCTCTGGCACAGCTAGAACCCCAGCAGCAGGTTGAAGTTTGGCAACGGGCAGTACAGAAGGCTGGTGGTAAAGTTCCCAGTGCCAGGATCGTCACTGATGTGGTGCAGAGAATTATGGAACGTACCAATATGGAATCACCATTCGGCATCAACCCCCTAGTTGTTGACCTTGACACTAAAGGCGGGGGGCCATCACTACAAGCGATCGCAGATTGCCGAGTTGGTGAGCCAACCAGTACAAGTGAACGAATATCAGAGGCCGTTGAAAGAGAATTAAAAGCAATGGAAGCCTCTCACTTGGCTGCCAATCGACAGTTTGCCCAACAGGTTTTTCCCATTCTCCATAGTGCCAGACTCGCACACCGAGCTTTTCACACTGGTGAACTCACTTTGGAGCAATTAGGACAGCACCGCATCAGGGTTGAAGCTCAACTGGTAGATGTGCTGAATCATCCACCCGCCAAAGGATGGGCTGCCGATGCCCAGAATTTAGCCAATCGTTTCCGCAAGCATTGGTCAGATTGGTTTACTTTTCTGTCCCATCCAGAGGTGAAACCAGATAATAATGATGCGGAACGGGCAGTGCGAGTGGCTGAAGGATGAAGAGTGTTGATACGATCCAAGGTCAGCACTAATGGCAAGAGACAATCGCTTTTAGTGAAGTTAATTGCTCAAAATTTACCCCCATGCGCTCGTCTTCGGCGGTCGAAGCAACGCGATCGCGCTTCAAGAATGATTTCGAGTCAACTGTAGCAAGATAGCCTCAAGGCTTTGTAGTGCTGCGTTTGTAGTGCGTTGATTTTCGTCAAAATTACGTTGATGTTCTTCAAAGTTACGTTGATGTATTTCGTGGCTATCGCGTAACTCAAGTAGTACATCATCTAAAATTGCACTTCTGGCTAATACACGATTTACATTTTCGGTAAGTGAGTCTAATTGCTGTTGAGTATTGGATTGTCTTTCAGCAAGGCCCAATACTATTTGTTCAAGTCGGTCTAGTCTGCTAGGGAAATACTCAGGCGTGTCGGTCATTGTCCCGTTACGTTTATACTCAAAATCATAACGTTCAGGCTGCTCCGGCTCTGGTGGCAGTCGCAACATGCGCTCTAACTGTGCTAGCGATCGCTTGATCCGTTTCTCTATCATTTGCCATCAGAAGAATGTTTGCACGGGTTATGGTTCTTGCCTTATGCTTACCTTTCTTAATTATCGATTGCAGTTGAGAAACTTCATTTTCATCCAAGTCAACAATGTACTTTTTCGCCATGTTACACCCCATTTTTGGCTATTTTACCAATTAGAGGTTTTACGGGAGCAAAGTTACCTTGGCAAACTACTAGCCCTCAATGTGAGCATAGTAACGACGGGAGCAGTTTGCCAGCTATGAGTTCCATTTGATTTGTGGGGATTGTAATAGTGAAGGTTGTACCCATATTTACTTGACTATGTACCTGTATTTCACCACTATGCAGGTCAATACATCTCTTGACGATCGAAAGCCCTAACCCTGTTCCGGGAATATTCCCTACATTCTTAGCCCGATGAAAGGTCTTAAACAAGTGGTCTTGATCGTCATCGGGAATCCCAATACCTTTATCTTGAATTTTAAAGATCGTCTTTTCATTTTGACAAATTAGGTGGAAGTCAATTGTGCTTCCTGCAAACGAATACTTGACAGCATTCGACAACAAGTTAGTCAAAATAGATTGGAGTAACTTCTTGTCGAGTTGAGCATGACTTTTGCTGGCTGCGTCCCGTTCATCGGTAATAAACAGCGTAATCTGATGGCAAGGGGCACTGAGTTGTATTTCTTCCACTAGACTATGGCAAAACTGCATGACATCGATTGGAGTTGGCATGAATTCGAGTTTCCCAGCTTCTACTCGGTTAATCATCAACACATCGTCTAGTAATTGGGTGATATGATTGATCGACTTTTGGACATGCTGAAACTGCTTTTGGCTTTGGGCTGCATTGAGGCGATCTCCATAATCTTCTAGGATACCAATAGAAGAAGATACGACCGCCAGAGGGGTACGAAACTCATGAGATGCCATTGAAATAAAGCGCGACTTTAATTCATTTAGTTCTCGTTCTTTCTCCAGTGCTTTACGGACATCAGCTTCTGCTTGTTTTCGCTCGGTGACATCTCGACAGGTGATCACAATGCCCGCTACATTTGGCTCATCTAGGAGATTTTTAGCGATCGCCTCAAAGTCATGCCAGGAACCATCCGCATGATGCAAACGAAATTCTACTATTGTTTTTTGAGATGGATTATCAAAGGCTTGACAAAGCAGAGCTTCTGCATAAAGGCCATCGTCTGGGTGGACTAACTCAGGAAGATTTTTCGCAATCCAACTTTCTGGCTGATATCCCAGAATATGCGTCAAAGAAGGGCTAACATAAACGACTCGTCCACCTGTTCCTAATGTGGCGATGATATTCGATGCATTTTGTAGCAACGAGCGAAATCGCTCTTCGCTTTGCTGTAATATCTCGGTTTTAGCCAGTTTAATCTCAGTTTGAATCAGTTGAGATTGTGTCTGCTGCAACTGTTTGAGAGCTTGTTCCAGATCTCGGTTTGCTGCTTCTAACTGAGCCGGACTAGGTAACGCTAGCGCCTTAGGAATCAAAGGAATGAGTTCCAAAGCTGTATACATTGAAATAAGGGCTGTCAAGGCTTTAACTAAACCTGACAACCAGTAAGTCGGATACCATAATGTCCAGATATCCATCAGGTGTCCGGTGCCACAGGCAATAATGAAAGCACCAAACATCAGAAATATCCAGTTAAATGGAATGTCGCGTCGTTTAGAGACAAAGTAGACAAGCAAGCAGGGAATAGAGAAGTAGGACAATGCAATTACACTATCAGCAAGTATATGCAGCCAGACCAATGCTGGTTTCCAAAGATAGCAATGTCCATGTGGAATAAAGCCGTTTGAATTCAAAAGGGGATGAAGTAAATTTAGCATCTTGAAGCCTCTTCTCAACTTCTTGAATGTGATTCAATTTTTGCCTGGCTCATCATCTTGAGAAGTGACTGGCCTTGGCAATGCAATCCGAACAATAGTCTGTTTGCCAGGTATACTCTCGATGGTGAACTCTCCTCCATACAATTCAATTAAGCGCTTAGAAGTAATTAGCCCTAACCCAGCACCATTCTGTTCATACGACTTATGATTAAACTGCATATAAGCACCTAGATTCGCAATTTGCTCAGAGGTCATACCACGACCGTAATCGATCACATAGAGCGAATAAAGGTTATTGCTAGGAACGCCAATGACACTGACTTTAGAACCAAACTGAGAAAATCTGAAAGCATTGTTAATCAATTCTTGGATAACTTTCTTGAGACTCGCAGATGAAATCTGTACAGCTTCATCTTGTAGATCGATCTCTAAATCTAGTGTTCGCTGTGCATTCTCGGCTTCCTGATATGCAGTCTCTTCAACCATCATTTTAAGAAAGGTATGAGGCGCATATTCTCGGATACCAGCAACTTTTTCTGCATCGGATATGGTTACTTCCAGTTTGGCATAGAGCAAAAAGTTTTGGGTCAAGCCATAAAGCCGTTTGCCACATGTATAAACTGTCTCCATCATTTCTAATTTCTCAGTATCCGGTGTAAAGTCCCATTCTTCCATTAATAACTGTGGTAATGCAATAATACTTTGCAAAGGCGTATGCAGTTCATGGGGTAATGACACTGTAATCGTGTTGCAAAGCTGCTGAAATTTCACCTGATTCTTTTGAGCAATGATCGTTTGCTTTTTGAACTGAACCTCAATTGCCCGCCGGAGTTCAGAGGGAGTAAAGGGTTTGGTTAGATAGTCATCCGCACCCAATTCCATTCCCTGCCGGAAGTCAGTTCTATCGGCTTTGGCGGTGAGAAAAATGACGGGAATGCTTGCCATTTGCGGGTCTTGACGGAGCGATTCGATAAACTCATAGCCATTCAATTCAGGCATCATGACATCGCAAATAATCAAATCTGGCATCTCTTCTTTTGCTCTTTGTAAGCCAATCAAGCCATTCTCAGCCGCAGTTCGATAAAACCCTTCAAACCCCAAAATTGAGAGAATATTCTCCCGAACTTGAGGTTCATCTTCCACAACTAGAATCTTTTTGATAGTAGATTGCACGATTATTTCTCCTTATGCTGCTAAAACAAGGTGTTTGATCGGTTCGTTCTCGGTTTCATAACTCTTTCTGGTTTGCTTCAGGGGAAGCGTAACCGTGAAAGTTGTGCCAATTCCTACATGACTATCTACCTTGATCTCACCACCATGTATATCGACACATTTGCGGACGATCGCCAGCCCCAAACCAGTACCGGGTATACGTCCTACATTCTTGGCGCGGTGAAACGACTCAAATAAAAGGGCTTGGTCTTCAACGGGAATGCCAATGCCTCGATCTTGAATATGAAAGGCAACACTTTCTGATTGCAAAACCAATTTGAAGTAGATTGTGCTTCCTGGCTCGGAATACTTGACTGCATTCGTTAGCAAGTTAGACAGAATTCTTTGAAGTAATTTCTCATCCAGTTGAGGGTTATTACGATTTTGATGCTGACGGATTTTATGTCGAAGTAGCGGATCTTTAGAGAGGGGAGCATAGGGATTAAAGAGTAGCCCAGGAGCGCAGAGAGCTTGACTCGAATGCCTCGCTATTTTCAGAGCCAAACACAAAGTCAGATAGAACCAGCTACGACTAACTGATTTACGCTCATCGATAATGGACAGATTAATTATGTGTTGAGGGGCGCTGATCTGCATTTCCTCCACTAAATTGTGACAAAATTGCACGATATTGACGGGTGCTGGCTGAAACTCCAGCCCGTTAAGGTCTGCTCGATTGATCATCAACACATCGTCTAGTAGTTGGGTGATATGATTGATCGACTTTTGGACATGCTGAAACTGCTTTTGGCTTTGGGCTGGATTGAGGCGGTGTCCATAATCTTCTAGGATACCAATGGAAGACGACACAACCGCCAGGGGGGTACGAAACTCGTGAGAAGCCATTGAGATAAAGCGCGACTTCAATTCATTTAGTTCTCGCTCTTTCTCCAGTGCTTTACGCATATCGGCTTCTGCTTGTTTTCGCTCGGTGATATCTCGACAGGTAAGCACAATGCCCGCTACATTTGGCTCATCTAAAAGGTTTTTGACAATTACCTCAAAGTCTCGCCAGCAGCCATCTGCATGATGCAAACGAAATTCTGCGGTAACATCAAGGGCTGGATTGTCAAAGGTGTAGCAGAAGAGATTTTCGACTACAAATTGGTCGTCAGGATGCACCAGTGTGGTAAGGTTTTCTGCCATCCAACCCTCTGGACTGCATCCCAGGATGTTGGTGATAGAGGGACTAACATAGGTAACTTGTCCATTGCCTTCAAGTGTGGCAATGATATTAGAAACATTTTGGAACAGAGAGCGAAATCGTTCTTCGCTTTTCTCTATCGTTGCCATTTTGATACTGACTTGTTGGGCGACAAATGACGCAATTAATGCCAGGATTAAGATGACTATCGTTGCAGCACCAATTGCAGTAGCCAGACTAGATACATCTATTAGGTTGCTAGAACTCTCGATCGATGTCTCAGCCGTTGGATGAAAGCAGACAGCCTTCATTGCCGTATAGTGCATTCCGCAGATTGCAGTCCCCATAATGAGGCTACTACTGGTTTTTCGCAATTTGCCAATTGGATTTGTTTCCCCTTTAATTCGGAATGTCAGCCAGAGAGCGATGATCGAAGCACATAGGGCAAAGAGAATCGAAGCAATAATAAACAGCAAATTATAGTGAGCTGTTGCCTCAAGTCTCATGGCTGCCATACCACTGTAGTGCATTGCCCCAACTCCACTTCCCAGGAAAATTCCACCTATGACCAGATTGAAGGTTGTATCTCGGTAACTGGTAATAAACAATGCCCCTCCTGATGCGACGATCGCCACCATCAGGGACGAAAGCACCACAGGCAGATCGTAAAAAACTGGTGTAGGAAGCTGGTAAGCCAGCATCGCAATAAAGTGCATTGACCAAATTCCAATGCCCATTGCCGCCGCACCTCCAGCCAGCCAAAAAAGACGTGCCAGATTACGAGCTGCCACGATTCGTCCTGCTAGGTCGAGTGCTGTATAAGCAGCAAAGACAGAAATGCAGAATGAAAGGATTACAAGGCGAATATCGTAGGTTGCCGTCATAGTTAAAGCCTGAACAATGAGAGTGGAGTTGAATTTAAAACTCTACTCTTTAAAGTTAGGCCCAGACGATTGCTTGTAAAAGAGAATAATCCCTTAATCTCTAATGGATTTGGCTTTTACTGCCTTGTTTACTTAAGTGCATCAACAGGAAGTTTTTACTAGCAATGGGGAAATTACTAAATGCTAAATACTGTTTTCGTAGAAGTACTGAGAAACTGACCCAAAAGCAACCTGAAAAATAAATTGTCCTATACTAAAAGCAGCTTGTAGCTTGACTTTTAAACCCGGTAAAAAATTAACAACCAAAGTTTTCTTTGCCTCAGCAAACGTCAAGCAATCAGATGTTTTCAGTATAAGTCAAGAAAGTACTTTTGGAGAATAGACTAGACTTAATTGTTAGAGCAATCTCTGAGTGGTGTTCTGGTTTTACCCTGAATCACTCAATGTTTCCGATCCCACTATTGCGGCTGGAAAGGTTTATGTTCTTGCCCCACTCATTTCTGCTAAGGCAAGCCTTAGAAAACACGATCGCACCATCCCCCATCACCGTTACGCCAGATGTGCTGGTGACAGAGGCGATCGCACTTTTGAACTCCAGTTCTGGCAACTTTGATCCCGGTATGGGCGCTAACGACTGCACAGGCTGTTTAGCTGTAATCAGTGAAAACCAACTGGTGGGACTGTTCAGCGAACGAGTGGTGACACGCCTAGTTGCCAGTGGGCGATCGCTCGCTGGAGTCACTTTAGCAGAGGTGATTGAACCACCAGCGATCGCTTTACGGCAATCTGAGTTAACTAATCCTGAGGTTGCCCTGAACCTCTTACAAAAACACCAGATTCAGCACTTGCCGATATTAGACGACAATGGGCAGTTGCTAGGGCTGCTGACCTACGAAAGTTTATGCCGTTTGCTGCAACCTGTAGAACCCGATCGGCCAGATGAGGCATCAATCGCCGCTTTGAAACTTCAGACAGAGCGATCGCAGCTTTTAATGGCAGTCTCAACGCGGATTCGGGCTTCGCTGAGTTTGGCGGAAACACTTGATGCCACGGTGTCTGAAGTGCGGCAGTTTTTGGGCTGCGATCGCGTGTCGATTTATCACTTTTTGGAAAATGGGCAGTTCCAGGTAGTAGCAGAGTCCCTCGCCGCTGGTCAACGCTCCTTTGTCAGTGAAGCGATTTACGATCCTTGCTTTGCTTCAGATTGGGCAGATCGATATGGCCAAGGACGAGTGCGAGTGGTTCCCGATATTTATACAGCAGAGATGACCCCCTGCCATGTTGAGTTATTGGAGCATTTGCAGATTAGAGCCAAAATTCTAGTGCCGGCGATCGTTAACAACCAATTTTGGGGACTGGTTAGCGCCAGTGAATCGGCTGTGCCGCGTGATTGGCAACCGACCGAGGTCACATTTTTAGAACAACTTGCCATTCAGGTAGCGATCGCCATTCAACACAGCGAAACGGCGACCCAATTCCAGCAACAGCGACAAGAGCTTACCGCATTGCTAGATCGTTCCCCTGACGTGATTTTTCGGCTCGATCGAGACTTACACTACCTCTATCTCAACGCCGCTGTTGAGGTGGAGTTGGGCTACGCGCCGGAAGCGCTGATTGGTCAACCACTGCTCGCTGCCACCTTTGCCCTAGAACACTTTGCTGAGTGGCAAACTCTCACTCAACGAGTAGCAGCAACCCGCGAAGAACAAACGATTGAATATCAACTTTGCCTTCACTCGCGCTCCATCTGGTTTCAAACCCGTGTCGTTCCAGAATATGATATGGATGAAACCGTCACGTCGTTTTTGTGCGTGGCGCGCAATATCACCCAAAAGAAGCAAGCTGAAGCTAGACAAGCCGCCTATATCAACGTCTTGCTAGAGTGGCAAAACCGCCATCATGCTGCCCAGCTAGCCACTAAGCAAGTGCTGTATGAATGGGATACATCCTCCGATCGCGTGAGGTGGGGCATCAATGCCGATCAAGTGTTTGGCTATAGCGCCTCTGAAATGCCCCAGACATCAGCCGATTGGTTTGCCAGCATTCATCCAGAGGATGAGAAGCGGGTGCAAACGGCCGCCGCAGAGTATTTTGAACATCAGGGACATCTCTACTTGCAATATCGGTGGCAACATCAGGCTGGCCATTACATCTGGATTGAAGCTCAGGCACAGTTTTTTGCAGATGCTAACGGCAACTTAACTCAGATTATCGGGTATGTCACTGATATTAACGAGAGGAAAAGGTTAGAAGCCGAACGCACGCAGCTAGAAACTGCCCTCAGAGAAAGCGAAGCCCAACTCCGACAAATTTTTGACCACAGTCAGGATGTGTTTTTTCTCAAATCCCTCGATGGTAAGCAGATGATTTATGCCAGCCTAGCCTGGGAATATCTTTACCAAACGCCGTTGCCGCAAACCTATGACAATCCTCAAGCTTGGCTCGATTTTATTCATCCAGACGATCGCGATGGCGTAGTCGCGTTTAACCAGCAAACTTGTGAAGGGAAAAAGGTTTGCTCCTTTGCCTATCGGATTATCCGTCCCGATAACTCCATTCGCTGGATCTGGAACCGCAGCTTTCCGATTCGCAACGAAGCCGGAGAGATTTACCGTCTTGCTGGGGTCAACATCGATATTACTGAGCAAAAAAAACTGGAGCTGGAATTAAGCGCAGTCCAAGAACGCTATCAACTCGCTATTCGGGGTATCGGCGAAGGAGTGTGGGATTGGGATCTTGTCAGCGATCGCATCATTGCCAGCGATCGCTATTGGGAATTTTTAGGCTACCCACTCCCAGCTGAAAACGCCTCCAAGTTTGCTTATAAGGTGCTTAGGGAAGAGATCCATCCCGACGATCGCGATCTGATGCAATTAGCCCTAAAAGGCCACCTAGAAGACCATTTGCCCTATGAAGTAGAATTTCGTAGACGTAAGCAATCAGGTGAGTATATTTGGTGTCGTTCTCGTGGAGAGGCAATCCGCGATCAAACTGGCAAGCCGATTCGCATGGTGGGAGCGATCGCAGATATCACAGAACGGAAAGCAATGGCAACTGCTCTACAAGCTAGTGAAGAAACCTTGCGCCAGGTGGTCAATACAGTTCCAGGAGTGGTTTATACCTATTGCCGTTCTGTGGATGGAACGAAAAGTTTTCGATTTATTAGCCAAGGTATTATTAAGCTTTGCGATCGCACCCCAGAGGAAATCCTCAACGACTCCCAAGTGCTTTGGCATCTGCTCGTTCCAGAGGATGGAGAGAGGGTGCGGGATTTGATTGACCAATCTGCTGCAATGCTTACCCCTTGGACGGCGGAGTTTCGCATCCGAACTGCCAGCGGCGTCTTGAAGTGGATTTTAGGACATTCTATCCCCTCTCAGGAAGAGGATGGCAGTATTGTCTGGTGTGGCATTCTCACCGATATTAGCGATCGCAAACAAGCCGAGCTAGAACGCCAGCGCAGCGAAGCTCTGCTTCAGGCATTTATCGCAGCCTCTCCAGTTGGGCTAACCCTGTTCGATCGGGAACTGCGCTACCTCTATGGTAACGAGGCCTTAGCCAAAATCAACGACCTGCCGTTAAGTGAGCATTTGGGACGCACCTTATGGGAAGTTTTGCCGGAAATGGCATCTCAGTTTGCTCCCATGCTGCTCCAGGTTATGGAAACCCAAGTGCCAGTTTTGAATCTGGAGTTTAGCGGTGAGGTCAGACCGGGTGCATTTCGCAGCGCCATCTCCAATCATTATCCCGTTTGTTTACCCAATGGGGAAGTAATCGGCGTTGGCGTATCCGTGATGGACGTAACCGAACTCGTCCAGGCACAACAAGAACTGAGGGAAAGCGAAGCCCGATTCCGTACCTTGGCAGACAACATTTCTCAGTTTGCCTGGATAACCGACGAACACGGTTCGATTGAATGGTATAACCAGCGCTGGTTTGACTACACAGGCACAACACTGGCAGAAATGCAGGGCTGGGGATGGCAGCAGGTACATCACCCCGATTATGTTGATCGGGTAGTCAAGAAAATTAGCCGCTGCTTTGAAACAGGCGAAATCTGGGAAGATACCTTTCCCTTACGCGGTCGAGATGGGCAGTACCGCTGGTTTCTCTCTCGTGCTATTCCCATCCGAGATGAACAGGGTAGGGTGTTGCGCTGGTTTGGCACCAATACAGACATTACTGAACAAAAACAAGCCGAAGTTGCTTTGCAAACAAGCGAGCAAATGCTGCGTCAGGTTACTAATACTGTGCCTGGAGCCGTCCATAAATATCGCCGCTTGCCGGATGGGTCAGAAGGCTTCATATTTATGAGCGAACGTATTGTGGATTTGTATGAATATACGGCAGAGGAAATCCTTAACGATACGCAAATCGTGTGGGATCTGATTTTACCAGAAGATATAGCACAAATCAGTGCTTCCGTCGATCGCTCGGCTGTAACCCTCGAAGCATGGGAGGTGGAGTTTCGCATCAGAACTCCTAGCGGCGTTTTGAAGTGGATTTTAGGACATTCTATTCCCTCTCAGGAAGAAGATGGCAGTATTATTTGGTTTGGCATCCTCACAGATATAAGCGATCGCAAACAAGCCGAGCTAGCGCTGCAAGCAAGCGAACGGCGTTATCTAAACTTGGCGGAACTATCGCCAGTTGGCATTTTCCACACCGATCCGAGCGGAGAATGTAACTATGTGAATTCGCGCTGGTGTCAACTAGCAGGACTGTCTTTCCAGGAGGCAATGGGCATGGGGTGGACGCGAGCGCTGCACCCTGAAGACCACCATTGGGTCTTTGTCAACTGGCAAAGAGCTACCCAGTCCCATACTCCCTTTTTAATGGAGTATCGCTTTCAGCGACCAGATGGAAAGGTGTACTGGCTGATCGGTTTGGCGATCGCAGAAACTAATATCGCTGGCAACCTGACTGGCTATATCGGCACCATCACTGACATCACCGAGCGCAAATACTCTGAACAAGCCCTGCAAGAGAGCGAACAACGCTACCGCGATCTGACAGAAGCAATGCCCCAGATGGTCTGGTTGGCAGATGAAACAGGTGCCGTTCACTACTTCAACCAACGCTGGTATGACTACACGGGGCAAAGTGAAGCTGAGGCAATGGGATTGGGTGGAGCCGCAGCAATTCATCCCGATGAGCGCGATCGCACCCTCCAGCAATGGGGACAAGCTATTACAACAGGCCAGTTATTTCAGATCGAATATCGTGTCCGCGATCATCAAGGACTATACCACTGGTTTCTGGCACGGGGAGTGCCAATCCAAAACTTAGCAGGAGCAATTACAGGCTGGGTCGGCACAATTACCGATATCGATGACTTTAAACGCGCAGAAATCGCACGGAAACAAAGCGAAGCCCGTTTCCGTGCTGTGTTTGAGCAGGCAGCAGTGGGAATTGTGGAAATGGATGTGGCAGGTCGATTTTTGCAGGCTAATCGCCGTATTTGCGACCAATTAGGCTATACGGAAGCAGAAATGCTGGGGCTAAACTTCCAGAGCCTCATACCCAGACCAGATGTTTTAAAGTTCTATTTAGACTACTGGCAACAGCTTTTCACCAAAAAGATTGATTCCTTTTCGCTGGAAAAATGTGTGCTTCACAAAAACGGAGAGTTACGCTGGTGCAACATTACGGTGGCTTCAGTTCGTGATGCCGATGGAAACATAAATTATTGCATTGGTGTAATTCAAGATATACAAGATCGCAAACAAGCCGAACTGGCTCTGCAAGCTTCAGAGGCAAAACTGAACGATATGTTGAACAGTGCAGGCGCGTCAATTGGGCATTTTCGATATTATCCAAATGGTGTTTGGGAAACTGAGTATCATTCTAGGGGATCGGAACGAATCTTTGGCTATAAACCAGACGAATTTCTGGCGGAACTCTGGTTATCGGGAATTGTCGCAGAAGATTGGGCAATCATCCAGGAGCCGATGCTGGCGGCGATTAAAGCAGAGATAGAAACCACGTTTGAGTATCGCTTTCATCATCGAGATGGCTCAACTCGATGGGTTTTAGATACGCTGACATCTCGCTGGAACGAAAGCGATGGCTGCTGGGTTGTAACGGCAATTGGCACAGATGAGAGTGATCGCAAACAGGCAGAGCTGGCACTACAAGAGCTTAACCAGGAGCTAGAAGCCAGAATTGCTCGACGCACAGCAGCATTGAGTGAGAGTGAGGTGCGCTATCGGGCTTTGTTTGAACAGGCAGCTGTCGGCATTAGCCAATGTGACTTATCAGGACGCTATATCCAAGTCAATCAACGCTTTTGTGAACTGACTGGCTACACTCAATCTGAGCTACTGGATATGTCTTGGCAAGACTTGATCCATCTAGAATATCTGGAAGTAATCCAAGGTGAGTTGGCTCATTTACATCACGGTGAGTTGGCATCGATAACCCCTGAAATCCGCTATATCCGCAAAGATCGTCGGCTACAATGGGTTAGTCTTACAGTATCGATGCTGTATAATGCTGCGGGTACACTCATTGGTGACTTGGCGGTGGTGGAAGACATTAGCGATCGCAAGCATATTGAGCAACAACTGCAAAACAGCGAAAAGCGCCTCAAAGAAATCATTTCTAAGACAGTTGATGGCATCCTGATTCTGAATTCCCAAGGACAGATTCTTTTCAGCAATCCGGCTGCCGATCGAATTTTCAATTGCCAAAAGCCAGATTACCAGAGTGCAGATTTGGGAATTTCCATTACGCTCCAAAAGACGTTTGAAATGGAGATTCCGCATCCCACTGGCAGGATGACTACAGTTGAAGTGCGCGTTGAGGAAATTACCTGGCAGGATCATAAAGCCTTTCTAGCCGCGATCCGAGATATCAGCTACCGCAAGCAAACTGAGATCGATCTGCAAGCAAGCGAGCTTTCCTATCGCACCTTAGCTGAAAACCTACCGGGAATTGTCTACAAGCTGTATCCCGATCAACATAATACATTTGTCTTTTTTAACGATCCCTTAACGACGTTATTCCAGCTTGAACCGATAGATATCGCCAATCAAGGCACTCTCTGCCCAGTCAACTCGCTAATTGTGCCAGAAGACCGCGATCGCGTTATCGAAGTAATTCAAGCCGCGATCGTCAATCAACAGCCCTTTCAGGTCGAATATTGCATTCAGATCCCCGCAACCCAAGAAAAACGATATTTGCTTGAGCAAGGCAGCACCGTAACCGACGACATTGGACAAGCGTTGCATATTGTTGGCATTATTTTTGATGTCACAGAAATCAAACAGACTGAGGAAAAACTTCGGAAGATTAATGAACGACTGACTATTGCCAATGCGGAACTCGCACGAGCGACCCGCCTGAAAGACGAATTTCTGGCAAACATGAGCCACGAACTTCGTACCCCTCTGAACTCCATCCTGGGACTGTCTGAAGTCTTGCAAGAAAGAACCTATGGCAATTTAACCGAGCAACAACACCACGCCTTAACCACAATTCAAACCAACGGTCAGCATTTATTAGAGCTAATTAATGACATTCTCGATCTAGCCAAAATCGAATCCGGCAAGCTATATCTACAAATGACAACCGTTTCAGTTCAGCAACTTTGTCGAAGCACAATTCCTTTTATTCAACAGCAAGCCTTCAAAAAGCAAATTAGTTTTACCCTTGAACTGTCTCCCGATCTGACTTACATCGAGTTAGATGAACGACTTATCCGGCAGGTATTGATCAACCTGCTCGCCAATGCCGTCAAGTTTACACCCAACGGTGGTGCTGTCATATTAAAAGTGCAAGGCAATGCAGCAGAACAAACATTGAGCTTCAGTGCGATCGATACTGGCATTGGGATTGCTCCAGAAAACATTGATAAGCTGTTTCAGCCGTTTGTTCAAATCGATAGCAATTTGTCTCGGCGTTATGCTGGTACGGGGTTAGGTTTAGCCTTAGTCCGACGCATTATCGAGCTACACAAAGGTTCCGTGACGGTTCGCAGCACTATCGGTCAGGGCAGCCAATTTACAGTGGTGCTTCCCTGGAAACACGTCAACCCGCCCAACTCAGACAAGCCTCTCGATCGCACCCCTGCTGTTGCCCAAATTGCTTCAGAATTCTTACCTGTAGAAACAAAGAATATAGCAGAGAAACCTGTCGTTCTACTGGTAGACGATAACCTGGATAACATTGAGACGCTAAAAGCCTATTTAGAATTGAAAGGGTTTAATATTGTAGTTGCCCACAATGGTTTGCAAGCGATTAATCTCACCCAGACGCAATCCTTCAACTTGATTTTGATGGATATTCAAATGCCAGATATGAATGGACTAGAAGCGATTCGCCAAATTCGATTGCAGGAGCAAGACAAGCCCATTCCCATCCTGGCGGTAACGGCTTTAGCTATGTCAGGGGATAAAGAACAGTGTTTAGCTGCTGGAGCGAATGATTATTTGACCAAACCCATCAGTCCCATCCATCTCGTCAACGTGATGAAGAAATATCTCCATCTATCGTAACTGAATATGTCTGATAGTGAGGGGAGAGTTTAAAAGTTATCTTTGCTCGGTGTGTTTGACGGTTGTTCGTAGATGAGTGGATACTGTTTTGACATCTACCCCATCCCTAAACCCGCATTTCTCACAAGCTCCCCTGCTCCCTTCGCGGGTGAAGTAATGAGTAATGAGTAATGAGTAATGAGTAATGAATCTTACTTATTACTCATTACTTGTTACTTATTACTCATTACTTATTTAATTAATGAGATGTGGTGAGAAATCCAGGTAACACTGTTCCGCAATGGGGACATGAATGAGTTCTAGTGCTAAGAGATTTTTTGACAATCTCACCACCATCCAAGCCAACTGTTTTATTGGTTGGAAATCGATTTTCTATTCGGTCAGAATCAATGCAAAACTGGCAATAATAACCATCTGCACGACGCACATAGAATTTAGGGGCTTTCTCGGCGCGGATAGCTCGGTAAGAAGTGTTACAAATCGATAAACAAAAGTGTTACAACTAGAAGCCGCAACTATAGATAAAGGTGTAAACTTACGTAATACTTCAAAATACAAGTATGTGTTGCATTCGCCAACAGTATCATGAGTGAATTTGAAATAGTCAATCAAGAACTGACGATTCTGTTAGTGGATGACGAACCCGATAACTTTGAAGTCATCAGCGGCATTCTGTACAATTGTGGCTATCGTTTGGGATATGCATCCAGTGGTATTAGTGCCTTAGAACGGCTAAAAAAGAGTCAGCCTGATGTGATTTTGCTTGATGTGATGATGCCAGAGTTAGATGGCATTGAGGTGTGCTGTCGCATCAAGGCTAATCCAAATTGGAAGCATATTCCGATCGTTATGGTCACTGCATTGAATGCGAAAGAAGATTTAGCTCGTTGCCTCCAAGCTGGAGCCGATGATTTTCTGAGTAAGCCTGTAAGTGCAGTAGAGTTACGCGCCAGAATTGGCTCGATGCTCCGCATTAAGCAACAGTATGATGCCCTCAAAGCCTCTCTGCAACTGCGATCGGACATGGCAAATATGATTGTGCATGATTTGCGTAATCCGCTGTCCAGCATTCTTCTGTCCTGTGAAATGCTGGATCGAGCAAAGTTGCCCGATCAATATCAAACTCGGATCAATCGCATAAAAATAGCGGAACAACAGTTGCGATCACTCACCGAAAGCCTACTGCTAATGGCAAAAATAGAGTCAGGAAAAATGATCCTGAATCTTGAGGAAATTGAGCTGAGTCGCCTTGTTAATACTTGTATCAGTGATATGCAAGCGATCGCAGGGCAGAAAATGATTCAGATGATTCCCGACCTCCCAGAACTCGAAAGACCCATTTGCGCCGATAAGCTTGTGATGCGTCGAGTTTTAGACAATTTATTGTTAAATGCGATTAAATTTTCTCCGTCAAAAAGTCAAGTTACAGTGCAAATCAATTATTTAGACGACCTAATAACCCAGATTCGAGTGATTGATATGGGTGTTGGAATCGCTGACGACCTGAAGCAACGAGTCTTTGAAAAGTATGAAATTGGTACTCTGATGGAAGACATTCATCAAGTTGGCTTAGGGTTGGCATTTTGTCAGATGGCGATCGAAGCTCATGGCGGTAGGATCTCAGTGGAAGATAATCAGCCCCAAGGGTCAGTCATCTTAATAAAAATCAGCAGCCTCCCTCCGGGAGCAAAACACCCTTATTTTTGAAACTGGCCGGTCCCTCAGTTTAAGATTAGATTTTTCCATAGTCCAAGCAATAAAATTAATATTAGGTATTGAGCCGAGATACGGATACTGTTGGCGAATGTACTACATATTTGTAAATACAAATATTGCCATACTCAAACGCTACTCATTGTGTAACTTGAGTATTGCTGGCTAGCCTTGACACCATTAATCACTATACCTAAAACATTTTGGTCAGCCTTGTCCAATAGTTCTTTAGATAAAGAAACACTATTGGAATCAGCTATTCCTGGACGAACTACAAACAAAATTCCATTTGCAAGTTTGCCTAAAATCGTCGCATCAGCAGCTAATGTTAAAGGAGGACTATCAATGATAGTAAAATCATATTTTTGCGCGATTTGTGCCACAAATATAGCCATTTGGCTAGAATCGAGCAGCCCAGCTGGGTTATGATTTAGTTCACCAGCAGTTAAAACGTCTAAGCTAGGTGCAACTTCAATAACAGCCCGCTCTAAATTCGACTGGCTTTTGAGAACATGGCTTAAGCCAACTTCATTTTGGATCTCCCAGATTTTGTGTTGACTAGGATTACGCAAATCTGCATCTACCAGCAATACCTTACGTCCTAGTTGAGATATTGAAACAGCTAGGTTGGCAGCAATTGTTGATTTACCTTCTTTAGGTACAGCACTCGATACCACAATAACTTTTATCAGTTGCTCTGAATTAAAAACTCTCAGATTAGTTTGTAACATCCGAAAAGCTTCGCTGACTGGGGAATCAGGCTTGTTCTTTACAATTACTTCTGGAATGAGATTACTATTGTTAAATGGTGGAATATAACCCAGTAAGTTATACCCCAATAAGTCTTTAGCTGATTTCGAGTTTTTGACAGTTTTGTCAAATTTCTCCAAAATAAAAGCAGTGGATCCACTTAAGAAAATTCCACCAATCAAACCTTGTAGCAAGTTTATATATTGACGATTCTTAATCGGCACTCCTGGGATTAATGCAGGTGTCACAATCAAAGCGTTACTTACTTGTAGATTTTCTGCCACCAGAAGTTCCTGATAACGAGCTAGAAGATTTTGATAGCTAGCTTCAGTTGCAGCTATCTCACGCTCTAGCTGGCGCTGCTGTAACTCTAGCTTTGGTAAGGTATTAGCCCTTTGTCTGTAAGACGTGATAACTTGACTTAAAGCTTTTAGTCGCACTTGCAAGCTAAGACGTTCTGCCTCAGCGTTGGCATAGTTTCCAAGAATTCCTTGTTGTAAACCCTGGGGTCTAAGTTGTACAATATTTTCGGGACTTTTACCCTGATTAAAACGCCCTGCTCCACCAATAAAACTTTGTTCTATCCTCTGCTGAAGTTGTTTTTTGAGAACTACTTCCTGTTCCTTAAGGTTAATCACTGTGGGGTGGCTATCTGTCAAACGCAGCTTTAAAATTTCAATTTTTTGTTGGATATCTTGCAATTGGCCAAGAACCAAAGTTGTTGATGGAGACTCACCCACAAAACCAGCAACTACAGCTTGCTGCGAATTCACACCAAACAACTGCTTGATTGATTCCATCCGTGCAGTTTGAGATGCTAGATCTGATCTAGTTGCAGCTACTTGTCTGTCTAAATCGGTAAGAATTCCAACACTTGATGCAGCTTCTGCTTTAAGATCTAAAACTCTATTTTGCTGTTTAAAGTATTGCAGCGTTTGTTCAGCTGCTTGTAATTTAGCTTTTCTCAGTGGCAGTTGTTGGGCAATAAAGTCTCTAGCAGACCTAGTTTGAGCGCGGTTAGCATTGATATCATTTTCTATATAGATCTTCATTAAAGTATTAACAATAGAAGCAGCCTTTTTTGGGTCTATATCTGCGTATGAAAGTTCTAAAATATCGGTTGCTTCAATATTTTTCACTTGTAAAGCATTTAAGAAAGCCAAAGGATTTTGAGATAGGTGGAGGAAATTTATAGTCCTTTCTGCTATCGGTAGAGAATGCAGAACTGCAACCTCATTTCCCAGAGGTCTACCACTTACAGAACTCTCTAACTGTCCTAATTGGTTGCCTACTCCTGTTAGCGAAGAGGTAGAATTCTTTTTTAAGACTAGCTGGCCTGTTGCTTGATAAATTGGCGTTTCTATTACAGTTTTACCTATACTCAATGCCAAAAGCAGTGTAAAAACTATAGAGGTAGGTAACCACCGACGTTTAAGAATAGCCCAATATTGTAAATGTTCTTCCATGTCTTTTACTAGTTACTAGTTTGAATCTTTTCCTTTTTCTAAATCAATTGGGTGCAGCTCTTTTAAAAAAACGTAATGCTACATTAGGACTACACGCCTCTAACCTAATCTATATCTAGGTTTTCGCTTTCTAACCTAAAAAGCTGGAATTAAGTAATCACAAAAAATCAAACACACCCCCTTTCAGCCTGTAAGACAGACTATATTACTTAGCAAGTGTTGGAGCTAGAACAATATTACATGAATAATAAATAAAAACATTTAGTAAAAATACTGAATAGTAGTAATTTAAATACTGAGTATAAGGATTTATTTGTCTACAATACCTGAAGGGTAGATGGCTTGTAGTAACTCGTATACTGAATTTTCACTGAAAAAAATGTTTGTGTTATGTGTCGTAAAATATGACACTGTGTATACCTCTCTGACCTTATTTTCATCTGCTAAGGGACTTCCAAGAAATAAAATATACAGTTAGAGGATAGCGATCGCAATTCGCCAACAGAGTCATTATATTCGCCCAAAACCTAGCGTGGCAAAACTTACTAGAGAAGAGCGGAAATCCTGTAATCTTGACCTTGTAGCGAATATTACTGACCCGCAATGTTTATTCCTTAGCAGACTTATCCTTATCTTGAAAAAGAAGATTATTGGAGGAGGTGGAGAGTTATCTACGAATAATTGAAAACAATATACGTAATCGAGTGTTCCACTGGCAGCGTTCTGATGTATTGAACACTAGTAACCATACCATGACAATGTAAACGAGCTCAGTCAACCCTATTTCAGCAGCCAATCCAAACCATCCCCAAGGGGTGTGGCTTCTGGCAATCCACCAGACTGCTAAACCATAAGGAATAGCAACTGCCAATGGTCGAGCAACTGCTAAAAAAAGTTGTCTCAATGATGTACCAAAAACAGATCGAAGTAAAAGGGGAAACCACCATAGGCTAACAGTCACAAAAGCAACAAAAGTACCTAGGAGAGGGCCTATCATCCCAAACAAGTAAGTGCAGACAATACTGATGACTACATTTATTAATGCTGAAAGTGTAGTAGGCGGTATCACTTTTGCCACATTTCCAGTACCGCTAAAACACCACCCCCAGAGGGACAAAAGCCCTAGCAGAAATCCATTGCTGGTAGCAAGCAAGGTAACGCCAGTACCACCAAAACGGTCTTGTCCAACCCATAACTGAATAAAGTAAGAATTATAAGCCGCGATCGCCACCATAAAAGCTAGTCCCATCACTGCTACTAACTGCGTTAATTCAATCAAACGGGCGTTAAACTTTTCTCGTTCTCCTTTAGCATAGAGATCGGCAAGAGCAGCCCAAGTAGCGTTACCAATGCCTTGTATTTGTGTTTGTGCCAGCATCGCCAGACGTTGGGTAATAAAAAACGGCACAATGGTTGCTGGACCAAGAGTGTAGGAAATGATAATATTATCAGTAAACAAGCCAAACTGGCCTGAAATATTTAAAACCAATGTAGGCCAGTTCAATTGCCAAAGTTGTTTCTCAATCGGAAATTGAGATTTGCGATCGCCAACAACTGTAAAAACATCTGGATAGCGGCGCAGTCCTTCCCAACACATTAATAATTGAAAAGAAATATTGCCCCAAAAAATAGCCAAATATTGCCCAGGAATGCCAAATCCAGCCCTTGCCAAGAGTAATGCTACACCAGTGATTAGGAGGTTTTGAAATCCTAAGAAGGCGTTGGCAAAATAACTGCGTTGGCTGGCATCTGCTAAGAAGCGAAAGGGGGTCAAGGGCAGTAAAAAAATACTCATCAATCCCAACCAATAGCCCTTTTGAAGTTCGCCTACTAAGACTCCTTTGACGGGTACTAGATGAGTGATGAAACAGCCCAGCACAACTCCTAGCAGCCCCATGATTCCCATAATTCGTAGATAAGTGCTGATACCGGTAGCTAGTGTCAGGCGGATTTGTTGGCGATCGCCAAAACTCACTGCTTTAGCCAACAGTGCCAGCAATGAGCCACTAATGCCCAGTTCTAGGAGATGAAGATAATTTCCCCAATCACTAGCAGCGCGAAACGCTCCATAGCGCTCGTCCTTTAGCCAACTCAGTAGTAGGGGTGTGCTGACTAAACCTACACCCAGTGTTATCACCTGTAACATAAGTCCAGTCAAAAAGTTAACTACTGAGCGTTGAGTTCTATACATTTGGCTTGTACTAAATCCATTGAATATTAGGAATAATTAAGTAGGTAGACGTTAAAAAACACAACTAAATTAAGAGATGTAAATCGCTTAAAAGCTTATATTCAAAGTGTTTTTGGTGCTTTACATAATTTTACGCAGTTAAGTTGAATTGTGCCTACCTACTTAGCCCTCTCCTAAGAAACAAGTCAAATCCTCTTCCCTTCTGCCTCCTGCCTCCTGCCTTGTTTCTTAGGAGAGGGTTAGAAAATGGCTTGTTATAATGCCTAAATTATTAAATTTTAAATTCTAGATTTATCAGTCCACCACACATTTTCTCGAACTACTCGTGCAGGAACTCCAGCTAACAAAGAATGAGGTGGACAAGATTTATTGACAATTGCTCCAGCAGCAACAACTGAACCCTCGCCAATTGTCACGCCCTTTAAAACAGTTACATTACACCCAATCCATACATTATCTGCAATTACTATTGGGTCTGAATAAGGTGGTAAGCCAAATCCATGCCCATCATCATCAATTACGCTTACTCCAAAGGATATGGCACAGTTTTTCCCAATATAAATTGAATTTTGGGCAGCTATTTTACTGCCATCAGTGATATAAGAATTACTTCCTATTGTCAGTTTGGCGGAATGTCCAACACTCAATTTTACACCCCGTCCTATAATGGCTCCATTTAAGACAATTATTGCGTTAGAATGGCAAGCAATTACAGTGGTATCATTTCTGGGAGTCGATGCACCTAATAAGGGTATTCCGATAGAGCAAACTTCGTCAGAAGGCTGAACAATAATATCTGAAGATAAACTTAGTTGAATTCTACCTCGACATATAAACATACCTGCTTTTCCTGCACAACGGTTTAGATGCCATTGTGCTATCCAATTAACATCCGAGGCTCTACAAATCAAACGGTATACCATAGAAGTCTATTGGGTAAGATTTAGCTTATAAGCAATCAAAATTATATTATCAGCGTAATCAAGACCTAGAATACGAGTAATCATATATCTCGTTACCAAGTTTAAAAATTGCTGTTTCCAGGTTTGTCTTTCTGCTTCAAAAACAACTCTGTATCCTTCAACTTGCAAGCCTATACAAGTTAAATAAGCCCATAAATCATTGATATTGTAACAATGAAGATGAGTCATGTCTGAAGCCAATGGACTTCTTATACAACGTCCATTAGGAGTTTGTATAAATAAGACACCATCTGGAGCTAGTAAATCAATCAGTTTATGAATAAGACTTAAACCTTCTTTGAGTTGTAAGTGTTCGATCACATCTAGACATAAGATAGCTGAGTATTGATATGTTATTTCATCTAAAGTTGTATATGTATATTTAAATTCTTCTCCTATATCTTGTGTATGATAAATCTTTGAATAACCTGCTTGCTTAATTTTTTGCATGATTCTTAAGTCTCCTGCTCCTATATCAAGAACAGTGTTTTGGTTTTTTATTTTACTGAAAATAACTTTCTCCACTTCACAAAGATCTTGTGAAAAACACCACCTAAGTAGAGGAAATTTTGGTGTTTTTGATTGTAGTAATTCTTTTCTTTTCCAATAATTCAAATAAACTAGATCCGGTTGCATATTACTTATAATAGTTGTTTATATACTTGTTCAGTTTGTCGAGCGGTGATTTGCCAATTAAAATGCTGGCTGCGGTTTTTGGCTTGATTCACTAAATGATCGTAATAAGATTTATCGCCTGTTAATCGTTTTAACAAATTCACTAATTCTTTAATCTCATAAATGGAAAAAGTCTCGCCACCATCGCCTAAAACTTCTGGCAAGCAAGTAGCTTTTGCTGCAAAAACTGGACAACCAACCACCATTGCTTCACAAAGTTGCAGACCAAATCCTTCGTATTTACTGGGATACACAAAACAAAGTGCCTCAGCATAAAGTGCTGGAATATCTGCATCATTTACCCAGCCTAAGAGTTTTAATCTGTCTGCAATACCTAGTGATTTACCCAATTCCGATAATGTATCATGCTGCTCGTCTTTTCCACCAGCAAGTACTAAATCTACATTATCTAAATTAGCTTGTGCAAAAGCATTAATCAAAAAGGGAATATTTTTACGTTCTTCCCAGCCACCAACATAGAAAATATAAGGAAGTTGTAATTGATATTTACTACGAACTCGTAAGCGTTCTACCTTAATTAAAGCCTGCTCAAAACCTGAACTGGCAGCTTCATAAATAACTGTAATTTTGCCTTCTGGAATCTGTAAATATTTAATAATATCTTGTTTTGAGTGCTGACTGACAGTAATAATATGCTCAGCCTTATTTCTGGCAACCCAATGATAGGCTTTAGTCTGTATATTTGCCAAACTAAACTGTTTATACCAAGGTCTATCTTGACAAGAATAAACTTGGTCTATCACATCATGTAACGTTAGTATACGGGGACAAGGACTTGACCAAGGAAGACCAAAGTTTATTGGACAGTGTAGGATATCTACCTTGTCTTTTTCACATTGCTTTGGCAACCAATATTGCTCCCAGTAAACATAGGGCATAACGGGAGCAATACGTATTTGGTAACTGTCTTTTGGTAACTTTGCCAAATGGCTTTTATGCAACGGCTGATCTGAATATAGAAAAAGCTTTATATGCAATGAAGATAACTCAAGCAAAAGATTAACAGTATAACGATTCCAACCTCTAAGTGTAGGGGAGCTTAAGAGTCTAGCGTTGAAAGCAACTTTCATAATCCTTATAAAATTAATTTAACTGAAACTGAATCTTCAATTTTTTAGCAATTTTTACATGTAGATAGCATTCTAAAAACCAAGCAAGTAATAATGAAAGTACGGCAGCAACTATATTAATAGCCCAGACTAAAAACATGGCGTGAACATCATTCAATTTTAATAAGCGATAAACAATAATTATAAGTGGATGATGTATGACATATAGAGCATAGGAAAAAGAAGCAATATTTGTCAATTTTTTGAACCAATTAATTGGAATTTTTCTAAGCAGTAAGGTAAATGGTAAAAGCAAAATAAAAAAGCCCACTGATTGATAACCAAATTGTAATCCTTCTAAAGAATCAAATGTATGTTGTTGCCAAGCATAAGCGACAGTAAAAACTTCAATTAAAAAAACTACAAAAAAAGATAAGTTATACCAATAGAGTTTCCTCTCTACTATTAATGCAGCTACTATTGAAGTAACCAGCGTTGTCAAAAGGATATCAGGAAGAACAGAAGATGATGTTCCATATTTATCAATAGCCATTTTCAATATATTTTGAGAGGAAAAAGCACCCAGAAGAAGGCATGAAGAAAAAAAACTATATGATATAAAACGTTTAGATATTAATTTTAAATTTTCTATGTTTTGAGCTAACCAAAGACCACTGAGCCAAAGTGTAAAATATCCTAATATTTCAAATGGATGAAATCTAAAAATAGCTGAAAATATGCCTGATATAATACATACAACTATTACTATATCAATTTTTATATTTAAACTCCAAATTATTAAAAATAATAGATAAAATATAAATTCATAGTGAAGTGACCACAAAGCAAGATTGTTATTAATCACAGGTACTAACCACCCTTGCAGGAAGAATAAATGACCTACAATATCTAATAAATTATAGGTACTTTCTGTAAAAATGAATGTTAAAAATAGAGCAAATAAATAAATCGGATAGAGACGAATTAACCTTCTAATAACATAGTTTTTTGCTTCTTTCCATGTAAATTTTTGGGGAGTAGTATAACCAATTACAAAACCAGATAGAACAAAAAATATCAACACTGCAATATGCCCAAAGGAAGCAATGGACTTAAAAAATAATGATGGAGAAAAATCAATATTATGTGTAAACCAATAGGCTCCATTAATTAAATGAGTCATTAGAACTACTAAAGCACAAATAGCTCTTAATCCATCTAGCTGTTCAATCCTTTGTTTTCCTAATGCTTGAAATATTGAAGGGTTTTCCATATAAGTTACTTCTCCATTGCCTGATAAACTTGTTCAATTTGCGCGACTGTTATTTGTGGACTACAATAACTTTCAAGCAACTTTCTAGATTTTAATCGCCGTTCCTGCTGCAAAGATGGGTTATTCAGTAATTCTACGGTCCGTTCAATCAGACCTTGGTTATCCTCGCAAATACCAGCGTGAACCCCATCATAAGCTGGGATACCTTCTATACCATTAGATGTAGTTACAACTGGTGTACCTAATGCAAAAGCTTCCATCACTTTAACTTTCATTCCGCTGCCTGCAACAGGTGCATATAACATCACATCTGTATTAGCAAAGTAGGGTAAAGTATCTGGTACATCCTGGTAAATTTCTAAGTCTTCTATCTGGGCAAATCCTGAAAGGGCATCTTTAGCAAACCGCCCAACAATTTGCACTCTAGCATTAGGAACGCGGCGTTTAATTTCTGGCCATAACTGAGTTAGAAGTCTCTCAGCAGCAGAATAAGATGGTGCCCAGTTAAATCCACCAATTAACCCGACTACGGGTTGCTGGTTTATCTGCTTTTGTTCAACAAATGGATAGAACGACAACTCAATTCCTAATGGAACTGTATGAATCTGAGCTTTAGAGTTAATTTGTACAATATGCTTTGCTAAACGTTCTGATAATGTAATTATTCTGGGAAACGCCTTCAGTAATTTCTGCTCTGCCCGATAGGTGAGAAACCGTCTAAAGCGAGTTTCTAGAGAGTTGTTATATTCAAAGGCGCAGTCTAACGAAAATAAATAATGAATATTAATTACTGCTCGTTTCAAATGTTTAATTCCTAGCCAACCACTCCAAATATCTTCTAAATGAAGAATGTCGTAAGGTTTAGTAAGTTCTATAGTTAAATCTTGTTGTAATTCCGAACTGAATACATAGGAATAAGGACGCTGTAAAGTCTCAGCTTTTGCTATTATTCCTTGCCTATTTAGGATGAGATAGCAGCGCAAATCATAATCAGTTTTCGGAAAGAGAGTATTGACTTCAGCAATCTCTTCTAATTTTTTACAAGCAACAAATGCAGTCACGCTATGTCCATGTTCAACTAAACCTTTAAATAAGACATAAAACCATCGAGCTACCGCGCTACCAAATGGTAACGGTGGTACAGGCATAACTAGCAGAATCCGTAATAATTTCATTTCTTACCTATTTAGTATATAAGTCAAGTTTATTTTTTTGTGGTAACTCACGCTAGTTGTTAGTGAAATTACTTAGGTCATAAAACAAGTAGAGTATAGGTATTTTATATTTAGGAAGTTGGCTTAAAAATAAAATTATTTATGTAATTTTCTTGAGAATCTATTTCCAAAAAGTTATTTTGTTTAGTTTTTATACTCTGATAGAAATCAACTATTGGTGTCAAAGAAGCTTTGTATATAAAGCTGCATTCATATCCCAAATCAAACATTTGTTCAAAGACATCTTCTATAGATTTACCATTCAGATGTTTTTGCTCAACTTCCATGAGAATTATAGGCTTTTCTGTAAGAATGGTATTACGAGCGCCTTCAATTACTTTAGTTTCATAACCTTCAACATCAATTTTCATAAAAGAAACATCTTTAAACTTATAGTCATCAAGCTTGCGAACTGGAACATCGATACTTATCTGTTCACCTTTTATCTCTCTGAAGCTACCTAATCCAGTAGTTAAGCTGCCTAATCCCCTAACTAACTGTGAGTAATCACCCAGACTGGTAGGAACGTGTAAAGTTAATGAACCATTAAAATTAGCTAAACCAACGTTGTGGACACTAATATTACAAGCAGATGTTTGACTATAAAATAGTATATTTTCAGTACACCAAGATTGAGGTTCAAAAACTTCAACACTATCATATATTTGAGCAAGTGCATAACTATATATACCTACATTTGCCCCTATATCAATTGCACGTTTGTGAGTACCCCCTAGCTGTTCAAGGTAAAAGATTTCTTTTTCCAATCGGTTTCTAATTTTATGATATTGATATTTAATTGGGAGCCTATATCTTCTGGGAAAAATTTTAATTAATGTTTCTTCTATTTTCATAATTTTTTAGCAACCTAGTATATTATTTCAATTTTTTGTAAAATAGACTTTGCCATATCGTCCCAACTATAGCTTCGTAATTCTTGTGAAAGGGAAGATACTAATTGGCTGTAATGTTCTTTATTCCACCGCCAATTTTGAAGTCGCATTGCCAAATCAACAGCGTTCTCAGGATTAGGAATTAACAACTCTCTCAACTGCAATGGATAGCGTTCCGCAACTCCAGCCATGATACTGATTATGCTTGGTAAACCACAACAGAGAGCTTCATGTACTCCCAAGCCATAAGCTTCATAACGACTAGGGGCAACCAAGCAATCAGCTGCCTGTAATAAATTCGGAACATCAGTACGAAAGCCCAGGAAATGAATGCTGGAACTGATGCCTGCAACAGCAGCACGGTGTTGCCATAGTGTAAGTTCTGCGCCAACCCCAATTACTACCAACTCAGCATCCCAATCTGGTGAAGCACACAACTGTTGCCAAGCTCCAAAAAGCGTATCGAATCCTTTACGGCGATCACCTAAAGCACCAATAAATACTACGATTGCTTTGTCAGTAGGCCATCCTAGCTGCTGACGCAGTGCTAGACGCTCTTTTTGTGTAGCTGGATAAAAGACTTGTGGATCGATGCCATAGTAAACTTTATGGAGGCGTTGCCAAGGAATCCCCAATCTCTCCATCAAATCTCTTTTTGTCCTATCTGAATTAACGATAATTATCCGCGCGGATTCTAAAGCTTGTCGTTCAGTTTTCAAAAAGAGTCGATGAGAGACTGAACCTTTCAACCAATGTAGCCAGCCAGTTGAATTGTGAGGTCGGTAAGCTGCATGAACATAATGCACCCAGTTGATATCTTTCCATTGGCAGTTACCTCCATTTACTAGCACTCTTCCTTCTACATTTGCCAGACGTTGCGCTAAAATACACCCCATTCTATTCACTAAGGGACTGCTAAATAAATAAGATTTGGCTATCTTGGGTACTTGATGAAATTTAACATTGGGATAAGCTAACAACTCATTCGCTACGTGATGGGCTAGTAGATGTACCTCTTGCCCTTGCCTTGCTAAGTAGTCAGCTAAAGCAAAATTGGCTCTGTCCATTCCACCTGTTCTGGCGAAATCACCTGTTACCAACAGATAAGACTTCATACTTGAATAGTTTTTAAGAGTTTGTTATCCACAATTTTGCTATTTCGAGCAGCCACAAACAGTAAGGCATTCAATAACCAAAATTCCATCCCGCCCTGACTCATAAATAGAGGGTAGTTGAAAGTAATCGCCACAGCACCAATATTATAGGCAAAAATCAACCCACCCCAGAGTGCAAAGTCACCCAATTGGCGATCGGTGGCAATATTCCAAGCAGTTTTACACGCCAAGTAAAGTGCAGCAATATAAGCAAATATCAATGGTACTCCCCCATCAAGCAGCCATCCTGTCCACTGAATTTCTACCCAAATAGGCTGGGACATCATGTCAGTATTATCGCCAAAATAATTATTTATCATTCCCCAACGCCCCAGACCTGCTCCCAAAGGATACTGAGGCAGAAGGGTTTCAATAGTAGTCTGCAAAAAATTCCCCCGGCTTTGTTGGTAAACTTCTTGAGGAGAAGCAGTAAACAAGCTAGATAATCTTTGCTGTGTTGACTTTCCACCAATCGCAATTGCCCAAAAAAATGTAGCTGCAAATAAGGATGTCACACCCGATACCATCACTGTCAAACGCGCAATTTGACCCGTCCTCATTAACACTATTGCTAAAAAAACTATAGAAACAGCAGCTAATACTAAAACAGAACGGATTTGAGTCAGATAAATGCAAAACAGACCAAGGGCAGCGCTACCGATACTAACAATCCGTAAAATTGGGCTTTTGTGTTTGAGTGCAATCACAATACCAAACAAGAGAGCATAAAACCCAGCAGTTGCTGCCCCTCCGGGTGTATCAGTTAACCCCATCGGTCTATAAATCTGTTCACCATTAGCTAAAGTGATCAATAAGTTGTCTCCCTCGTAAATACTGTTCTGAATAAATGTGGACAGAAATGGTTGAAATTTCCCTGGATAATATACTTGTAAGACTCCAAAACTGGCACTCAGGGTGTGAATACCCCAAATGAGAAACATTAAGCTCTGAAAACCAATAGGGGTAATTTTTAAACTTCTTGCCCAAAAGAGAGGACTAAGAATAGCAAGATACATGGCGCATTGAGCTATTCCTGCCGTTATGGAATTCATGTAGGGATGCAAGCAAAGCTGTAACAGCATGATTGCCAGTACTACAATTGCTGAATTAGTAGCGGGATGTTTGGAACCTTTTGAACCTAACCACATTAACAAAAATATTCCGAAGGCGAAGGAGATAATTCGCATCGGCACTCGAATAACATTGATTTGTGGAAATAACTGCAATATCTGAATAGTAAACTGTAGCAGGATAAAAGTGTGTGCCCATGTCCAGTTGAGTTTTGTCCATATAGAAGAAGTTGATAAGGTCTGGCTTGTTTTTATAATCATGAATCTATCTAAGTAAGTCGGTGCTAATATTTCCAGCTATGTTAAGGAATTTTAATGTAGAGTGTGTTGTCGCCAAGCGCCGCACCGTCAACAATCTCAGGTGCGTTGCTATAAGGCATAACACACCCTACAGCTAATTTATATTTATTCATATACATTGAATTTTTCTCACTTACTTACATAATTGAAAATCATAAATAAACTAAATTATTTTTTTTAAATCAAAGCTTATAATTTAGTTTCTTTAAAGGCACTATCTGTACAATAACAGCAAGCCATCAATTAACGTGAAAGGATTTAATAGTAGTCATTTATGCAGGGCAACATTGTGATAATAAATGTGTGTATTCGGGTTGTTTTGTTATCCTTTATAAGCAAGTTTTGTTAATAAAAGGATTACGGCTTAAAACTTTTAAAAAGTTCCATAATATTAACCTTTATCTAGACAATATAGGACTAATATTTGATTTCTGAAAAGCTCAGTACAACTCGGAAAGCCTAATTCCCTATTCCCTATTCCCTACTCTCCACTCCCCGCCTACGTAGATAATTTCAAAAATCAAATACGATTCCTATATATGGTTACATCTTCAGTTTTTGCCCTATGCAGAGGATATTGTCGCTAAATGCCCGTCCATGAAAACCTAGACTTTTGGGCCAGTGCCACGATGTAAAGGGTATACGACCACAACGGCTGTATTCTATTTGAACTTCAGTTAAACCGCACTCCGTAAATATTCGGATTAAATCAACTTCCAACAATGCAGTTATATGTGTGGGATAAAGACCTGCTGCTTCCTGAAAGGCGTTGAACTGATTTTTTAGTATTAAAGTTAACTTACTGAGTAAACTCAACTGATTAGGCGTGGTGACAATCACTAATCCTCCGGGC
Source organism: Nostoc sp. (assembly GCF_036917155.1). GTDB lineage: Bacteria > Cyanobacteriota > Cyanobacteriia > Cyanobacteriales > Nostocaceae > Nostoc. Next base: position 29,601 of record NZ_JBALDZ010000238.1, on the reverse strand, counting down.
TTGGTTAACTTGACTAGTTCTCGTATAAAAGCCCGTGGGTTTTCTAAGTGTTCAATAATTTCAACTGCACACACCACATCAGCATATCCTTCTGGCAAAGGTACTTTACCAATATCTAAATTAAAGGGAATAAATTCTGTCTGTATTGGTAAATCAGCATAATGCACAGCATCTACACCAACATAGTAGTCGAAGCGATCGCCCACAAATGACCAGAGCTTACCATTACCACAACCAACATCTACGAGTACACCACCAAGATGTGGTTGTACTAACATTCGAGATACCATTTGGTAAACAAGCTCGCTACTAGTACCGAGGCTTTGTCGCGCTCGGTTTTCAACATCAACTTGTGCTATTTTTTTACTATCAGTAGATAAAATCATGCCACAGCCTTATTTTCAACAACTTTAGAGAGAATATTGTAAAGCCGAGTTAGTTGGTTTAGAGGATTGCAGAAATGCTCCGCACGTAATTTTCCCCCAGCCGCCAGAGTTACTCTTTCACTAGGATTGCTGATTAGCGACCCTAAAATTTTACTCAAGGCATCAATATCATTTGGTGCAACCAAGCGCCCGCAAGAATCATCAACGATTTCCACTACTCCCCCTATGGCTGTCGTCACTATTGGTAAGCCAGCATAAAGGGCTTCTACAAAAGCGATCCCAAATGGTTCTGCGCCAGTATTAGGTTGACAGTGAATATCAGCAGCAGCAAACAGACGCGGCACATCAGCCCGTTGTCCTAAAAAGCGCACTTGTTCGGTAATACCGAGTTGTTGCACTTGTACCTCCAGCTCTTGCAGATATAGAGCCTCATGAGAGCGTTGCACTCCCCCAGCTAACCAATATATCCAACCTGGTATGTGGCGCAACTGTGCCAAAGCAGAGAGTAACATACTTTGTCCCTTCCACCGCTCTAGGCGAGATGCCTGGACAATAACTATCGCATCATCAGGTGTATTGAGTTCGGCTCTCACAACGTGGCGAATCGAGGTATTATTGCCAATATTTGCACAGGCTACTGGCAGATAAAGAGTTTCGCTGTCAATTTTAGGATAGAGTTTTGGTATGCCAGCTTGAGTGTAACGGCTATTGGCAATTACCAAGTCTGGTGGAACCTGTTTAGCCCATTCCTCTAAAGGATGCTTGCTATTAGGCAGATCGTGACACCAAAAGACGAGTGGTAGACGGTTAGCTCTGACAACTGAACCAAAAACCACTTGCGGCCAGCAAGAATGACAAATCACAACGTCAAATTGCTCTTGCCTCAATAGTTGCTCGAGTTGCAACCTAGCTTTCCATACCGTCCAAGGACGACTAACTCGCACGTTGCCCAGCAGATGAACGTTTACATTCAAGCTTCGCAGTTCATTTGCTAATCTACCCTCAAAACACAAAGCGAAGTGGGGCTGCATCTGGACACATAAACTTCGCTCTTTTGCCAGTGTTACCAATAGCGTTTCTATCCCGCCAAATAGGTTTCCCGCATAAATATGCAAAAGTTTCATAGCAAATTTACTGGTTTTTGTATACCTGTATAGTTCCACTGTTCGCTCAAAACTTCTTCATAGAATTTAAAACTTCGTTGAGCCATAGTTAGATGGTTAAAATACTCAGACCGTTTGCGGCAAGCCGTTGCCAATCGGTTACGTAGACCAGGCTCGTAGAGCAGACGTTTCGCTGCTTTAGCTAAAGCAACTGGGTTGTTAATTGGTATAGTCAGTCCTTCCTGTTCATGTCGGCTGACCCAAGGGACACCACTACCAGGAATATTGGCATTGATGACAGGACAACTACTCGCCATAGATTCGACTTGAACTAACCCAAATCCTTCACTGCGTACGTTAGAAGGAAACCAAAGAGCTGTCGCAGCATGATAAGCACCTATAAGCTCATCTTCACTCACATGACCTAACCAGACAATGCGATCGCTTACTCCCAGTTTTTCCGCTAGAGTCTTCAGTTCTTGCTCTAGAGGACCAACACCAACTATAATCAGTATCCCTGATACCAGAGTTAAGGCTTCAATTGCTATATGCAATGCTTTGTAATAGACTAGTCTGCCAACTGCTAGCCAGATTAACTCTCCATACTTCTCCTTTAAATAACAAGTAAAATTCACTGCTTTCTTGTTGGGTTTACTGTAATTTTTAAAGTCTATTCCAAGAGGTAGATTATTCAACTTATGGCGATACAACTGCAAAAACTTTGAGCCTTGAATATATTGCAAGCTAGTTGTTAAGATTCGGGAACTTTCACTATAAATTAGATATTCAAAAGGACGTAATCCATACTTTAAAAATTTTTGCTTAATAACATCACTATGGTGTGTAATTACTAAAGGTACGTGCCTACGTATCATAGTTAAAGCTAAGAGCATTGTTGGATTAGGGGTATGAAGATGAAGTAAGGTATTTGGTTCGTTAAGCAATTGGGAAAGTTTGTTGAGAATTTCTGGACAGAAATCAAATCGCGCAAATGATAAAAGGCGACCAAGTCGTGTAACGTGTACACCGCAATCCATCTCATTAACTGTCTTAGTTTTAGTAAATAAAGGTCTTTGCTTGTCAAACCCATTTACACAAACTACATGGACTTCTGCACCCAAAGCCGCTTGAGATCGAGCCAGAGTTTGAACGTGTGTTTCAATACCTCCTCGGTCTGGAGGATAATATTTAGACAAATGAATTATCCGGTAGTTTAGTGTTTTCAGCATCTAAATTAAATGTGTTTTAGCTATATTTATTGAAGAAGAATTCAGAATCAATTAGTGGTGGATTCAGATCCGCTACTGATTGCAGATCACTAAGCCTTCGTTTAGCGAGTGTCTTGAAGCTCTTGATTCATACACCTTTTTCGTTCAAAATTCAGAATGAATTTTGGCTCATAACTCCTGAAATTTGTTTCAAAAAACTTTTCTAGTGGCACAATTCATATCAATCGACTCAAGCATGGTATCAGTTCTACGCAATCGTGGTAGGTATTTTGTCCAACATAAATTTATGAATCATAAAAGTTGATTTTTATTTTCAAAACGTTTTTTAGCTTTACTTGTGAATAACTTAAAAGCCTTATTTATCAAAGCTTAAAGCCTATTTTTTCAGTCTAGTTTAGCCGTTTTGAGTATAATGGAATGCGTGTTTAATGGTGTTGCAGAGATGGCTGATGCACGAGATGAATTGAGGGCGATGCTCTCTCTCAACCTTTTTGCTTTTCAGTCACGCTCGTTTCTCTAATTTAATGACACCAAGTTACTTTGTAATTCGTAGCTCTACGCGTTTAATGAACTCGCTCATCCTGAACTCAGTAATCCTTTTAGCAATCAATGACCTCAAAAAAGGGTGTCATCTGTAGCTCTACCCTTTTACTGAACTTACCCATCTCGAACTCAGTAATTTTTCTAGGGTGCTATTAGTAGTCTCAGTAGAAATCGTCAGAGTGGGTGAAAAGATGAGCAATTACAGACGTTTTATGATGGTTAAGCCACAGTAATTGATACTGAGTGTCTGTGCTTTTACCCAAAACTTGGACAAAGAGGACATGATATAGTTCACAATCCAAGTGGACAAGATATAGTTCAAACCTCTAATTCGAGTTGAAAAAACCTAAAACTTAGCTACAGCAGGGAATTTAGCTCAAAAATTTTAACGCCTGCCCGTCTTTGGGTAGCGTTGCCATTGCAGTTGCTAACAGCAAAACATATCTGGATGAGTGCGACGATGCTCCGCCCTGCCGAAGGCGATCGCTTGAACACTAAATCTCTAACTGAGGAGCCGTGTGATGTGAAAGTATCAAGCACGGTTTTGAAGACCAGCAGGGCTGGTGACAGATTCGTTGAGTTTAATATGGGTAAGCAGGGGAGGCAGGAGAGGCAGGGGAAGAGAAAGAAATAAGTGTATAAGCAATCTGTAACGCTCGTAAAAAGTACTAAAAATGCCTTTTTACTCCCCCTGCCTCCCCTGCCTATTTCACGAGGATCTCACTTTTTTGCGTTGCTCTCTTTTTCGTTGGGTCTTAATCTTGGTCTTGATCAAGAGTACTTAAATGCGCGACAGCTTATTTATGGTTGATGAATGTCATTTACTGTGGGGAGACGTAATTGGATATGTTTGGGGAAAAACTAGTGAACGAGTATCAATACCAGTTGTAAATGCTCGTGAGAAACAAACATATTTTGGGGCATTAGATTATAAAACAAAAGAATTTATCACTTATGCAGCCCAAAAAGGTAACTCTAAAAACACCATTAATTTTTTAGAATATCTACGTCAACAACGTCCAGGAGCTAAACTTTTAATAATTTGGGATGGTGCAAGTTATCACCGTTCACAAGAAATTCAGGATTACCTAGATTCATTAAATCGTGAACTTACAAAAGAGCAATGGCTGCTCACCTGCTTAAGATTTGCTCCGAATGCACCACAACAGAATCCTGTAGAAGATATTTGGCTACAAGCAAAACGATTTATTAGAGAGTTTTATTTTTTCTGTCACTCTTTTACTGTAATCAAGGCGTTATTTGAGCTAGTAACTCATTGTCAAATTTTTGACTTTCCAAAGCTGAATGAGTATGGTGTTTTCTCATGAATGATTTAGGATTGCTATACAATATCAGTTAATTCTATCAACACTCCAAACACCCAAAAATTAAAGTGCCAATTAAATTTACTACAAAAAGGGTAAGGAGAAGCAGCCGTCAGCTACTTCTCCTTACCTCCCCTAACAATGATTATCATTCTGATAACTGGTGATTTTATTCCTTGAAAATCCCTAACTTGAGCGAATAGCTCAAAAAGAGATGAAAGCATTTTTACAAGCATTTTTTTCATCCGACTATATACCGCATGGACATTGCTACCTTTGGCAGTCAGGGTTAGTTTGGCTACATGGAATGTCAGATGCGTTAATTGCCTTGGCTTACTATTCCATTCCCATTTTTCTGATTTACTTGTCTTATAAACGCTCAGATATCCCTTTTCGTGGAGCTTTTTGGCTTTTCGGAGCCTTCATTGTTTGTTGTGGAACCACTCATCTGTTAGAAATCTGGACGCTGTGGCATCCAACATACTGGCTCACAGGAGGAATGAAAGCAGTGACAGCGATCATCTCTCTCTATACAGCGCTGGCACTAATTCAGTTAACTCCTAAGGCTTTGGCATTACCTAGTCAGGCTCAATTAGAGATTGCAAATCAGACCCTTGAACAAGTCAATCAAGCACTAGAAACAAGAGTGGCTCAACGCACTGAAGAGCTAACGAAAACGATTCGACAACTGCAAAACGAAGTGGAGCAGCGCCAGCAAGCCGAAACCGAACTGCAACGATCTAATCAAGAGTTAGAGCAGTTTGCCTACGTCGCTTCTCATGATCTACAGGAACCCTTGCGGGTGATTGTCAGCTATACCGAACTATTGGCACAGAAATATCAAAAACAGTTAGATGAGAAAGCCGATAAATACATCACCTATATTGTGAATGCTGCATCTCGAATGCAGGCACTTATTGAAGACTTGCTATCATATTCTAGAGTTGGTCGTTGCGATTTTCGATTAGTTTCGACCGATTGCAATCAGGTAGTTGACCAAGTGATTCACGCACTCCATATTGCGATCGCCGAAAGCAACGCCACCATTACGCGCGATCGCCTCCCGACGATCAAAGCCGACAAAGAACAATTCAGCCGCTTGTTACAAAATTTAATTGGCAACGCGATTAAATATCGTCAAGAAGAGCCTCCTCAAATTCACATCACTGCGACCCAACAAGACAACCAATGGCAATTTGCAGTGCGCGATAATGGGATTGGGATTGAAGCCCAATATGCAGAGCGGATCTTTATCATCTTTCAGCGCTTACATACCCGCCGCCAATATTCTGGCACAGGACTGGGTTTAGCCATTTGCAAGAAAATTGTTCAGCGTCACAAGGGAAACATCTGGGTGGAATCAGAGCTAGGGAAAGGATCTGTTTTCTGGTTTACAATGCCAGTAGATCAAGAAACCTCCCAATGAGCAAAGACTATCACCCGATTGAACCCATTGAAATTCTTTTAGTCGAGGATTCACCAGAGGATGCCGATTTAACGGTTGAAATTCTGGGCGATGCCAAAGTTCTCAACCGAATTCATGTGGTGGAGGATGGGGTTGAAGCCTTAAAATTTTTACGGCAGCAGGGCGATTATGCCAATGCACCTCGTCCAGATTTGATTTTACTGGATTTGAATCTACCTAGAAAAGATGGTCGAGAAGTCTTAGCCGAACTCAAAGCCGATCCCGATCTGAAGTTGATTCCGGTTGTGGTTTTAACAACCTCTGGGGCTAATGAAGATATTTTGCGAACTTATGCACTGAATGCCAATTGCTATGTTACCAAACCTGTGAGCTTAGAAGAATTTGCTAAGGTGATTCGTTCGATTGAATTTTTTTGGTTGGTGGCTGTGAAGCTTCCTAAACCTCCATCGTAGGCTATAGTTAATATCTAGCGTTGATTTGAGGATTGGTTTTGGCATCACTTTTAGGTAGAACTCATGATGAAGAATGATTCTCTACAAATTCTGTTAATTGAAGATAGCCTAGAAGATGCGGATCTCTTACAAGAATTTCTGGAAAACGCAGATCAAACTAGCTGGAAAGTTACAGTCGTAGAAAAACTGACACTAGCCCTCGAACAACTGCATCGCCACAGCTTTGATGTGATTCTATCCGATCTCTCCCTGCCCGATTCTCATGGCTTGGAGACAATTACCCAACTCCATGCGGTGGCTCCAACCTTGCCGATTGTCGTACTCACCAGCCTCAAAGACGAAGCGATCGCTTTAGAGGCAATGCGGCAAGGCGCACAAGATTATCTCGTCAAAGGGCAAATTAACACCCATGCCTTAATTCGAGCCATTCGCCATGCGATTGAGCGATCGCGAATGCAACAGGTAATGCATCAACAGTCAGTAGCGATCGCCGCATCGAGTGAAGGAATTGCTATTTTAGACACCCAATGGAACTACGTGTATGTCAACGAAGCCTATGCCAAAATCTACGGTTACAAAGATTCGAGTCTACTGCTACAGACCAATTGGAAAATTCATTATGACCCGATTCAACAAGCCCGCTTGAACGCCGAAATTGAGCAAAGCCTACAGCAACGGAGATTTTGGCGAGGAGAGGCTGTTGGTCATAAATGTAATAGTCAATCTTTTGACCAAGAACTCTCAATCACATTGTTACCGGATGGGGGAACAGTCTGTATTCTGCGAGATATTAGCGATCGCAAACGAACAGAAGCTGCCATGCAAGAAGCTTTGCAACAAGCCAGAGAATTACACCGACTCAAGTCTCAATTCATCACGATGGTTTCCCATGAATTTCGGACACCGCTGAGTGTGATTTTGGTAGCAACAGAGTCGTTAAAACGCTATGCTCATCAATGGACTCCAGAAAAAAACCAGATTCGCTACAATCACATCATCGGTGGAGTGCAGCGGATGACTGAGTTGCTCAACGATATGCTGGTTATGAACCGATCGGGGGAACATCAGACCAAATTCAACCCTGTACCACTGAACTTAGAAAAGTTCTGTCAAGAATTAATTGCGACATTAACGACCAGCGAACACCCAATTATCTTTGAGAGTCAGGGCAACAATCGGCAAATTTGCCTCGATCCAACCGTCTTGCAACTCATACTCACCCACTTGCTCTGCAATGCAATTAAATATTCTATGGACGGTGGAAGGGTGATGTTTGTCCTGATTTTTGCTCCTGAACAGGTAACTTTCTCAATTCGAGATGAGGGCATTGGCATTCCCCTAGAAGACCAGGACAAATTATTCATCCCGTTTTATCGCGGTAGCAATGTTGGCAATCTGGCTGGGACGGGCATCGGGCTAGCAATTGTTAAGCAATGTGTGGAACGGTGTCAAGGTGTAATCAATGTTACTAGTCAGGTGAATCAGGGTACTCTAATCATAGTAACCTTGCCTATTGCTTTAGTAGAGCAGATTCATGACCAAGATCCTGGTAATTGAAGATGAGCCATCCCTACGCGAAGAAATCCTCGATATTTTAGAATCTGAGGGGTTTGATGCGATCGGAGCAGAAGACGGGGTACAGGGGCTTCATTTGGCTCAAACAACCCCCCTTGGCCTGATCCTCTGCGATGTGATGCTACCCGAGGCTGATGGGTATGCAGTGTTATCTAGCTTACGACAACACCCAGACACAGCGCTGATTCCTTTCATTTTTCTCACCGCTAAAGTGACCCGCGAAAATGTTCGGCAGGGGATGGACTTAGGCGCAGATGATTATTTAACAAAACCCTTTAGGACGGATGAGTTGCTTAACGCTATTACAAGTCGATTGACTAAGCAAGCAGCGATCGTCCAGATCCATCAGAAAGTTACCCACCTTCAGCACTCCAATTTACTCAAAGACGAATTTATCGAGACTGCATCACAGGAATTACGAAGACCTGCGACCAATATTATGATGGCGTTGAAACTCCTGCGACAAGCTTCCAACCCAGAGCAAACGCAACGCTATATCGATCGCTTGCAACAGGAGTGTTCCCGCGAAATTAATCTGATCAATGACTTACTCGATTTGCATTATTTGGGTGCAAACGAACGTCCCTTACAACCGGAAACGGTGAATTTACAAACCTGGATTCCAGCGATCGTCGAACCATTTAAAACCCAGGCTCGACAACGCCAACAAACCCTCTGGAGCAACATTCCACCCTATTTGCCAATGCCCATAATCGATGCCGCAGATTTCAAGCGCATCTTGAGCGAACTGCTCAACAATGCTTGTAAGTTCACGGCTCCCGGCGGCAAGATTGTTTTGGAAGCTCGTTGTGATTTGACTGCATCCGATGGTCAGATGATTATGTTCATTGTTAGCAACGAAGCAGAGATTCCAGATGAGTTCATTCCCAATCTGTTCCAACCGTTTTACCGGGCACCAGAGGTTGATCGATGGCAGCAAGGCGGCAATGGTCTAGGCTTAACACTGGTTGAGAAATTGGCTGAACGACTAAACGGTAAAGTTCAAATCAGTAGCAAAGCGGGTTGGACTCAGTTTACGCTTCAACTGCCTATTGAGACTAAGGAGCCTGTTGCCTTGGCTCCTAACTAAATGAGAGGAATTCATAGCAGAGATAAGTAGGTCGGGTTGAAGAAGGCAGGATAGCGCAGCGTAAAGCCTTCTCTACGAGAGGCTCCGCCAACGGCATGGCTTCGCTTAGAGCGAGTCCGCGAGCGTCGGCAGGGGGCAGAGAGTAGGGGGTAGGGGGCAGAAGGGAAGAGAAATTTAATCGACGCGTTGCATAAATGCGGGATGAATCGGCGCTTGAAACCATTGATAATTCATTCCGGATTAGGCGAAATTATCCCATGATTCAGCAACGCCTTAGTTAAATTTATCTTTCTCAACATAGTTTTGTTTTATTGTGTCAACTTACTTATATGTGCAAAATATTAGTGATTGAAGATGAAGTTTCACTGCGCGAAGAGATTCTTGACATTTTAGGAGCTGAAGGCTTTGAGGTCGTGGAAGCCGAAGACGGTCAAACTGGAATCTGTTTGGCTCAGTCCCAGCATCCCCAACTGATTCTGTGCGATGTGATGATGTCAGGTGCAGATGGCTACGAGGTGCTATCGACATTAAGGCAGAGTCTAGATACTGCATTAGTCCCCTTTATTTTTTTGAGTGCTAAAAGCACCCGTGAAAATATTCGTCAGGGTATGAACCTAGGTGCAGACGATTATTTGACAAAACCCTTTAGTGTCGATGAATTATTAGCAGCGATCGCCGCCCGACTCGCCAAGCAGAAAACAGCATCACAGGCGCAGCATAACTCTGCACTCTGGGATTCGTTGACCCACTTACCCAACAAACCGTACTTAATCCAGCAACTCAATCGGTTAATTCAACAGACACCCACAAATACAACCTCTCAGTATGCCGTGCTATTTGTGGGCTTAGATAGCTTTAAGGAAATCAACGATGCATTTGGGCAACTGATGAGCGATCGCTTGCTGCAAACTGTAGCCACTCAACTGCGGCAAATCCTTGCGCCTGAGCAGTTCCTCGCCTATTTTGGCGGTGACGAATTTATTATTATTCTGGAAAACATCTCGGATCTATCGACAGCAACCCAGCTAGCCGAGCAACTTCATCAACGGAGTCTGAAACAGGCATTCGATTTAGGCGGCTGTGAAGTATTCAGCAGCATAAGTATCGGAATTACACATAGCCAGTTTTGCTATAGCAACGCCATCGATCTGCTCGCCGATGCTTCCCTAACAATGCATCATGCCAGAACAGCAAGTAAGAATGGATATACTGTGTTCGATCCCGCAATGCGAGTTAATCTTTCTGAGCAGTTCCAGTTAGAAACAGACTTGAGACGAGCGATTCTCGAAATCACATATTCTAATAAACAGCAAGAATTTTGCTTACATTATCAACCCATTGTTCATTTGTTTACAAATCAGTTAATCGGTTTTGAAGCATTGATTCGCTGGAATCATCCCGAACGAGGAATGATTCCACCGATTCAGTTTATTTTGATCGCGGAAGCAAAGGGGCTAATTGACGAGTTAGGCTGGTGGATTCTCCAAGAAGCCTGTAATCAACTGCGAAGCTGGCAACAGCAGTTTCCTCAATACTCTGACTTGATCGTGAACGTTAATATCAGCGCGCTGCAATTGAATCAAATTGACTTTAGTCAGCAGCTGGCAGAAATATTGCATCACTATGATTTGTCTGGTGAGTACTTAAAACTAGAAGTAACTGAAAGTTATCTCTTAGAAATGACAGAGGATAAAAATAACATCCTCCAATCGCTGAAATCGTTGCAAATTAAGTTATGTATTGATGACTTCGGCACAGGTTACTCCTGCTTGAGCCGTTTGCATCAGTTTCCAATTGATACGCTGAAAGTCGATCGCTCTTTTATTAGCCAGATTGATGCAGATGGGCAAAATGCCGTGATTAAAGCTATTATTGCTCTGGCTGACAGCCTGGATATTAACATCGTGGCAGAAGGAATAGAAACCTCAGTTCAACTGGAAAAATTAAAAGAATTGAACTGTAAGTTGGGACAGGGTTACTTATTCTCTAAACCGTTGCCCAGCCAAGCAGCCACTCAACTGCTCGCCGATGAGATCTTTGAACCCACATTCCGCAGATGTGACTCACATTATTGATATTTTTGAAAAAAGCCAGCCAGAAAAATTTTATCTAGTTAGGGCTTGCTGAAAAATAAAGAAAAGATGACAGTATCTAAGTTATTAGACTCTAGAAGTATATTCAGGTGCAAGACAAAGAGGTAAAAGGTAAGAGTATAAAAGCAGATGGTACATCTAAGCGGTTTGGGGGAGTTTATCCACTTTCAGGTTTGGAGATTCGCTCTCTCCGTCAGTTGCAACGAGATTATCCTGCTAGTCCCTATATTTTCCAGTCGTCTCGACTTGGCCCGTTGGCACATGATACGATCGCTGGCATTGTTGAGCGGGCTGGTGAATTAGCTGGTTTGCCTTTCCCTATTCATGCTCATATGCTGCGGCATGGAACAGGTTATTATCTAGCGAATCGAGGTATTGATACCCGAACAATTCAGAGTTATTTGGGGCATAAAAATATTCAGCATACTGTTCGTTACACCGAACTTGCATCTACCAAGTTTCAAGGTCTTTGGCATGATTAATGTTTAAACCCCTTGGTTAATTCTTGCCCATCTCCCCCGAAAAAAATCGCTCTCGCAACAATGGAAGAACGTCGAGATTGTAGTACGTGGGGATAGTGCCTACTGCCGGGACGATATCAAAGTAACAAAAGTATGAGCTTGAACTGATAATTGGTGCTTTTGATACCAAGCATAAGCGTTGTCTGCTACTACCTGCCCTGCTGATAAATTCATCCTGTGCTGATACTTGTTCCCCAGCCAGTAGTGTTTCCCTGCTTGCAGACTATCTACGTCTTGTACTTGATCCCATGTACATATAGGTAATAATCTGTGAGCGCAGTAAGCAGCAAAAATTCCTGATTTGGTCAGTAATCCAGTAGGGTAATTCAAAAAACCTGTTACTGAATTTGATAGTAAACTGCTGATATCAGGAGCAGATTTAATTCCCAAACAGACGATAGGAATATCATTTACTGGTTCAATTTTAAAATCTAAAGCAGAACCAATATCTAAAATTTCCTCAATTTCTAACTCCAAACAAGTCCGTTGCAATGCCAATCGCGAGTTTTGATATACACGAGAACGCGGTCCGCAGCTGCCGAGTACTACTAAACGTTTAGGACGTTCTAATAAAGAGGTGAGATGCTCTGGTTCACCTATATTAGAAAAAACTGGCAAAGTCGGAATTGTAGAGTGTTTTCCTTGACCTAATTTACTGATAATTTCAGCATATATTTGATTGTTGGTAAGACAGTGATCGCTCAAGCGAACCAGACGCGCAGCTAAATTTCTTTGCAGTGGTGATGTCCAAAACTGACTTGTCCAAATTGAACCAAAAGCATACATTTCATGAAACATCGTTACCAAATGTCGAGAATTAGTAGCTTTTCGCCAACGTTCCAAGCCTTCCACTAACCAAACTGGACAGCCTCGTTTTGCATAACCATAGCCTACATAATGCAAAAGAACAGTAGTTATTGGGTGCTGTTCATTGGTTAATAATTTTAAAAGAGCTGTACTAGAGCATTCCGCCACTTGATGAACTGCAAACCCCTCCACAAAAGCTTCACCAGACCAATTAGGATCTCCAATTACAAAGCTGGTCATCCAGCCAAAATCTTGACGCAGTTGCTTTGCTATATTTAACCCATAGTCTCCTACTCCATCAATAGCAGGCATTAGACGGGGAACAATTGCAATGATGGGAGCAATAGGTTGCATTAGAAAATATTTATTGACAGTGGTCAATATTTTATACTGTGATTTGCAATACTGGTGTTAGTATAATTAAAAATATCTTAACAATTCAAAATTTAGCCGGGAAATTTGAGGGTGACAGTACAACCGCTCACTTTCCGCCAAATTCAAAATTTAAGACAGTTTCAAAGGGTGATTTAGCAGAAATTCCAGCCAGTTACTTAGGCAGGTTTCCCAACTTGGGATAACTGGCGTTGAGCGGCGGCTCCAACCACTCAGAACTTTCAAAAACACCTGACAAAAACTGAATGTAGTCGAGTCACCAGAACTCTGAGCTAAATGTTCATGTTGCGGGTCTTAACCCCCTTAATTTCCGATCAATTTTCTTACGGTTCAGCAAAATGTTGACAAAAGTGCTATCTCCAGAATACTTTGGATAACCATACAAAATAATGCAGATGAAATTTGTCAGTTAGACTTCAACCCTATTATTGAAATTGCCGCAGTGAGTGATGATGAAAAGCCAATATACAAACGTAAATTTGATGTATGCCTCATCCACGAAAACTTCTTTCTATTAGTCACTCCTATGTGGTAAAACTGAACCGCCGACTTGTCAATGAAATAGCCTTTTTGGGAAAAGGAGAATGGGAAGTCACTGCGGTTGCTCCTTCGTTTATACATGGAGATTTACGATCAATACATTTGGAGGCTGATCCTAACGAAATCTGTCACCTAGAAGCAGTACCAGTTTATTTCAGCAAGCCTGCTCACATTTTGACTTATGGTTGCCGACTTAAGGTGATTATGGAGCAAAGCTGGGATTTGGTGCATTGTTGGGAAGAGCCTTATATTTTTTCTGGTGGACAGATTGCTTGGTGGACAGAGAGAAAAATTCCACTGGTTTTTTCTAGCTTTCAAAATAAATCTAAGCGATATCCACCTCCATTTAATTGGATTGAGCAGTATGCCATGAATCGAGCAACAGGATGGATTACTGGTGGGCAGACCGTCGTAGAAACTTTAAAACCTCGAAAAGGATATTCACTCCCTATGCGACTTATTCCCCTCGGTGTAGATGTTAACCATTTCTACCCATCAGTTGATTCCAAGCACCAGATTCGTCGATTTCTTGCTTGGGAAGAGAAAGGGACACCTGTTATCGGTTTTCTGGGGCGCTTTGTTCCTGAAAAAGGATTAGATTTACTCATGCAAGTTATAGATAGTTTACAAACTCCTTGGCGAGCTTTGTTTGTCGGTAATGGAGCAATGGAATCATCACTACGAACGTGGGCAAAGCATTATCCTGAACAGGTGCGAATTTGCACAGATGTAAAACATAGTGAAGTTCCCCAATACCTCAATGCTATGGATATACTTGTCGCTCCTAGTCAAACCATCTCTAACTGGCGAGAACAATTTGGGCGAATGCTCATTGAGGCATTTGCCTGTGGTGTTCCTGTAATTGGCAGTGATAGCGGCGAAATTCCTTATGTTATTCAAGATGCTGGTTTAGTAGTTGGTGAAAAGGATGAGTTGGGTTGGGTTGCAGCTATTTCTGAATTACTTAACAGCCCATCAGGTCGTCAAGAACTGGCTACTAAAGGTTTAGAGCGAGTACACACATTGTACGCTTGGACATCTGTTGCCAAACAGCATTTAGAATTTTTTACCGAACTTTTGAATAAATAAAAACAAGGATTTATGAAACTAGCTTTACGTAATTCCATTGCTTATATTTTACGCTCTTTACCTTACTTTAAAGGCAAGTATAGGTTAAGTAAAGTACTTATACCTTTAATGACAAATTATCAATCTGATGAAGAGTGTTTTGTAAAAATTAAAATGCAGCAAGGTAGTATAATGTGTCTTGACTTGCGTAGTCTTTTAGAGCAAAAAGTCTTTTTTTCAGGGGAATATGATGGTGGCATTATTCAGATACTATCTAGACTTTTCCATCCAGGAGTAGTAATTTTTGATGTTGGTGCAAATATTGGACTTTACTCCATATCTTTAGGAGAAAAACTCAAAAAAAAAGCCATTAAATCTCAAATATGGGCTTTTGAACCAGTTGCATCTAATTTTAACCGTCTAGCTAACTTAGTTGAAATCAACCAATTAACGAATATCATTTATCCAGTCAATACTGCCCTTGGAAACCAAGAGGGAGAAATACAACTTTGTATGGTAGATGAACAGAATAATTCATCAACTGGCAATGCTTTTTTATTAAAAAAAGATCTAGTTAATAAAGAGAAGCCTACTTGTTCATCACCTATCACTAAGTTAGATAACTTTGTTGAAAAAAATAATATTTCAAAATGCGACATTATCAAAGTAGATATTGAAGGTGCTGAAATGGATTTTCTATTAGGAGGATTGAATTTTATTAAGAAAACTCGCCCAATAATTTATGGTGAGTTTAATCCATATTGGGTACAGCATTTTGGATATTCTTTTGTAGAGATAGCAGAGTTAGTAATTCCTTGGGAATATAAGTTGTACCAACAAGTAGGGCGTAAACATTTTATTGAAATTAAGGAAGTAAAAGCGGGGATTTCAGACGTACTAATGGTTCCCAAGGAGAAATTGCCTGACCTACTAGTAAAATTAAATACACTTCAATAGTTTAAATATGTCTACCTACACATTAATAATATAAGTTAGACATTTAAAAAATATGTTTAAAAAATATAGTTTTTTATCTAGCTTAACAATTACAATACAAAATAGATAAGATGGCTCAAATACAACTCGCAGTTATTTGCGATTACCTTGAAGAAAAATGGCAGAGCATGGATCTCTGTGCTCAGATGCTACTCCAAGAACTGCAAGCTGAACATCTTGCATCTATTCAAGCTATAGAAGTTTGTCCAACATTTAACTGGCGTTGTAAACAAATTCCTCGACTCGGTAAAAAGCATTTTGCCTACAATACCGATCGCCTGATTAACCGATTTTGGGACTATCCCCATTATCTCAACCAACGGTTAACAGATTTTGATTTATTTCACATTGCTGACCATAGCTATGCTCATTTAGTTCATGTCTTGCCTCCAGACCGCACAGGTGTATACTGTCACGATATTGATGCCTTTCGTTCTTTGGTAGAGCCAGAGCAAGAACCTCGGTCTAGGTGGTATAAAGCAATGTCTCTCAGAATTCTGCGCGGTTTACAATCATGCGCTGTTGTATTTTATTCCACAACAGAAGTCAAAAAACAAATTGAGCATTATCAACTGGTAAAACCATCGCGTCTAGTGTACGCGCCCTATGGTATTGCCCCAGAATTTGGTATTGTTCTTGAGAACGAAACTAATAATGACCAACAAATATTAGGAAAAATAGGTGAAGTCCCTTTTTTACTACATGTCGGTAGTTGCATTCCCCGCAAGCGTATTGACATTCTTTTAGAAGTGTTCGCACAGATACAAGCTATTTATCCAAAATTGCAACTTGTCAAAGTCGGTGGTGAGTGGACACAAAGCCAACAGCAACAAATTGCTCAGTTGAATATCGGCAATTCAATAATTCATCTACAGGGTTTACAGCGTCCAATTATAGCAGCCCTTTATCGACGAGCATCAGCAGTGTTATTAACAAGTGAAGCAGAAGGCTTTGGATTACCTGTTATTGAAGCCTTAGCCTGCGGGGCCATCGCGATTATCAGCGATATTCCTGTACTCCGTGAGGTGGGTGGAGAAGCGGCGGTATACTGCCCAACTGCGGATGTGTCAGCTTGGGTAAAGAAGTTAGAACAGCTATTGCTAAACCCAACTAGCGCCCCTGTGATTAATCTTCGCCTGAGTCAGGCGAAGAAATATTCTTGGTCTGCTCATGCCCAAATTATTGCTGAATCTTATACAAAATTAGCCAGTGATTAAAACTATATGAAAATAGTATTTGTTAACCCGGTAGGGGTAATTGGCGGTGCAGAGAGAGTTTTGCTGACTATCTTAGCTGCACTCTTGATTGCACAGCCAAATATGCAACTACACTTAATAATAGGCACGGATGGGCCATTAAGAGAGCAAGCTAAAAAATTAGGCGTACAGGTAACATTACTGGAAATACCAGAAGAATTTAATCAACTGGGTGACAGTGCCTTTAAAGGTAATAGTAAAGCGATCGCAATATTTATCTTATTAGCACAAATAGTCAAAATTTTGCCCAGCATAGGGAAATATCTAAGGGAATTTAATCAATTGCTGTATGAACTCAACCCAGACTTAATTCACTCCAACGGTATTAAGACCCATTTACTAACTGCATTAGTTGGAGTTAAAGGTATACCTATTGTTTGGCACATTCATGATTTCTACGGCTCACGACCATTAATAGCACAAGCTTTAAAATTGATGAATAATCGCGCCACGTTTGGAATTGCTGTTTCCCAAGCTGTAGCACAAGATGCTAGAACTACACTACCTGGTTTGCCGATAGAAGTAATTTACAATGCCATAGATATAGATTACTTTTCTCCTGCTCCTCAATCTTCCCATCTTCCTCTGCGAGTGGGACTAGTAGCTACTTTTGCTCGTTGGAAAGGTCATGACATTTTTCTAGAGGCAGCA
The DNA here is from genome assembly GCF_036917155.1 of Nostoc sp. Taxonomy (GTDB): domain Bacteria; phylum Cyanobacteriota; class Cyanobacteriia; order Cyanobacteriales; family Nostocaceae; genus Nostoc. Next base: position 12,147 of record NZ_JBALDZ010000238.1, on the reverse strand, counting down.
TCTCACATAGTGAAAGCGCATCCCAACTTAAACCTTCATTTCTGGATTGTGGGTGAACCCATTTATAAAACTCGCGGTTCCCAATTTTCACAGCAAGAGTTAAAAAACAAAGCCTCATATCTTGGGATTGCGAGCAAAGTTTCTTTTCTTAGTTTTCAGCAGGAAATAGCAGAGATTTACCGTTGGTTAGACATTGTAGTTCATGCCAGCACCCAACCAGAACCATTTGGACTAGCAATAGTAGAAGCTATGGCTTGTGGCAGACCAGTGATAGTATCTAAAGCAGGTGGCGCAGCCGAGCTATTTACTCATAACTATGATGCTATTGCTGTACCACCAGGAGAACCTATTGCTCTAGCAGCAGCTATCCTAGATTTGCATGACAACCCTGAAAAACGCAAAGTCATATCAGAAAAGGCTAGGGGTACAGTGACAGAAAATTTCAATCACGAACGTTTAAGTCGCCAAATTATGGCAGTTTATAACAAATTTAATTACAAATAAAGACATTCTTTTTTGCGTTTCTCTCTTGGAAAGTTTGAGTGAAGGAAACTTGACCGAACTCAATGGAAGGGGCGGAATATATTTATGGAATTATGGTCTGATTTCCCTAGCTATCTAATTGGTGTTGTTTGCAGGTAAACTGAAAAACACCTACCAGCAGGCATTCCTCCGTGATAGTAAAGTTACCTAGCCACCGCCCACAAAGACATTTCCCGGATGCCAAACGAATAATTGTAAAATGTGAGCTAAATTCGTGTATACATTGCGACACTACATTAGTTAGCCTTCCATCTTGGCACATGCGTAAAACCATTCAAACTCTAAGCGGGGCAGTGTTTGTGGCAGGCAAGGGGAAAGAATGTGCCAACGCTGAATGTGAATATTTTGGTCAACACTACTTAGCCTATGGGGTACTAAAATATAGTTTGCCTCAAAGCACTTACGGATTAGATGTACTGGCATTTATCGGTTGGCAACATGAACATGAGCATCAACAGTTGGTAGAAATTCAACGTTCATTAAACGAGCGTGGTGTTGAAATTAATGAGAGTAATGTCGGTAAGTTATATCGTCAATTTCTGGCACTATTGGGTGGAACGATGGCACATACCCAGGAGAAATTAGCTGCTACAGCAGTTGAACATGGTGGCTTGATTTGGGCAATAGATGCCTTACAGCCAGAGGGTCTTTATGGGATAAATACGGGGCTAACTTATTGCACTGCTATGATATCCCAGGCTTGCCGCCAGATAACTTGAAAATGGAAGCGATGTTCAGCCATTTGCGTTGTCATCAACGGCGAATCAGTGGCCGCAAGTCAACTACCGCATTGCGCTATTTTGGTCAATATCAAGTTTTATTCGTAGCCGAAAGCGAAAAACACTTACTTGAGCAAATTCAGGAAGTTCCCATAGCTGAGTACAAAACTCAACGTCTTAGATTAGCAATGGCAGAAGCTCCTCGCCAACGCAAACATCGCCTTCACCATGACCCAATTAGCGCAATACAAGTTCTGGTCAATCAACATACCAAACTTCTTTCTGTGCTTGATTCTCAACCTCTTAAATACCAATTAGATAGTTAGGGCGCTATAGTTAATAATCCCTGGATGCTGGATAAGAGTTAGTTCTTTTTACTTGAGAGGAACTGACCTTTTAGCGATCATAGAAACCCTCCAAGTAGAGATTCGCGATCGCGCCGTATTTCGACGTAGATTATACTGTTTTGTAACTGCGTAGTTATTTATGCTTTTTGACTTAGTAAAGGAATTTCAATACAAAATTCTGTGCCTTGCCTCGGCTCAGAGACAAAAGAGAGAGTCCCACCATGTTTCTCCTCAATAATTTGCCGACTTATAGATAAACCCAACCCTGTGCCCTTCCCTACAGGTTTGGTAGTAAACATTGGTTCAGATAACCGTTGTTTGACTTCTTCTGTCATACCGATGCCATTATCGGCAATTTTAATTACTACAACTGAGCTTTGTTGATGTAGAGCAGTACGAATCGTGATTTGTCCTTTATTTTCTACCGATAACAAATGAATGTTACTTGCTGCAATTTTGGGAAAATTTGCAATAGAATTGCTCCTAGTCACAAATGACTCCTCTATAGCATCTATTGCATTAGCAAAGAGATTCATGAAAACTTGATTCAGTGGGCCTGGAAAACATTCTACAGGTGGCAAAGTTCCATAATCTTTAATAATCTGAATTTCGGAACGTTCTGAGTTTGCTTTTAAGCGATATTGTAAAATCAATAGCGTGCTATCAATACCTTCATGAATATCTATAGGTTGTACTACTGAATCATCTCGACGTGAAAAATGCCTAAGAGAATGAATCATCTGTGCTAGGCGCTTTGTTCCTTTGTACATAGACGACATAATTTGCGGAGAATCTTGCATTAAAAAAACAATATCAATTTCATCTATTTTTTGCTGAATTTCTCCTTCAGGATTTGGATAATATTGTTGATAAAGTTTAAACAAATCAATAAAATTTTGGGTGTATTCTGAGGCGTGATTAAGATTTCCTAAAATGAAGTTGACTGGATTGTTAATTTCATGAGCAATTCCAGCAACCAACTCACCAAGGGTAGACATCTTTTCTTGTTGTACCAGACGAACCTGAGCTTGCTGAAAATTATCAAGTGCTTGAGATAGTTCAAAAGTACGTTCTTCTACCCTTTGCTCTAACTCCTGAGTCAGCTTTTTTAACTTGGTTTCGACTGCAAGACGGTCGGCTATTTCTTGTTGAAGTTGCTGATTATGAATTTGGAGTTGCTTAGTTAGATTACGGATTTGTAGATGTGTCTTGATACGAGCCAGTACTTCTTCATGCTCAAACGGTTTAGTAATGTAATCTACTGCTCCCAAACTCAAACCCTTTACTTTATCGACAGTTTCAGAAAGAGCTGTCATGAAAATTATGGGAATATCACAGGTTGCAGGATTTAACTTTAAACGCTGGCAGGCTGTAAATCCGTCAATTCCAGGCATCATTACATCTAAAAGTATGATATCAGGACAAGCGTATTCAGCTTGAGCGATCGCTCCTTCACCATTCACAGCAATCAATATCTCCCAACCTGTATCCATTAATGTTTCAGATAGTACTTCCAAATTATTGGGATTATCATCCACAATCAAAATTACCCCTGTCTCCATAACAGGTATATTCATTGTTGTTCTCCTCGATATGGTTGGATAAATTCCCTAATTTTTTCAATTTGAAAGCTTTTAGCAAGTTGCTCTAATTGTTCGGCAAATAGTATAAACTTCTCATCCAAAACTTTCAATTTTTGGGCTTGCTCTCGAATGCCTTTGATATTACCTCTCATCGCCAATTCAAATAGTTTCTCGATTTCTTCAGGTGGTGGAGAAATTAAGCAAGTGTCTGATACCAAATCAGCAGAAGTAACTTTTAGATTTTGGTTTTCCTTGATTCCTTCTTGACTCTGGGGAACATCATAAATCCATTCAACTTGTAAATGTTTTTGTAACTTCTGAAACAATTCATCTGCTTGTACAGGTTTAGGCAGAAAATCGTTACCACCTACTTCTAAACTCTCATGCTGGTCAGATTCAAATACACTCGCAGATGAAACAATTATTGGTAAATTCTCAAATGGCAACACACGCAACTGACGAATCATTTCTAAGCCATTCATGACTGGCATCGACAAGTCAGTGATAATTAAATCAGGTTTCAACTCAACTGCTTTATCTAAGCCGTCTTGACCATTAGTTGCCTCCGTTATTTCAAAACCGATATCACTTAATAAATTGACAATAATAGAACGGTTTTCCCCATTATCATCTACGAGCAAAATTTTCCGCTTATTGCCAGTAATGCCAACAATTACGCTTTCAGGAGTTACAACAGAACTATTTTGGTTATGGATAGTGCTTAGTGTCCCATTTCCAGATTTTTCTGGTACAGTTTCATAAACCCATTCAATTTGTAAATATTTTTCTAACTTCTGAATTAAATCATCAGCATGTACAGGTTTAGGTAGAAAATCATCTGCACCAACTCCTAAACTTTTGTGTTGGTCAGATTCAAACACGCTAGCAGATGAAACTATGATGGTCAACTCCTGAAACTCATCTTGCTGGCGGAGGCGACGTGTTAATTCAAAACCATCCATGACAGGCATTGTTAAGTCTGTTATGATTAAGTCCGGCAAAAATTGCATAGCTTTATCTAAACCTTCCTGACCGTCACTTGCCTCTATAATTTCAAATCCAATCTCCTCTAATAGATTGATAACAACAGAACGGTTTTCCCACTTATCATCCACAATTAGGATTTTCCTCTTTCCAGTAGCAATTCCGATAATTTTGCCAGCAGGCAGCACTCTACCTGATTGCATCCAATCCACTGATTCTTGTAAATTCAAGTCAATCCAAAAAGTGCTGCCCTGACCTATTTCACTTTTTACTTGGATTGTACTATCCATTAATTGCACAATTCGCTGACTAATAGCTAAACCTAACCCAGTACCTTCTGATTGCTTTTTAACTTCTCCGACTTGCTCAAATGGCAAGAATATTTTCTCAGCCTGTTCTTGACTCATACCGATTCCCGTATCGATGATTTGAAATCGAATTCTATGAATTGGTTTTTGGTTACTTTCATCTATTAAGAATTGGTCTACAAAGCTAATAGTAAATTTCACTCCTCCTTTTTCGGTAAATTTAATGGCATTACCTAGTAGATTAATTAAGACTTGTCGCAATCGTTTTTCATCTGCCCAAATGCCAATAGGTAGTTCTGAAGTTGGTTGGTAAATGAATGAAATGCCTTTTTGGTCAGCACGAATCCGACAAATTTCTACTACACTCTGGAGAAACGCTGGAAAATGAAAGTCACTTTTGTAAAGTTCCATTCTCTGGGCTTCTATTTTGGATAAATCTAGAATGTCGTTAATTAATGTTAATAGGTGTGAACCACATTGGTGAATAATTCTTAAGCCATCTTGCTGTTTATCAGCTAAAGTTTTATCTCGTTGGAGAATTTGAGCATAACCTAGAATACCGTTAAGAGGAGTTCTTAACTCATGGCTCATGTTAGCTAAGAATTCACTTTTAGCACGATTTGCTGTATCGGCAAGTTCTTTTTTTAACTCTAGGGAGCGATAGGACTCAGCTAGAGTTCCTGCCATTCGGTTAAAAGCTTCTGCGAGTTCTTGAATTTCGTCTTCGGTTTGAATATTCAGGCGGTATTCTAAATTTCCATCTCCAATTTTTGCTGCTCCCTGTTGTAGCTTTTGAATCGAGCGGATTACTGGTAAGAGGATTAGCAATAACTGACCGACAAAAACTAGCAGAATGGACAACAGCAGAATTTGTCTGGCAAGTTGAGTAGTCTGTTTAAAGTTATTAAATTCTTGCTTTGCGAAGCTATCTTGTTGCTGAAGCTTTTGAGTTAATAATTTTAAGTAGAGTTCAATATCGCGAGAAAAAGCGTTGATTACTCGAAAATCCTGTTGGGATTCAGCTAATTCTAAGGGCTTATCTGTGTTAGATTGATTGGTTAATTCGATTATTAGATTAGCAAGCAAGCTATGGCGATCGCTAATCTTGACTAACTCTGAATTTAGCTCTGGCTTTAAATTTTTTAACTCAGCCAGATTTTTAGTGAATCCAGATAGAGCTTCCTGGTATTTCACCAGATTGGAAGCATCGCGTCTGAGCAAGATCATGTCTTTCAGCGCGGCTACTTCGTTATTCAAAGAGACGTTTATTTGCAGAATAGTCGTCAAAGCCTGAGTAGTTTTTGCCTGGGTATCCTGTGATTTTTGTTCTGCTTGCCTGATGAAGAGGTCGCCTCCAATTTGGGTAGAGGCAACCAGTCCCAGAACGATCACAGACGATCCAATACATTTGGTCGTTATCCGCATATCTTGGTTAGCCTCATTTGCTGGAAACTCGTTTTTGCAACTCTCTAACGATGTCGTAATCTCCGTCTTGCACCAAAGTGTAGCCAACTCCAATACCGCCTGTAGGGTCTACAAGACCTGCTGGAGCGTCAATCAATGCCTTTTTCAAGTTATCTTTCAACTCGACGGAGACTTTACTAGATGCAACAAGAGGTACGCTAGGAAGCGGAACAGATTCCCAGATAATTGTGTATTTTTTGGGGTCAATCTTCTTTTCATTGACTTGATCGGTATAAGAGCGACGATCGTCTGCGATCGCATCTACTTCCCCCTTGACTAAAGCTTGTTTTGCTTTATCATGGCTGCCAGCGAAGATTACCGAGCTAAAGTCTCGTTCAGGATTAATACCTATCTCCTGAAAATGAACTGTTGGTACGACATATCCAGATGTCGATAACTTGGTGACAAAAGCAAATCGCTTACCCTTCAAATCCTTAAGGGTTTTGATCCCACTTTCCTTGTTGGCAATAATTACAGCTGTGTACCAAGGTCGCTTTGTTTCTTTATTAATCTGAGCAACCAATGGCTCAACCTTCGGATCGCGGCGATGAGCTTCGATGTAACTGGTGGGTGCAAGGTAGGCAATGTCTACCTTTTTTTTAACCAATAAATCAATTGCTGTTTCGTAATCTTTGGTAATTTCAAATTTAAAGGGTCGTTTTAGTGCTTTAGACAAATAGTCAGACAAAGGTTGGAGTCTCTTTTCTTGTTCGGCTGAAACCTGCCAGGGAATCACCGCCATTGTAATGGTTGCTTGTTCTTCTCCAGTGGTCGTGCTAGCAGGCGACTGAACAGTGTTTGGCTGAGTTGCAGATGAACTTTCACGAGTTGGAGTACAGGCCATGCCAAATATGGCGATCGCTAATACTGAGGTAAAAAAAGCAGTCTTTCTACCAAGAATATTGGTTACAACTTTACAAAAAAGTTGCTGGTGCATGGTTTTTATCCTTTTGGAGCCTGTTCTCTTCAGAGAGGTTTCACATTTATTAATCCCAAAATGATGTACATTCTCTCAACTTGATAAGTAAATAGCCATTATGAACTGTATATACCAGAACACATGAAAGAGGGATTAGGAATTATAGACTAGTATTTTTACTCAGTGCTGGCTAAACATTCCACAGCATTCAGTACCCAAATTAAATTAGCGATCGCTCAGTGTTTTTCACACTACTGGCAAATGGAGAAGCGTTATGCGATTCTGCCGGAAAATCATCTTAATTCCTTTCCTCTAAAGGCATTAATTATTGTTACCATCTCAAAGCAAGCGTAAAGTCAAGATTGCTGAATTTTGCTTCAATTAAATTGAGATTGCCTACCTAATAGGAATTACTTCTGTTAAGTCAATACAATGTATATTACAATACAATTCTTAAAAAGATCAGCCAATTTGAAACCCTGATTACAAAAACCAGCATGACTGAAACCACAGTTCGCAAACAGTACAACCAATTAGCTGCCGTTTACGATCTACGCTGGAGAAATTATATAGTTAACACACTGTCTTTCCTTAAAACTTGGGTAGAAATATCACCAACAGATACTGTACTTGATATTGCGTGTGGTACTGGTGAGTTTGAACGTTTACTACTAGCTGAGTATTCATCGCAACAAATTGTCGGTATAGATATTTCAGAGGAAATGCTGGCAATCGCTAAACTCAAATGTAGTTCTTATCCTCAAGTCTCATTTCAGATGGCAAGTGCATCAAGGTTGCCATTTGACAGCAATAGTTTTGATGTGATTGTGTCTGCTAATTCGTTTCATTACTTTGATGAGCCACTTGCTGTATTAAAAGAGATGAGACGTGTTTTGAAGCCTGATGGTAAAGTAGTTATTTTAGATTGGTGTAAAGATTATTTAATTTGTAAAATATTTGATTTAGTACTTAAGATTTTTGATCCGGCTCATAAGCAGTGTTATACCCAAAATGAATTTCACCGCTTTCTTCAAGATGAAAATTTTGTGGTCTGTCGTGCAACCAAAATTCGCTTTGGTGTTGTGTGGGGATTAATGATAGCTACAGCAAAACTCAAAACTTAAACAAAATTTTTACAAAAAAATTACCATAAAAATTGGCATTTTGTCCCTAAAATGATTAGTAAATATGATTCAACTTGATGATCTAAGTATGACTTATAAAGGCGGAGTAATAGGGATTAAACCTATTTCTCTGAGCTTTATAAAAGGGCAATTTACTGTTATTTTGGGAGCATCTGGTTCTGGTAAATCAACTTTACTGCGTTGTCTTAACTATCTTAATCGCCCCACAACTGGTACTGTGATAGTTGAAGGATTGGGAAATCTACATAACCGTAAGGTGTTGTATGAACATCGTAAGCGCACAGGAATGATTTTTCAGCAGCATCAACTTATTAGTCGGCAAACGGCTCTTGGAAACGTATTAGTGGGTCGTTTAGCTTACCATTCAACACTCCGAAGTTTCTTTCCTTTGCCCAAAGCAGATCAGTATATTGCTTTAGAATGTTTAGATCGGGTTGGACTTTTGCATAAAGCTTTAACACGAGTGGATGCTCTTAGCGGAGGTCAACAGCAACGGGTTGGTATCGCACGCGCCTTAGCACAAAAACCACAATTGATTTTGGCCGATGAGCCTGTTGCTAGTCTCGATCCCACTAGCGCTCACAAAATCCTCTCATTTCTGCGCCAGACTTGTCAAGAAGATGGAATTTCCGCAATCCTCAGTCTGCACCAGATCGATCTCGCAAGAATTTACGCGGATAGAATTATTGGATTATCTCAGGGAACGGTTGTCTTAGATGGTAAGCCAGCAGATATCAGTGCCTACGAATTAAAGCAACTTTATAGTGACAAAAATAGTCCTTATGATGAAGGCTTTCAGGAAACTATTAATTCCTAATGGCTAAATTTACTGTACTGTTTTTATATTAATTTAGGATAACCTCAATGACTGTTTTACTAAACAAGCGATCACTTATCTCAATGACATTAATCATGGCTACCTTAATCGGTTGTCAAAGTCCTAGCAACCAATCTGCAAATGAGCAATCAGGTTCTGGCAATAGTCCAGCAGTCGCATCAGAGTCGGCTGACCCTCAAACCTTGAAAGTGGCTTTATTACCTGATGAATCCCCTTCCACTGTAATCAAAAATAATGAAGGATTTAAAAAGTATCTTGAGACAAAGCTACAAAAACATATTGAACTTGTCGTTACAACTGATTACTCCTCGATGATTGAGGCAGCAAGTAACAAGCGTGTTGATTTAGCTTATTTTGGGCCACTGTCTTACGTTTTGGCGAAAACAAAAAGTGATATTGAGCCATTTGCAGCTTTAAAGAAAAACGGTAAAACTACTTATCAGTCTGTAATCGTTGCTAACACAGCTAGCGGTGTAAAGTCACTGGCAGAAGTCAAGGGTAAAACGGTAGCCTTTGGAGACCAAGCGTCTACTTCCAGTCATTTGATTCCTAAATCAATGCTGGCAAATAGCGGATTGCAACCCGGCGGAAAAGACTATCAAGAGGCGTTCACAGGTTCACATGATGCTGTAGCATTGGCAGTTCAAAATGGTAATGCTCAAGTTGGTGGCTTGAGTAAACCCATTTTTGAATCCTTAATTGAACGCAAAGTAATTGATTCTAGTAAAGTTAAGGTGATTGCAGAGTCTAAAGAGTATCCTGAATATCCCTGGACAATGCGTTCTGATTTAGCACCGCTACTAAAAGAAAAAATTCGTGCAACCTTTTTTGCATTGAAAGATAAAGAGGTTCTTAAACCCTTCAAAGCTGATGGTTTTGGAGTGGCGAAAGATAAAGATTATGATAGCATCAGAGACTTAGCAAAAATACTTAATCTTGATATCGCCAAGTTGCAAAAGTAATTTATAAGAAGAATTCAGAACTCAGGAATCAGAATTCAGTCTGAATTCTGTTTTTACTTAGTACTTTGCTATAAATAGTTTTCTTGATTAAAACTCTATCCCTTTATGAGTAGAGTATTCTGAATTCTGAATTCTGACTCCTGACCTCCTGATATTTTGAATTTGGAGCGAAGCGACGTGACACTTCCTAATCCTAAACCAGCTTTTGATCGGCTACTGAAACAACAACGGCGGCAATGGTATAGAACGATAGTAACCTGGGCGATCGCACTTTTGACTATAGCTATATGTTGCTTTCTGGTTGGACTTTGGGACGAGAAACGCCTTTCGGATGGGATTCCTAGTATCTTAAACTTGCTGCATCAAATGCTGCCTCCAGATTTTAGTGATGCCCGAAACTGGGTCAAACCTTTATTTGATACGCTAGCTATGAGTGTTGCAGGCACAGCGATCGCTATTGTTTTCTCGATGCCTCTATCCTTATTAGCAGCTCGCAATACAACTCCCCATCCTTTGTTATTTCAAGTTTCACGGCTGATTCTCAACAGCTTGCGCTCTGTGCCAGAGCTAATTATGGGCATTATCTTTGTGGCAGCCGTTGGCTTTGGGGCATTACCCGGAACCTTGGCGGTGGGATTTCACTCCATTGGCATGGTCGGCAAATTCTTTGCAGAATATATCGAACTGGTCAACGAAGCACCGCTAGAAGCAGCAAGAGCTGCTGGAGCCAACAAGGTGCAAGTGATCTATCACGGAATTTTGCCGCAGGTATTACCACAAATGATGGATCTAACCCTTTATCGATGGGAATATAATTTTCGTGCCTCAACGGTTATGGGAGCAGTAGGGGCTGGTGGTATAGGGTTTGAGCTAATTGGCGCACTTCGCCTGATCAATTATCGGGAAGTTTCAGCAGTGTTGCTAGTAATTTTGCTTATGGTAATTCTGGTTGATGGTTTTAGTAGTTATCTTAGAAAACGTTTAGTTTAGTACAGCACGGCTAAATAAACCACCCATTCCAAATCAACAAAAGGCTTATGCTGTATTCATTTTTAATTTTTAAATTTTAATTCCGCCTTGCGGTACTAGGAGGTTGCTGATGAAACCCAAAGTTGTTATTACCCACTGGGTTCACCCGGAAATTATTACAAACTTAAGTGAGTATTGCTCAGTCGTTGCAAATCCAACTAGAGAGACTTTACCGCGTGAAGAAATTCTCAAGTTGGCGCAGGACGCTGAAGCTTTGATGGTTTTTATGCCAGATCGAATCGATGAGGCGTTTCTGAAAGCTTGTCCAAAATTAAAGATTATTGCCGGAGCATTGAAGGGTTACGATAACTTTGATGTTGATGCTTGCACTCGTCAAGGTGTTTGGTTCACCATCGTGCCTAGCTTATTAGCTGTGCCAACAGCTGAGTTGACCATTGGATTGATTATCGGGTTAGCCCGCCAGATGTTACGAGGCGATCGCTTGATTCGTCAAGGCACGTTTGCAGGTTGGCGACCCCATCTATACGGCATGGGATTAGCAAACCGGACACTGGGAATCGTTGGTATGGGAAGTCTGGGACAAGCTCTGGCTCAACGGCTTTCTAGTTTTGAAATGAACTTGATTTACACCGATGCGATACCTTTACCCAAGGAAAAAGCAGCAGCTTGGTGCTTGTCACAGGTTTCTCTAGATACGCTATTGGCAACCAGTGATTTTGTTGTGCTGATGGTTCCTCTGCAACCAGAAACATTTCATTTGATCAATGAAAAATCTTTAGCACGTATGAAACCAGGGAGTTTTTTAATCAATCCCTGTCGCGGCTCAGTAGTTGATGAACAAGCGGTGAGTGATGCTTTAGCCTCTGGACATTTAGCAGGTTATGCAGCTGATGTCTTTGAACTAGAAGATTGGGCCCGTAGAGATCGCCCATCGAAAATTCCTCCATCTTTGTTACATAAACAAGACCAAACCTTTTTTACTCCCCATTTAGGATCGGCAGTGGATGATTTACGATATGACATAGCTATAGAAGCATCTCAAAATATTTTACAAGCCTTACAAGGTGATTGTCCTCAAGGAGCAATCAATTGTCCAAGTTAGAATTAGTAACTTGGAGAATCCTTAAGCAATAAAGACTGCAATGTTCCAGACTGTTTTGATGTTCCAGACAGCGATGAAAACGACCCATCTTCCGCACTTCAAAACGTATTACAAATAAGACAAAAATAGTTACTAAGAATGTTCATGTAATTCAGTATTAATACCGACAATTATTGGCTGGACGATGCTTATAGCGATCGCTATATTTGGTTATCTTAGGATGTTACAAAGTGAAGCACAGAA